>JAZLFR010000001.1:0-20896 GCA_045615885.1 Fibrobacteraceae bacterium
AGGAACTGTAACTTACCATGTTCTGGATTGCTTCAATCCTACGGATTTCGCAATGACATTCCATTATTCATTATTCATTTTTAATTGTTAATTGAACTATCTGTCGACAGGCATCAGCCTACAACCGACAACACTGGAAAATAAAATTCCTTTCGTCTTTCGTCTACCAGCGAAGCGGTCTTTCGTCTAATCACTAGCCCCTAGATCCTAGCCCCTAGATCCTAATTTCTATATTCCCATCCATGAAACCTGATTTCGTCTTCCCCGATTTGGGCGAGTTTCGCTTTGTCTCTGAAATTTTGAAGGATGGGGCCGATTTGGACACAGCCCCGATTCCGGAAGCTCGCCGTGGCTGGTTTTCTGCTGGCGATGACTGTGCTCAGTTTGACGGCTGGCTTGTGACCAAGGACATGTCGGCGGAAGGGACTCATTTTCGACTGGATTGGTCGACGCCTGAACAGGCAGTAGAAAAGAACATTGTATCCAATGTTTCTGACATTTCGGCGATGGGTGGGGAGGCGCGAATTGCGCTCCTTGGCATTTGTCATAACAAGGGTTGGAGCGCAACCACACGCGAGCGTGTGGCAAAGGCCTTCCGCGAAGGCCTATCGCGCCGAGGCATTGCGCTAATCGGCGGCGATACGATCGCCGCCGATCAGGGGCTCCTCAGCCTTACGCTGCTAGGAGCCCCTGGCGAAGCGGTGCTTCGCCGCAATGCAGCAACGGAGGGCGACGGACTCTACGTTGTTGGAACACTAGGCAAGTCCGCCGCCGGGCTATGGCTATTGCTCAACCATCCGGAGCTAAAAGACGCCTGCGAACAGTATACGCGCCTTGTGAACTACCATCTTTGCCCTCAGATCGTTGAAGATGCAGGTAAAAAACTCGTTGAAGCTGGAGTTCGCGGTGCATGCATGGACATTAGCGATGGCCTGAGTTCCGAAACGAACCATTTGGCTCTTTCTTCGGGTGTAAAAATCGAAATAGATGCCGAAAAACTGCCGATTGATGAAAATGTTGTAAAATTATCTAAAGATTTTGGGCTTGACCCCCTGGAATTTGTACTAAATGGGGGGGAAGAATATCAATTATTGTTCACATCGTCCCTTGATGAAAGTATATTTAGGGCGAAATTACCGTTCTCCGTAACGCGTATAGGTTCTGTCACCGATGGTGAAGGCGTCTATATCAAGAACGGAAAAGATTTTAAAGTTCTCTCTGCAGGAGCTTGGACCCACTTATGATGGCAAACAAGAATTCGAAAACTAATTTAGGCGCTTTGCTGCTTCGCCTTGGCCTTATAGATGAAGACCAGCTAGAACACGCAATGAGCGAACATGAACGTACCGGCATTATGCTGAGTAAGATTCTCGTTCGCCTTGGCATGGTGAGCGAAGACGCACTTACACAGATTCTTGGTACGCAGCTGCAGTCCAGCATGAAGATGCGCATTGGTGAAATGCTCATCCAGCAGGGCTACATCAACGAGGAACAGCTTGAAAAGGCTCTTGCCGAACAAAAGAAGACAGGCCAGCGTCTTGGTAAGACTCTCGTCACTCTCGGGTTCCTGCCAGAAGAAAAGCTTATCGAAATTCTTTCCGTGCAGCTTGAAGTTCCATTCATCCACTTGGAATCTTTTGCCTTTGACGAAGCTGCCGCAAATACGCTTTCTGAAGAAATCTGTAAAAAGAATGGCGTCGTTCCGCTCTTTGTAACAGACAAGACCTTGACGATTGCCATGGCCGACCCGACAAATATCCGTGCCGTGGATATCGTGAAGTTCAAGTCCCAGCTCGATGTCGATGTCGTGATGGCTTCCCAGAAGGAAATCCAGTCGGCTATCGCCAAGATGTACAAGGGCGTCGATACTTCTGACGAAAACAACGAATCTCTTGCACAGCTCATTGGCGGTGGCGATGAAGACCTCGATACCGTTGACCGTGAAGCAGAGAACCCGGCAGAAGCCGAACTTACCGACGAAGAAGGTCGCCAGGTTGTCAAGATCGTGACGACCATCATTCACGAAGCCATTGCAAAGCACGCTTCCGATATTCACTTGGAGCCGCAGGAAACATACCTCAAGCTCCGCTACCGTATTGATGGTGACCTGCAGGTGCAACCGCCTATCCCGGCTCGACTCATGCCGCAGATCCTTTCCCGTATCAAGCTGCTTTCCAAGATGGACATTGCTGAAAAGCGTAAGCCGCTTGACGGCCGTTTCACGGTGCGTTACAAGGGCTCCGAAGTTGACCTTCGTGTGTCTTCCTTCCCGGTATCTCTCCGTAAGCGCGGTGTTTGCGAAAAGATCGTTATGCGTATCTTGGACCCGAACTCGGGTCAGTTCCCGCTCCGCGAAATGGGCTTTGACGCCCGTGTGCTCAAGCAGTTCCTTGAAGCAATTAACGCACCTAACGGAATTATCCTTGTTACCGGTCCGACTGGTTCCGGTAAGTCTACAACGCTCTACGCTTCCATCCGTGAAATTCTCGATAATACGATCAACATTTCTACCATGGAAGACCCGGTGGAACTTAACATCGACGGTGTTTGCCAAGGCCAGATCAACAACGCCGCGGGCTTTACCTTCGCTGCCGGTATTCGCGCCCTGCTTCGTCAGGACCCGGACGTCATCATGATTGGTGAAATGCGTGATAAGGAAACGTCTACGATGGCTATCGAAGCTGCTCTTACTGGCCACTTGGTGTTTAGTACATTGCATACGAACGATGCCGCAGGTTCATTCCCGCGTTTGCTTGAAATGGGCCTTGAACCGTTCCTTGTCTCCACTGCTATCAAGGGTATTCTTGCCCAGCGTCTTGTGCGCCGCATCTGCAAGTTCTGCAAGGAGCCTGTCGAAATTTCCGAAGAACTCAGGAACGATTTGCATCTTTCTCCGGATATGCAGTTCTACCAGGGCAAGGGTTGCCCGAAGTGCGATGGCTCCGGCTATAAGGGACGTTGCGGTATCTACGAATTCCTTGTTCCGAACGAAGCTGTGCGTAACTTGATCATCAAGCGCGCCTCCGGTGACGAAATCAAGAAGCTCGCCATGAAGGAATGTGAAATGATTACGCTCCGCATGGATGGTATCAACAAGGCGCTCCGCGGTCTTACCACGCTTGAACAGGTCATTGGCGCATCTGCTGCCGACGATTAGTTTTAGCCAGTAGGAATTTTAGAAGTCCGTCACAGTTTTGCTGTGGCGGATTTTTTTTGTATCCGTTTTGAATAAAAATGTATTATAAAATGCAATTAACTTATTGAAAAACGAATGATAGATTGTAAACATTGAAAATTTTTTGAAAAATGTATCTGTGTTATGTTGGGAGTTTTTATTCATAATTCTATTTTTAAGGTTGATTTATCCATTTTCTTGGCGTGAAAAACTCGAGGGAGAGTCTGTATGAAAAAAATATATGGCCTGTTCGGTTTGGCGGCAATCATATTTATGGTCGCATGTTCCGGTTCTGACGATGCGGCAAGCGGGGCTACTACCGAAGGCAATACCATGACGATGCTCAGCCTGGATTCTTTCATGGTTTATAATGGTGAATGTGATCCAGAAAGAATGGATTTAACGCAGTATTGGTTTACCATCAATTTTCTTACGGAGCCTGAACTTTATTTTGCCGATTTAAACGACTTGGGAAGTAACCGAGTGGAAATCTATAAAGAGGAAAATGGCGTACTATCTAAAGGGAATTGTGGTCTGATGACATTCCGTAGGACGGTGGTTTTTATGCCTGATGTAGATGGGTATGTGGCCAACCAAAAGTTGGACAATTTCTATTCAGAGGCGAACGCCTGTGAACGCGATCTGGCCGCATTTGACCAAAAATGCAAAATGATGAATGGAGAATTTTTTGATCATGACTTGGGTTGCCTGGGGTTAGAATTGCATTTGTCCTGTTCTGCGGCGTTGCCTGCCGTTTTCGAACTTGCAGATGCGCTTCAGGAATATGCGGCAGATTATGCAGTGGGGTGTGACAGATGATGAAATTTCCATGCATTAAAATTGTTCTTTCCTTTATTTTGTTGCTTTGTTCTGGGGCTTTTGCGGAAGGTTTGAAGACAAAGTATTTGCCATCGCTTCAAAAGGTTGAAAGCGGAGCGTCTTCTGCCGTTTTGGATTTTGTTGAGGCTAATGCCGGCTCTCAGGAAAGGTTGAAAGTGCAGGTCGCTTATTTGGAGTTGCCGGCTTACGATGAGGAACCCGTAGAAGCACTTTATGTAACAGATGGTGTAACTTCGCGGTACTATCTGAATGGGCAAAGTATTTCTGAAGGGGAGTACTTTGCGCAGGCCGGGAATTCAGAAAGTTTTGTGTCGGTTGGCTATCAGGCTGAACTGACTTCTAGTGAAATCAACGCATTGCTTCGAGGTCCGAAAAAGGTGCATGTAAGTGAGGTTCGTGAATCGCTCCCGATGGCGAATTATTCCGAGATATTGGATTCCTTGCTGATTACAAACTATGCGCATCACTATGGGTATACCGGTGTTGGTATAGGTATGTTCATGGATGAAAATGATTGCGCAAACCCAGGTAGTGTAAATATGGCTTACTACCAGGCTGTTTCTTGCCTCGCGGTTGGTACGCATGCTACCGCCATGACGAATGTGATGCAGGTGACTGCACCGGAATCAAAAATTTATGGCATGGCAGAGAATTCGTTCCCGGATCCTTCGGCCTATTCACCTAGGATTGAATTAGGTATGGTTGCTAGAGGTGCTGCTGAAGGAAATGGCTATGGCGGAGCTGATATGCTTTGGGACAACTACATCTATAGTAATGGAATTCCAGTCTTTATTGCTGCGGGGAACAAAAATAATACTACCTCATGCCCAAAGTGTGTTGCGTCTCCGGGGAAGGCTGTAAATGCGATTACGGTTGGTGCGGTAATCCCGTTTACAAATGAATATGCAGATTACTCCAACTGGAAAAATTCAGAAGTTCGAAACCAAAAACCGGAAATAGCAAATTACACTGACTTTTCGTTTCCTAGCAGAGTTGCGTTTACAACGGAAAGTGGTGCTCACTATGCTGGTTTAGCGTCTGGCACAAGTGCGGCAACCGCTTTTTCGGCAGCAACGCTTGCTCCTGTTTTGCAGCAACACCCTTTTTTCAAGGGGCACCCCGAAATGGTCAAGGCCCTGTTTTTGACAGCAGCCACAAAACCGATTGTCGGCGCCACTCTTTATGACACAGATAATGCTACTCTGGCTGCCCAGGGTTTGCCGCTCTATAGGAATTTAGTGTTTCGTGGTCACTCTCGCTATTGGAGAGGCTCAAATACCAGTCATTTTATCAATAACTATATAACGTTTACTGAACCCAATATAGTCGCAGGTCGTAGGTACAGAATTGCCATTGCGTGGCTTTCTCCGGCTGTTTATGTGTTTCAAAACAAAGTGCTTCCGCAAGATCTTGACTTGTATGTATACCAGGGCAATACGCTTGTGGCTTCGTCGCTCAATTCTAGCAGCCCTTTTGAACTTGTTGATTTTGTCGCCGAAACAAATCAGGATTTGACTGTCAAGATTCATCGCTATGCCAATTCAGGCATTGGAGACGTGAAGATTGGTTTTAATATGATTGGAGGCTCTTATTGGTAATGGAAAATTATTCTATCTTTACTCCATAAATAGGAGTTTTTATGTTTGGTCTGGGTGCAAAGAAGCTTAGCAAAGAAATGGCGCTCTTGCTTTTGTTGTGGCAAGAAGCCTGCCTTGAACACGATGTTGAAAACGATGAACTTTTGCCGGGCGCAAAATCTGCTACCCTCGACGAAGAAAAAGTTCTTGATTCCGTGTATGAACGCGAACAAATCAAGGAATCCTGGGAAGATTTTAACAAGGCCTATACCTCATTCTCTAGCGCCGCTGACCGTACCGTCGCTTGCATCAAGGTGCTTGCGGAAACCGATTTGGAATATCGTGTAAAGGTCATTCGCTATGCTTTGGCCATGGCTGCCGCCTCTTTCGAAAACGATTCTGACAATCCGATTTCTGAAACGGAAGCAAAGTTCATAGATTCGTTGAAGTCTTCCTTGAATGTGCGAGACGAAGACATCTGCTGATTTTTTTTGAATATGTAAAAAGCAAAAGTGCGACCTTTTCAAGGTCGCACTTTTGTGTATTACCTAAAGGTAATGTGTGGGGGAGCGCCTTACAAGAGCTCAGCGATTTGGACGGCGTTGAGGGCTGCGCCCTTACGGATCTGGTCGCCGGTGAGCCACAAGGTGTTGCCGTTGTCTTCGGCGAGGTCCTTACGGATACGGCCTACAAAGACGTTGTCCTGGCCAGCGCTTTCGAGCGGCATCGGGTAGATGTAGTTCTGCGGATCGTCCTTGAGAGTTACGCCCGGAGCTGTGCGGAGAACTTCACGGATCTGTTCGACGGAAACCGGCTGTTCGGTTTCGAACCAAACGGATTCGGAGTGGGAACGAAGGGAGCTAACGCGTACGCAAGTTGCACTGGTGCGAACATCGGAGTGCATGATCTTGCGAGTTTCGTTGAACATCTTCATTTCTTCCTTGGTGTAGTCATTTTCAGTCATCTTGTCGATCTGCGGAATGACATTGTAGGCGAGCTGGAACGGGAACTTGCTGATGTGAGTCGTAGAACCAGTTTCGATGATGTCCTTGTACTGTTGCTGGAGTTCTTCCATTGCTACAGCACCTGCGCCACTTGCACTCTGGTAAGAAGAAATGTGGATCTTCTTGATCTTGGAAATCTTGTTGATCGGGTTGAGAACGACAACCATCATGATGGTTGTGCAGTTCGGGTTTGCGATAATGCCGCAACCGCCGTTTTCTGCCTTGTGGAGCGGAATGTCGCAAGCGTTCACTTCAGGAACGACGAGCGGAACGTTATCCATCATGCGGAAGTAGCTGGTGTTGTCGACAACGACTGCGCCGTTTTCAACTGCGATTGGAGCGAATTCCTTGGAAACGGATGCGCCTGCAGAAGAAAGAACAAGGTCAACACCCTTGAATGCATCTGCGCAGGTAAGTTCAACCTTGAGCTTTTCGCCACGGAATGTGTATTCCTTGCCAACGCTGCGTTCAGAAGCGAGGAGCTTGAGATCAGCAAGCTGGAAGTTGCGCTGTTCAAGAATCTTCATGAGTTCCTGACCAACTGCGCCAGTTGCACCCATGATTGCTACTTTAGGATTGTTCATACATTAACCTTTTGGTTGGTTGTTAAAAAAAGTCGGGAGCTAGCTTTGAAAGCGCGTCCATCACGTCTTGACGCTGTTCCTTTGCTAGGTGAATTTGTTCTTTTTGCTGAATGTTCTGCAGGTCGCGGAAAGCCTTGTCTTCGGAAGAACACGCTGCGTGAAGCGCAAAAGCGGCTGCACGCAAGTGCTCTGCCGCTGCGATAAAATCCTGATGGATTTCTTTTGCGTCTTGATGAACGTAGGCGCGCTGCACGCGGCCAAAGAAGTTGTTTGCCTTTTCCTTGATGCTCAAAGCTTTGCTAGCCTTAGCTTCTGCGCTGAACCCCGAGGCGTTGTCTGCCAGAGAGTCGCTTGCGGCTTCAGCAATGCTTGCTTCCAGTTTCTGCATTTCTTTGGAGAATGCGCGCATGCTTTGAACATATTTCTCTATGCCGCCGGCTGCCTGCGATTCGACCAGTGGGGCTGGCTTTGATGCAGTGCCCATGTCTTGGCCTTCGGAAACGTCAATGGATATCGACTTTGTGTAGCAGAGCGGAGAGAATAGGATTGCAGGCACTGCGATGGCGACTGTCGCGACGACACCTACAATTCTCTTCTTGTTTTGCAGCGTGAGTGTGAGCAAAAGTGCAACAAGAGCCAATGCCGCAAGGATTGTTGTGGCAAAGAACTGAATATCGCAAAAGAGATTGTTGTAGATTGTCGCTAGATCAGCCATGTTCCGTTAGAAAGGAAGGTCGTCATCCATTGCTTCTGGACCGGCACCCATGGGAGCTGCGTCGAAACCGCCCTGCATCTGTGGTGCGCGACCGTAGGAAGGCTGGGAGTTGCCGTAGCTGTTGTTGCCGTAAGAGTTGCCATTCTGGTAGTTGCCGCCGCCCTGCTGGGTACGCGGTGTCAGCAACTGGAAGGAATCCATGACGATTTCGGTCTGGTAGCGCTTCTGGCCCTGGCCGTTAGGATCGTCCCAGGAACGGTAGGTTACGGAACCTTCGATGAAGAGGCTTGCACCCTTGCGAACGCCGAGCTGTTCGATGATGCCGGCGATGTTGCCCCAACCGACGATGTTGTGCCATTCGGTCTGTTCCTTGGTTTCGCCGTTGTTGTCTTTGTAGCGACGGGAGGTTGCAAGGGAGAAGGACACGCGCTTGCGGTTTGCTGTTGTCATGCGGATTTCTGGATCCTTGCCGACGTTACCGATCAACATAACCTTGTTTAAGTAGGCCATAGTATTTTCCTGTTTTTAATTTTTAATTTTCGGGTGCAAAAATAATAAAATAGGATAGTCGGTTCAAATGAGGCCTTTTCAAAACAAGCCTTTTTGTGCCTTCTAAAGATGGTCTCTAAAAATTGCTTTTGTCAAAACTGGATTTTTAGATGCCGCCCGCATTTATTCTATTATTTATATGCTAGATTTTGGTCTGTATATGAATCTATCGAAAACGGCAACTCGGTCTTTTGCGAAAAGTATCGTTCAATGGTGAGTTTAGGTTTATTGAGGGATTTATATACAAACACCATGATTTTTAATCTGAACACAAATATAAAACCTTAGAGTGACAGAAAATGACAGTGAAACTTGCTTTGTCCGATTTTTCTAAAAATTTCCCGCAAAAGTTGCGTGGCTGCCGCCTTGGCGCCGTGCTTCACCCGGCTTCCATTGACGCCAATTTGCACCACACGCTCGATACGCTCAAGGCTTACAATGGCGAACTGTTCAGACTTTCTGCTCTTTTCGGTCCTCAGCATGGCATCAAGGGCCACACCCAGGACAACATGATCGAATGGGAAGGCTACACTGACCCGGAACTTGGAATTCCTGTGTATAGCCTGTATGGCACAAGCCGCAAACCGACCAAGGAAATGCTCAGCCATGTTGACGCAATGTTTGTTGACCTGCAGGACGTTGGCGCCCGTTACTACACTTTCATCTGGACGCTGTACCTTTGCATGGAAGCTTGCGAAGAACTCGGAATCCCGGTAATTGTTCACGATCGTCCGAACCCGATCAACTGCGTTGACGAAGAAGGTCCGGTACTTGACCTGAATTACCGTAGCTTTGTTGGTTTGCATTCGCTTCGCATACGCCACGCAAAGACGATTGGCGAACTTGCCGAACAGTTCAAGGCCGAATGCTTCCCGAAATGCGAACTTTATGTGATGCACATGGAAGGCTACAAGCGTGAAATGTGGTACGACGAAACTGGACTCCCGTGGATTTTGCCGAGCCCGAACATGCCTACCTTGGATACGGCAATCGTTTACCCGGGCATGTGCCTTTTTGAAGCTACCAATGTGAGCGAAGGCCGTGGTACAACGCGCCCGTTCGAAATTTTTGGTGCACCGTTCATTGATGCAGAAAAGCTTTGCAAGTACATGAACGGACTCAAGCTCCCTGGCGTATATTTCCGTGAAAATTACTTCCAGCCGACATTCCACAAGGGCGCGGGCCAGATTTGCGGTGGTGCGCAGATTCATGTTTTGGATCGCAACAAGTTCCGCAGCTTTGACATGGCCGTGAAAATTTTGCAGTACCTGTTCCATGAATACCCGAACGATTTTGCCTGGAAGCAGCCGCCGTACGAATACGAATACGAAAAGCTCCCGATCGACATTTTGTTTGGCAACGGAACTTTCAGAAAGGAATTCGTAGAAAAGTAAAATGCAAAAGGCGCTTCGGTTCGAAGCGCCTTTGCTATTTTAGAATGAAATCCGTTAAAGTGCTGTGAGAGCGCCCGTGTCGGAATCCATGATGTAGCCGCGCACGACGATGTCTTTTGGAACAAGGGGATGGTTCTTTATAAGATCGACTGTTTCAAGGACTGCCGCGTCGGTTTCTTCAAAGCCATGCAGCCAGGAATCGAGGTCGATGCCGCAGTGGCGCATCAGTGAAATGTGTTCTTCGTCAATGCCGCGTTCCTTCATGAGGTGGAGCATTTCCTGGGAATCCATACCCTGCACGCCACAGCCCGTGTGACCAATGATCATGATCTCATTTACGCCGAGTTCGTAGATGGCAACGAGCAGGCTTCTTATGGTACTGTCGAAAGGATTTGTAATCGTTCCGCCTGCGTTCTTGATCATTTTGACATCGCCGTTCTTGATGCCGAGCGCCGCCGGCAAAAGTTCCACGAGTCGCGTGTCCATGCAGGTTACAATTGCAATTTTCTTATCAGGATACTTGCTTGTCGCGAATTTTTCGTAGCCCTTGCTTTCTACAAATTCCTTGTTGAAGCGCATCATTTCTTCAATCATAAAAATCCTTGTCTGGTTTTGTTTTTGCGCGCGTAGAAATACATTTTTTTATGTTGATGGGGGAGTCTTTTTTTTGAAAAAAAAAGGAGAAGGCTCCGCAAAATGCGGAGCCTTCATGAATGGGCAGCTATAAGCCGGGTTTTGTACTTCAAAAGAAGTTGACGATCATCTATCTAGGGCTACCATTACTGATAGTCTCCAGCGACCTACCCGGAATTCGTAGGCACGGGCCGCGCCTGCTCCTTGCGGAGCGAATCCCTGCTTGGTCTTGCACCGGATGAGGCTTGCCGTGCCACTTCTGTCACCAGAAGCGCGGTGAGCTCTTACCTCGCCGTTTCACCCTTACCCAGCGAACTGGGCGGTCTGTTTTCTGCTGCGCTATCTGTCGCATTACTGCGCCTGGACGTTATCCAGCATCCTTACCCTGCGGTGCCCGGACTTTCCTCCAGCTTTCGCCGGCGATCATCCACTGCCCGGGGGCAAATATAGTAAAACAGAGGACAGAAGACAGAGGACAGAAGACAGAAATTAGGAGTCAGGAGTCAGGATGAAGACATAAGACGGAAGACTGAAGACGGAAGCTAGTAACTAACAACCAATAACCAATATTTATCCATACTTGGGCTGTTTTTGACTTTTTCACAGGCTGGTCTTGGACCTAATTTCCTAAATTTGCCATCATGGAAAAAAAATTACCCGCAATTTTATTTTTGCTCAGCACTCCTATTTCGATAGGAATCTTCATATGGCTTTCCGGTCTTACTGGTTCTGAAGTAATTGGCATTGCGGGGGCTATCGGTTTCTTTATGGCCTCCGTGTCGGCCATCTCGGTCATCTTTAATAAAAAAGCGGATCGTGAAACAGAAAAGAAAGCTGATAAAAACTAGCTGAAAAAGAGGTTCTTATGCAAACGAAGGAATTTGTTACTTCTGGCACCTGCGCTCGCTTCATCTCCTTTGATTATGAAGATGGCAAAATGTACAACTTGAGTTTTGTCGGCGGTTGCAACGGCAATTTGAAAGCTATCGGCAAACTTTGCGAAGGTAAGAACATGAAGGAAATCGCCGACATTCTGGAAGGCAATTCCTGCAACGGCAAGCCGACTTCCTGCGCAGACCAGCTTGCAAAGGCAATTCGCGAAGTTCTTTAATTTGTTGCGTTGATGGCTCTCGAAAAAGAAATTTTTAGTCGCACATACCGCCTGCTTGGCGAAGAACTTATGGAAAATATTTTCTGTAAGCGTGTGATTCTTTTTGGCGTTGGCGGTGTTGGCAGCTGGTGCGCCGAGAGCCTCGTGCGTTCTGGCATTGAGCATTTGACGATTGTCGATTCCGATTGCGTGAGCATAACAAATGTGAACCGCCAGTTGCCGGCGACTACAAGGACTGTCGGTCTTCCGAAGGTTGACGTTCTCAAGTCGCGTCTGTTGGAAATCAATCCGAATGCAGAAATTACAGCGATCAATGGCATTTACGAGGCTGCTGTCAACGACTCGTTCCGCTTGGAAGAGTTTGATTACATCATAGATGCGATCGACAGCCTGGAAAACAAAATGCAGCTTTTGCACCATGCCACCAAAACAAAGGCCAAGGTCTTTGCGAGCATGGGGGCCGCGTTGAAGATGGACCCGACAAAGATTCAGGTCGCCGAATTCTGGAAGGTGCAGGGCTGCCCGCTCGCTCGTGCGCTTCGCGACAAAATGAAGAGCAAAAAAATCTTTTTGAAAAAGAAGGTGCAATGCGTTTTTAGCGACGAACTGCTAGAGAACAGGGGGCCGGATTTTTCTGCAGCGCTTGAAGCACCTGTAGAAGGGGCTGCCAACTGGAATGCCCGCAAGGCGCAAATCAATGGCACCATGGCGCACGCTACCGCGATTTTCGGTTTTACGCTCGCAGGCCTTGTAATGCAAGACATTTATAAAGGTTGCACTAAGTAAAAAAATATACACACCCGTTTTTGATAATCTATATTTAGGCTACTATGGCTACTATTCCTACACTCAAAGACAATCTCGTTATCGAGAATATCCGCCCAAGCATCGAGGGCGGCCGTTTCATGATCAAGCGCGAACCGGGTGATTCCGTGACCGTTCAGGCAGACATCTTCCGCCACAGCCACGAAAAGTACGCCGCCGCGATTTTCTACCGCCATGTTCCTGCAGAAGGCAAGGCTAAGAAGACTACCAAGACTGCAAAGCCTGCCGCTGTCAAGTGGGAACAGGCTCCTATGCATTTTGTAGATAACGACCTTTGGGAAGGTACATTTACGGTCCAGAACATTGGCTATTACGAATACAAGGTTTGCGCCTGGACAATCGAACCGAAGGACGTTCCGACCGAAAGCCCGGTCATGATGCTCCGCGTTGACCCGACTTATGCACGTACCGGTACCTGGTACGAAATGTGGCCGAAGAGCCAGGGTACAGATCCTACTAAGAGTGCTTCTTGGAAG
The DNA here is from genome assembly GCA_045615885.1 of Fibrobacteraceae bacterium. Classification (GTDB taxonomy): domain Bacteria; phylum Fibrobacterota; class Fibrobacteria; order Fibrobacterales; family Fibrobacteraceae; genus UBA1765. Next base: position 12,884 of record JAZLFR010000001.1, read on the forward strand.
GACTGCGAAAACCAGCTCGACTACATCGCTGGCCTTGGCTTTGATACCGTTTACCTTGTTCCTATCCACCCGATTGGCGTTACGAACCGCAAGGGCGCAAACAATGCGCTCCACGCCAAGGTTGACAAGAAGGGCAATCCGCTTGAACCAGGCTGCCCGTACGCAGTCGGTAACAAGCACGGTGGCCACTACGCCACAGACCCGGAACTTGGTTCCATGAAGGACTTTGAACACTTTGCAAAGGCCGCCCGCGCTAAGGGCCTTCGCCTTGCACTTGACATCGCCCTGAACTGCAGCCCGGACCATCCGTACGTGAAGGAACACCCGGAATGGTTCTACCATGAACCAGATGGCTCCATCAAGTTTGCAGAAAACCCGCCGAAGAAGTACGAAGACATTTACCCGTTCGACTACTACAACAAGAACTACAAGGCTCTCTGGCAGGAAATCGAAAACATCATCCTGTTCTGGGCCGACAAGGGCATTGAAATTTTCCGTATCGATAACCCGCATACAAAACCGTTCCCGTTCTGGGAATGGCTCATTGCAGACATCAAGGAAAAACGCCCGGAACTCGTGTTCCTCGCAGAAGCTTTCACTCGCCCGAAGATGATGCACCGCCTTGCAAAGGCCGGCTTCGACATGAGCTACACCTACTTTGCATGGCGCAGCGCCAAGTGGGAATTCGAACAGTACCTCAAGGAACTTACACAGAGCGATGCCAAGGAATACATGCGCGGCATCTTCTTCCCGACCACTCCGGACATTTTCCCGAAGTACCTTGCAAACCAGGGACCGAATGCCTTTAGACAGCGCTACTTCCTTGCCGGTACGCTTTCCAGCTTGACTGGCCTTTACAACGGCTACGAACTTTGCGAAAACATTCCAAGCCCTGTGAAGGAAGAATTGCACGACAGCGAAAAGTACCAGTACAAGGTTCACAACTGGAAGGGCCCTGGCATCCAGGACTTTGTCCGCCGTGTAAACGAAGCTCGCCTTGCCCACGTAGCTCTCCAGGAATACGATAACCTCGAATTCCACTACGCAGCAAACGACCAGCTCATGGTTTACTCCAAGGTGACGGGCGACGACCGCATTCTTTGCATTTGCAACATGGATATGCATAACGCCCAGGAAGGTCTCGTGGAACTTGACATGGCAAAGCTCGGCCTTGCAGAAGACGCATTCTACTTCCTCAAGGATTTGATCACCGACGACAGCTTCGTTTGGCGTGGCAGCAAGAACTTTGTTCGCCTCGACCCGAACAAGGCTCCTGGCCACTTGTTCGTAATCAAGAAGATCTAGTTGGCGGCTCTGCCGTTATAGCAAAAGTCCCGCTCTTGATGCTTGCCTAAAAAGCAAACGTTCAAGGACGGGACTTTTTTCACAATGGAGATTTTTGGTAGAATAAAAAAAGACCTTCTCGATTGAGAAGGTCTTTTAAGTGGATGATGAAGGGCTCGAACCTTCGACCCGCTGATTAAGAGTCAGCTGCTCTACCAACTGAGCTAATCATCCATTTATGTCTGTTCGTTTAAGAACTTGGAAGGGGTCGTTCTTCCGACGCACACAATTATAGAAAATCAATGCTGTTTGGCAAGGGTTCTCTATAAAATTTTTTGAAAAAATGCGCAGAGAATGCACAAAATGCGTTTTTTAGGCGAACGGATACGGTTCGTCGCTTTCAAAAACGGCCTTTGCGCACAACTGGTGGTTCAAAAAGTCGCCAAAGTTTGCCGTTTCGCGAATGCTGTGCATGCTCAGGAGTGGCACGCCAATATCGACTGTCGGAATGCCAAGCGAAGCGGAAAGCGTCGGGCCCACGGTGCTCCCGCATGGCATGTCGTTTCGGCTCACAAAGGTTTGCAATGGTATGTCTTTTGCAATTTTGCGGAAGTAGGCCTCTGAATAGATATCTGTGGCGTAGCGTTTTTGGGCGTTGACCTTTACCACGGAACCGCCGCCGAGCTTAGGCATATTCTGCGGGTCGTGGGCTTCCAGGTGGTTCGGGTGCACTGCGTGTGCAGCGTCCATCGAAAGCATGAATGATTTTGCGTAGCGGTCAAACAATTCTGCATGGGGCATGCCGACTGCATTCGCGATGTATTCCAGGGAGCCTTGCAAAAAGTTTCCACCGGCGCCTTCACGGGACTTGGAACCGATTTCTTCGTGGTCAAAAATGCAGGCTACGGCAATGTTCTTTGTGTCGTTGCAGTTTGCGAGGGCGCGAGCGGCAGCGAGCGCGGCTAGCAGGTTGTCTAGGCGGCCGCAAGAAATGAGCTTGCTGTTTGAGCCGCTTGCTGAAATTTGAGCTGGAGCACGGTCAAAAAAACGGGCGTCGAAGGAAAGAATTTTTTTGCCGGCAATGTGGGCAAGGTGCTGCTCCAAAGTTTCTTCGAAATCGCAAAGTGCATTCATTTCGGTTTGCGTGTTGATTGGCTTTGGTTCTGCCTTGCCGCGGGTCAAGTGGATTGCCAAGTTCGGAATGCGGCAGAGCGAATCGTCTGCAAAAAGGACTGACTGCAAATCTTCAGTCACGATGTTGCCCGCAATGCCCAGGTCGCGGTCAAACCAGCTAGAAAGAATGGGGGAGCCGTAAACTTCGGAATGCAACAGATGGCCGGAGGCGTCGTTGCGGTCTGCATTTGGAGTCAAGCGAAAGCCTGGAAAGTCCGAGTGCGCCGTTGCGATGCGGAAAGTTGTTTGATTCGTAACGCTTGCTGGCAAACGGAACGCGCAAATGCTAGTGCCGCCGCGAACAATAAAATATTTTTTGAGAGGCTCGAGCGTGCCTTCTGCTTTTTGGAAACCTGCATCTTCAAAGATTTTCTGCAGGGCGTTTATCGTATGGTATGGTGTAACTGCAAAATCAAGAAAATTTTTTAACTGCTGCATATTACAAACCAAGCTTTGCTAGTTCATCGAAAATTCGGCCTGCAAATACGCTTCTGTTTTCGCCAAGGAACACTTCGCGAGCAAAGCTGCGCGAAAGCAAAAGCTTTGCCTGTTCGCTTGTAAAACCTCTGGATTCCATGTAGAACAGTTCGTCTTCATCGAGGGAACCGCAAGTGTTACCGTGCGTGCATTCCACTGCGTCGTGGTAGATTTTTAGCACGGGCTTTACAGATACTTTTGCACCTTCATTTTGCAAAATCGTATTGATGAGCTGGCTAGAGAAAGCGTCTGTGCAATTTGCAGAAACGCTTACGCTGCCATCGTAGCTTGCGTATGCTTCGCCAGAAAGAATGTTCCTTGCAAACTGGTTGCTGCGCGTTGCCGGTGCGTTGTGGTGAATGCGCAAGTGTGAATGGTTGGAACTCTTTTCGCCAAGCACAGCGAGCGAACGGAAGTCTGCTTCGGCTGCTTCGCCGTTCAAGGCAATGTCGAAGCTAGAACGCGATACGCCAGAGCCTGTGTGCAAAATGTCGATGCGCACGACTGCATTTTTACCGGCTTCAATTTTGAAATGGCGAAGATGCGTAGAAACGCTTGCGTCGTTTTCGTGCATGAACAAGTTGAGCTTTGCGTTGTCAGCAAGCTTGATATCTATGCGTTCGCTAGAGAACGGACGGTCCTGGTGGTTGCCGAAAACTTCTAGGCTAAGCTCGGCAGAATCTTCAACTTCAAAAACAGAGTGCGCAAATTCGTCGCGGATTTTTAAAATGCCGTTTTCTTTGCTGCCTGCGGCAATCGTCTGCTTGCGCATGCTTGCCGCAAATGCGATGGGGAAGAGCGCTGCCACATTGCTTTCGCTTGCAATGCCGAGTGTGTCTTCTTCAAGTTCGCCATCGACTTCTGGAATATCGATATGAGAAACTTTGCTTGTCGGGAAGTAGATCCAGTCGTCGTTGCGCGGCGCCGGGAGCCCGATTTCTGCAATTCTCTTGCGTGCAAGATTCTTCATTATTCTTCTCCCGGAATCCAGTCGTAGCCTTTCTTTTCAAGTTCAAGGGCAAGTTCCGGACCGCCAGAAAGAACGATTTTGCCTTTGCGCAAAACATGAACATAGTTTGGCTTTACATAGTCGAGCAGACGCTGGTAGTGCGTTACGAGAATTACGGAGCGGTTTGCGTTTTGCAAGGCATTGATGCCGTTAGAAACAATGCGGAGTGCGTCGATGTCGAGGCCGGAATCTGTTTCGTCGAGGAACGCAATCTTCGGGTCAAGAATTGCCATCTGCAAAATTTCGTTGCGTTTTTTTTCACCGCCCGAAAAGCCTTCGTTCACGCCGCGAGTGCTGTAGCGTTCGTCCATTTCCAAAAGTTTCATGGACTTTTCGAGAAGTGCGTTGAATTCTGCATCTTCAATTTTTTCAAGACCCTGGTAGGCTCGCTTGGAATCAAGAGCCATGCGCAAAAATTCCACGTTGTTCACGCCAGGAATTTCGATCGGGTATTGCATGCTGATGAACACGCCTGCGTTTGCGCGCGTGCTGATGTCTTTGTCCAAGATGTTTTCGCCGTCGAGAGTTACGGAGCCGGCATCAACCTTGTATGCCGGGTGGCCGCTAATCACTTTAGAAAGAGTACTTTTACCGGCGCCGTTCGGGCCCATGATGGCGTGAACTTCGCCTGGGCGGACTTCGAGGTCAATGCCGCGCAAAATTTGCGGGCCATCGACGAGACTTGCTTGGAGATTCTTGATTGAAAGCATTGTTAGCTACCTTGTAAAGTCTGATTGAAAAGTGTAAGTTTTTGGCGGTTAGAAGAAATTAGCAAAAGTAGTTCGTTCTGCAACAGTCTTCCTTTTTTAGCTTCGCTCAGTTTGCGCTTCATTTCGGAACAGAACATGGTGAGTTCTATCTTGAAATCAAGATCTTCTGTCTTTTGACGCAAACGTTCTGCAAAACGGCGCTCCAGGTCAAGGGTCATTTCCAGAAATTCCTTGTTGGCCGAAGAGTCGTCCCATTTTTCGTCGGGGAGCGATGCCAAAATTTCTTGGTGTTCCGGCGGGAGCGTAGAAATGAAAATTTTTAGGTTGAGTTCGCTTTTTTCGCGATAGAATACGAGCGCCGACGAAAGCAGGTCGTCGAGGTCCGGCGATTCCAAAAGTGAAACGCCTGCAGATGCAAGCTGCATGTCGTAGAACATGGCGGCGGCACGCAGAACCATGGCGTTGCGCAGCACCAGGTTCAAGTAGCGCAGCTCAAGTGGCGGCAGTTTTTTCCAGTTGACTACTGGAGCTTCCTGGATTTCTTCAATTTGTTCCGGCTGAGCGCGGCGCACTGGCTTTGGCTGTGCCGGGCGCACATTGCGCAAGTTTGCTGCCGTGCCAAAACGCTCGGCGAGCAGTTGCAAATACTGGTTGCCAAGTTCACGGTCCGGAATCGTTGCAATCAGGCTTTTTACCGTATGCACAAAGCTTGCGCGCTCTTCCGGTGAGTCCGTTGGTGATTCCTTGACCAGGTAATCGAACCAGTCGTCTGCATTCTTGAGCTCTTCCAAAAATGCTTCCGGGCCGCGTTCGTTGATAAAGTTGTCTGGGTCGATTTTTTCGCCGTTCGGTCGGGAAAGCGAAAATACTTTTGGCGAAATGGATTTTGCAAGAACAATGTCTATGCTTCTACGCGTAGCCTTTTTGCCGGCTGCGTCGCCGTCAAAAACGAGGTATGCTGTTTTTACATAGCGGGCGAGAATGTCGGCGTGGTGCTCGGTGAGTGCGGTGCCAGAAGCTGCAATCACATTCTGAATGCCGGCTTGGTATAGGCTGATCAAGTCGAAGTAGCCTTCCACGATAATGACCTTGCCAGCCTTTGCGATCGCCGTGCGGGCCTGGTACATGCCGAACAGGATATCGCCCTTCTTGTAGATAGCCGTGTCTGCGCTGTTCATGTACTTTGGCGCATTCGGAATGTCTTTCAGAATGCGGCCGCCAAAGGCTACGATCATGCCCGACATGTTGTGGATCGGAATCATTAAGCGGCCACGGAACTTGTCTGAAATTCCACCGTTTTCGCGTTCCACGGCAAGGCCTGCCGTAACAAGCTGTTTTGGGGAGTAGCCTTTTTTTGCGGCGTACGAAATGAAGCCTTCGCGGCCTTCCGGAGCATAGCCGAAACGAAACTTTTTACGCGTCTCTTCTGAGATGCCGCGCTTTTCCAAATAGAGAAGCGTTTCTTCACTCTTTTGAAGTTCGCCTTCGAACCAGCTTGCTGCCAGGTCGTTTAGTTCCTTTACAAGCCCGCGTTCTTCAAGTTCTTCTGCGTTTTCTGCCCTGCCTGAAAGTTTTGGCAAAGCAAATCCAGTTTCGTTAGCTACCCATTCCACTGCCGACTTGAAATCGACTTTTTCGTGCTCCATGACGAACTTGAAAACATCGCCGCCTGCACCGCAGGCAAAGCATTTGTAAATGCCCATTGTCGGGTTTACGTTCATGGAGGGCTTGCTGTCGTCATGGAAAGGGCAGCGACCCAAAAAACGCCCACCGCTAGTGGGTTTCAAAGGCAAAAAGCGCTCGATAACAGCGGAAATGTCTGTTTGCGCCTTTAGCTGTTGAATAACGTCTTCTGAGTAAAATCCCATGCGGCCAAATTTAGAAAATAGTTACTAGTTGTTAGTTACGAGTTACTAGAAAGACTCTAGTTTCTAGTAACTAGAAGAGCCTTTTGGCAGAGGGATGACGGCAAATTCAATGCGTTTTCCTTGCTTATCCAATTAGCACTTTCGCCATGCGTTTTTTGCAGCATTTTTGTGATGGCCTTTGCCTTTAGCTTAGTGCGCAAATAGAGCGGTCGCATCGTGATTTTGTGGTGTGTAATGGAGTGTGAAAATGATTTGCCAAAATGGAATTCGCTGATTTCTATTCCGTTAAAAATCCGGTCGATTTCGGCGGGCAAGCCATCTGCGATTGTGTCTGCCGTTTCAAAGTGCGGGAATGTAGGCTGGTTCTTTAAAAACGGTGAGTTCCCGGTGCTCGTGAAGAACATGCCGTCGGCACTTTCAAGGACTGCGATTACGCCGTGCCAGGCTGTGTATTTGCGTTCTTTTTTCGGTGGAAAATGTTCAACTTTACTTTGTATGTAAGCCTTGCAGCTTTTGCACAATGGGCAGTTTGAGCAATCCGGATTTTTTACCTTGCAAACACCACGGCCAAGTTCCATTAAGGCTTCGTTTATCAGGAATGCGTCTTTGCCAGTCGCGGCCTGCTTTGCGTAGTTCCAGTAGATTTCGGATTGTGCGCTCTGTTCCGGTAAAAAGTCGAGCAGGTAAAAACGTGAAAATACGCGAATCAAATTGCCGTCGAGAATAGCCTCTGGCTTATGGAATGCAAAGCTTAAAATGGCGCCTGCCGTGTATTTGCCGATACCAGGGAGCTTTTCAATTTCGCTTCTGTTTTCTGGGAATTTTCCACCGTATTCCTTTGCAAGAATCTGTGCCGTTTTTAGAATGTTCTTTGCTCGGCTGTAGTAGCCTAGCCCCTGCCAGTTTTTGAGGACGGTTTCTTCCTTGGCTTTTGCTAGCGTCGCTATGTCGGGGAATACGCTCATCCAGCGCTTGTAATGTTCCCGGACAGCAGCAACCTGCGTTTGCTGCAGCATGATTTCGCTAATCCATACCGCGTACGGGTCGCGAAAACTGTGCAGGTCGCTTGCTCGCCAGGGGAGTGCGGCAGCGTTCTCTAAAAACCATGGAACAAGGCGTTTCATGTTCCGAAATTTAGAAAATCAACCCTTCCTAGCCCCTCGGACTGCGCTCGAAATGGCCAAATCAATTGAGAACAGAAGACAGAGGACAGAAAATAGGAGTCAGTGACAGGAGTCAGAAATTGTAACTTACAATGTCATGGCGAGCGAAGCGTGGCCATCCAGAGCAATGTTCTGGATCACTTCGCGTTGCTCGTGATGACAAGTAAGAATACAGGAGTCAGGAGTCGGGAGTCAGGAATCAGTAGGAAGACGGAAGATGGAAGAATGAAATTATTAATTATTAATTGATAACTCCATTAATATGTCGCTCGGTCATGTCAGCTCGAGCAAGCTCGGCTGCCGCGACTCTCGCTTGTTATTAATTGAAC
>JAZLFR010000002.1:0-4842 GCA_045615885.1 Fibrobacteraceae bacterium
TTTAAAAAGGAGGACAATCGAATGTCAGGACATTCAAAATGGAGTACCATCAAGCGTAAAAAAGGAGAAAAAGACAACGCTCGTGCCAAGGTTTTCACAAAAATCGGCCGTGAGCTTGCCGTTGCTGTAAAGGCTGGTGGCCCTGATCCGTCCTCTAACTCAAAGCTTAAGGACGTAATTGCCAAGGCAAAGGCTGCCAATATTCCAAATGACAACATTGAACGTGCAATCAAGAAGGCAGCAGGCGACACAGATTCCAGTAACTACGAAGAAATCGTATACGAGGGTTACGGCCCATCAGGTATCGCAGTTATCGTAGAAACACTTACTGATAACAGAAACCGTACAGCAGGTAATGTTCGTCACTACTTCGACAAGTACGGCGGAAACATGGGTCAGACAGGTTGCGTAAGCTTCCTCTTTGAACGCTATGGCATCCTCGCAATTGAAAAGGAAGACGTAGATGAGGAAACTCTCATGGAAGCAGCTCTTGAAGCAGGTGCTGTTGACTTCCTTTCAGATGATGACGATGTATTCGAAGTAAGAACAGACCCTACAGAACTTTCAGCAGTTCGCGATGCACTTGAAGCTGCAGGTTATACTTTTGCAGTGGCAGAAGTACAGTCCGTACCAAGCACATATACAAGACTTGAGGATGAAGATGCCATCAAGAAGATGTCTACAATGCTCGACATGTTTGACGAGGATGAAGATGTACAGAATGTATGGCATAACTGGGAAAATCCTGAAGACGCTGAATAATTGCAATGCAAAAGGCTCGAGACCACCCGGTCTCGAGCCTTTTTTTGCGCCCGCGGGGCGGGGTGCGCACCGCGCCGCACCCGTGCCACCACGCCACGCACCCGTCGCACCGCCACCGACAGCCCCGTGCCCGCCACCACCGACAGCCCCGTGCCCACCGCCGACAGCCCCGCAGTTTCGTGCTGGTTTCTGCACGAAATGGGAAATTTGCGATTTGTGCAGACAATTTTGTGTAGATTGCGCGACGTTTTCTGCACGAAAATGAAAAAGTGAAAAACGTGCAGAAAAACTCGGCGGCAATTCATGATTTTTTCTGCAAAAAAACGGGAAAGTGGGATTTTTGCAGGAATTGGGCTGTGAGAGACACGATTTTTTCTGCATAAAATTTGAAAAGTCGAATTCGTGCAGAATCCGGATGTGAAAAAGCGAGATTTTTTCTGCAAGAAATAGAAAAAATTGGATTTGTGCAGCAATTGGACGCAAAAAGGGCAAAAAAAGTCTGCACAAAAGAGCTTTTTTGCAATCTGTGCAGAAAACGGTTCGTGCAAGGGGGCGAGAGGTGCGTAAAGATTCGCGAATTTAGTATGTTTACGCGGATTATGGGTTGGAATTTGATGATTTGTGCGTATAAAGTTGTAAATCGGAATAAATACGCAGTTTGGAGAAGGTTTTGGCTTGGAAACTGCGTATAAAAATCGAAATTGGGAAATAGTACGCAGGTTGGAGAGGAATTTGGCTCGGGAACAGCGTGTGGAACTCGTAATTCGAAATTAGTGCGCAGGCGGAGAGACGGGTTTCGATCAGTGGCGGGCGAAAGATAGGTGCGGCGGGGTGGGGAAGGGCGCAAAAAGTCCGCACGATTTGTGGAGTACAAGTCGTGCGGACTGTGTTTTGGCAATCAATACATTTAATTGTGCTCCTGCTCTACTACGCAGGTGTTTTTGATTGTTCCAACGAGGGACTGGAGGCAGTCTACTACGTGTGGGCGGATGTCGCCGCCGATGAGAACGTACATGATGTCGTCTCCAACATTGAGTTCGCCTTCTGCAAGCCAGGTGCGGATGTAGAAGATACCCGGCATCTTGTATGCTTCTTCGATTGCGGCGTCTACTTTTTCCTTGTCATAGGAGAAGTACATGCCGGTTACCTGTGGAGCGTTCTCATCTCCAAAGCGAACCTTCGCTTTGGCATCTTCACGTACAACGCCGTTGTGTGTAAGATACATTCCGCATTTTGGTGCGGATTCGTGTGCTTTGGCTTCTTTGAGCCACTGATCCATTGATGGAATATTATTCATTGGTTTCACGCTCCTAGGGATTATTAAAAATATTGTACACGAAAGCCCTTACTGATACAATTATTAAGGTTATTCAAAAACATTTTTTCGGGGTTTTCAATGAATAAGGTAAGGGATTTCATAAAAAATGAAACCGTGCTTACGGTTTCATTTTTATTGGCACTGATAAGCTGCTGCTTTGTGCACCCGGATGCCGAGTACCTGGGCTATTTTGACCTTCGGACTCTGGCACTTCTTTACTGCCTTATGGTAGTGGTTGCGGGTGTTCGCAGAGCCGGCGTGTTCGATGCACTCGGACACGCGCTGTGCTCGAGGGCGTCCAATGTGCGCGTACTGGGAGCAATCCTCATTGGACTTTGCTTCTTCAGTTCAATGCTTGTCACCAATGATGTGGCTTTGCTTACTTTTGTACCTTTCACAATAGCCGTACTCGGCATGGCGGGGCAGACAGGCAGCATAGCATGGATAGTTGTGCTTCAGGCGATAGCCGCCAATATGGGAAGCGTGCTTACACCTGTGGGCAATCCACAGAACCTGTTTCTGTTCTCTTATTTTGATTACTCTGTTTTTGATTTTATCAGGGTTACACTTCCAATCTGGCTTGTCTCGCTCGGGCTGGTTGCCGGGTTAACGGCAGCAATTCTCCCGAGGGAGGAATTGCAGGTGTACCTCGGTGAGAGGCCCGAGCCGGACAGGCGCGACATGTTTGTTTACTTTGCGCTGTTCGTTGTGTGCCTGCTCGTTGTTTTCAGGGTTATTCCATGGTGGGCAATGCTCATCGCTGTAATAGCCGTATTACTGGTTTATAAGCGAAAAATGCTGCTTAAGGCAGATTTTGCACTGCTACTGACTTTCGTATGTTTCTTTGTATTCTCGGGAAACATGTCGCGCATTGACGCGGTGGCCACCGCGCTCGGCAGCGTCGTGCAGGGGCACGAGCTGCTCATTGGCGCCGGCGCCAGCCAGGCCATAAGCAACGTGCCTGCGGCACTGCTCCTGGCCGGCTTCTCAGCCGACGCAGACGGGCTGCTGCTCGGCGTGGACATCGGCGGCCTTGGCACGCCGATTGCCAGCCTCGCCAGCCTCATCGCGCTGAAGATTTTCAGCGCAGGCAAGGACCTTGCCGGCAAGCCGCTCCGCGGCATATGGCCGAAGTTCCTTGCGGCAAATATTTCAATTCTCGCCATTCTTCTTTGCATTGGCGAAGCAATAAATAGATATTACATTCATTAACAGGAGGAAAAACAATGAACGAAATCTATGAACTTCTCAAGGAAATGGGTCTTTACTACCTTGCAACAACAGAAGGCGACCAGCCACGCGTAAGACCTTTTGGCACAATCGACCTTTTTGAAGGCAAGCTTTACATCCAGACAGGTAAGGTAAAGGATGTATACAAGCAGCTCATCGAAAACCCAAAGGCAGAAATCTGCGCATGCCAGGGGATGAAGTGGGTTCGTGTTGCCGGCACACTCCAGGAAGACGATCGCTACGAGGCAAAGAAGCATATGCTCGATGCATACCCTGAACTTCAGAGTATGTATTCAGCTGATGATGACAATACAATCGTATTTTATTTCAAGGATGCAACTGCATCTGTCACAGTTCTTGGCCAGGAGCCGGAATACTACAGTTTCTAATCAATAATTATCGTCGCTAAACGGCGTACCTGCGCCGTTTCTGACGACTGACAAACAGCAAAAGACAACTAAGTAAAGGGGAAATACTTTACAATGAAGAAAGAATACCTGTATGCACTGATTTCAGTGCTGTGCTGGGGTACAATTTCATCAATATCAAAAGGGCTCTTAAGTGGCGTAGATACGATGTTTACGCTGCTTCTGTCCCTCGGGTTTGCAACCGTTTTCCTGCTCGTCTTTCTCCGGAGAAAAGGCAAACTCAAGGACATGGCAGAGCTCTGGAAGGATGATGGCGGAAAACTCATGATTCTTGCCATGACGGGCATCGGATCACTGGGCGTTCTCTTTTATAATCTCTTCCTTTTAAGCGGTACAAAACGCCTTCCTGCACAGCAGGCATTCGTAATCAACTATCTCTGGCCGGCACTCATAATTGTGCTGTCCAGCATTATTCTGAAAGAACGTTTCACCTTTCCGAAACTGATCGCTGTTCTCTTTTCTTTTGGCGGTGTAATGGTCGTAACGACCAACGGAAGCCTTGAGGCATTCAGAAACACCAGCATCATCGGTATCGTTTTCTGTGTTCTTGCCGCTTTCAGCTATGCGTTTTACAGCACGCTCGGAAAGTTTGCCGAGAAGAAGGCAAAACGGGCAGATAAAATATATGATTCGGATATTGCCGTATTCATAGCTCACGCATCCGGCTTTGTCGCTGCAGGTGTCTATGTTGCCGTGGCGGCCGCCACGGGGCACATGGAGACACCGCTCATGACAGCGCCGATTCTGGCAGGTATGGCGGCATACGGCATCGTATGCAATGCCTTTCCATACCTGACCTGGGCAATGGCGCTATCGCGCGGCAATACGGCTGTGGTAGCCAATCTTGCCTACCTGACGCCGGTCATCTCGTTATTCCTGACTCATTTCTTCCTGGGCGAGGAGATCACCGTATACTCCGTACTGGGACTTGCAATGATAATTGCAGGAATCCTGATTCAGAGTCTGGCCGCAAACAGGGGCGCAAAATCCGCCGTCGATTGTAGCTCCACAAGCTGAAACCTGAAGCCAAACGAAGCATGCGAAATAGGAGAACGTTCGCGGCATCCGAAATAGAATTCCGGAAACTGACAGCAACTCAAAAGA
>JAZLFR010000003.1:0-7794 GCA_045615885.1 Fibrobacteraceae bacterium
TGTCTTCCTAAGACCGCTTGGCCTCCGACTTTGGGCCTGCATAATTCTGGCGTAGACACCGGTCTGCATCTGGACAAGATTTACGAAACCGCTATTTTGATTTCTCAGTGGTCCGGTGTGAACATTTATACCCGCGCTCCGCTTATCGGTGCCGAAGCTATCGTCCATCGCAGTGGCATCCATCAGGATGGCGCCTCCAAGACCAAGGACATGAAGAAGGGAGCATACCGCCCCATTGATTACTCCATCATTGGCCGTAACCAGAATGATTCCCTCAGCTTTACTAGCCAGAGTGGCCGTACCGCCGTGTACGAAATCATCACCAAGTTCGGCTACAAGCTGAGCCTGGCTGAAGCTGCCGAACTGCAGCCCATCCTCAAGAGCTACAGCGAAAAGGAAGGCGAAATGAGCGCCGAACGCGTTCTGGACGTGTTCCGCGAACAGCGCGTGAATGTGAACGGCCGTCTGATTTTCAACAACATCGAAGTGATTCCCGACGAAGGTCGCTTTATCTTCCACTTCAAGAAGGACGGCGAAGCCGTCGTGAAGTCTGTGACTGCCGAAGGTCCAATCGAAGCCGGCCTTATTTTGATGCGTGAAATCGGCATGCCGGTGGAACTCGTCAAGTACCGTCAGGTCGTTGTGCCAGAACAAGACAAGCTGTGGGCCGGCCGTGGCCTTACCCGCATGCAGCTGAAGGCTAACGGCAGGGAAGTTGAAGGGCGCGGTGTAAGCAGCGATACCTTGAAGGCAAACATGCGCGCCATCTTCGGCGGCGTGAACCTGCTTTACAAGTAGGCTGTAGTCAGTAGGAAGGCATAAGACGGAAGTTAAGATGCAAGAGGACAGAAAACAGGAGTCAGGTCGCACCTTCGGTGCTTTGAGGTATGGGGTCGGCGCCTGCGCGCCTAGAGGAAACGGTAATTACAACACCTCATACCTCTAGATGCGAAGCATCGACCTCAAAGCGTAGCGCCCTCACACAACTCAGACGACAGATGTCAGCCTACTGCCGACACATTGGAAACCAACATTCGCTAATCACTAGATCCTAAATCCTAGATCCTAATACATCTTATTCTCGGGGCTTTTGCCCCCTTTTTTTTGTCAAGAGATAGTTCTAAAAATACATGTGGATAAATCAAAATTAAATGTGTATTCATAGAGTGTTTTAATTGTTGATAGATTGCCCATAGTTTGGGCTTTTCCGTTAATAAAAATAAATGTGGCGAAAATAATCTAAATAGGGGAATTTTGCAAAAAATCGCGAAAAAATAGCCCTTTTCGTAAAAATGTTACTTAAATTGTGGCTGAAAAATTGACCTTACCGCTTTTATTGAACTTTAGGATTTTTACTTGTGGATAATGTTTTGCTGAATGCCGAAATTGCGTATGGAGACGCGTGGAATTCGTGCTTGGAATTTCTTTCGGGCTCTGGTTTTGCCCCGAATGCACTCACCATGCTCGAAACGCTTCATTTTGACGGCGTAATTGGCAATCATTTGTTCTTGACTGCACCGAATGCGTTTACGCGTGACTGGATTTTGAAGTCTTTTTCGGGTGCGATTACCAAGGCTCTGCACGAACGTTTCCCGGAGCTTGATGGCTTTACGATCGAAGCTTCCAAGGTCGCTCCCAAAATCGAATCTCCGAAGTTTGAATTGCAGCCCGTAAAGAAGCCGGTGCCTGCAAAAAAGCGTCGCCCGCAATTCTTCTACAAGAATTATTCCTTCGAAAATTTCATTGAAGGTTCCTGCAACAGGGAAGCTCTTTCCCTTTGCAAAAAGATTGTGCTGAACCCGGGCGAACCGTCGTTGAACCCGCTGTATATTTACGGTTCTTCGGGTCTTGGCAAAACGCATCTGCTGCAGGCCATGGCTCGTGAAATCATTACGTCTGGACGCAAAATAGAAGTGCAGTATTCCTCGGCCATCCAGATGTTGAATGACTATGTGAAGCAGTTCCAGGGTACCATGGAAGATCGCAACAGGGCCGAACTTGCATTCCGCGAAACATACGAAAATGCAGGCATGCTTTTGATTGACGATGTGCAGCTGCTTTCCAAGAAGGATTCCACGCAGAAGGTGCTGCTCGGCATTGTGGAACGCATGCGCTACCATGGTCGCCAGGTTGTGTTTACCAGCGATCGCCGTCCATCAGAAATCCCGTATTTCCAGCAGAAGCTGATGAGCCGTCTGGAAGAAAGTTTCAAGGTCGAAATTACCGTGCCAGATGCATCTACCCGCCTGCAGGTTGTGGAACGCGATTCCAGGGAGCTTCCGTTCCCAGACAAGGAACGCCGCGAAATTTGCAAGTGGATTGCAACGCCAGCTGTCGCGAACTTCAGGGAACTTTCTGGCAAGCTTTGCCGCCTGAAGGCTGAATACGAATTGATGCACAAGGACTTGACTCTTTCCAGAGTGCGCCAGTTGCTTGTGCCGAGCTTCATGTCTCGCACCATTGAAGCCATTGCCGACGCTACGGCTCTTGCCTTTGGCATTAAGCGTGAACAGCTCTGCTCGGATTCCAGAATTGAAAAAATCGCCCTCGCACGCAAGATTGCAATGTATATTTGCCGCGAAGATACGGAAGAGCCGTTGCAGACAATTGGCGAATTCTTTGGCCGTACTCATTCCACTGTGATTTCGAGCTGCAAGTCCATTGAACAGGGGCTCGAAAAGGATGAGGGACTTGGCATGCAGATTCGCGCGATTCGCGCGGGCTTTGGCACCTAAAAAGTTTCATGACGGAGAAATGAAAAAAAGTCGCCGCAACGTAAGTTGCGGCGATCTTTTTATTTGCCTGGCAGGCTAATTCAAAATGTTAGGCGATATTCAAGGACTGTTCGCGAATGCATTCCACTTCGTTCTTGAGCTCGATTGCAAGCGCTGCGATTTCTGCACTCTGGCACTTGGTGCCCAGGGTGTTGGCTTCGCGGCCCATTTCCTGGAGAATGAAGCCCAGGTTTTTGCCCTGTGCGCCGCCCTCCTTGAGTGCGCCCAGGAACAGCTTGTTGTGGCTCTTGAAACGGGTGATTTCTTCCTTGATGTCCAGCTTGTCGGCCATGATGCAGGCTTCCTGCAAAAGGCGGACTTCGTCAATTTCAGTGTCTGAAAGCAGCACGTTCAGGCGGTCGCGGAACTTGACCTTCCAGTTTTCTATGCGCTGCGGGTCCAGCACTTCTACCTTGCCGAGAATGTCGTTCAGGTGGTTCACGCGCGCTGTCAAGTCTGCCGCCAGGTTTGCGCCTTCCTTGGCGCGCATTTCAATGACCTGATTCAAGGCCTTGTCCAGTTCCGCAGTCAAATGCTTTTCCAGCGCTTCGTTGTCGGATCCGCTATCAGAGAACTGCAGAACTTCTGGCAGAGCCAAGATGTGCTCCAGCTTGATGTCGCCAGCTACGCCGAATTTGGCCTGCATTGCCTTGGTTATCTCAACAAATTTTTCAATGGCGGTTTCGTTGTAGGAAACTGGAATGTTGCCTGCCGTGCCTGCGCCCAGGGTGACGCTGAATATCACGGAACCGCGAACCAGCTTTTCCTTGATCTGGTTCTTGAAACTGTTTTCAAGATAGGCCAGGTTCTTTGGAAGTTTGCTGCTGATGTCCAAAAAGCGGTTGTTGACGCTACGGACTTCAATTACGCAAGAGATTCCGTTGAACATGGATTCACTCTTGCCAAAACCGGTCATCGATAAAATTGCCATAATGCTACTTCTTTGAAATCGTTGCGATTACGTGTTCTGCGCCAAAGTTCTTGAGACCTACGCCTGTCAAAATTTTGCTTAGCAGCTGGTCGTTCTGGAATGTCATGCTTTCGATGGCGAAACCTTCCTTTTCGCAAAGCGTATGGAAGTCCTTCACCGTAAGCAAGCGGATGTTCGGGGTGTCGTACCATTCGTAGGGCAGTTCCTTGGATTTCGGCATGCGACCGTGCAGCATCAGGGAGCCGCGGGCGGACCAGTGGCCAAAATTCGGGAACGACACAATCACGCGCTTTGCAACGCGCAGCAGTTCATTGAGCAGAGCCACCGGGTCTCGGATTTCTTGAATGGTGCGGTTGATGATTGCGTAGTCGTAGCTTTCGTCCTGAATGTCGGCAATGCCGCGTTCATCGAGGTCGCGCTGCACCACGGGCACATCGTTTTCGAGGCAGTCCAGAATATCTTTCATATTCTTTTCGATGCCCATGCCTGTAACACCCTTGGCAGAATGCAGATAGTTGATCAAGCCTCCGTTGCCGCAGCCAAGGTCAAGCACGCGGGAACCGTCGCTTACCAACTTGCCAAGGAGTTCGAAATCCTTTTCGTTGTGGAACAAGGGAACAGACTGCGTGCCCTGTTCAGCCACAATCTTGCTGTCAAGGAAGCGGCCGACGGCCTTGCCCAATTCACCAACCTCAATCAAGAAGCCATCATGGCCGAACTGAGTGTCCATTTCGAGGCTTGTCACGCGCTTGCCTGCCGCAATCAGGGCGCTCGTAATGCGGCGGGATTCATGCGGCGGGAACAACCAGTCGGTGCTCAAGTTCACGTTCAGAACTTCGGCTTCGATTCCCTTGAACGCATTTTCCAGGGAGCCGTATTCCGTTTCCAGGTCAAAGCAGTCAGTTGCGTGAGCGATGTGCAAATAGCTGTTGGCATCGAAGCGTTCCACAAACTTGCTGCCTTGGTAGCGCAGGTAGCTTTCCAGCGGGTATTCCAAGTCAAACGGAGTGCTGTAAGTGACCTTGTGGTTCCTGTTTTCGTGATCCTGGGCGCGCTTGAACTTGATTTCCATGCCCTCCGCGCTGAGATACGTAATGTGGGCTAGCTTGCGGGCGTTGGCAAGGCCAATGTCCGGCTTTACCGGCTGATCGTAGTAATCGCCGTTGTTGAAGTTCGGGTCTTGCGTAATGATGTCGCGGGCAACAACTTCAAAGCCGAGAGCCTGGCTGCTGAAGCGTGGCGAAGTCGCAATGATTATGCAGCGCTTTACGAGTTCCGGGTAGTAGATGGACCACTTCATTGCCTGGAAGCCACCCATGGAACCGCCCACAACGCAGAACATTCCCTTGCAGCCGAGGCCGTCGAAGAGTTCCTTCTGTGCGTGGACCATGTCGCCGATGGTAATGGTGGGGAAGGTGCTGCCGTAGGGCTTGCCTGTGCGCGGATTGATGCTTGCAGGGCCAGTGGAACCCTTGCAGCCTCCCAAAATGTTACTGCAGACTACAAAGAACTTGTCTGTATCGATAGCCTTGCCCGGGCCAATGAGGGCGTCCCACCAACCAGGTTTCTTGTCTTCGGTAGAATAGTAGCCGGCCACGTGAGCATCGGCGGTCAACGGGGAACACACCCATACCACATTGTCGCAAGCATCGTTCAGCTTGCCGTAAGTTTCGTAGCAAATATCCAGAGCCGGGAGAGTCTTGCCGTTTTCGAGCATAAAGCCCATGTCGCCAAAATCCTTGCTAAAGGTTTGGGTTATGACGGGGCAAAGACTTCCTTTATGCAAATTTTCACTCATACGCATATAATATAGCAAAGTAATAGGGATTTTGCCCCCGAGGCCAAGAGCGTATTATATCTTTAAACAATACCCTTTTTCTAAAGAATAATGTATTTTCCAGCATGAAAAAAAAGGAACAAATGTATGACCGATGAATTTTCTGTAGAAACCGCTTTTTGGGGCTGGCTAAAAAACAAAAAACAAGATGAACCGACCATCGAGAATTTTAGGGTTCAGTTGCCAAAGCTTATTGAAGCGGCCGGTGAAAATTTTGTGGACCTCATCGATGACTTTGAAAAACTCAAGGATTTTGCGCAGGGCGAATTTGCCTCGCTCGTTGGCTTTCTGGGTGACTACGGCGCTTCCATTTTGGGGGATTCCTCCATGTTTCAGATGGATGTCGCGATGCTCTCTGATGAAGAACTAGACCGTCTGATAAAACTTCTTGATGTAGAGGGAAGTGTTGAAATTTTTGTCGGGCTTGTCAGTGGATTTAGAAGCGGTGGCTCCAGCTACTATTCAGAAGAGCAAAAGACTATCCAGGGTGAACTTTTCATTCATCATTCCAGTTATTTGGCAACGGCATTCGGAAAACTTTTGAAAAAGGCTCAGGTTTCTGGATACGTGGAAATCTACGCAAGAAGCGATGAACGCGCCTATGAATCGTTCCTCTGTTTCCGTGACGCCAAGATGGCAAAGTGCAATCGCCACAACTATTTTGACAATCCTACGGAATTGTCAAAGATGGAAAAGTTCATCAACAGCAAGGGCCTGAATGTTTCGCTAGACGAATTGGATGACCCGCAAAATGCATTCGTCATTGCGAGGGAAGATTCTAAAGTTTTTGCCCAGTTCAACAATCCGGAAGTTACTCAATGGATTTACTGGATGGCTGGTTCCCGTGGCGACGACACTCTGAATCTTTTTGTTCCCAAATCCTTTAGGGAACTGAAATTCTTTTGGGCCGTTGCGTTTGCCTCCAATTCCAAGGAACAGATGGAACGCCTTGTAAAGAGCTTTATAGCCCGCAAAATTGGCCGCGAAAAGTACCCGGCGAACTTGCCGAAAGAACTGCAGGAAACATACGGACTTTATGTATATGATTCGCAGACGGAGGTCGCTGGTGACCAGCCTTGTGAATTTGATGAGCCTGTCATGGAGCTCTTGGCTCGCCTCTCTGCAAATCAGATGTACAAGTTTGCATACCTGTGTGCAAAATTCAACATTCACAGAGGCTTGAAGTAATTTAGGGAACCTCTAAACGCCGCGCTTGTCTGGGTCCCACACGATCTTGTGCAGCTGCACCTGGAAGCGCGCGTATTTACGAAGCACGCAGTCGCCCAAGATAAAATCGACGATGTCGGTGTAGGCGAGTGTCCCGAAGACAGATGAAAAGAACACTTGCGGCATGGCATGCGTTTTAGACAAATTAAAGTCGGCAAGGCTGCGGATTATTTTTTGTGCTTCAAGCAAATCTTCGTTTGTGCCCACTACAAACTTCAGAACGTCGCAAGCGTTGAGCACTGTTAGCTTTGCAAAATCCATCTTGCCGTTCATGCCGCTCGAAGGGCACTTCCAGTCCATGGTAAGGAACATGTTCGGTGTGCGTTTTGCCGGGAGCATAGTTCCGTTCGTTTCGATGTTCACTTCGTAGCCGGCGGCGGCGAGCGTTTGCAGCAGCTCGTTTATTCCAGGGTGGCACAGGGGTTCGCCGCCGGTGAGCGTTACGCATTTGGTGCCAAAAGTTTCAACCTTGGCAAACACCTGCTCTACCGTCATTTCAGTGTAGTCATTACCTTCGACGGCGTACATGGAATCGCAATAGCTGCAGCGCAAGTTGCAGCCGAACAAACGCACGAAAACGGCGGCAAGGCCCGTGCGGCTGCCTTCGCCTTCAATGCTAAGGAATATTTCGGAAATTTTCATAAGTAGTTGTTGGAAGACAGAGAACAGAAAATAGGAGTCAGTGACAGGAGTCAGGAGTCAGTTGGAAGACGAAAGACGGAAGTTAAGATGCAAGAAATCATAATCGCGCCAAAGGCGCCTAACTTTCCACTAGATCCTAACCACTAAATCCTAGATCCTTAAACTAACTCAGTCGACAGACGTCAGCCTACAGCTGACACCACTGGAAATTAACATTCACTAACCCCTAGACCCTGTCCCCCATCCTCTAAAACAATGGAATTTAACAATCCTCTTTCGTCTTTCATGGCATCGCCATAGGATGTGGCGGCACTCGGTCATGCCCAAGCAAGCTTGGTCGCGACACTCGTTTGCACACATCTCGTCTACCAGCGAAGCGGTCT
>JAZLFR010000004.1:0-13571 GCA_045615885.1 Fibrobacteraceae bacterium
GCAGGGCAAATCCTATCCCTCAGGGGAGGTGATGCCTATGGCGCAGTTTCTGCTAGACGTTGCGGCCCAGGTGGTCGCTGGCGTTCTGGTTGTGATCATTGTCCGATTCTTTTGGTCGGATTAATGAGTATAGCGCCCGAAGCTGGAACTTCAGGCGCTATAAAAACCGGACATAAATCCTAAACATGCTATGTCTGAGGGACTTGCCCTAGGGGGTGGAAGTGGTGACACACTTCTGCCCCTGTTTTTTTAACTACCCTTGCCGGAGATGCTTGGCAAGAGGATTTAGCGAAGGCGCTTCCGGATCGGGGCGCTTTTCTGTTTTTACGGGGTTCAAAGGGGCCGCCCTTGCCAGCTCCCCGCGTGGCCACACCGGGTAGGCTGGCCATCTGATTTTCCGTTGAGCCGGTTGGCGAATAAGAGCGCTGAAGGAGGGAGCACTCCTTCAATCATCCTGCCCTTCGCCGTCTACTGTTAGAAACTGCATTATCGCATGCAAAAATGACCGTTTCGCGTAAATGTTTCCATCATATTTCCATGATGTTTCCATATTGGAAAGATTATGGAGAATATTTCCGTGATGTATCCATCCTGTTTCCATAAGATGGAAAAGATATATCCTACATGTTTACCATTTGTTCACCGTTCAATTGATGCGTGAACAATCGTGAACATCGTGAACACGGCCGCATGTCGCATGTATGGTCGCACACTGCGACATAAAAAAAAGCGGGATCCGGTTACAGATTGTAACCGCATGAAATGTGGCCGATCCGGCAACGGCCATGCTCATTCCTGCCAGGCGGAGAAGCTATGCGCCGCATTTCCCCACAGGCATATCCTGATTTCGGCCGCCCCCGATCCATCTCCGAAAAGCATGGGGCCGCACGCTCCCCCAGGCGCTGCATACAAGCAAGCAGTCCCGTCCTGGACGGCTAGCCTGTTGGCCGTCTGTAAGCGTGGCACAGGACACGGAAGCCCGGTCTGCTCATACCAGCAGTCTGGGCTTCTTTTTTGCCCTTTGAATGAGAAAAGCAATATAACGACAGCAAACGTAAAAAAGATATGCCGCAGTCGTGTGCGGTGATACGATGCAAAACTACATGAAATCGAAAGGCGATAGATGTTGACATATGAGAAAACATGTAGGTTTTGCGAAAAGGTCTTCAAGCGTTCTAATGTGCGAGCGTTGTATTGCTCAGACACATGCAGAAGGGCTTGGGACAATCAAAACAAACTAGCAAAGCGACAAGCTGAAACAAAAATCAGGAAATCCGTTCTAGGCACAGTTTTATACGACCCTTGGCGCGGAACAGGGGACGCGGACGGCCCGGCGATATCGGGAAACGTGCTCAAGGATGGATGGACGGCGGAGCCCTATCAGGACTTCGACGGCATCTGCATATCCTTTGCCGGGGAGGTTCTCCCGCCCGGCATGCGTCGCTGTCCGGCGTGCGGGGCGCTCTTCATGGGGAGCACGGAATACTGCTGCACGGAATGCCTGGACAACATGAGGGAGGCCAAAAGGCTCGGGAATGCAAGGAGGGTAGCGATGCAGAAAAGAACAGGCGTATCGGCCCGGCCCGGCGGCGGCAAGCCAAAGGCGGCGGCCCGGAAAAAGAACGATGCGAGGACGCCCGGCGGCGTTCTCAGCACAAGCCCACAGGAGGCGAAAGCCATGCAGGAAAAGTGTGCTCAGGAAAAGAAGGTCGAGGAGCTCCGCAAAGGAATCAGGTATCTCGAGAAGGCTTTCGACGCCATGCGCTCGGCATACGACGGCGCTTTTCAGGCAGCCCACAACAGGAAGGAGGGCGAGGAGCTTTTCAACCTCGCCCAGCACTACATTGAAGAAGCTGAAACATTCTGAGGCTGGTGGAAGCATGAGCGACAGGGAAGCAATCAGGCGACTAGTGCGGATCGCAACAGACACGATCCGGGCGGCGTATGACGCGGAGCCCGGAGAGGCGGACAGGATGCTGCGCGACATGCTCGAGAAGCTGGCGAAGCTCCGGGCGGACTACAACGGTAAACAGTAGGCGCACGGCCGCCGGAGAGGCTTGAAAACGGGGCGGCCCATCGGAAGATGCGGCTTTCCTTCTGCCGGGCCTCTCCGGGCGTCTGGGGCCCAAAAAAGGAACGGATGCCATGAGTACAGACGACTCCTGCAAACAACAGGATTTTACAGGCGGGCGGGATTCCAGAGGGCGCTTCCGCAAGGGGAGTTCCGGCAATCGGAAGGGGCGGCCGAAGGGCTCGGCAAGTCATGGGCTCATCATGGCCCGGGATGCGGTCGAGCGGATTCTCCCACAAGTGATTGAGGCGGCCGAGGCCGGGGATATGGACGCGGCGCGGCTCGTACTCTCCTACGGGCTTCCACGGCTCCGGCCGTGTTCAGTTCCGGAGGTGCTGCCGGAGACGCCGGAGGGTATCCTCAGCGCCATGAGCGCAGGCGTCATCTCTGCCGACGTCGCCGGGGATGCGCTTTCCGCCCACATGGCCGCCGCAAAGATTCGGGAGCTCGGGGAACTGGCGGCGCGTGTTGATGCGCTGGCGGCGGCCGTCGAGCGTCTGACAGGGGGGAAGGTATGAGCAATCTGTCCAGGCGCATCGAACGCATGGAGGAGGCGCTAGAGCGGGGAGGTGCTTCTCTCTGCCCGGCAAAAAGAAAAATCATCCTCGGGCTTGTCTATGCCAACGGGAGAACTGTTGCGCGGATGGAATCCGGGGAGGAGCAGGAGTTCCCGACGGAGGAGGCGCTCTGTGATGCCTTCGCCGGGAACGACATGATCGTGGTGCATTTCGTCGCGCCAAAGGGGGAGAAATGAGCGGGCTAGCAGGTACGGTAAAACGACTCGAGGAGCGCGTGGAGGAACTTGAGGATGTCCGGCGCGTGCGGACTGCCTTTGTCGGCGAGGATGGGCTTGTCGAGGGCGAGGGCGTCACGCCGGAGGAGCTCCAGAGGCTCCACCCGGAGGCGGCTTGGATTTTCTGCACTTGGGATTGGGACGGAACCGAAACGGCCCGGCGTGCCGGGAGCTAGGGGCCGCTCATGGCGATGGCGGAACGGAACAACAGCAAGCGGTGTTCGATGTGGGCGCTGTCCGTCTTCATGATTGGGGAGCTCGAGGAGCAGCGGCCGGGCATGGACATTGACGAATTTGCAGCCAAAGCGCTCGAGGGCGTGGACGATAAGCCCGAAAAGATCAAGGTGGACTTGTTCAAGCTGTTCCTCACCTTTGGCGAATTGTGGGCGTAGGAGGGCGGCATGCTCATTGACGAAACGTGGCCCTACAAGGGGCCGGAGTTCATTTTTCGGCGTCATATCCTGTACGACCGGAGCACGGATTCGATATGCGTGATCTATCCCGATCCGCGCAACAGGTGGAGGACAAGGCTATGGGTGCTCCCGGTGGATCGCCTCACCTCCCCACGGCATGCAGCGGAAACATGGGGGAAGCTCTCGGCGCGGTCGTGGGGAGGTGAACATGTTGTTTCCGCAGTCCGCCGGGCGCTCGAATGTGTCCTCTCCGGGAACCTCGACAACCTCCGCATCACGGAGCGGAAGGAGGTGTGTCATGCGCGTCCTCGTCGATAACAGGGAACAGGAGCCCTTTTCCTTCAAGCGCTTCCCTGACGTGACTGTCGAGCGCGGGACGTTGCAGACGGCAGACTATTCCTTGCCCGGCATGGGGCATCTGGTCGGGCTCGAGCGCAAGAGCCTTCCAGACCTGATTCACTCCATTTCATCCGATCGGGAAAGATTCGGCCGGGAGATTCAGCGCGGCCGGGCGCTCGAATGCTTCGCCATCATCTGCGAAGGAAGTTGGGAAGATGTGGCCATCGGGGCGTACCGGAGCCGCATGGAGCCCAAAGCGGCCATGCAGACGCTGTACAGCCTCATTTCGAGAGGCATCCCCATTGTGATGGCCGGAAGCCGGGAAAGGGCAGAGGAGGCCGCCTACGGCATCCTGCGGCATTTCGCTCGGCACAAGATGCAGGATCTAAAAGCGGCGGTAAAGGCCATGGAGGGAA
This sequence comes from Fibrobacteraceae bacterium, assembly GCA_045615885.1. Taxonomy (GTDB): domain Bacteria; phylum Fibrobacterota; class Fibrobacteria; order Fibrobacterales; family Fibrobacteraceae; genus UBA1765. Next base: position 4,033 of record JAZLFR010000004.1, read on the forward strand.
GTCGAGATGAACATGCTTAGAGCCCAGGTTCAGATTATCGACGGCAACGCTTGTGTGACTTCCAGGCAGGTAGCTGAAGCGTTCAGCAAGCGACACGACCACGTTCTCCGCGACATCCGCAAGGTCATGGACAAATGTTCTCCGGCTTTCAACGCCCCCAACTTTTCCCCTAGCGAATATGTTGACGCCAAGGGTGAACGCCGCCCCATGTACCTCCTGTCCAAAGAGGCCATGATGATGGTGACGATGGGATACACCACGCCGGAGGCCATAAAAGTGAAGGAGGCTTGCATCACCAGGTTCAACGAGATGGAGAAGGCGCTTGCAGTCCCGAACTGCTCCAATCCTGCCGAGGCTGCGCGGGCGTGGGCCGATGAGTACGAGGCAAGACAGGAGGCGCAGAAGACCGCCCTGCCCAATTTCCTGCGGCACAAACAGCAGGATTTGAAGGCGGTCGCAAAGGCCTTGGAGGGCTAGCAAATGACACAGGAAACAAGCATGCGGCCGGAGGCGGCTGCATATTCGATGTCGGACGCGGAGAGGCGGTGCTGTCTTCTCAGCGTGGCGTGCGCTCTGGAAGGGCTCGCAAACAGCGAAGCGTGCCGGGATCGCATGATTGACGTTCTTCTTGGGGTGCGGATGTCGGTGGACGCCCTCCTCAAGCAATGGAAAGACGCAACACCGTAAATGCGAGCCGCAGGACGGCCGTAGAGCGCGGCAAGGATACACATACACAGCTTTGCATACATGAGCATGATAAAAGCCCTCAGCGTCAAAACTGGGGGCTTTTCTGTTAGACGGCCGGGCAAAGAAAAGGCCGGGGAGGTTCCCGGCCCATCATGCTATGCTGCTTCCCTCTCGAGGAGGCGCTTTACTGCGGTCGCCGTCTCTTTTCGTTTAAAAGAAAAACCTCCGATGGCATGGCGGTTCCAACGGAGGTTTTTCATGGATCGAGCCGAGGAAGGAAAACGGATACCCTGAATTGGCTTGAATGAAGAATGGCACGCAAGAGATTCGCGGCACAGAAAAAAGCCCCACGTCGAAACGCAGGGCTGCTGCTTTGGAAGAGTGCACCCCCCTCTTCGACTGCATCTGGTCAGCAGTCCCCCTCTTTTGTCAGGAAAGCTCCTGACCACCGAAATCCCTTCTCTCTTCCAGAGGGAAACCTACAAGGCCAACGGGGGCAAAGCGAAATATGTGCCGGTGATTCATGCACGGGTAACGGCGGTGAACCTACGCACAGCATCCCTCTGGTATACGGAATGCCGTGGGAGCGGCTTTTATGCGATCAGCTTAAACCGGGGCCCGCTCTCCAAGAAGGAAACGTTGCGCACCAGACTGATCGGGTAAACGCTTCCTACCACCGGAGGCCGCGGCATGGCAACGTCAATTTCTGCCGGGCTGATAGACGGTGGGGAAAGGTGTCCCTAGGACGGCATCCCGGCATGGATTTTGAGGCGCCGAAAGATCGCCGTGGTGACATCCGTAAAATATACGTAAAATTCGAGTGGCCATCCGTAAAAAGGAAAAATGACCTTCGGAAAATGAGTTTTACGGATTTTACGTATTTTACGCTTAATAAGGGGTTTTAAGGGCTTTTCTTTTCTATTTTCTGACGCCTTTAGGAAACCTCAATCCATGCCGGAAAAACACCGTTTTAGGGGTGTTTGTGATACATACTGTGATACATATTTTTTAGTGATATTTTATTTGTTATTTAATTAGTTGGTATTATTAGAGATTATAATGAAATTCTAGATTCAATCTATAGCAGTATATTCTGTAGATTTTATTTCCTCTATACTACTCTGTACTACGATAACTAGGTATTTTACTTTGCTTTATTCATTTGTTTATTTCCTCTTTACCCCTCCTAAAAACTCCGTATCACGCTAAAATGTGATATACTTTGTGATACATGCTGTGATACGAAATTCCCAGAGGGGGAGCCGGACATACCAGCCCACCCCCTCAATTATTATATAGGCGCAAAATACGTAAAATACGTAAAATTGAATTTCACGGATATTTTGGTGAATTTTACGCGAATTTTACGGATGTCCAAAAGGGGAGTTTTTTATGGCGGTGAAGTACTCCAAAACGATGTACCCTGGTGTCGTTTTTAGGGAGGTGGCTGCCCGTGGAGCGAGCGGCTCCGATAGGGTTTATTTCATCAAGTATCGAACCCCTGATGGCAAGCAGCACATGGAGAAAGTCGGTCGCGCCGGTGAGGGGATGACGCCTGCTCTCGCCAACATCGAACGCGGGACAAGGATGAATGGAAAGTCCCTGACGAATGAGCAGCGCCGAAAGCAGAAGGAAAAGCATGAGCGTATGGGGGATGAGGTTATCACGCTCCAGACGCTCTACAGGCTTTATGACGATGACAGGCAGGAAAGGAAAGGCCGGCAGACTGATGCCGCCAGCATGAAGACGCTTGGAGGATTTACGGCTATCCCTGTAGGCAGCATCACATCGGAACGTGTCTCTCGACTTGCCAGAGAATTGCGTTCTCAGAATCGTGAGCGGCCGCTGCATGGTGAGACTGTGAAGCTGTCGAAGAGCTGCATCTTCCATCTTTTGGAAATCATCCAGCGCGTCATGCGGCATGCCGCAAAGCGTGGCTACTATTCACCACTGCCGGAATGGGTGGGGGAGATAGAGTTACCTAAAACCGATTCTGAGGCCCGAACGGAGTGTATGACACCCGAGCAGCTTGAAGCATACTGGAACGCCCTTAATGAAGACCCGGACAGGCAAGGAGTGGCTTATATCACACTCATTCTCCTTACTGGCATTCGGAAGACTGCTGCGCTTGAATTGATGTGGTCCGATGTCGATTTTGAACGGAAGGAAATCAGGCTCCGGGGTGACGTGGCAAAAAACAAAGAGACTGCATACCTCAAAGTCAACGGTGCCGTTATCGAAGTACTGAAGTCTGTGCCCAGGTATTCTGATCGGTACATCTTCACCAATCCAAAAACCGGCAAGCGTAGAGTGGACTTCCGGAATACGTCGGTTCGGATACGGGATAAGGCTGGCCTGCCGAATACCTTTCGTCCTCTTCATGGGCTGCGGCACAACTACGCATCATGGCTTGCCTCGTCTGGTAGGGTGACGCTCTACCAACTCAAGGAGCAGATGACGCACAAGACACTGAAGATGACGGGCCGGTATGCACACCTGCTGGATGAAAGCAGACAACAGGCAGCGGATGCCGCAAGCGTCCTGATACCTGTTGATGCCAGGGGGGAATCCTAATCAGAATTTCCCCGGCATAGGTGGAGCGTCATGAACTCCACCGACAAGGTGAGCGCCTATCACTTTGCCGGGGGATAACAGGCAAAGCACAAGGCGGTGCTTGATGAGCGGCAATACTAACCGGGTGCAGTTCAGGCCGAACGAGGTAATTGCCTACGAACAGCTTTTGGACAGGTGGAGCAATATACACTTTGACGGCCTTGAAACGCCACAATTTGTGGAGATGGCATACAAAAGACCGTACTTCAAAGCATGGGTGCGTGTAGAGCGTGACCTCTTGCATGGTAATCTCATAGACTACTATACCGAAGCAGACCCATACGATACAGGAATCATTTTTTTCAACGCTTACGGTATGTATTTTGAGCTTGAGGCGGTCGTAAAAGCTGAAACTGAAATGTTTGGCATCCACCCTATGGATTCCCGTTCCGGCATGGTGACCAATAGCGAGGGACTTCCGCAAGCATATGCGTTGCCTGTGGATGTATCCATGGCGGTCGTAGCGGAGAACAAGGTAAAAGAACTAGAGGCAAAACTGGAGGCCGAGCGAAAGCGGGTTGCCGAGCGTGATGAGCAATTGAGGGAACTGGAGGCTGTGGAGTCCGAACGAGATTCCTTGAAGAAGGAGTTATCGTCGTACAAAATGAAGATCGCCGCCGATGCGGAAATGAAAATTTTAATGAAGCACAGCGTTGACCAAATGCGAGTCCAGCTAAAGTTGGCAGAGCATGAAAGTGCCAAATATAAAAAAGAGCTCGACCGTCTAGCCGAGGAACTGAAGAACACTCGTCAACAGCCTCCGCAGGAGCAGAAAACGGCATCCGAGGAATTGAGCACCAGCAAAAAGAATACACTGCTTACCATCATTGCAGCACTTGCGTTTCCTGGTGCCGCGTTGATGGAGCGTACCTCTACCGGTATCCTGATGAAGAAAATCCAGAGTGCCGGGATGAAACTCTCAGAGAATACCGTTCGGGATGTCCTCAAGGAAGCATCGGAATACAAGGATCGCAAGGTGAATGGGTAAAAGATGCAAACCTCAAATGAGGTTTGATTTTCCACAAATGAGGCTTGAAGCTGTGCCGCGATGAGAAAACCCTCTATATAACGCTTTGGAACTCCCAAAAACGCCAAGGCACTATGGAGGTTTTTATGCTGGATAACGACAAGCGGTTCACAACTGAGGAAGCGGCTCAGTATCTCGGATTCAAGCCCAAGGCTCTGGAGAAGCGGCGCTACCTCAAACTGCCCCCAGTATATTTGAAGGTCGGCAGGTTTGTTCAGTATCGCAAAAGCGACCTTGATGCTTTTCTTGATGCCGGTGTTCAGTCGGTTTCGGTGGAGGGGTAGCATGCTACCATCCATCACCAAGGCCGCGATTGTCGGCCAGCTTTCTGCCGGTGCACTGGGCATAAAAATTCCCCGGCAGCACCATGACGGCGATACCGGGGAAGATACAAGGGGGACACGCAACCCCTATGGGGAAAGGGATACTCCGTTATGCTCATTTGAGCAATATGGCAGTTTCCGCTTGCAGTCCTGTGCCGGTAATGGCAATCTGAAGTTCCCTAACATTGCAAGGCGTAGTCGAAGCCTCCGCTCCTCCCAAGGGAGTAGAAATGTCGGCTTTTTCTGTTTCTGCAAGCAGATTTTCCACAGGTCTAAGCTGTGGCTTCTGATATTGGCGGAACACGTCCCGGATTGGGTGACCACCGGGCGGCTTTGCAATGGCCGGGGAGCGTGTTTCCGCCTTTTTTCGTTTAACCCTCAATCCCAAAACATTGCAGGTGCAGCATGACCAACAATGCAAACTCCCCCGTCGCCATGAGCGCGACCATCTCCGAATCCGAAACCCCAAAGCCCACTGCCATCCTCCGCAAGTATGCGGCCGACAACGCCGAAACCTTCAGAAGCATTGCCGCCATGGGGCATGAGTTCGTCGAGCACATGGAATCCCTCGGCGTGATGCGCGTTCCGAATGAGCTTCTTTCCGGGGCCGCGCCCCTCGTCCCTGCCGACAATCTCATCCAGAACATCCTCGATCCAGTGATGAAGGTCGAGGAACTGGCCGTTGCGCTCGAAGAGCAGTTCTACACCGCCGTCAATCTCTTGCTCACCCTTGCCGAGATGCAGGAGGTGCGCAATGCGTAGCTCCGATTTCTTTGAAGGCCTGTTCGATGCCCTTGAAAGGCATGCAGCTGAGATTGAGGCAACCCGTGATTACTTCGGCGCATACTTCGCCTCCGATCTCCGCACGGCCATTTCCAAAAAGGTTTTCGACGACAGGATGGTGGACGCTCTGGTTCAGCTGTTCAGCTCCGTGTTCTTTGAGATGGCGCAGCGCCGTCATGACGAACTGATGCAGGTATCGAAGCTCATTTCCCTTGCCCGTGCCATCGAGGCCGGAGAGGAGGAGAGCCATGCGTAAGCAGCTCCTTCCTTCGACGCGGAAAGAATGGCGCGAGTTCCGTATCGCCGTCATCCTGCTTGCCATCACGGGCTTCATGTATGCCGGAATGCTCCATCATGAGCATGCGCAGGAGGAGCGGCTCCGGGCCGCCGGAATCAACATTGAGCAGATGATCAGGGGGAACTGATGGCAGACATTTTTGAGATACAGGAACGTGCCAGGGCGGCGCTTGTCGAGAACGGCATCCGTCCTTCGGAATGGGTGGAACCCGAAAAGCTCTGCTACTTCCCTACGGAAGACGGCTCCGACAAGACCGCCGGACGGTGCAGGCTCCATATAGACAATCCGCCGACGCTCTGGCTGTGCAACCATTACCGGCACGATGAGAAGGGCATCACGGTGTCCCTGAGAGGTGAAGGCGAAAGCTTCCGCATGTCGGATGAAGAGTACCAGGCATTCCTTGACCAGGTGGAGCAGAACAGGAAGCAGCGCGATGCGGAGAAGACTGCCAAGCAGGATGCTGTCGCTGCGGCCGTGCGGAAGGAACTGAAAACGCTTCCTCCTGCCGGTGACGACAATCCGTATCTGGCGCGCAAGGGCGTCCATGCGGTGAAGGGACTTCGGCAGGATGCCCACGGAAATCTTGTCATTCCGGCATACGATGGCGACGGGAAGATCGTGAACGTCCAGCGTGTGCCAGGTGCGGCCGGACAGAAAAAGCTGTGGACTACTGGAGGCAAGGCGGCGGACGTCTTCTTCCCGGTATGCAGCCGGAAGGATGGGCCGCTCTACATCGGCGAAGGTATCGCCACGATGCTGTCGGTGTATGAGGCCACAGGCGCCGCGTGTTTGTCTGTGTTCCAGGCTGGGAACCTGCTCGGTGTTGCGAAGCTGGCTCGGGAGAAGTTCCCCAAGCGGGACATCATCATTGCCGGTGACGAGGACACGACAAAGAAGGACGCCGATGGCAACATCGTGAAGCGCATGCCTTCGGAGAACGCGGGCCGCATCAAGGCCATGAAGGCGGCCGAGGCCATCGGTGCCCGGTGCGTCATCTGCCCGGAGGTGGATGAGCGAAGCACAGACTTCGATGACCTGCGCCGGGCGCGTGGGAAGGATGCCGTGCGGAAGGCTCTGGAGGCTGCGGCCGTCGTGAAGGAGCAGGCCGAGGCGGAACCGTGGCTCGATGTCGCTGAGTTCTCTGAGAACGAGCTTCCAAGGCTTGACGTTGAGAAGTGCCTTCCGGCCGTCATGGCGGAATACGTCAACGCCATTGCCGAGCAGATGGAGGTACCGGTGGAGCTGCCGTTCTCCATGGCTCTGGGATCGTTCGCCGTGGCAACGCAGCGGAAGTGTTACGTGCGGATCAAGGACGGATACAGGGAACCGCTCTGTGTCTACATCGTATGCGCTCTTGATCCTGCACATAGGAAATCTCCTGTCGTATCCCGATGCACCAGCCGGCTCCAGCAATGGGAGCGCGATGAGCGCACCAGGCTGGCCAAAGAGGCCAAGACGGCCATAAGCTGGAACAAGACGCTGCAAAAGCAGATTGAAGCACTCAGGGCGAAAGCCGGGGCGTGCAGGAACACGGAGGAACTCGACGAACTTCAGAAGCGTATCCTTGAAGCAGAGGGGCGGCTTGTCGAGGTTCCACACCCGACGCGGCTCCTGGTGGATGACATCACGCCGGAACAGATGGCCGTTGTGGCGGCAGATAATGATGAGCTCATCGCCATCGTGACGTCTGAGGCTGGAGTGTTCGATACTCTTGCCGGACGCTACAACAACGGCATGGCCAACATTGACTTCGTGCTCCAGGCGCATGACGGACTGCCTGTCATTGTCGACCGCGGCAAGCGCGATCCTATCAACATGGAGCATCCTCGGATGACCATGGCATTGTCCACGCAGCGGATCACGCTCACGACGTGCGTGTCGTCGAAAGTATTCAGAGGGCGAGGACTGAATGGCCGTTTCCTGTACGTCCTGCCTCCGAGCAATCTGGGCAAGCGGACATTCGACGAGCCGTACATCGCTCCGGAGCGGTTTGCCGGATTTGAGGATTCCATGATGGGCGTGCTCAATGGAATATCCGAGGAGACGACGCTGACCTTGAGCGATGGAGCCAAGGCCGCATGGAAGGAGTTTGCCCTTGCTATCGAGCATCTCCTGCCGGATGGAGCGGAGTTCCAGTACATGCGCGACTGGGCCGGAAAGCTCGCCGGGCGAACGGCTAGAGTCGCTGGCATCTACCACATGATGGAGCATCCTGCTTCGCAGCCGATATCCGAGGCAACGATGCGGAAGGCCGTGAACACGGGGTGGTTCTTCGCGGACCATGCAAAGGCTGCATACGATCTCATGGGAACCAGCGACCGCGACGAGGGAGCAAAGGCCATTCTCAAATGGATTGAGAAGGACAAGCCTGCCACATTCTCCGGCAATGAATGTCTGAACCGCGTCCGAGGAAACAATCTTCTCGACACGATGGATAAGCTCAATCCATGCCTGAAGGCTCTGGAAGAACGGAACTTCATACGGAAGCGCGAGGCGGAATACAAGGGCAAGGGCCGACGTCCCGGGGCTGTATATGAGGTCAATCCCAAGCTGCTGAATGGGGCCGGATGAGTCTCTTTGAAAGATTCAGCAGGGAAGTGGATGAGGAGCCGCCCGACAATGTGACGGCTCCCGTTCATGTGGCAGAGGATACACCGGCAGGGACGGAGGTACAGGAGCAGAAGACACTGCCTCAATCTCTGCCGGCCGTGAAGGATGGCTATCCGCCGCGCCTGTCCATCGACGACCAGGTGGGCGTGGCTCTGGCATTCCATTACATGTTCGGAGGCGCTCCGGTCCCGTACTGGCATCCCATCATGGAGCTGGAGGAGCGGACGCTGCCGAAGCGATACCAGGGAGGGAACCGGGCTGTGCTGGCCGGGCTGGCAAAGGCCAAGCATCCGAGCGGCACGGTGCGGGTACTGGAGACGGCAGACGGCAAGCTGTGGTGGTATCCGTCAAGGAAGGGCATGGAGCTTGCCGAGGCATGCCTGATATGAATCAGCGCCGCTTGTGAGGCCGCGCATGGGGGCGTTCCGGGGATTGAACCGGGGCGTCCTTTTTTTTGCGTCCTCTGCGCCTCTGGAGGCGCTGAAACAGAAAACGCGGCCTTCGTATCAAGCGGACATTTTTCAAGCCTGTAGGCGGCTGCCGTGATGGATCGTCATCCACTATTTTTGTGGAGTTTAGTGGATCGTTCACCATTCACCGCTGGCGTGAACAAAGAGCGAACAACGAGAACATGGGGAGCTGGTCGCAGGGGTGGTAGCAGGGTGCGACCCTAAAAAAAAGCAGGTCGCCGAAGCCTCAAAATTTGAGGAGTTTTGAGGAGCCAGTAACAGCGGGACGCAAGCATAAACGCAAGGATGACGGGGCGCTCCTGGCATTGGACAAAATGAGGACGAAACGCGGACAGAATGAGGACAATCTGAGGACGATTCCGTCACTATTGGACAAAACGGCGACAAGATGCGGACGTATCCGTCACACGCTTGGACAAAGCCGTCACTGACCCCACAGTTGGGGCGAGTAGATGCGGGCAGGATGGTTGAAGGAGCGCTCCCTCCTTTCCTGCCGGGCCTTATTCGCACCTTCGTCGCTCAACGGGAAAGGCCGTGGAGGAAGCGGTTATAGATGGACAACATGGCGGTCGGCCTGTAGAACGTCGGCAGGGCAAATCCTATCCCTCAGGGGAGGTGATGCCTATGGCGCAGTTTCTGCTAGACGTTGCGGCCCAGGTGGTCGCTGGCGTTCTGGTTGTGATCATTGTCCGATTCTTTTGGTCGGATTAATGAGTATAGCGCCCGAA
>JAZLFR010000005.1:0-33930 GCA_045615885.1 Fibrobacteraceae bacterium
GGAAGACGAAAGCAATTGTAACTTCCTATGTCATTGCGAACGTAGTGAAGCATTAACTAAACGTGTATGCGATAGCATACAATGTTAGTTTAGTTAACGCGCCTTTGGCGCCCGTAGGGTGAGCAGGGCTCTGGCCCTGCGAAACAACCCAGGGCGATGTTCTAGATTGCTTCAATCCTTCGGATTTCGCAATGACACTTAATTATTAATTATTCATTGTTAATTGAACATTCAGATGTCAGCCTACAGCCGATAACATGGAAAATTTGCATGCACCTCTCGTCTAATCACTAGCCCCTAAATCCTAATAACTATTCTCCGCGATTCTTGGCAGCGATGTCTTTATACTTGTTGTGGTCCTTGAGCGTTGCACTGAAGAAGTGCGTCCCGGAGCCGTCATCTTTTGCCACGAAGAAGAGCTTGTCCGTCTTGTCGGGGAAGAGCGCCGCCTGAATTGCCTTGCGACCTGGGTTAGAGACCGGGCCTGGCATTAAGCCCTTGAACTTGCGGGTGTTGTACGGGCTGTCGCTATTCAACTGGCTCTTGTAGATTGGGCCTGTGAGGTTCCTGAAAATGAAGCGGACTGTTGGGTCTGCACCGAGTGGCATGCCGATGTCCAAGCGGTTGTGGAATACGCCTGCAATCAGCGGACGTTCGTCTGGCTTGCCGGTTTCTTCTTCAACCACGCTAGCCAGTGTGAGCACCTGGTGCCAGCCTCCGAGCTTTTTCCATTCCGGGCTGCCGAGTGCTTCCATCTCGGACCTCAGGCGGAGGTTCGCTTGAACCATCTGCTTGATTATCGTCTTTTCGTCAGCATTGATCGGGAACGGGTAGGTGTCTGGGAGCAGGTAGCCTTCCAGGCTGTTCGCCTCTACGCCGAGGGATTTGGCAAATGCAGCGTCGTGCGTGAGTGCTTCCCATTTGACGGAGTCGATTGCGGGGAACACCTTGCGGAGGTATGCCGGGATTTCCCAGGTGGCGCGCCCTTCCGGGATTGTGACCTTGCGGACCGCCGTTTTACCGCTTGAAAGGAGCGTGACCAGGTCGCCAAGCTCCATATTCGGGGCGATTTCGTAGGCGCCCGCCTTGAGGGCACATGTTTCCACTTTGCAGAATATCTTGAATGCGAGCTCGTCATCGAAGACTTTTGCATCGCTCAGTATCTTCTGGACCTTTGTCGGGGAGCTTCCGTTCGGTATCTGCACGAGCACCGTCTGGGTGTTGATTGTGGTTGCCTTGAGTTTAGATTTGAGTCCGCAGAAGCCCAAAATGCCTAAAATCAGTAAAAAAATTGTAATAAAAGCGAAAATTTTCTTCATAAACAAGAATTTAACGAAAAAAAGTTGACTTAGTACAAAAATAAAGAATATATTTGGACTACATTGTAGAAAATGATTTCTACATAAGAGGATTTTGATATGAAAAAGGTTTTGATTCTCGTATTGGCTGCGCTCGTCGCATCTTCCTTTGCTGCTAAGAAGGTTAAGTCTAAGCAGGGTGACGTTGATTTGACAAAGGAACAGGGTGGTGGCGCTGTTGTCTGCACAGCAGGCTTCAATGACGAAATGACTATCCTCAAGGAAGCTGACACCGACGTTCTCGTCAAGGGCTCCTGCGGCCAGGGTTGGATTCCTAAGTCCAAGATCGAATACGTTGCTGCTGCAGCAGGCGACAAGTCCATGAGCCTCGACCAGGTTGACATTATGGGTTGGGTAGATAACCCGAGTGCTGTGTTCGTGTTGGAAAACGATGTTTCTGACTTTGACGGTGTGAATATCGATCGTGACTTTAAGGAATACCTTCAGCACACGATGGACCGTGAACAGATGGAAATGCACAACGGCGAAAACTAATCGCGGTTAGAACCATTAAAAAGACCTGCTTCAAAAGCAGGTCTTTTTGTATTTAGTGAAATTACAAATGCGCTATAATGCGACTTCTTGCTTCTTCTACAAGATCAGCATGCCGTCGCCGTAGCTGAACAGCTTCAGACGGTTCTCTACGGCTTCTGCATAGGCTGCAAGCGTGTTTTCACGGCCGTATAGCGCAGACACGAGCAAGATGAGCGAGCTCTTTGGCCAATGGAAATTGGTGAGCAGTCCATCGACAACCTTGTAGCGGTAACCAGGGTAGATGAAGGCATGTGTAATGCCTGTCTGGGCTTGCAAATGGCCATTGTCGTCTGCAATAGTTTCTACGACGCGTGTGCTTGTTGTGCCGACAGTTACGATGCGACCGCCTGCAGCTTTAGCCTTGTTTATTATCTCGGCGTTTTCTGCAGTGAGCTCGTAGAACTCGCCATGCATCTTGTGCTGCGTGAAGTCTTCTACGGCAATGTTCTGGAACGTGCCCGGGCCGACATGGAGCGTGACTTCTGCGACATGCACGCCCTTTGCCTTGAGGTCTGAAAGCATCTGCTCGCTAAAGTGGAGACTTGCGGTTGGGGCGGCCACTGCGCCAGAGTACTTGGCGAAGATTGTCTGGTACGACTTCTTGTCGTCGTCATCGTCTGGACGGTTGATGTATGGCGGCAGTGGCACATGGCCCTGTGCGTTCATCACGTCTTCAAGCTCGGCTGGCGTGATGGCGAAACGCAAAACGCGTTCGCCGTCTTCCTTGATTTCTTCTACAGTAGCCTTGACGCCTGCAAGGTTTACTTCTCTGCCGATTGGAAACGCCTTGCCTGGCTTTACAAAGCCAACCCAGCGGGCTTCACCTGTTTCTGCCGGAATCAGAGCCTGGACTAGGAGCGTTTCGATTTTTCCCCCGTGCAGCGTTTCGCCGTAGAGGCGAGCAGGAATCACCTTCGTGTTGTTTACGACGAGGCAGTCGCCCGGCTTGAACAAGTCCACGATTTGCGGAGACTGCAAAATGGTGCGCTTGCTGCCATCTTTGGGGCAATGCAGAATGCGCGTTTTGCCCTTGCCTGCAGTGCGGTCTGCAATCAGTTCCTTTGGGAACTCGAAGTTATAGTCTGAAAGGTTGGTCGAGAACATAGATTATTTGAGTGCTTTGAGAGCTGCTTTCAAATATTCTTCCGCATCTTTCTTGAGGGAAGCCGGTTCGTGAATCTTGACTGCATCTAGCATGCCAAAGAGCCAGGACTTGAAATCCGGTGTAACGGAAAGGTTCATTTTGAGGAATGTCTTGCCGCCACGCTCTTCGAGCTTGCCTTGTTCCGGGAGCGCAAAGTTTGCGCGGGCAAAAATCATCTTGCTCCATGCTTCGGTTGCCTCGAGAACGATGTTTTGCGGCGGTTCCTTGTCGAGGTTCGGAATCCATCTTGAGAAGGCGTAACGGTAGATGTCTGCGGGGCGCACCTTGATCGGAGTGAACGTTTCGTTCGTTGTGGACATGCGCTTGATCTGGTTGAATACGAACTGGTGCTTGACTTCTTCGCCGTTTTCCTTTGTGTAGGCGGCGTAGAGGTACAGCGTGTCGATGCGCATGATCAGTTTGAGTGGGCAGAGCAGGTATTTTGTGGTTGCGCCGTCTTTGGAATGCTGGTATTCGATGCGAATTTTTTTGTTTGCCTTGATGGCCTGCAGGTAACGGTCGTATTTTTCTGCTTCCTTGTCGAAATCGCAGGCAGCAAACGGACCAAGGTCGATTGCCAGATCGCTGTTTATGGAAATGGCGTCTGGCAAAGCGTCCTTTTCGCGCTTCTTGAGCTTTTCAGTAAGCTTCAGGAGCGGAGCCGTGATTCTGGATTCTGCGGCACTGCCGGAAGAAATTTTCAGAATTTTTTCTAGATTCGAAACGATGTCGTCGTTTTCGTTTTTAGCGCGGTCTTCAATAAAGAAGTAGGCTTGGCGGCCGTTCTTTTCACGACGGAATGTAGGCTCTTTTGCGAGTGCCTTGATTGCACGGTAGGCGGTGCGCTTGTCTTGTTCCATGAAAATGGCGCATTCATCTATGGTGTGCCTGCCCGAAGAGAGGAACTCCTTGAGCAAAGTGTATTTGTCGTATGTCGATCTAGCCATGTTGTACTCCGTTATGGTACGATTCTCAAATTATTTTCAACGGTTGAAAACTTCCAAGGGAATTTTGCTACCTGGAATTGAATGATCTTCTTTTGGAACAATGTGCTTACGCGACCGGAAAGAATGATTTTGCCGTCGGCAAATGCTACGCGGATTTTGACATTGCTGGTTTCGGACTGGTTGCGTATTTGCGCTTCGGCATCGCGCACTCTGTTGGTTTCTTCAATCGTTGGCTCTGGCAAACATTCAGGAAGTATGGAAAGTTCCTGGATGCCCTGTAAATTCTCTAATTCCGTTTCGAAAATGCGAACGGCACTTTCTTTGTAATAGCCGATTGTGATGGAGACCTTGCTGTTTTTTACGGAAATTTTGTAATAGGCAAAATCGCGGCTCTTGGAATTTTCAAAAATTTTGTGGACGGTGTCGTTCAGTTCTTCGTCAGAAACATATTGCGCCGGAGTGACTGCAATGCGGTTTATTGTTCCGCGAAGGGAAGTAACACTGTTGAATATTTCTTGAATCTTGCGACGTTCGGAAAGGGATCGCACGGAACCGGAGGCATAGAGAATGCCGTGATGGACTTCAAGCGCGATTGCATTTCGCAGGCGTTCTGGCAGAGCCTGCATTTTGTATTTGACCGTCTCTTGCAAACGAATGTTTGGAAGGCATTGGCAGGCCTCGGGGAGCGTCAGGAAGAGTATGGTTCCGTTTTCAAGCTGCACGACGAGCTTGTCGATGTCGCCGTCTTGTACCATGCCGATGGCCTTGCCGAACATGCCTCGGATGATGTGGTAGATGTTGTCGCCAATGAGAGTTTCGCCACTTTGTGCAGGAAGCAGGCGGTAGCCGCGGGGTGACTCTTCTTTTTGCGTTGGATCCGGGCTTTCGATTTCAATGGAATGCACTTCGTGGTCGATTTCGATTTGCAACACCTTTTTGCAGCCAGCGCTTGTGACGCGCTTGATGATGCCCGGTCGCGGGGCTCCCGGCAAGTAAACCCAGTTGCCTGGGAACAGCCTGTTTTTGCCAGGTATCTTTGCGTAGTCCAGGTCTATGTTTTCGCTCTGGACAAACGAGAATTCCTGTGAAAAGGCAAGGTACTGCGTTTTGCAGGTATCGCATACGCAAAGCAGCGGAATCTTTGGGAGAAGTCCGCCATGCGTTGAATATGCTTCTTCCGCATAGATTCCATGCAAAGACAACTGCCTGCAGCGTCTGCAGAACAATTGCTCTTCGGTAATTCTATACGAAAATTCTTCGTTCATTTGTTAGATAACAGAAAACAGAGGACAGAGGACAGAAGACAGGAGTCAGTGACAGGAGTCAGGAGATTGAGGTTTTCCTTGTCATTGCGAGCGTAGCGTGGCAATCTAGGGTTATGTTCTGGATCACTTTGCGTTGCTCGTGATGACAAGTAAGAATACAGGAGTCGGGAGTCAGGAATCAGGAGTCTGACGGAAGCGAGTAACTAACAACTAATTCAGTTGACAGACGACAGCCTACAGCCGACACATTGGAAAATAACAATTCTCTTTCGTCTCTCGTCTAATTTACCCCATGAGTGGAAGTGCAACGTCGATACGGCGGAGGGTTTCTTCCTTGCCGAGAAGTTCGA
Source organism: Fibrobacteraceae bacterium (assembly GCA_045615885.1). GTDB lineage: Bacteria > Fibrobacterota > Fibrobacteria > Fibrobacterales > Fibrobacteraceae > UBA1765. The sequence continues at coordinate 5,599 of JAZLFR010000005.1, forward strand.
AGAGTTCCCAGAGGCCTGGGCCTGCAGTAACGCCAGAAACTGCAAGGCGCGGAGCACCGACGAGTTCGCCGACCTTGTGGCCGATGCGTTCTGCGAGGGCGTAGAATTCCTTTTCGATCACTGGAGTCTTGAAGTCTTCGATGGAAGCGAGCATGTCGCGAACCTGCTGGCAGAGTTCCTTGGAGCCTTCACCAAAGTGCTTCTTGGCACCCTTTTCGTCGTAGGTTTCCGGAGCCTTGAAGAAGTAGGTAGACATTTCTGCAAGGTCCTGAACAAAGTGGGCGCGCGGCTTGAGCTGCTTTACAATTTCAAGGAGGCGTGCTTCCGGTTCGTTACTCAGGTCAAAGCCCTTGGCGGCAAGGCCTTCCTTCATGATGGAAAGGAGCATTGCGTCGTCGCATACATGAATGTGCTGGCCGTTCATCCACTGGAGCTTCTTTTCGTCGAAACTTGCCGGCTTCGGGTTGATGCGTTCCAAAGTGAAGCAGTCGATCATTTCCTTTACGCTCATGACTTCGCGGTCGTCACCTGGGTTCCAGCCGAGGAGAGCAAGGTAGTTCACGAGAGTTTCTGGCAAGTAGCCGAGGTCGCGGAAGTCGCCAACGGAAGCAGCGCCCTTGCGCTTAGAAAGTTTGCCGCCGTTCTTGTCGAGAATGACCGGCAAGTGGCACCATACAGGTGGTTCCCAGCCGAATGCCTTGTAAAGGAGTTCGTGCTTAGGAGTGGAGCTGATCCATTCGTCGCCACGGAGAACGTGGGATGTGCCCATGAGATGGTCATCGACAACGCTTGCAAAGTGGTAAGTCGGGTAGCCGTCGCGCTTGATCAAAACGAGGTCGTCGAGGACTTCGTTCTGGTAGCTGATGTGGCCACGGATCATGTCGTCAAATTCTGTTACGCCAGTTTCTGGAACCTTGAAGCGGATCACTGCCTTTTCGCCTGCAGCAATGCGTGCTTCGGCTTCTTCGCGAGGAATGTTACGGCAATGGCGGTCGTAACCAGTTACAGAAACGCCTGCCTTTTCCTGTTCTGCGCGAACTTCCTGAAGGCGTTCTTCGGTGCAGAAGCAGTAATAGGCGCAACCCTTGTCCAAAAGGGTCTTGATCTGTTCGTGGTAAATGCTCAAGCGTTCGCTCTGGAAGTATGGACCGCAGTCCTTTTCGCAACCTGGACCTTCGTCCCACTGGAGACCGAGCCACTTGAGGTCGCGCATAAGGTCGTGGAGCGCTGTTTCGTTGTAGCGCTTACGGTCGGTATCTTCGATACGCAGGTAGAATGTGCCGCCCATGGCTTTAGCAAAGAAGTAGTTGTAAATGGCAGTGCGAGCGCCGCCAACGTGCAAATAACCTGTTGGACTTGGGGCAAAGCGAACGCGAACTGGGCGTGTGTTTTCTAACATAAAAATTCCTTGTTGACTGTGGCTTTGCCGCAAAAACGGCTAGGCCTTGCCTCTATAGTTTGTTTTTGACAAAAAATAGCAAAAATGGCTGGCGATCGCCAGCCAACTTGATGGAAAAACGGACAATATCGGGGTTACATTTCTTCGAGGCGTTTGCCTTTAGTTTCTGTAATGAATACTGCTACGAAGAAGAAGCTGAATACGGCAAAGACGGTATACAGAAAATATGTTGGGCCAGGGCCTATTCCATAGGAACCGGTGAGAATGGGGAAGCTCCAGGTGACGGCGAAGTTTGCAAGCCATTGCACCAGCCCGCAAACGGCGATTGCCACTGCACGAATGCGGTTGTTGAACATTTCGCCAAGCATTACCCACATGACTGGGCCCCAGGTGGCCGCGAAGAATGCAACATAGAGGTTTGCGGCAATCAATGCGATTGGCCCGCACATGGCAAGGACTCCTTCACGGTCGAGCCCGATGCTAAAGCAGATTCCAAGAGTTGCAAGCGTAACGGACATGCCTACGCTGCCGATTAAAAGCAACGGACGACGGCCGATTTTATCGATGAGCAAGATGGCGACAAAGGTCATTACCAGGTTGATTCCGCTGCTGATTAGGCTGAACAGGAACGAATTGCTTTCGTCAAAACCTACGCTCTGCCAAAGTATTGTGCCGTAGTAGAAAATTACATTGATGCCTACAAATTGTTGCAAAACGGCTAGGCCGATGCCTGCCCACACGATTGGAGCGATGCAGCGCTTGCCGTGAATGAATGTCATGAGGTCAGAAAGCTTTGGGGTGCTCTCGTTTTTGAATGTTTGCTGCATTGCTGCAATGGCTTCGTCGGCAACGCCTTCGTTAAAGCCTGTTAGAACTTTTTTTGCATCTTCAATGCGCCCGACTCGCACGAGGTAGCGTGGCGATTCTGGAAGTTTAAGCGCTGCAAAACCATAAAACAGCGCAGGAATCAATTCAACCCAGAACATGATTTGCCACGCCTTGAACCCGGCGAGCAGAACGTTGTTTGCAGACCCTGCCATTCTGACGAGTACATAGTTTGAAAGCAGTGCTGCAAAAATGCCTACGACAATGGCTAATTGCTGCAGGGAGCCTAGCCGCCCGCGCAAATGCGCGGGCGCAGTTTCTGCAATGTAGAGTGGCGCGATGATGCTAGCGACGCCCATGCCAAGGCCGCCGACAATGCGCCAAAGAATGAAGTCTGTAATGCCGAACGGCATGCCAGAACCGATGGCACTTACAAGAAAAAGAATTGCTGCAAAAAGCATGCAGCGCACGCGGCCGAAACGGTCTGCCAGGCGGCCTGCAAAATAGGCGCCCACGGCAGCCCCGATGAGCGTGAGCGAAACGGCCCACGCCAAATCAAAATCGGAAGTGCTGAAGTGAATTTTCAAGGCTGCGTTCGCCCCGTTGATTACGGAAGAATCGAAGCCGAAAAGAAAACCGCCAATTGCTGCGGCGATTGCGATGAGAACTACGTTTCCTGTGTGGCAAGCGTTTGTTTGTTCCATGGAATACCTCACTTTTGTTTGCGATATACCAATTGGTTGCTTGCGGTGACAAGAGGAAAAATTGCATTTGCGTTAGCGACCGCGGCACGGATGTGTTCGGACTTTGCGGAGCTCTTGTTTGCGAGTGGAATTTTTGTTAGCTCCGCAAAGGCTGAACGGAAAGGTTTGCGTGGCTGTGGAAGGGGGCATGTGTGGAGCAAACCTTATAACGCAAGGGAGCGACGGCTGCGAAGCTGCCGTAACGCCCAAAAATTTCTAGATTTGCGAGCGAAAAATTTAACGATTGTTTTGTCAAACGTGAATCGATGAACTGCGACAGGCTTGAATATCTCTCGTCTCTCGTCTCTCGTCTCTCGTCTCTCGTCTGGCAGGAATATTCCGAGGTTCAAAATAATGGCAAAGTATAATCCGCAAGAAATTGAAACCAAGTGGCAGGCTTACTGGGCTGAACATCAGACCTTCAAGACTGGCACAGACCAGTCCAAGCCAAAGTTCTATTGCTTGGATATGTTCCCGTACCCAAGTGGCGCTGGCCTCCATGTTGGCCACCCGGAAGGCTACACTGCAACGGATATTATTTGCCGCTACAAGCGCAGCAAGGGCTTCAACGTCTTGCACCCCATGGGTTGGGATGCCTTCGGTCTCCCCGCTGAACAGTATGCAATTCAGACCGGTACACACCCGGCAATCACCACCAAGAAGAACTGCGATAACTTCCGCCGTCAGATCCAGCGCCTCGGTCTTTCTTACGACTGGGAAAAGGAAGTGAACACCACGGACCCGAAGTACTACAAGTGGACCCAGTGGATCTTCAAGCGCCTTTACGGCACCTGGTTCGATGACGAACAGCAGAAGGGCCGCCCGATTGAAGAATTGCCGATTCCTGAAGAAGTTCAGAAGGAAGGTACCAAGGCAGTTCGTTTTTACAAGGATTCCAAGCGCCTTGCTTATTACGCCGACGCTCAGGTCTGGTGGTGCAAGCACTGCAAGATTGTTTGCGCTAACGAAGAAGTTTTGAACGACGGTTCTCACGAAAAGTGCGGCACCAAGGAAGTGGAACGCCGTAACCTGAAGCAGTGGCTCATGCGCATTCCGCATTATGGCGACCGCTTGCTGAAGGGCCTCGATAAGCTGGATTGGCCCCAGGGCGTGAAGGACATGCAGAAGAACTGGATCGGCAAGAGCCAGGGCGCAGAAGTGGATTTCGCTATCGCTGATGCAAACGGCAAGCCTACCGAAAACAAGCTCCGCGTTTATACCACCCGTTGCGATACCTTGTTTGGCGCAACCTATATGGTGGTGGCTCCCGAACACAAGCTGGTTCCGACCCTCACTACCCCGGAACAGAAGGAAGCTGTGAAAGCCTACGTTCATGCTGCCGCCCTTAAGAGCGACCTGGACCGTACCGAACTGGCCAAGGAAAAGACCGGCGTGTTCTCTGGCTCCTACGCCATCAACCCGCTGACCGGCACCAAGATTCCGGTTTGGGTGGCTGACTACGTTTTGACTGGGTACGGCACCGGCGCTATCATGGCTGTGCCTGCTCACGATACCCGCGACTTTGAATTCGCAAAGAAGTTCAACCTGCCTGTTATCTGCATCATGGAACCGGACGCCTCTTGCCCGGAAGACGTGAAGCCTCAGGTTCTCGCTGGCGAAGCATGCTGGGCTGCCGACGGCACCTACATCAACAGCCAGAACGACACCCTCTGCCTCAACGGCCTCAACAAGGAAGCTGGCAAGGCTAAGGTCATCGAATGGCTCGAAGCCAACAAGATCGGTAAGGCTACCGTGAACTACAAGCTCCGTGACTGGCTCTTCAGCCGTCAGCGTTACTGGGGCGAACCGTTCCCCATCATCCACTGGGAAGATGGCGAAATCTCTACCGTCGACGATGCAGAACTCCCCGTGCAGCTGCCGGATCTGCAGGACTACAAGCCGGGTGACGGCGGTCAGTCTCCGCTGGCCAACGCAACCGAATGGCTCAACGTTGTAGATAAGAACGGCCGCAAGGGTGTCCGCGAAACCAACACCATGCCGCAGTGGGCAGGCTCCTGCTGGTACTATCTCCGTTACATTGACGCTTGCAACGGTGACGCATTCCTTGCCAAGGAACTTGAAAAGTACTGGATGCCGGTTGACTTGTATGTTGGCGGTGCTGAACACGCTGTGCTCCACTTGCTCTATAGCCGTTTCTGGCACAAGGTTTTGTTTGACCTCGGTCTCGTTTCTACCGACGAACCGTTCCAGAAGCTCTTTAACCAGGGTATGATTCTTGCCTTCGCTTACGAAGACGCCGCCGGTTCAAAGGTTCCGACAGACGAAGTGGAAGAAAAGAACGGCAAGTTCTTCAAGAAGGGTACCGACATCGAGCTCAAGCAGATTGTTGCCAAGATGAGTAAGTCCCTGAAGAACGTTGTGAACCCGGACGACGTGGTTCGCGATTACGGTGCAGACAGCCTTCGTTTGTACGAAATGTTCATGGGTCCTCTGGATGCCGTGAAGCCTTGGCAGACCAAGGGCATCGAAGGTATGAACCGCTTCCTGGGCCGCGCATGGCGTTCTGTAGTGGGCGACGACGATGCAGCTCCTGTATTTGTTGACGAAGCTGCTCCTGAAGATATTCAGAAGATTATGCACCAGACAATTATCAAGGTTACAAGCGATCTTGATAACATGAGCTTTAACACTGCAATTAGCCAACTCATGATTTTCAACAACGAAATGATGAAGATGGACAAGCGCTACCGCGAACCATGCGAAACATTCGTAAAACTCTTGCACCCGTTTGCACCGCACATTGCCGAAGAAATGTGGAGCATCCTCGGTCACGAAGGTTCCTTGACAAATGTTGCATGGCCTGAAGCCGACGCAAGCAAGGCTGTGGAAAACACCGTCGAAGTCGTGTTCCAGGTGAACGGCAAGCTCCGCGCCAAGGCAAATGTCGATAAGAGTCTGGACAAGGCTGCTTTGGAAGCCCTTGCCATGGAAAATGACCGCGTGAAGGAATTCACTAACGGCAAGACTGTGGTTAAGGTTATTGCCGTGCCGGGTAAGCTGGTGAATATCGTGGTGAAGTAAAGTTCATCCTCGACCAAGCGAAGCGTGGTAGGGGATCCATAAAGCGAAAGAATTATCCTGTCTCTGAAAATGGGACAGGATTTTTTTGTGTGGGGGAAGTCTCCCCCTCACTTCAGCCCCTCCCGCCCTTATAATCAAGCTCGCTTCGGCGGGCTTTTTCTATAGCCCCACCCGGGGCTTCCGCTACCCTCTCGCCTAGGGGCTTTGCCCCTAAAACCCCGTAATGCTTCGGCTTAAGTGTGTTTTCCTTTTTTTGCTGTTTAAAACAAACTAGTTCGTTGCATGGGGACGGTTCCTCGCTATTCCCTAGCTTGATTTGTCGTGGAAGTTTATGTATATTTTCGGTAGAGAGGTTTGATATGCAAGAAAGCGTCTTTGAAATAATGGATAAAATTATTCAGCGCAAACATCCGATGGATGCTGCGTCTGTTCAGGCTCGTCTTCAAAAGGCGGGTATTGTAACTTCCAAGGGTAATCTTACGAAACCTTATAGAAACCTTTGCGCGTCTAAGTGAATATGTCGGCCAGCATTTATAGTATAAGGCCAAATTTGGTTCTAGGATTTCATGGTTGTGACGAAGAGACTGGCCTTAGTTTGATAGAAAATTCAGACAACATAGTCAAGAGTCACAATACCTATGATTGGCTTGGCCATGGTTTTTATCTATGGGAAAACAACTACGATCGAGCTTGGGAATGGGCTTGCAATCATCGTGAACATCCGTTCGTTGTTGGAGCTGTTTTGTCGTTAGGTTTATGTCTCGATTTTACAGATTCTAGATTCACGCAAAGACTTTCTGACATTTATCCTAAGTATGCGGAAGACATGGCGTCTCAGGGAAAAACGCTTCCTCGTAATTTTGATGCGAAGACTGATGTGAACAAGGACAAACTTGTTAGGAACCTCGATTGCTCTGTTATTGAATATCTTTTGAATTATGAAGGCATGCCTTATTATGACACCGTTCGCGGTGCCTTTGAAGAAGGTGGCCCTGCATTCCCCGGTGCTGCAATAAGGATGAAAACGCATATTCAAATCAGTGTCAGAAATGACGACTGTATTAAAGGCTTCTTCCTTCCGCGTAGGCCTGCTTTGAATCGTTAGTCATTCATATTTCTCTCTGAAAAATATCTCCCTTTTTTTTACAGATTGGCTCAAAAATGTGTTCAATTGCAGATTTTTTTTATGCTATGGGGAGAAGAATAATTTATCTTTAGGTAGAAAATAGAGTTTTTGCTCTTGTTCCCGAAGCGAAATATCGACAATTTCATCTAAACGAGGACAAGGCGAGCGCTCACGCAAGCATGCCGTTTTGTATGGTATGTTTCAGTTTGCTGTACCGGCTTTTTTTAAGCTGGTCTTTTGGCTGTATAAGCCATGGGCAACAGCCCTTTCGGGGCGTGGGTCGTTTGCGTTTATCGTTTAGAGGCAGTCGATAGCCCCGCTTTGGTAAATGCAGCGATCCACGTCCTTTTTTGTTTCCAGAAAAATAGATGTGGTTCCTTGTGGAATGAGGGTGGACTCCATAGGTGTAAACGATGGAGACTGTAATGTGTAAGAAAGATGCACAAGGATTTGAACTTGACAAAAATGACTTTGTCATGCTCACAAAGACAAATGCAAAGATTGCTCAAGATAAAGTGAATGCGTCTGCGAAAGATGGAGATGGGAAAAAGTCTTCAAAAACTCGAAAAACGCTTAGCGCTATTCGAGAAGATGATTGGGCCAAGAATGACCTGTATCAACTTATACAAAATGAATCCCAAAAGAAATTTAGTGACGGTTTTTTGGATATTGTTAAGAAAATAAATGATACAAATTCAACAAGATTAAGCAATGAAGAACAAGATTGTTTTGCAAATTACATTAGCAAAAACAAAGATGAAATTCTGGAGCAGATAAAGCTTGGTAAGGTAGAGGTTGTTAATGATTTAGCCAAGGCGGGCTCCGACACAAGTAAAAAACGCCATAATTTTAGCTTTGCATCAAAGTTTTGTACGTATATATCTCGATATCTTTTTAATGAATGCGACAGGTTTACGCCGTATGATAATGTTTTACAAAACATATTACCCTACTATGCGTGGGTATATTGCGGAGATAAGACGGTAGAAAACTTTAAAAAGAACCGGAAAAGTGGATATGGTAATTACATTGCTCTAATTCGCAAAATTATTGTGAGTGCTAAAAATTTATACGGAGAAAATCAAAAACTTTCTCTCAAGGAATTTGATCGACTTTTGTGGTATAAATACAAAGGTTTGCTAGGTGAAGATTTAATAGGTATTCAGAATTCACAACTTATCAAGGAGACTTAATCATGAAAATCACTAAACTCTACTTAATCATTGTCTCCTTGGTTGCGTCGCTTGTAAGTAATGCGATTGCGGCGGCATGGACTGGTTCTATGTCAGAACCAGAAAATATGAAAAAGATTGATGGCAAGTCGTTCTATGTCATCACAACTGCAGATGAACTTGCGTGGTTTGCGTCTCAGGTGAATAGCGGAAAGTCAACGATAAATGCCGTACTAGGAAACAACATCGTTTTTGGAAAGGATAACAGTACAAGATGTTCTGCCAAATGGACGCCTATTGGCAAAGATCCAAACCATAAATTTGGAGGGATTTTAGATGGTGCAGGTTACACAATTTATGGTATTTATGTGGATAGCATTCCTGTGGCAGGGATTATCGGTGTTTTAGAAACTGGTGGTGTTGTCAGAAATTTGAGAGCAAATACAGGATATATTAGAGGTAGTTTTCGCGTAGGAGGATTTGTCGCTCATAATGACGGCACCATCCAAAGTGCGGAAAATAACAATAGGATAGAAGGGTTTTATAAAAATTCTAGTGACACGACATCTATCTATGTTGGGGGGATTGCTGGACATAATAACGGCATGATTGCAACATCCTCAAATAAGATGCCTGTCAACAATAAGGCTCCTACGAGTCTTTCGGGTGGCATTGCTGGAAAAAATTCAGGTCAAATATATAATTCGGGCAATAGTGGAAGTGTTTCTGCAATTATTTATAAAACTGGCGCCCGATACGAAGCAGGTACTAGCGATGGAATATATTCTGGAGGCATCGCTGGTCACAATACAGGTTCAATTAACAGAATAAAAAATATTGGAAATGTCTCCGCTGATGGACATATAGTTTATTATGACGACTTATGTGTTGGATGTAATATAGAACAGTCGCAAGATGTGTATAGAAAAACCTACTCGGGTGGAATTGTGGGATTGAGTTCAACAACAATAAGCAATGCTATCAACAATGGAAAAATCAGTAATAGTAATAAAAAGAATCGCTACATTAATGGTATCGTTGCATCCGGTATAGCAAAGAATTCTATCGACCAGCAATCTTTCAAATATTGGCTCAATGAGACTGAAATCCAGGGAACCGCTGAAAATATGCAGAAAGACCAATTCGCTTGGATGCTTAACACCACAGATGGAACTGAAGAAAATAGTGGTGTGTGGACTCGGGGGACGGATGGATACCCGACCTTTGCAAATGAAGATTCTCTTCCCATTTATAAAGTTGTCTTCAATGATGACGGCGTAACATCAAATCGCTACACGAATTACAAAGGTCTAGCAACATTCCCTGATAACCCTGAGCCTGTTGAAGGCTACATTTTTAGTGGCTGGTTTAATTCGGAAAATGTTAAAGTAAAGCCATCGACAATTTTTACTGCTGATCAAACAGTGAATGCGGTATATGTAGATGCATCTGATGTTTACTATACAATTAATTTCTATAACGAAGACAAAACTTTGCTGAAAAGCTATTCTGCTCAACATGGAAGCATCGTCACCTATGATGGCGAAGAACCTGTAAAAGCGCCGTCTGCAGAATACTCTTATTCGTTTGCTGGTTGGAATGTTGAACCGACAAATGCTGTAGAAGATTTTGATTATTATGCGACTTATACATCAACCAAAAGATCATATTCCATTGAATTCCGCGATTTTGATGGAACCCTATTGCAGTCATCTACGAACCTTTATGGATCGGTACCTAACTGTACAAAGAATCTAAATCGCGCATCAACCATGGAATGGAATTATAGTTTTAAGGGATGGACCCCAACAATAAAATCAGTTTCTGGTGAAGCAGTTTATACTGCAATATATGATTCCAGCAAGGTTGAGTATACAGTTACATTCATGAATGGTTCAACAGTATTTGAAACGCAGCAAGTAGCTTATGGGACTCCTGCAAGAACGCCTTCAGAAAAGCCTTTCCGTGACGGCTATAAGTTTGTGGGCTGGTCTCCAAGCTATGCCAGAATTACAACTAACCTGACTATATCTGCATTGTTCGAAGAACTTATTTATCATACAATTACAATTCTTGATAATGATGGCAACAAAGTTGATAATGTCAATGTGGTTGATGAAGAACCGTACACTCTGCCAGCGGCTCTTCAAAAAGAAGGCTATGAATTTATTGGTTGGTTCAATGGGGACGTGCTGCTGGGATTTTCTGGAGATAAGATTCCTGTATCCGCAGATATGTCCATAACAGCTCACTATAAAATTCTTTCATATACGGTAACTTTTGTTAATTACGATGGGACTATTTGGGACAAGAAAACTGTTGAATATGGAACTGTTCCTTCATACATTGTTCCGTCTCGTCCCAAAACGGCTCAATACACCTATTATTTCAACACGTGGAGTCCTATTGTTGGGAAGGTTACCAAGGATATCACTTACACAGCGGTTTATCTCAGTGTTGTAAATGAGTATAAAATCAGTTTTGTCGATGAAAATGGGAACCTGTTAAAATCATCTTCAGTTGCCTATGGGGTCAGACCAACAGCTCCAGCAACTCCAATAAAGTCTTCTACGGAAAAATACACATACAACTTTGCTGGTTGGAGTCCCTCGATTGAGGATGTAACAGGTCCTGCAACATATACTGCTTTATTTGATAGCTCTTTGAACAACTATTCTATTTCGTTTAAGAACGGCATGGAAACTTTACAAAGTACTTCTATCGCTTATGGAAATAAACCTGAATACAAAGGAACTGTACCTACCAGGACCGCTTCTGCTAAGTATAGTTACACCTTTGCTGGTTGGAATCCTGCAATTGAGAATGTAACAGGTCCTGCAACATATACTGCATTGTTCGATAGTACCTTAAATAACTATACCGTGGTATTCATGAATGGAACTACAGTGTTGCAAAATAGTTTTATTGCATATGGCGAAGTTCCAGAATACAAAGGTGCGGAACCAAGTCGTAAAGCTACAGATAAGTATTCTTTCAAATTCACGAGATGGTCTCCTGCAATAGAGTTCGTCACTAAAAATACAACTTACGAAGCAATATTTGATTCTACTGAAATTGTAAAATCCAGCAGTTCAAGTAACCCTGGATCAAGTTCAAGTGAAAAGATTGAAAGCTCGTCTTCTAGTGAATTAAATACACTTGCTGCAACAAGTTTGCCCTTGCGATTCCGCTTATCTGTTGTTGGTCGAAATATCCAGATTGCTGGAGCCAGTGTTGGAACGGCGTATGCACTCCTTGATATGCAAGGACGAATTGTGTACAAGGGGAGCGTATCTAATACTAATTTCAGCGTGTCTGTTTCTTATGCAGGAAGTTACCTGATGAAAATAGGAAATCAGATACAACGAGTGAATGTGAAGTAATCTTATCAGAAATACAGTAAAAAAGAGCGAACTTTGGGTTCGCTCTTTTTGCGTATTTGTTTTGAGGGGGACGAAAAAAGAATGAAACGTCTGGTGTAAAAATAATTTTTCAAAATGTGAATTTTGAAAGAAAAATACAAGTTTTGTGAAAACAAGGGCTGTTTGTTGTGTTGAAAATCCTGTTTTGACAAACTGATAGATTAGTGAACTCGTATATAGTTTATGTAACCTCATGAATGTGAGGTTACCGATGTGAATCTATAATAATTATACCAAAAGGTAGGGTATGAAATTCAAAATCACAGTAAATAAACATCATGGAATGGTCAACCCCAAAAAATGTAAATCAACAAGAAATGGAGATTGGACACCCCAAAAAGATTCTCCCAAAAGACGATATGGAATGCATAAATTTAAGTGGCTTGATTTCTTCAAACGATTATTTTTATTTGCTGTAACGATTAAGCATCTTCTTGAGTGAACATAGATGTTCATGTGTTTTCTACAGAAATTCGCGTTAGGGATAGTTACCCGTATGGGCCGAGACTTTAGGCTCGGTGAGCGAAGCGAGTATAGCCCGACCCGGCGGCGGTTTCGTTGTGTGGTTCTCTGGAGCCGGGGAACGCCCAAATGCAAAGGGGCGAACCGTTGCAGAAACTTCCTCGGCTCGGCAATGGGTCCACAAGTGGCCCCGCTGCTCTCGCCTTGCGGAGTTTTTCCCATCATCCACTGGGAAGATGGCGAAATCTCTACCGTCGATGACGACCAGCTGCCGGTTCAGCTGCCGGATCTGCAGGACTACAAGCCGGGTGACGGCGGTCAGTCTCCGCTGGCCAACGCAACCGAATGGCTCAATGTTGTAGACAAGAATGGCCGCAAGGGCGTTCGCGAAACCAACACCATGCCGCAGTGGGCAGGTTCCTGCTGGTACTACCTCCGCTATATCGATGCTTGCAACGGCGATGCATTCCTGGCCAAGGAACTTGAAAAGTACTGGATGCCAGTTGACTTGTATGTGGGCGGTGCAGAACACGCTGTGCTCCACTTGCTGTACAGCCGTTTCTGGCACAAGGTCCTCTTCGACCTGGGCCTCGTCTCTACCGACGAACCCTTCCAGAAGCTCTTTAACCAGGGCATGATTCTTGCCTTCGCATACGAAGACGCTGCTGGCTCCAAGGTTCCCACCAACGAAGTGGAAGAAAAGAACGGCAAGTTCTTCAAGAAGGGTACCGACATCGAACTGAAGCAGATCGTTGCCAAGATGAGTAAGTCCCTGAAGAACGTTGTGAACCCGGACGACGTGGTTCGCGACTACGGTGCAGACAGCCTTCGTTTGTACGAAATGTTCATGGGCCCTCTCGACGCTGTAAAGCCTTGGCAGACCAAGGGCATCGAAGGCATGAACCGCTTCCTTGCTCGTGCATGGCGCTCTGTAATCGGCGACGAAGATGTTGCTCCTGTATTTGTTGACGAAGCAGCTCCTGAAGATATTCAGAAGATTATGCACCAGACAATTATCAAGGTTACAAGCGATCTTGATAACATGAGCTTCAACACTGCAATTAGCCAGCTGATGATCTTCAACAACGAAATGATGAAGATGGACAAGCGCTATCGCGAACCATGCGAAACATTCGTAAAGCTCTTGCACCCGTTTGCACCGCACATTGCTGAAGAAATGTGGAGCATCCTCGGTCACGAAGGATCCCTCACCAACGTGGCATGGCCTGAAGCCGACGCAAGCAAGGCTGTGGAAAACACCGTCGAAGTCGTGTTCCAGGTGAACGGCAAGCTCCGCGCCAAGGCAAATGTCGATAAGAGTCTGGACAAGGCTGCTTTGGAAAAGCTGGCACTTGAAAACGATCGAGTACAGGAATTCACTAAGGGAATGCAAGTTGTTAAGATTATCGCAGTCCCAGGAAAGCTTGTCAATATCGTCGTAAAGCCTGCTTAATGATCGCGTGAAGGATTGCCCCTGAGCCGAGTGCAGCGACCACGCTTGCGTGGGCATTGTGTATGTGCACCAAACATGTCGCTCGAAAATAGAAATGCAAGCATTTCTACTTTACTCGTTTAGATGTTTGTGCCGAGGCGATTGGGCAAGCGCTCGTAGAGCGCAATTTACCAACGGCAAGACCGTCGTGAAGGTCATTGCCGTGTCGGGTAAGTTGGTGAATATCGTGGTGAAGTAACTGAGAAAAGTAAAAAAATAGTGAAACCTGAAGGTTTTTTCTATTCTTTTTTTTGTATAATTGCATTCATGGAAGATAAAGTCTTGACAGTGGGTAGCATGTTTGCCGGTATTGGCGGAATTTGTTTGGCTTTTAAGCAAAATGGATGTCAGCTTGTATGGGCTAATGAGATTGATAAATATGCCTGCCGTACTTATAGATTGAACTTCGGAAACGATTATTTGGTTGAAGGTGATATTCAAAAAATTTCGGGCAAAGATATCCCTCAAATGGACATCCTTACGGCAGGATTTCCTTGCCAGGCTTTTTCGTCAGTTGGCTTGAAAGAAGGCTTCCAGGATCCCCGTGGAAATTTATTTTTTGAAACGGCTCGCATTATTCACGAAAAGAAACCGAGAGCAGTTTTACTTGAAAATGTCGCAAATCTTGTGAAGCATGACGATGGAAAAACATTTCAAATTATAAAGGATACTTTGGAATCTTTGAAATATCATGTTTCATACAAGGTAATGAACGCCAAGGAATATGGTGATATTCCCCAGCAGAGAAATCGCATATATATAGTAGCCTTTAGGTATAAGAAAGATTTCCTTAAGTTTCAATTTCCAGAGCCAGTAGAACTTTCCAAAACGGCTTTTGATCTGTACGACAAGAAAAAGCAAGACCCAAAATACTATATGAATGGTCATCGTATGTGGGATCGTATGATGGAGTATATGAATGATCGAAAGCGGGTTTATCGGTTTACTGACTGGGGCTTGTCAAGAGGTATGGAAGGCATTTGTCCGACTTTGTTGGCCGCTATGGGTAGCCGTTTTGAAAGGATCCCTTTTTTTTATGATAAATACTCTGTGCGCTTGATGACTCCCAGAGAATGTGCTCGATTGCAGGGCTTTCCAGAAGATTATTTGCTGCCTACAGAAAACGAAAAACAAGTATATAAGCAAATAGGTAATTCAGTTTGTGTTCCAGTTGTTTCTAGAATTGCCGAACGAATGGTAAAGGTACTGAAGAGGTAGATATGGCTTTGAATATTATGGATTTGTTTGCTGGAGTGGGTGGCCTTAGTTATGGTTTTTCGAAAATTTCTGACTTTAAAATTGTAGCTGCCAATGAAATTGGAGAAGATATTGCGAAAGCCTATACATTGAATCATCCTGATGTCAAGATGCTTAACTGTGATATAGGAAGCTTAACGGAAGAGCTTTTGAAAGAAACCCTTGCTGGTAAGAATGTGGATGTCGTTGTTGGGGGCCCGCCTTGCCAATCCTACTCTACTTTGGGCAAGCGTCAAATGGATGATCGCGCCAATTTGTTCATGCAGTATAAGAGAATTTTGCAAATTCTAAAGCCAAAGGCTTTTATTTTTGAAAATGTTTCTGGACTTTTGAGCATGGATAAAGGTCGTCTATTTCCTAAAATACAGGCAGAGTTCCGTGAACTTGGATATGATTTAAAATATAAGTTACTGGATGCTGTTGATTTCGGGGTTCCTCAACACCGTGAAAGAGTCATTCTTGTCGGGATGTTGGGAGAGAATAATTTTGAGTATCCGGAAGCTTCGCATGGGGAAGGCAAAAAACCTTATGTCACCTTGAAGGATGCTCTTGGTGATTTACCTGTTTTGAAAAGCGGCTGTTCGGATGATCGCTATGCGAAATCGGCTGATAATGAATTCTTAAAATTTGTTCGAGCTAAAAACTCCTGTCACTTGGAAGAACATGACGCCCCTAACAATGGGGAACATCTTATCCGGATTATGCAGGCACTTGGTGATGGCCAAAGTAAGGACGATTTGCCGGAAGATATCCGTCCAAAAAGTGGTTATGGCAATACCTATGCAAAATTATGGTGGGAAAAGCCTTCGACAACTATAACAAGAAATTTCGCTTGCCCGTCATCCTCCCGTTGCATTCATCCTCGAGATTCTCGCGCAATGACTATTCGCGAGGGCGCTAGGTTGCAGAGTTTTCCGGATGACTACAAGTTTGCTGGCCCAGATGGAATGAAACGCCTTGAAATTGGAAATGCTGTTCCGCCGTTACTTTCTATGGCCTTGGCAAAGCAGATGATAAAGGCTCTGAAGAATAGTTAGTTTAGACTTTAAGAATGATTTTTAGTCGATCGTAGATTTCTTGCTGCATTTCTTTTGAACAATTGTCTACAATTTTTGAATTTGCAATTCCTATAACTCTGCCTTTGGTATCATAAATCCAGTAGTTTCTATCGGGACGGTTACATTTTTCGCATTGTGGAATTATGTTTCCTGGTTCCAACGGCTTGCTTGGGTCCATGTGTCCTTTCTGTAGTTTTGTAGTGGTATTTCTCCAGTAGCGGTGGGGGTGTCCTTCCTGCGATCCACAGCATGCGCAACGATATTCATATTGTTTTTTTAGGCATTCCCAATAATTCCCATCAACGGGTTCTTCCCGCCTTTCTGCGGTAAACCCGGGATAGGGCTTCTCTAACGATTCCAGTTTGTAGTCTCCTGGACCTAGTTCGATTGAAGACTTGTCATTTCGAGTACCTGAAAGAATAAACCAACCTTTCTGTGCACCCAGATGTCTTGCCTGTTGGACATCAAGAGTGTCTGGGAAGAATTCCCTAATAAAATTAGTAAGTTCGTTTTTTGATACAATTCTTGTGTTTGGGTATCCATTTGCGAGGTATACCAATGTCAGTGCGTCTTTGGTGTAGGAGTCATTTTTGTCTTTTAATTTCGGCAGTTTTACTCCATGTTTTTTTAGGTGTTTTTGGTGAAAGCTGGTTATGGTCTCGTAAATCTCCTGGATTTTTTTTTCTTCCATCACTTAATACCCTCAAAAAGTTCAGATAATGAAATTTTAAAGCCTTTGGCTAGTTTTTCCAAGTTGATTAAAGAAACATTGCGTTTGCCGGATTCTATAGATGCGTAATATGTTCGGTCCATATCAATCGAGTTTGCAAAATCTTCTTGACTAAGGCTTGTTTTTTGCCGTAATTCTTTTAATCTCTGTCCTAATTTTGTTTTAATCATACTTAACCTTTTGCTAGCTTTTGCACTTTCTCAAAGTTGTGGTGAAATTGCATTTGGCCTTGATGCCATTGCACAAAGCCGAATGGCAATTGTATTGTGGTTCCCCCGTTTTTGATGCTGTAATCAGTTTCTTCTTTGCTGGCCTGTTTTGCGGCACATGCTATTTTTTCCGTTTCAAAAATCTCATCCGTATTATTTTCTCCGAGAAGATTTATGTACCAAACATAATCGGACCACTCGCTTTTGTCCTTTGCGGCACCCATGGCAAAGGATAATTTTGTTAACTCGTATGCATTGTCGCGGAACCATTGGAGCATTTCAGTGTATAGATTCTCGTTATATCGCTTTAATGTTGTGGCGTTGAGACTATGATGACGCTTTTGCAAGTTGAAATTGTTTGTGTCGGATTTATCTGCAAATTTTTCTATGATTGCGTCTGCGTCATCGGCTGCTGCCCAAAATAATTCCATGGCTCTTTTTATATTTTCTGGAATACTCTTCTTAAATTGTTTCTCAAATACTTGAAAAAATAGGCCGACTCTTATAAAATAAACTTGCCCGCCAAGGCTTTTTTTTATCGATACATTAGTGGAAGTTCCGTTTTTGTAATGAATTTTCAGGTCTGTTTTAGACTTTGTCTTTTTGCCCAAAATACCAGGAACATTTGTTTCGTGCAATCCTCCGATGGAAATAGATTCTATTTCAGCGTCCGATTTGTTTATTCTCTCAAGAAGCTTGTTTTTGTATTTGGAATCTTTATCCAGTTTTTGTTTTACAAGGCTTTCGTTTGTGTGTCCTGACAACTTAGCGTGTTTCCAGCCTGTAGCTCTATCTCTAGAATTAGACATTTTATGCTCCTTTTTTTTCATAATGGAAAATATGTTTTGTTGAAAATGAATCAACGGATTATAAGCAACAATTTTAAACGATCTTAGTTCATCGCTTGGTGTATGCTGGAGTTTGATAAGAGAGTTGCATAAGTTACTGAGTGCACTGCGCAACCCTAAAAGGTAAAACAATGGCAAAAATCATCTATAACTCAGAGACTCGGGAACTTGTGGGCTAGCAAGGCCGGCAACAATTTCCGTTACTGCCTCGTGTATAAGGATCACCGTGTAGAACATGCCTACACTAAGGATGCATTTCTGGAATTGATCAGGGAATTATAGGCTGGGAAAACCTTAAATTCTCCACTTTTGATATTGTATCGTGCGCGATATATTTTGTATATTGCTGTTAAACAAAAATGGGTCGCCTTATCACAGGAGTTCTTATGTCCCAGGATATTTATCAATTTACGGTGAAGAATAACAAGGGTGAAGATGTTTCTCTTTCCCAGTTCAGTGGCAAGGTGCTGCTGATTGTGAATACTGCCACCAAGTGCGGGTTTACGCCTCAGTACAACGACCTGGATGAACTTTACGATAAGTATGGCCCGCAGGGCTTGGAAATTTTGGATTTCCCCTGCAATCAGTTCGGCGGTCAGGCGCCTGGTTCCGACGAGGAAATTCAGGAATTCTGTACTTTGCGTTTTAGCACCAAGTTCCCCCGCTTCCAGAAGATTGATGTGAACGGCGAAAATGCCATTCCTCTTTATCAATGGCTTAAGGCTCAGACTGGCGTGAAAAAATTCAGCTTGAAGCATCCGCTGATGAGTCTGGTGACCATCATGGCGTCCAAGGCCAACAAGCAGTCCGCCGGGGATAACGATATCCGCTGGAACTTTACCAAGTTCCTGGTAAGCGCCGAGGGTGAAGTGCTGGGTCGTTTTGAACCTGCGGTTACCGGCAAGGATTTGGAACCGGCTATTCAGAAGGCTTTAGGCAAGTAGGAGTTTTATGCAGGAATCTATGTCCCTTTTAAATGCGATTCATACCCGCGCTTCTGTCCGCTTTTTCACAGATCAGAATGTGACCGACGAGCAAATTGAAACGATTCTTCGCGCAGGCATGGCGGCACCTTCTGCTTGTAATAAACAGCCTTGGCGTTTTGTGGTAGTGCGTAATCCCGAAACGAAAAAGACTTATGCCGAAACGGTGAAGTACGCAGATCCTGTGGCTCGCGCCAATGTGGCCATTGTCGTTTGTGGTGATATGGATGCCACCATTGAGGGCAATAAGGACTACTGGATTTTTGATGCGGCTGCCGCTGCGGAAAACATTCTGCTGGCAGCCCACGGCATTGGTCTCGGTGGCGTTTGTCTGGGCGTGTATCCTACCATGGAGCGCGTCGAATTCCTGAAGAATCTGTTGAAGCTTCCTGAAAACATTGTTCCCCTGGCGACTCTCGCCATCGGGTATCCCGAAAAACCCGCCAAGCCGCTGGACAAGTGGCGTCTTGATTTTGTCCACAACGAACAGTGGTGAAATTATAATTTGGGGGTGATGGATTAAAAACGGCGAATCCCGAGAATCTTGAAGAAACCATGAGTTTGAGTTTCTTGATTGATAAAGCCGATGGTAGCTTCGTAGCCGAGGGAGATGTTCCAAGCCCAATTGTCACCGATGTAGCCGTAGGCAGCCTTGATGCTTGCGTTCTGGGCGTAACCAAATTTGTCCTTTTGTTCTTGGTAGCTGAGGTATTCTCCCAAAAGTCCAGTGATGTTTACAAAGTAGAGGGGATTTGCAAACAAATGAGTGTAGGATGCTCCTTCTACGGGGCCGATATAGTCCACTGTCCTGTCTTTGAAATTCAGGATGCTGTCTTTGCTGCGCAGTCTTGTACGTTGGATCGAACCGCCCACCATAAAACTGTAGCCCGACGATTTTTGCCGGCGGTCTAGATAGTAGGGGGCCCGGGGAGTGTGCAAGGGGTTTGTGATGTATAGAACCTTTGCGCCGTAGTTGACAAGGGTGAGATCCAGTGAGATAATTGTGTCTGTAATGTCGGTTGAATCCAGCTCACCTGCGTTAAACCCGTTGCAGATATTTAACCACGCATCAACCCATAGGTTTTTGGGAAAGAATGACGATGCTAAATCAAAACTCTTGGAGGAGCTTTTGTCGCTGCCTGCGGTGAAGGGCAGAGCATATCTGAAGTCAAAGACGAAGTCCTTGTAGCCCAGACCCAAACCAATCTCTACGGGACGGTTTGATCGCATGGTCTTGTCATAACCCTCTGTTGATTGCGAAAAGTAGTTGTAATCCACGAGTCCCCTGATGCTCCATTTTTTCTCAAAGTATGTGTCGTCTGCAAATAGTGTACTTGCACACAATACTACGATAATAGGAAGGAGAAAAAACTTCATGGGGATGGTGTTTTTATATGATGAGAAACATAGATAGATCAAATGTATAAATAGTAGGAGAATAAAAAAAGGTAGTAGCAAAGTCTAATCAGTGAAGTGTTTCATTTGTGTATTATATTTGTTCAAAAAGGAGGTTTTGTGACTTTTGATGAAGCGGTGAAATTACGCCATTCCGTGCGTCAGTATTTGCCCACGGAACTTACCAAGGAACAGGTGGAGGCTCTCCAGACAAAGACAGCGGAATTGAATGAACGTTATGGTTTGCATCTTCAGCTGATCTTGAATGACGAAAAGGCCTTTGACAGCCGAATGGCTCACTACGGAAAGTTTTCCGGTGTCAAGAATCTGTTTGCCCTGGTGGCTCAAAAGGAATGCGCCGAGGAAATTGGTCGCGCCTCCGCAGAAATTGTTCTGTTCGCCCAGACCTTGGGATTGAATACCTGCATTGTGGGCATGACTTTCCAGAAGACAGAGAATTTCAAGGTTACTGCGGGTGAAAAAGTTTTTGGTGCCATCGCTCTAGGTTACGGACAAACTAGCGGCGTGCAACATCCTATGAAAACGCCGGAAAAAATTTCCCCGGATTATGGAACCGCACCCGATTGGTTCAAGAAGGGAATTGACTATGTACTTTTGGCCCCCACGGGATTGAACCAGTGCCGTGTGGAATTCCGCCTGAACAAGGACGAGTCTGTTTCAGCAAAACTGAAACTGGGATTAAGTACCAAGGTGGACTTGGGCATTACCAAGTACTTCTTTGAGCTGGGTGCCGAACGAAAAGTATTTGCTCTTTAACTTTGACGATTCTTGACGCGAACCTTCAACTTGAAGATGTTGAATTTCTTAACAGATTAAATCTAATTCTTTCATCAAGTTATCGGTTTCAATATGTATAGCAATAATCTTTCTGTAGTGAGAAATATCGTCGTAGGAGAATATAGTTTATTTCCTCAAAGGTCCCATTAAACATTTGTACGACAATTCCCCTTGACAACAAAAAAGAGTGTAGTTATATTTTATACTGCACAAAAGTGCATTTGTTGTTTTAATGCCCTGCCGTTTTTCGCGTGTCCGCAGGGAAGGAGTAGAAGATGGAAAAGGTAAGCCCTTTTTATAATGAAGCCGTTCAGCAAATAAAAGCCGCTATCTTGGAAAGCCAGCTTGAATCAGCAAAGGCCGTGAATAGGCAAATGCTTTCCCTGCATTATGCTATAGGTAGGTTCGTTTCGGAAAATTCTCGTGAAGGAACTTGGGGAACAAGTGCCATTGACAATATTAGCGCTCAACTGCGGCAAGAGCTGCCCGGTTTACGTGGATTTTCGGCATCAAATATTAAAAAGATGAGGCTGTTTTATGAATATTGGCAACCCGCTTTAATTCGTTCGCCAACGGCGAACGATTTGGAAAATGCCGAAAACGGTCCAAAATCCCCGAAAATTCCGATTTTTGCACTTCTCGATATAAATCGCCAGCCGTTGGCTGACGATTTAGACTTCTCAGAATTCCTGTCATTGAGTTTTACTCACCACATGGAAATTCTTCTGAAGACATCTTCGCTAGAAGAACGAGCGTTTTACATCCATCAGGCGGTCATCAATCACTGGGATAAATACACATTGCGAAATTATCTCAAGGCTGATCTTTTTCATCATCAGGGGCGAATGCCCAATAATTTTGCATTGACCATGCCCAAGACTCTTCATGCTCAAAAAGCTATCGCAATGTTCAAGGATGAGTATCTGCTGGATTTTATCAATGTGGAGGAAATTGACGAGAGGAATCCGCAGGATATTGATGAACGAATCGTCGAAAACTCCATTGTTCAAAATGTCAAGAACTTTATTTTGACTTTTGGAAAAGATTTCACGTACGTTGGGCATCAAGTTCATCTCGAAAAACTTAATCACGATATGTGGGTGGATTTGCTGTTTTTCAATCGAGAACTTCAAAGCCTTGTTGTAGTAGAACTTAAGAAAGGTGATTTCAAGCCGTCGTATTTGGGACAGTTGGCGGCGTATATGCGCATTCTGAATGATGACGAACGTAAGGCTAATGAAAATCCCGTTATTGGAATAGTCCTGTGTCAGGATGCAGACAAACCTTATGTCGAATACCTGCTTCAAGATTACAATCAACCTATGGGTGTCGCAACATATAAAGTTATGCCCGAGAAATTAAAGGCTGTATTGCCCGATGAAAAAATGCTCTTTGAGGCAATGCGCAAACAATCTTAGAGAAACCTTTTGCTTTCCAAAAGGCGTGCTTTCTATTAAGGATGCATGCAGGTTCATCTTTTCTGGTAATTTGTAGAATTACTACTTTTTTCTTATGTCCACTAAGTCAAAGAGTAAGATATAGCCAATGCTGGTATGTTTGATGAGGCGTAGTATGAAGAAAATTCTTATATCCGTTCTTGTTGTTTTGGTTCTAGCTTTGTTGGGATGGCTTTCCTACTTGTTCTATTGCAATCGCATTCCAGAAAATGCTCTGGTGTATTATCGCATCAAAGATTATAAGGGCGATATTTCCGTATGGCTTGGATCAAATTGTCAAATGGATGGCGACAAATTTGAATGCCATGCAAAGGCATGTCCAGATGAAAAAGCGATGCATTACTACCCTAGACGAAAAGTGGAATTAGATACAACTCACTATGAAGACACCGTAACAATTGATTTTAATTTCGGATTGTTCAAGAAGACCAGTTATATACCTTTTCCTGATTATGGAGAATTTAACGAAAATTCCGCCAGAGAAAAATTTGCCGTAGTAGATAATGTTTTCTTGCAAGAAACTAGCTTTAAGACACGCTATGAATTAAGCGCCGTAGGCCTGCCTGGGAATGTTTTATTTTATGAGATGCGGGATGGTGAATATGTAGATTCTCTGATTCCGATCAAAAAAGATTCTTTGATATCGGAAATGAAGAGAAGAAATCCGTTGCGTCCTGATTTTCGTTTGCTTCACGGAGGTTTGACGCGTTCCATTCCTCATTATACTTGCTATTGTGCAAATTATCCCACCTACTGTGGAAATCCGAAGTTCACGCACTTGCCTGTGATGGCGGAATATCGTTATTACTACATTCGGGCTATAGGTATCCCTGACACGACAGTTGTATGGAAGTTGATTTACAAGACTCCCTATACAAATGCAGATACTTTGGATATCACAACGGAGTTTAAAAAACAATATATTCCTTCGAAGGGCAAAAGTCTTTTTTAGATTTTTTGAGTTTCAATCATGATCGCCTACACATACAAAGAACACAAGAAGTTTGAACTGGTAGAAAAGCCTAAACCTGAATTGCAGGGGCCGAGGGATGCCATTGTCCGTGTGACCATGGGGAGCATTTGCACCAGCGACTTGCATATTAAACATGGCTCTGTTCCCCGGGCGGTGCCGGGAATTACCGTAGGCCACGAGATGGTGGGTGTGGTGAAATCCGTCGGTGCTGACGTGAAGAATGTGAAGGCCGGCGACCGCGTGACGGTGAATGTGGAAACTTTCTGCGGGGAATGTTTTTTCTGCAAGAATGGTTTCGTGAACAATTGTACCGACAAGAATGGCGGCTGGGCTTTGGGCTGCCGCATTGATGGCGGCCAGACGGAATTTGTGCGGGTTCCTTTTGCAGATCAGGGCCTGAACAAGATTCCTGATTCCGTCAGCGACGAGCAGGCACTTTTTGTGGGCGATGTGCTGGCAACAGGTTTCTGGGCCGCCCGCATTTCTGAAATCAAGACTGAAGATACGGTGCTGATTATTGGCGCTGGCCCCACGGGCATTTGCACGCTGCTTTGCGTGATACTGAAGAATCCTCAAAAGATTATCGTCTGCGAAAAGGATGAAATGCGTCGCGAATTTGTATGCAAGCATTATCCCCAGGTGATTGTGACTACGCCGGAGGAATGTGGCGCAGTGGTGCTGCGTGAAAGTGCCCATGGCGGTGCCGACGTTGTGCTGGAAGTGGCAGGCTCCGAAGAAACTTTCCGCATGGCCTGGGAAAACGCAAGGCCAAGCGCCATCGTGACTGTGGTGGCCCTTTACGACAAGCCCATGATTTTACCGCTGCCAGAAATGTACGGCAAGAATCTCACGTTCAAGACTGGCGGCGTTGACGGTTGCGACTGTGCCGAAATCCTTTCTCTCATTGAGCAAGGAAAAATCGACACAACTCCGCTAATCACCCACAAGTTCCCGCTGGCAGAAATCGAGGAAGCCTACCGCATTTTCGAAAACAAGCTGGACGGCGTTATTAAAGTTGCTATTTGCAGCTAAAATTTATTGTATATTGAAAACATGAAGAAATTTTTTGGGGCGTTATTTGTTGCGTTTGCGTGCGCGATTCTTTTGGGCTGTGGCAGTCATGATCGTAAGTATGTGATTGGCATTTCCCAGTGTTCGCTGACGGATTGGCGTTACCAACTGAAGGATGAGCTGGTTCTAGCTTCCTATTTTAACGATGATGTGGAAATCCGTATGGCATTTGCCGATGACGATGACGTTCAGCAGAGTCGTCAGATTGATTCACTTTTGAATACTGGATTGGATCTCCTGATTGTGTCTCCTAACCAGGTGAAGGGCCTTTCTGGAAGTATGAAGCGGGCTCAGGAGATGAAGGTGCCTGTAATCCTTTATGACCGCAAGATGAATGATGTGGAATTTACGGCGTTCATGGGTGCCGACAATTACGCCATCGGAAATATGATGGGGGAGTTTGCGGCGGCTCAGCTGAAGGGCAAGGGGAACATTGCCGAGATTGGTGGTCTCAAGGGATCATCGCCGGCTAAGGAGCGCCATCAGGGTTTTGCGGATGCCATCAAGAGATTTCCGGATCTGAAAATTGTGGGTTACGCTGAGGGCGACTGGAAGGAAGAATCCGGTGCCAAGGCCATGGAGGAAATCCTCAAGTATTATGATGGCCCCATCGACCTGGTTTTTGGAGATAACGACCGCATGGCCCTGGGGGCTCGCAAGGTGCTTTCGTCCCGCGGGCAGTTGGATGGTCAGAAAAATGAAGTTCTGTATTTGGGTGTGGATGCCCTGCCTATTTCCGATGGCGGTATGGAAAATGTCCGTGATGGTCTGCTGACCGCTTCGGGCATTTACCCCACATGCGGCGATGAGCTGATTGACCTTGCCCTGAAGATTCTTCGTGGGGAGCCTTACGAAAAGAACAATGTACTGGAAACCAGCATTGTTACCAAGGAAAATGCCAATGTTTTGCTGCTTCAGTACCGCGAAGTCCAAAAAAGGGCGGGCTATATCGCCAAGATGCACAATCTGGTTGGTAAAATCAAGGATGAATCGGAAACTCGAGCCATGCTTAGCATTGCCATGTGCCTTTTCGCTGGCGTAGTTTTCGTTTTCTTGATTCTTATTGTTCATGCAAATCGTGTGAAAGACCGCCTGAATGAGAAACTTCGTCAGAAAAATGACGAACTGATCCGCAAAAATGAGGAGCTTGATGCTGAAAAGGCCCGTGTGGAACAGCAAAGGGACCAACTTGAGGAACAAAGAGACCAACTTTTGGACGCTACGACCCAAACTTTGACCGAAAATCAGCTGACTGAGCCGGAAAAGTCCATAGAAATCCCTCAAAAGAACGAATTTATGGAGAAATTCCTGTCCTGTGTGGATGAAAAGCTGGACAGCCCCACTCTTTCCGTAGAGGATATTAGCCAGGAAATGTGCGTTTCTCGCGTGCAGCTATACCGCAAGGTGAAAAGTCTGGCCCAGAAGTCCCCTGTGGAGATTATCCGCGAGCGTCGTCTGCAACGGGCCAGTGAGCTTTTGCAGGATCCGAGCCTTAGTATTTCCGAGGTGGCTTACCGCGTCGGGTTCTCCGCTCCCTCCTATTTTACCAAGTGTTACAAGGAATTTTTCGGTAAAAATCCCCGTTCCTAGGGCATAAACCGCAAAAAAATGTTACAAAAAGGGCAAAAAATGTTTCAAGGAAACAAAAATTGCCGTCTTTGAAACATAATTGGTTACGTGACCTCGCTCCCCCGGGATAGTTTAGGGGAAAACAAGTGAGGTTCACCATGGAAAACAAAAAGACATCCAATCTCAAGCATGTTTTGCTTGTTACCCTGTCCGCTGCAATTGGCGGCTTCCTCTTTGGCTTCGACTCCTCCGTGATTAACGGTGCAAACGGGGCTCTTAAGGCGCACTTTAATGCTACCGACGTTCAGTTGGCTTGGGCAGTATCCCTGGCTTTGATTGGCGCCGCAGTGGGTGCCTATTTTGCAGGTCGCCTGGCTGATTCCTTTGGCCGTGTCCGTTGCATGCTGGCTGCTGCCGTTCTCTTTTTGATCAGTGCCATCGGTTCTGGCGTTCCCTTTGGAATTCCTGACTTTATTATGTGGCGTGTTATCGGAGGCGTGGGCATCGGCGTTGCTTCCATTATCGCCCCGATTTACATTGCAGAAACCGCTCCCGCACATCTCCGCGGTCGCCTGGGTTCCATGCAGCAGTTCGCCATCGTGATCGGTATCTTTGTGGCTCTGCTTTCCAACTACCTCATCGTGGTGAAGGCTGGTTCTGCAGGTGCAGGCTTTATCGGCGGCTTTAAGGCTTGGCAGATCATGTTCTGGGTGGAAATCATTCCTGCTGCTCTCTACGGTCTTGCTGCTCTCCGTCTTCCGGAATCTCCCCGCTACCTAGTAAGCAAGGGCCGTCTGGAAGAAGCCAAGGAAGTTCTTGCCAAGATTGACTCCGAAGGCGTGGATGCAGAAATCAACCAGATTCACGAAACTTTCAAGAACGAAAAGCCTGCAAAGCTCAGCGACCTTTTCGAAATGATTGGCGGCAAGAAGCGCATCGCTCCCATCGTGTGGGCTGGCCTCGGTCTTGCTGTGCTCCAGCAGTTGGTCGGCATTAACGTGATTTTCTACTACGGCACCATGCTTTGGCAGAGCGTTGGTTTCGGTGAAAGCGACGCTTTCCTCACCAGCCTTGTTTCTAGCGGCATCAACCTGACCATGACTATTGCTGCTATCCTCTTGATTGATAAGATTGGCCGTAAGCCTCTGCTCCTCATTGGTTCTATCGGCATGGCTGTTACCCTCGGCACTCTCGCCCTCTGCTTCATCTGCGGTGCAGACGCTAGCGGTAGCCTGGTTGGTGCAAGTGGTGTGATTGCCCTCATTGCTGCAAACCTCTATGTGACCTTCTTCGCCGCTACTTGGGGCCCGGTCATGTGGGTGATGCTTGGCGAAATGTTCAACAACCGCATTCGCGCTGTGGCAATCTCTGTGTGCGGCTTGGCTCAGTGGGGCGCAAACTTTGTGGTCAGCTGGTCCTTCCCGGTTCTCACTGGCAAGAGCGGCATCGGTGTTGGCCCGACTTACGTGCTCTACACCCTCTTTGCAACCATCAGTATCTTCTTCGTAGCGAAGTTCATTACTGAAACCAAGGGCAAGACTTTGGAAAGCATGTAATCAGAAACTCCAATCAGAGTCTTCCTTAAAAAGACCCTCGCATCACATGGTGCGGGGGTCTTACTATAAGAATTTTTTTTGATATCGTTTATAAAGAACACAAGAAGTTTGAATTGATGGACAAGCCGAAGCCTGTGCTTCAGGATTCGAAGGAGGCCATTGTCCGGGTGACCATGGGGAGCATCTGTACCAGTGATTTGCACATCAAGCATGGTTCCGTACCCCGGGCGGTGCCGGGAATTACCGTAGGCCACGAGATGGTGGGCGTTGTGGAATCTGTCGGTGCTGACGTGAAGAATGTGAAGGCCGGCGACCGCGTGACGGTTGCGACTGTGCCGAAATCCTCGCTCTTATCGAGCAAGGGAAAATCGACACAACTCCGCTGATTACACACAAGTTTCCGCTGGCGGAAATCGAGGAAGCCTACCGCATTTTCGAAAACAAGCTGGACGGCGTGATAAAAGTTGCTATCATATAAAACCCCGAAAGTCGTGTTCAACTTTCGGGGCCTACTTCATGGTGTCGGGTGATTTTTGTTTTAGAATAAACTTGCTACCAAATTCCCGACTTTTTTTGCTGCTTTTTTGATTTTTGACCAGAGGCCATTTTCTTGCACATCTTCTGGGTCTATCAAGTCAACTGCGTTTATAGGCGTTCCTTTATAGCATTCTTTTTTCATCAAAGAAACAAAGGAATCGAAGTCCATTGGTTTTGACGGATAGCTGATTTCGACGCTGGAATCGCA
>JAZLFR010000006.1:0-26510 GCA_045615885.1 Fibrobacteraceae bacterium
CGATACCTGTTTTTCGACTTATTGCGACAGATGTGTATCCAGCTTGATAGAGCTCCAAGGCTTTTGCCCATTCTTCTTTTGTGTGTTTTTTATACATGAAAACCCCGAAAGTTTTGTCCAACTTTCGGGGTTCACATCATACGCGGGGCCTTCTCTTTTGTTTCAATAAAATTCTTGACGGATTTATTCAGCTGCCAAAATGGCGCGAAGCTCTGCAGCGGCCTTTTCCAAGTCGTCGTTTACGATAGTGTATTCGTACTTGCCGTGTTCCTTTGCAAATGCCATTTCCTTTTTGGCGTTTGCAAGGCGAAGCT
This sequence comes from Fibrobacteraceae bacterium, assembly GCA_045615885.1. GTDB lineage: Bacteria > Fibrobacterota > Fibrobacteria > Fibrobacterales > Fibrobacteraceae > UBA1765. The sequence continues at coordinate 315 of JAZLFR010000006.1, forward strand.
GAATCACTTCTTCTGCATCGGTGCCGCGACCGCGAAGTCGCTGTTCCAGCACTTCTTCGGAAGGTGGCAAAATGAGGATGCCAGCAGCTTCCGGGTAAACTTTGTCGAAGTTGATTTTGCCAAAAACATCAAGGTCGAAAATCACGCGGTTGCCTTCGGCGAGAGTCTGTTCTACGAAGCTCTTTGGAGTGCCATAATAGTTGCCGTGAACTTCGTTCCACTCGACAAGTCCGTCTTCATCGATGAGTTTCTTGAATTCTTCCTTGGTTTTGAAGAAATAGTGGACTCCATTGATTTCTCCTTCGCGCGGTGCGCGCGTCGTTGCAGAAATGGAATACTTGATGTCCGGGAAATCTTTGATTACAAGGTCCTTGAGTGTAGTTTTGCCGGCGCCACTTGCTGCACTCATCACAAAAAGATTGTGCTTCATATAAAATCCTGCCTGTTTTTGTAAAAAGATACAAATTTTGTAAGAAAAATCTTGTTTTTTATGAAATTTACGCGAAAATCGCCACTTTGTAAAATTTGAAATTCCTTTGCTATTCTAACTTAGAATAATATAGATTCAACCCAAATGGGTTTTGTTTGAACTTGCGATTTGGGATTTGCAAGTTTGGATGTGAGGAATTTATGAAAAAGCTATTTGGCGTTCTATCGCTTGCATTGGCAGCCACGTCGTTTGCTGCTTTTAGCGAAAGTTCATTCAACTATGGGGCCATGTGGGAAGGCATCAAGGATCGTTCCGACAGGGCTAGCCTTGGACTTTCCCATGTAGCCATGTATATCGGCGATGCCAATACGCAGTGGTCCGACCGTGTTAATCAGCCGTATAATCCCTATTGGGAAGCGGATATGGTCAAGTTCTGCGCCCAAAACGATATTACTCCGGTGTTTTACGCCTACGTGATTGCAGAATGGGACAAGCATCTTGGCTATTCCGATTGCGATGTCGGTAGCCCGAACCATTGCACCAACGGTGCAGAAACCATACGCAATGACTGGCAGACCATTTTGTGGCGCTACGGTGAGCTGGCAAAGGGTGTTGCTTCGGACATGGGCTCCAAAAAGAATACAATCCCGTCAATTTGGCTGATTGAACCGGATTTTTACCAGTATTCAGTTTCCGGAGATAACCAGAGGGGCGGTCAGCAGTCTGGTGGCGGCATTCCTGATGCGGAGTTGGCTGGTACTAGGTTCAATCAAATTGTTGCCGCCATTAAACAGCATCTTCCAAATGCAAAGATCGCCGTTGATATTTCTCCCTGGATTTCCAATCCACAGGGCTGGTATTCCAATTTTGATGCAAGCAAGATTGACTACATGTTTACTTCCGGTGGCCGCACCGAAGGTAACAACTCCAAGATCCGTTCCGAAAATAACATGACCTGGGCGCAGGCCAGCGGATTCCTGGGCAAGAAGATTATTGCCGATGATGGCTATGGTGTCGGCGGTGGTGCCGAAAACAACTATGGTGATTGGCAGAATGTCAATAACTTGAAATCCCGTGTTGCCGATGGCGTTATTGGCCTTACCATTAAGTCCCCAAGTGCCGATTTCATGAGCTGGACCAAGTCCAACCCGATTTCCTTGGGGAACTCGGGCTCTACACAGCAGCCGAGCAGTTCCAGCAATCGACCGTCCTATTCTTCTAGCTCCAGTGCAACAAATACAGGTTCTGGTAATAGCAATTCCAACTTGGCAATCAAGCCGACCCGTGTAGGTCCTGTTAGCCAGTATGGCCAGCTTCAGATTGGTAAGAACTCTAGTGGTCAGGGCCGAATTTACGGTTCCTGCCCGTCTTACTCCTCCTCTGGCAACGAAGTCCAGGTGCAGGGCATGAGCCTTTTCTGGGCAATTTCCAGCGACGTTGGTGCTCCGTTCTGGACATCTGATTACGTGAAGGGCTTGGTCGATCGCCAGAACATTCAGCTTATTCGCGCTCCGATGGGCGTTGATGATAACTGGGGTGCCGGTAACTACTTTACCGATAAGAATCGCTACCAGACCATGATGAACAATGTTGTTCAGTCTGCTATCGAAAACGATATCTATGTGATTATCGACTACCATTCCCACAAGGCTAGCGACAATGTAAACAACGCAAAGGACTTCTTTGCCTACATGGCTCAAAAGTGGGGCGGCTATGATAACGTCATTTTCGAAGTGTTCAATGAACCTCTTGAAGGCGTTGCATGGAGTACAATCAAGGGCTATGCAGACGAGGTCGTAAAGACCATCCGTCAGTATTCCGATAACTTGGTGCTGGTTGGCAACCGTAACTGGGACCAGTACCCGAGCGATGCTATCGGCAATACCGTTAGCGACTCTAAGAATAATACTGCCTATACATTCCATTTCTATGCAGGTTCCCATTCTACGGGTAACGAAGGCAGCCATGCTGTCCAGGCCATGAATGCAGGCCTCTCTGTGTTCGTTTCTGAATGGGGTACTGTTGACGCTTCCGGTAACGGCGGCTTTAGCAGTGGCAATAGTGCAACATGGCTTTCCTGGATGAACCAGCACAAGCTTTCCGGCGCCAACTGGTCTGTATCCAACAAGGATGAATCCGCATCTTATTTCCAGGGTTCCGCATGGAACTACTCTGAAAGTGGCCAGTGGGTGAATACCAACATCTTTAGCAAGCTGCCCACATCCTATAAGGCTTGTTCCGGTGGCGCTGTAACACCGCAATCCAGCTCTTCCATTGCTTCTAGCAGCAGTGCCTTGCCGGCTGGTTACACCAATTACATCGACGACTTCGAAGATGGCGACAGCCTTGCATTTACCGGTGGCGTCTGGTACGCTTACACCGACAAGGACGACAAGGGTGCTTCTACATTGAAGAATACCGCAATCGTCGATAAGAATGGTGAAGCTGGTTATGATGTTGTTGTCAAGGCCGACAACAATACCAAGAATATGGGGGCCCTTCAGGGGGTAACTCTTAGCCGCGGTCAAAATGAATATGAACCGTATGTGGCTCTTGGCCTCAAGCTGAATGCCGATGAAAAGGCTTATGATCTTTCCAAGTGCAATACCATTACTTATAAGTATAAGGGTGCTAGCCACAACTTCAAGGCGGAAGATACCCAGGTTACTGACTACGCCTATCATTACATTGCAAAGCTTGGTTCCAGTTCCTGGACCGAAGCTTCCATTTCTTGGAATGTCTTGATGCAGCCAGAATGGGGCAAGTCTGTAAGCCTTTCCAAGGCTCGCATCAACAAGTTCACTTGGGAAATCAAGGGTGACTTGAAGGGAACTCAGCCGGATTACAACTACCTCTACATTGATGATGTGAAGTGCGATGGCATTGCCATTAAGCCTGTCGTTGCAACTCCTGTATCTTCTAGTTCTTCTGTAGCATCTAGTTCCAGCGAATCTTCTTCAAGTGTCGCAAGCTCTAGCTCTAGCGTTCCGGCAAGTTCTGAAAGCTCCGCCGTTGCTGGCGACTGGACTTCTACAAATACTACTCTCGTCGACGTAACAGGAACTGGCGTTTCTTTCGGCCCTGCAGAAGGCTACAATCCTGATCGCATAGTGACGAAAATTTTGGATGTTGAAGCTGGCGTTGCAAATACGGTGACTTTCAATGCCAAGGTCAATCAAACTCCCAGCTTTGATTTGAACGCTTCCATTGGTTCCTGCTCTGAAACGGTTTCTTTGACAGCTCAGGACCAGAAAATCACTTGCGTGTTTACTCCGGCTGAAAATACTGCTACTTTGACGGTGACTGTCCCTGGTGGCAACTGGCAGACTGTTACCATTTCTGATTTGAAGGTTGTAAGTGGTGTTACTGTTGTTGCTCCGCCGACCATTGAATTTGCTGCTGACAATGCAACTCAAGAAATTGTAGCAGGTGTTGCAATCAAGCCGATTGTCTTGAACCTCGAAAATGCAACAAGTATTACTGTGGAAGGTTTGCCGAAGGGCCTCACCGCAGCACTCTCCGAAGACGGCAAGACCTATACCATCAGTGGCACTGTCGACGCAACGCTTGGCACTCACGATTACGAATACGTAGTGACTGTTGTTGGCGAAAGTGGTGAAGCCTCTGCAAAGGGAACCATCAAGGTAACTCGCGCTCCTATTGTTACCGAAGTTGATTTGGCAAGTGGCAAGGCTGACCAGGAAGTTGTTGCTGGCAACGCAATCGAACCGATTGTCTTTAGCTATGCAAATGCAACGAGCGTTGCAGTAGAAGGTTTGCCGAAGGGCTTGACCGCTGTGCTTAATCAAGAAGCCAAGACTTATACGATTAGCGGTACTATTGATGCAGAACTTGGCACGCATGACTATGAATATATTGTGACCATTGCCGGTGAAGATAACGATGCTGTAGTCACAGGCACCATCAAGGTGACCCGCGCGCCGGTCGTTACCAAGGTTGACTTGAACAGCGCCGATGCCGACCAGTCTATCGTAGCCGGCGAAGTCATCAAGCCAATCGTCTTGAAACTTGAAAACGCAACGAGCGTCACAGTGGCAGGCTTGCCGCAGGGCTTGACCGCCGTGCTCTCCGAAGATGGCAAGACCTATACCATCAGCGGCACGGTCGACGCAACGCTCGGCACTCACGATTACGAATACACTGTAACGGTGAAGGGTCTCGACAATGACGCAACTGCAAACGGTGTAATTAAAGTAACTCGCGCACCGCTTGTAACCGTGTTTGCTCCGGCAGCAGAAAATACAACTCAGAATGTTGTCGCCGGTCAGCCGATCGCCCCGATCGTGTTCAACTTCGAAAACGTGTCCTCCATTTCTGTTGACGGCCTTCCGAAGGGCCTGACTGCCGTCCTCGACGAAACCGCCAAGACTTATACCATCAGCGGCGCCGTCGATGCAGAACTCGGCACCCACGACTATGAATACACCGTAAGCGTCACTGGCGTAGACGAAAACACTACCGCAACCGGCGTCATCAAGGTGACCCGCGCGCCGGTCGTTACCAAGGTAGACTTGAACAGCGCCGATGCCGACCAGTCTATCGTGGCCGGCGAAGCCATCAAGCCGATCGTCTTGAAGCTTGAAAACGCAACGAGCGTCACAGTGGCTGGCTTGCCGCAGGGCTTGACCGCCGAACTCTCCGAAGATGGTAAGACCTATACCATCAGCGGCACGGTCGATGCCACGCTCGGCTCCCACGACTATGAATACACCGTAACGGTGAAGGGCCTCGACAACGACGCAACTGCAAACGGTGTAATTAAGGTGACAGAAATTGTTGTTGAAGAAAGCTCCTCCAGTGTTGAAGAAAGTTCTTCTAGCTCCGAAGTAGTAGAATCCTCTAGCAGTGCAGAGCCGGAATCTAGCAGCAGTTCTGTGGAAGAACCAGCTTCCAGCAGCTCTGAAGAAACCGGTGCAAAGTGCATCGCCTATACAGGTGGCAATGTATATAAAGATGTCTGCTATAGCTCCGGCTTGATTGGCCAAGAAACTGGCAAGTGCTATCGTGTAAGTGATGCTTCTTCCAGTCAAGTAAATGCCAGCGGCAACAATTGGCTTGGCAATAGCTCAATTGCAAATAACGCGTGGTGGTGGACCGAAGTTGATTGTGGTGAAACACCGGCCTCCAGCAGCTCCGAAGAAGTTGTAGAAAGTTCTTCCAGTGTTGAAGAAAGTTCTTCTAGCTCCGAAGTGGTGGAAAGCTCCAGCAGCGAAGAACCGGTCGTCTCCAGCTCCAGCGAAGCTCCGGAATCGTCATCTAGCGCAGAGCCAGAATCCAGCAGCAGTTCTGTGGAAGAACCTGTTGTCTCTAGCTCCAGCGAAACACTGGCCTCCAGCAGCTCCGAAGAAGTTGTAGAAAGCTCCTCCAGTGTTGAAGAAAGTTCTTCTAGCTCCGAAGTGGAGGAAAGCTCCAGCAGCGAAGAGCCGGTCGTGTCCAGCTCCAGCGAAGCTCCGGAATCATCATCTAGCGCAGAGCCAGAATCCAGCAGCAGTTCTGTGGAAGAACCTGTTGTCTCTAGCTCCAGCGAAACACCGGCCTCCAGCAGCTCTGAAGAAGTTGTAGAAAGCTCTTCCAGTGTTGAGGAAAATTCCTCTAGCTCCGAAGATATCGAAAGCTCCAGCAGTGAAGAACCGGAATCTTCTTCCAGCGAAGATCCTTGGAACATGAGAACCGATGTCCGTCCGACGCTTGCCTTGAGTTTGAACGGCCGCGCATTGACGATTGTCGGTGCTCAGAATGTAAACGTAGATGTGTTTGACATGCAGGGCCGTCCGATTCGAGCCTTCCGCCAGGTTTCTGGCCAGGTATCTCTTGACGGAGTTAAGGCCGGCAACTACATTGTCCGCGTTCGTGAAGGTTCTAACTCCCTCACGCGAAGGATTGCAATTCGCTAAAACAGTAGTCGCGGCAAACAAGTTTGTTTGCTACGGCTCTCGACAGTGATTGAAAATTACGGCTCGCCTCTTGTAGGCGGGCCGTTTTCATTATTGCAACCAAATTTCTTCAATATACTATTATAATTATACTAACTAATATAATTGATGTAATAAAATTTTACCTAAAAATGCACTTTTTTGAAAAATATCGGCACTTTTGCCTTGAAAACCATTTTTTTATTTTCTAAAATTGAGCCCGAACCATTTAAAACCAAAGGATTTACATGAAGACAACAATGGTAAACCCGAAGAACGTGAAGCACGAATGGAAGCTCGTTGACGCCGAAGGCCTCTCCCTCGGTCGCGTCGCAAGCGAAGTTGCTAAGCTTCTCATGGGCAAGCACAAGGCTATCTATTCCCCGAACGTTGACACTGGCGACTTCGTTGTCGTTATCAACGCAGACAAGGTTGTCGTAACTGGCAACAAGGCTCTCCAGAAGGAATACTTCCACCACACCGGTCACATCGGTGGCGAACGCTGGATCAACTACGCTGATTTGCTGAAGAAGAACCCGGTTGCTCCGCTCGAAGCTGCTATCTGGGGCATGGTCCCGCACAGCATTCTTGGCCACAAGATGTTCAAGAAGCTCAAGATCTATGCTGGTGCAGAACACCCGCATAAGGCTCAGAACCCTGTTAAGGTTGAAGTTAAGTAATCGGAGGATCAAATGACAACTGCAAAGAATAACAAGAAGATCTTCCGCGGCACTGGCCGTCGTAAGAACGCTATTGCTGCCGTTATCCTCAAGCCAGGTACCGGCAAGCGCACAATCAATGGTCGTGACTTTACTGAATACTTCCATTCCGATGTGCAGAACATGATCGCTAACCTCCCGTTCGCTGTTCTCGGCAACGGTGAAGAATGGGACGTTGTTGTTACCGCTCGTGGCGGTGGCATCGCAGGCCAGATGGGTGCAGTTCGCCTTGGCATTGCTCGTGCTCTCGTAGCAAACAATGCAGAAGACAAGCCGGCTCTCAAGAAGGAAGGCCTCATGACTCGCGACGCTCGCGTTGTTGAACGTAAGAAGTTCGGCCGCAAGAAGGCTCGTAAGCGTTTCCAGTTCTCCAAGCGCTAATCGATCGATTACCCTTGGAATTGCGGAATGCAATTCAAAAGAAGGTTCCTCGAAGGAGGGCCTTCTTTTTTGTAGACTGAACCTAATGTGAATGCGACCATGGCGTTCTGCGATGATGTTTTCCTGTAAGGGCTATTGTCTGGTAAATTGGCCTCTCTCTTGCATAAATTGATGAGTTGTAAAAAATGCTCTTTGTGCGTTTTTACTTTACAAAGTTTTTCTCTTTTGCTATCTTTGGGCCCGACCTGAGCATGTAGTTCAGGCATGAATCAATCACCAGTTTGCGAGAGTTGCTTCGGTGGCGGAATCTAAAACTTTGGAATTACGCTTCGCAACTTGTTGGCAGATTGGGTAGCACAACCGAAAAAAAGGATAATATCATGGCTAATTTGCCTTCCGTTGAAGACTTGCTCGAAGCAGGCGCACATTTCGGTCACCAGACTCAGCGCTGGAATCCGAAGATGAAACCGTACATCCTCGCAGAAAAGAACGGCATCTACGTTCTCAACCTTTCCAAGACTCGCGATCTCCTCGAAGCTGCAGCACAGGCTGCCGCCAAGATTTCCGCAGAAGGAAAGTCCGTTCTTTTCGTTGGCACAAAGCCGACTGCTCGCCAGGTTGTTACCGAAGCTGCTGCAAGCTGCAACCACTTCTTTGTTTCTAACCGCTGGCTCGGCGGCATGATGACCAACTTCCAGACTGTTCGTAAGTCCATCAAGCAGATCGACAAGATCGACGCTATGGAAAACGATGGCCTCTTCAAGGAACTCTCCAAGAAGGAAGTTCTCGACAAGACTCGTGACCGCGAAAAGCTCCTCTCCGTTTTCGGTGGTATCCGTGAAATGGTGAACCTTCCGGGCCTCCTCGTCGTTACCGACCTTGCTCACGAAAAGATCGCTGTTGCTGAAGCACGCCGCTTGCACATTCCTATCATCGGTATCTGCGACACTAACGTCGATCCGACACTCGTAGACTTCCCGATTCCGGCAAACGACGATGCTGTCAAGTCCATCAAGCTCATCGTTGACTACATTGCAGCAAACGTAACTCCGCGTTCCAATGTTGCAAAGGAAGCTAACGAAAACGCTAAGAAGTACAGCGAGGACAAGTAATATGGCAGCAATCACCGCCTCCCTCGTTAACGAACTCCGCCAGAAGACTGGCGTTGGCATGATGCAGTGCAAGAAGGTCCTCACCGAAACTGACGGTGACATGGACAAGGCTATCGAACTCCTCCGCAAGCAGGGTGCTGCTGTCGCTGCAAAGCGCGCAGACAAGGCTGCCAAGGAAGGTGTCGTATTCCTCGTTGAAGAAGGCAACCGCGCTGTTGCTTTCGAACTTTCTTGCGAAACTGAACCGGTTTCTAAGAACGATGACTTCCGTGGTCTCGCAGACCTCGCTGTCAAGGCTGTCAAGGCTAACGACATTCGTTCCGTTGAAGCTCTCAAGGACACTGTTGTTGACGGCGTTAAGATTAACGACCGCCTCCAGGACGTTCTCGTCAAGATTCAGGAAAACATTGATTTCCGCAAGCTTTCCGTTGTCGAAAAGTCTGCTACCGAAGCATTCGGTGTTTACTCCCACATGGGCGGTAAGATCGGTGTTATCGTCAAGCTCGCTTTCGAAGGCTCTGTAAACGATGCTGAAGCTCTCGCTCGCACTGCAAAGGATATTGCAATGCAGGCAGCAGCATTTGCTCCAGTTGCTGTTAACGATGCTTCCGTTCCTGCCGAAACAATCGAAAAGGAAAAGGAAATTGCCCTTGCTCAGATCGAAAACTCCGGTAAGCAGACCAAGCCTGAATTCGTTCAGCGCCAGATCGAAGGCCGCGTAGCTAAGGTCCTCAAGGAAATCGTTCTCGAAGATCAGGAATTCTTCATGTCCGAAAAGAACCCGAAGAAGCTCTCCGTTAAGGACTACCTCCAGTCCAAGGCTGCTGAATTCGGTCTCTCTTCCTTGAAGGTTGTTGAATTCGTTCGCTTCGAACGTGGCAACTAGTTCCTAGACTGTAGGAAGTAGATATTTGGCGTTCCCTTACGGGAACGCCTTTTTGTTTTTTCTATCGCCAAGCTCAACCTACTTTACTATCTTGTTCCCAAATTTGGAGTTTATTATGGCTAAGTTTAATAGAGTTCTTTTGAAGTTGAGCGGCGAAGCTTTGGCAGGCGCTGCCGGTCATGGCATCGACAATGCTATCCTTACTGAAATGGCTAGCGAAATTGCTGAAGTTGCAAAGCAGGGCGTTGGCGTTGCTCTCGTCATTGGCGGCGGCAACATGATTCGTGGCGTTAGCGCTAGCGCTGGTGGCATGAACCGTGCCCAGGGCGATGCCATGGGCATGCTCGGCACTGTAATGAACGGCCTCGCCATGCAGGACGCTCTCGACAAGCAGGGCGTTAACTCTGTTGTGATGAGCGCCATTCGCATGGAACCGATTTGCGAATTTTTCAACCGTCGCCGAGCACTTGAACTTTTGAAGGAAGGTTCCGTCGTCATATTCTCTGCTGGTACTGGCAATCCGTTCTTTACAACCGACAGCTGTGCAGCGCTCCGCGCAATCGAAAGCGAATGTGATGTGATCATGAAGGTTACGAAGGTCGACGGCATCTACACGGCGGACCCTGTCAAAGATCCGACTGCGACAAAATTTGACGATATTACATACGCCGAAGTTATCCAGCGCGGCTTGAAGGTCATGGACACTGCGGCCGTTGCCCTCTGCATGGAGCATAACATGCCGATTTTTGTATTCAAAATGGAAAAGGGTTGCTTGAGCAAGGCCGTTTCCGAAGGCAATCTCGGCACTCTCGTGCACAACTAATTCGCCTCAACAGGAAGAAAGCCTTCCTTGATGCAGGCAAAGTCATCCCGGCTCAGTGTCGGGATCTCTTTTTTTTACTAGTTTTAGAGCCGTATAATATCTTAAAAGGAACCATTATGGCCGTTGATTATGAAGTAAAAATGGAAAAGGCTATCGAAGCCACCCAACGTGAATTTGCAAAGCTCCGCGCAGGTCAGGCAACTCCTGCAATTTTGAACGATGTTCGCGTTGACTACTACGGTACTCCGACCCCGATTTCCCAGGTTGCAAAGATCTCCATCCCTGAACCGCGCATGCTCCTCGTGAGCCCGTGGGAAAAGCCGATGGTCGATGCTGTCGAAAAGGCTATCCTTGCTGCAAACATCGGTGTTACCCCGATGAAGGACGGCAACTCCATTCGCGTTACCATGCCGATTCTTACCACGGAACGCCGTCAGGAACTTGCAAAAATTGCAAAGAAGCATGCAGAAGATGGCCGTGTCGCTATCCGCAACATCCGCCGCGATGCAAACGATGCTGTCAAGAAAGACAAGGAAATGTCTGAAGACGAACAGAAGAAGCAGCAAGATGCCATCCAGAAGGCAACCGACAAGGCCATCGCCGAAATCGATCGCTTGCTTGCCGAAAAGGAAAAGGACATCCTTAAGGTCTAAGAGAGGCTTTTATGCCGAATCAACTTAGACACGTGGCCATCATCATGGATGGCAATGGACGCTGGGCCCGCCGTCGTGGGTTCGAGCGTTTTTTGGGGCACCGTAAGGGCACTGACGCTACGATTGACGCTGTAGAAGTGGGCGTGAACCTTAAGCTTGAGCAAATGACGCTCTATGTTTTCAGTTCCGAAAACTGGAAACGCTCCGAAAAGGAAGTCGGTTATCTCATGAATCTGCTCATCGAGATGGTCGCCAAGGAAATTCCTGATTTGATGGAGAAGAATGTCAAGCTCAAGGTTCTTGGCAACATGGCCCGCTTGCCGGATGCTCCGCGCGAAAAGTTGCAGCATGCAATTGACGTGACTGCCAACAACACCGGCATGCAGCTCAATCTTGCAATTTCCTATGGAGGCCGTCAAGAAATCGTCGATGCTTGCAAGTCCATTGTCAAGGCAGTCGCTGCTGGCGAACTTCCGATTGAAGCTCTGGATGAAGCTGAGTTCTCCAAGCATTTGTACCTTGGTGCCATTCCGGATCCGGATCTTGTCATTCGCACGGGTGGCGAATTCCGCCTTTCGAACTACCTGCTCTGGCAGGCTGCCTACAGTGAATTCTATGTGACCGAAACTCTTTGGCCTGATTTCACTAAGGAAGAGTTCTTGAAGGCTGTCGAGTTCTTCCAAACCCGTGAACGTCGCTTCGGAAAAGAAGGAAAGGTTCTATGAACAACCTTACAGTTAGAGTCTTGTTTGCATTAGTGGCAATCCCGGTAGTGCTTTTGTGCATGTGGGGTAACGACATTTCTCGTCTTGCCCTCATGTGCTTTCTTTGTGGCGGCGGCGCCTGGGAATGGGCCCGCATGGTTTCAAAGAAGTATGAAGGCCCGAACATGCAGATCGTTGCTCCTGTTGCTGCGGTCGCTTTTACGCTAGCCTGGGCATTCCAGTCCGGCCATTTTTTTGGTGACATGGGCTTGCATCCCGTAAATGGTCTGGTAGGCATTGTCGCTGTGCTTGTTGTAGCTTTGTATGTGGGCATTGCATACGCCAAGGTCGATATTGCGAATTTGTTCCCGTGGTGGGTTTTGCAGATCGGAGCTCCGCTCTACCTTGGCCTTTGGGGTGGCCTCACCATTTTGCTTTTGACATCTGGTCATGGCATGGAACATTCCTACTTGTTCCTTCTCATCATGACATCCATGTGGATCTGTGATTCCGCAGCTTACTTTGTTGGCAAGTTCCTTGCCGGCAAGGGACCGTTCGGCAGGCATCCTCTTGCACCGTCGCTCAGCCCAAAGAAGACTTGGGAAGGCTCTGTCGGTGGCACCGTCTTTACGATTGCCTGGTTCTACTTGTGGACTACAGATTGCCTGATTCAGGTGATTGATGTTAGTCTTGCACATACAATTTTGTACGGCATTGTTATTTCCGTTGCTGGCCAGGCAGGCGACTTGCTAATGTCTGCCCTCAAGCGTTGGACTGGCACAAAGGATTCCAGCCAGATTTTCCCGGGCCATGGCGGTGTTCTTGACCGCATGGACTCCTTCTTCTTTGCTGGTCCAATCATGGTTTTATTGTTTGAATTTATTCGAGGCTTAGCCTAATGCGTAAGGTTTGTTTGCTCGGAGCCACAGGCTCCATCGGTGACTCTACTGTTGATGTCGTTGAACAGCACCCGGAAGAATTTTCCCTCTATGCCCTTGCGGCAAATACAAACTGGCAGAAGGTCGCTACCATTGCTCAAAAGCATGGTGTAAAGCGCATCTGCATGTTTGACGCTGCCGCAGCAAAGGAACTTCAGGCTGCCCTCGGCTTTGAAATCCTTACTGGCATGGAAGGCCTTCGCGAACTCGCAAGCGACCCGGACGCAGATATTGTAGTGAATGCCCTTATGGGGGCTGTCGGCTGCTTGCCGACGCTTTCCGCAATTGAATGTGGTAAGCATGTTGCCCTTGCCAACAAGGAAACCATGGTCATGGCAGGCCCTGTCATTCAGGATGCCCTCAAGGCTAATCCGAAGGCTTTCATTACGCCGATTGATTCCGAGCACAATGCTATTTTCCAGTGCCTTGCCGGTCGCCCGAATGCCGAAGTGGAATGCCTTGAAATCACGGCTTCCGGTGGCCCGTTCCGTGAACGCCCCATTGAAACTTTTGGCGACATTACCTTGAAAGATGCCTTGAACCATCCGGTGTGGAGCATGGGTAAGAAGATTACCATCGACTCTGCTTCCATGATGAACAAGGGCCTTGAAGTTATCGAAGCGCATTTCCTGTTTGACATTCCGTACGAACAAATTAAAGTCGTTGTGCATCCGCAGAGCATGATTCATTCCATGGTGCAGTTCCGTGACGGTAGTCTCATGGCTCAGCTCGGAGCCCCAGACATGCGCATTCCGATCCAGGTCGCTTTGACCTGGCCGCATCGCTTGAAGCTTGAAACCAAGCGTCTCGATTTGCCAACTCTTGGCAAGTTCACTTTCTTTGCCCCTGATTTTGACAAGTTCCGTTGCCTTGCTCTCGCCTTTGAAGCCGGCAAGGCCGGTGGGGTAGTGCCTGCCATGATGAATGCAGCAAACGAAGTTGTTGTTGATGCGTTCCTCAAAGAAAAAATTCGCTTCGTTGACATTCCGAAGTTTGTAGAATCTGTCATGGTGAAGGCTCCAAAGATTGATTCTCGTTTGACATTGCAAGATGCCCTCGATGCAGACTTGGAAGCTCGCCGCCTGGCTGCCGAACTTATCAAGTAGTTTTAATTAAAATATGAAAATCCACTCTTTCTCAATGGGCTTTGAATAGAAGAATAGATAGTGTCTCTATCAATTCTCGTTAAAACCATTAAGAAAAAAGGAAAAACTTTTATGCAATTCCGTCCTGTAGAAGAACAGCTTGAAATCCTTATGCGCGGTGTTATTGACATCGTGCCGCAAGATGAACTTAAGAAGAAACTTGAAAAGTCCTATGCAACAGGCGTTCCGCTCCGCGTAAAGATGGGCGTTGACCCGACTGCACCGGACGTGCACCTCGGTCACACTGTCGTGATGCGCAAGCTCCGCCAGTTTCAGGACCTTGGCCATACCGTCGTCTTGATCGTCGGTGATTACACTGCACAGATCGGCGACCCGAGTGGCCGCAACAAGGCACGTCCGCGCCTTAGCCACGAACAGGTTCTCGAAAACGCAAAGGAATACCAGGAACAGTTCTTCAAGGTTGTTCGCCGTGACCAGGTCGAAATCCATTACAATGGCGAATGGTTCAGCAAGCTTGACTTTAGCAAGGTTACAGAACTCATGGGCCAGTTTACCGTTGCCCAGATGCTTGAACGCGAAGACTTCCATAACCGCTATGTAGGTGGCCAGTCCATCAGCCTTCACGAATTCATGTACCCGATGATGCAGGGCTACGATTCCGTTGCCATCAAGAGCGATATCGAACTTGGCGGCACTGACCAGAAGTTCAATGTTCTCCGTGGCCGTGACCTCCAGATTTTTGAAGGCATGGAACCGCAAATCGGCCTTTTCCTCCCAATCTTGCTCGGTACAGATGGCAAGGTCAAGATGAGCAAGTCCATCGGCAACTATGTTGGCGTGAACGAACCTGCCGATGTCATGTACCACAAGATCTATAGCCTCGCCGATAGCCTTATCGAAAACTGGTTTGAACTTTTGACAAACGTCCCGATGCCAGAAATCAAGGCTATGCTTGCAAAGATTGCAAGTGGCGAAATGCACCCGAACGAAGCAAAGCACTTGCTTGCCATGGACATTGTTACCCAGTATCACGGTGCCGAAGCTGCAGCTGCTGCCGCCGCCAAGGAAAAGGAAATCCATAGCGGTAACGCAATCCCGAGCGATGCTGCCGAAGTCAAGATTCCTGCCGGTGAAATGGGCGTTCTTGACTTGTTTGTTGCCGCAGGCGCGTTCAAGAGCAAGGGTGAAGCCCGTCGCATGGTTCAGAACGGTGGCGTAAAGATGGGTGGCGAAAAAGTTTCTGACCCGCAGGCAACCGTAACGCTCAATGGCGAAGACAAGCTCGTTCTCCAGGTCGGTAAGCGCAACTTCTTCAAGGTGAATTTCTAATGAATCAAAAGACTTTGATTCTTGGCTTGAATCCGGCTTGGCAGCGCCTTTTCATGATTGATAAGGAACTCAAGCTCGGTGAAGTGCATAGGCTCCCGCAGGCTGTGGAGTATGCTTCTGGCAAGGGCATCAACTGTGCCCGCCTTTTGCAGCTTCTCGGCGGCAAGCCTGTTCTTTCCCATTTCCTTGGAGCGCAGTTTGGCGAACGGATTTTTGACGCCATGGCGGAATGCGATATCGAACAGGTTCCTGTCTGGATCAAGGCTCCTAACCGCATTTGCACGACTCTCGTCGCAGATTCCGAAACTACGGAACTCATTGAACCGTCCCCACAGCTGACAGAAAAGGAAATGGCTGATTTCAGCCAGAGTCTAAAAGATGTCTGGGATAGTGTTCCGCGCATCGCTCTTTGCGGAACGAATCCGAAAGGCTTTGACATGCAGGCATTGCTTGACTTTGATTTTGAAGGCAAGCGCGTGTTTGTCGACGCTGTCAAGGACATTGACAAGCTTCTTGAAAAAGGCGTAGAACTTCTCAAGCTCAACATGGATGAATACTGCGAACTTCTGCAGCGCATGTCCATTCCGCAGGTTACTTCCAGCCCGCAGTTCTGGAAAATGACTGCAATGCTTGTGCTTGAACGTTTGCCAATCCGCAGGCTCGTCGTGACCGACGAAGAAAACCCTGTTCGCGTATTCTATACCGTCGAAAACAAGTTCCAGAGCCTCCGTCTGGAACCGCCTGCAATCGAGTCCGTAAACTGCATCGGTGCTGGCGATTCCTTCCTTGCCGGCTGGATTGCCGCAGATAGCGAAGGCCTTTCCATTGAAGAATGTCTTGCTCGTGCAACGGCAACTGCCGTCGCACGCTGCGAAGTGGAACAGCCTTGGGAACTGGACCTTGCCCGTGCCCGCGCTTTGGAACAGGATCTTTTGCCGCAAATTGAACGCGTAACAGATTAAGCAGGGACTTTCCATGGAAATTCAAAACTCTGCGTTGCCGTTGTACGTGTTTGCTTCGAGTATTGAGTTCTCCAGATTGTTCCCTAGCATGCCTGTACCTGATGGCCGGGCAGTACTACTCCCGCAGGGGGAGGCGTATGTAGCTGTCATTGGCGTTGGCTTGCTTGAATCTGCCGTTAATTTGGCAGCCATCTTAAAAACGCAAGAATTTTCTTGCGTTATTTTAATTGGCATCTGTGGTGCCTACAAAAATCATGGCTTGGATATTTGCGATGTGGTTCGTGTCGATTCCGAAATTGTGGGTGATGTCGGCGTGCAGGAACGTGATGGCACATTCCTTCCGTGGTCCCGTGTCGGCGGAGGTTCCCTAAAAGTCTATAATGCAGCTTCTGTCGAAACTGCCCCTGCAAATATCAGGAATCTGAAAAGCGCCACTGGAATCTCCGTCAATTGCTGTACCGGTACGGACGAACTTGCCGAAATGCGTAATCTTCTCTTTGATTGCGATGTGGAATCCATGGAAGGCGCCTCCGTCCTTGCCGTATGCAAGGCATTCGGAGTCTTGGGCTATGAAGTTCGTGCCGTGAGCAATTTTGTTGGCGAACGTAAAAAATCCTCCTGGAAAATCGCCGAGGCGTTGCTTGCCTTGAAGAACTCCATGTTTGACAAGTAGTAGCAACAGAGGACAGAAAACAGGAGTCAGGAATCAGTTGGCTGTAGGCTGTCGGCTGAAAAGAAGACAGAGGACAGAGAACAGAGAACAGAAGGAAGTAGAAAGACGGAAGACAGAAGTTAGTAACTAATAACCAACAACTAATAACCAACTCAGTCGACAGAGATCAGCCTACAGCCGACACATTGGAAAATAACAATCCTCTTTCGTCTTTCGTCTTTCGTCTAACCCCTAGATCCTAAATCCTAGATCCTAAAATTCTACACCCTAGCCCCTGAACCCTATCCTCTAAAACAATGGAATTTAACAATCTTCTTTCGTCTTTCGTCTACCAGCGAAGCGGTCTTTCGTCTAATCACTAGCCCCTAAATCCTAGATCCTAAACTACTATGAAACTGAAACTTGGTATTTCCCCTTGCCCAAACGATACATATATATATGAAGCTCTCGTGAATGGGCTAATTAAAACCCCATTTGAATGGAATGTCACATTTGCCGATGTACAGACCCTGAACGAAATGGTTCTTCGTGGCGAACTCGATGTTGCCAAAGTCAGTTGCGGGGTAGTGCCGCAAGTCCTTGACAAATATAAGGTACTTTCCTGCGGTGGTGCAATCGGCTATTCCTGTGGACCTTTGCTCCTTTCTTCCGAAAGCGGTCGTTCTGCTTTTAATCTGGATCGCCCGGTAGTACTTCCTGGCAAAAATACCACGGCTGCCCTGTTGTTCCGTTTTTTTGCAAGCCATGAACTCCCGCAGATGCCCCAAATTGAATATGCCCTGTTTGACGAGGTTTATCGTTCCCTGCGGGCCGGTAAATATGCCCAGGGTGTTGTCATTCATGAACATCGCTTTACCTGGCAGCGCGATGGGCTTGGCCTCATCCAGGACCTTGGTGACTATTGGGAGCGCAAAACCGGCATTCCAGTACCGCTCGGGTGTACTCTGGCTCGCAATTCTTTCGCTGACGAGGTCATTTTAGCTGTGGAGCAGTGCATTCGCGATAGCATTGATTTTGCAAAAAATCGTCAAAGCGTAATTACTCCGTTTATCCGTGAGCACGCCCAGATCGACGAAGATTCCGTGATGGAATCACACATTGCGACCTTTGTGACCGACTTTTCTTACGACATAAGCATCAATGGACAGCGTGCTTTGCAAAAATTATTTAGCATAGCGGCCGAAACTATGTAATAATTTTTTGGCAAATGGCTTTTTTGCAAAAAAAAAGAACTTTTTCCCGAAATCTTAGTTATTTTTGCCGAAAAACTATTTTAGGAGTGTTCCATATGAATCTCATGGCTGACCTCGACCTTGCGCTTGAAAATTTTAGGCGCGAATTCTCAAAGTTCGAACGTGGCAATAAGTCCGCCGGTACTCGCGCTCGCAAGCACCTACAGGATATCAAGAAAACATGCCAGGATTTCCGCAACTATATCCAGACTAAAAAGGGAGATGAGGGCGAAGAAAAGTAATTGTCTTGAAAGGTGCAAATGAGCACCTTAATCGTGTATATTTTTGTTTGCGAAAGCGAAAAATACGCGAATTTCAAGAAATTCATTTGACTAAAGCCCAAATTGAAGGTATATTCTACGTTGGATTTCAGTTTGCACCCCTGCAAATTGGCAAAAAATGTGTTCTATGATTGGAGAAAACTAGCAGTATGACCCTTAAGAAACTGGTCTTCTTGTTGGCCGGGGCGACGTTGATCTCCGGAAGCGCTATGGCGAAGATTATCAATGTGCCTGGCGACTATTCGAAGATTGCTGATGCTCTTGGCAATGCTGATGCTGGAGATACCATTAAGGTAGCTCGTGGCACTTATAATGAAAATATTACCCTGATCATGGGTGTCGTCCTCAAGGGCGAAGATCCGCTTACAACGATCATTGACGGTAGCCGCAACGGTCCGACCGTCATGGGTACTTCTGAAGCAGAAATGTCCCATTTCACCGTACGTAACGGTATTGAAGGCATTCTCTGCGAAAACGCAGCCCCTTATATTCATGATTGCTATGTGATCGACAACCATGCAACCGGTATTGCAGCGTTCATTTCACTCCCGTACCTCCGCAATAACGTGGTGTACGGCAACCGCTGGTCCGGCATTCTCGCATGGGGTGCCAAGTCTCTCGACGCTTACATTGAACATAACGTTGTTCTCCGCAATGGTTACTCTGGCCTCGCTCTCAAGGGCCCGTCTAACGTTAATGCCCGCAACAACATCTTCATGGAAAACCATTACTATGGTATCTATGCAGACCCTGCTGCAGGTCAGACCAAGGTTGAATACAACGACATCTACAAGAACTACTATCCGTTCAACCGCTTCATCAAGGTGAACCGTACAAACGTGAGCCTCGACCCGAAGTTCAACAACCCGTCCATGTTCGACCCGAACTTCTACGACTCCCCGACATCTCCGCTTCTCAAGCGTGGTAAGGGCAAGCTCGACATCGGTCTTACAACCGCAGACCGCGAACAGAAGGTTGAAGAAGTTGTAGAAACACGTAATCCTGATACTGACGGTGATGGCTTGTGCGATGCATGGGTCTCTGAAGAAGATCAAGCCGGCAAGTACATCGATCTCTGCTCCGGTATTGACCAGTGCCCGGAAGAAGCAGAAGACTTCGATGGCGTACAGGACGACGACGGCTGCCCGGATCCGGATAATGACCGTGACGGTATTTGCGATCCATGGGTTGAAGCTAAGGGCCTCCTTGATTCCTATGCACATGTTTGCAAGGGCGTTGACCTTTGCCCGGAACAAGCTGAAACCTTCAATAGCTACAAGGACGAAGATGGCTGCCCGGATGAAGTCCCGGAACCGCCGAAGAAGGTGTTCGTTCTTGATGGCGTGAACTTTGAATCTGGTAAGGCTACCATTACCCAGGACTCCTACATCTCCTTGATGAAGGTTGTCGACATCATGGAAGCTTTCCCGGAAACCGCATTTGAAATTGTTGGCCATACCGACAACGTCGGTCGCAAGGACAAGAACCAGAAGCTCTCTGCCGATCGTGCAGAAGCTGTGAAGACCTTCCTTGTAGAAAAGGGCATCGACGGCAGCCGTATCCAGACTAAGGGTGCCGGTGATACTCAGCCAATCGCCTCTAACAAGACTCCTGAAGGCCGCGCTAAGAACCGCCGTATCGAGTTCAACCGCACGGACATTAAGTAAAGGAGATGATTAAATGAAAAGCTTGAATTTGATTAAATCCGCTGCTTTTGGTCTTGCTATTGCAGGCGCTGCATACGCATCTCCTACATATTCCCCGCATAAATACCAGCAGAACGACTGGTTCGCTGAATTTGGCGGCAATACAGCAATGTATGTGAACCCGGCTAGCATCTCCACTACCGATGAAATGGAACTTAGCATTGGCTTCTTCCAGACCATTAGTGGCGAAGCTTCCCAGGAATACGTATCCTTTACACTTCCGCTCGATTACAAGCACACTCTCGGTTTCTCTTTCTTCGAAAACGGTGCTGACATCGATGGCGGCAAGTCCTATACCGAAAACGCCTACATGATCGGTTATGCCTATAACCTCATGCAGTGCTTGGCTATCGGTATCGATATCTCGGTTCTCCAGATTGACCAGTTTGGTTACAATCAGCAGTTGACTATCGGTGCTGACTTCGGTATTAGCTGGAATCCGTTCATGAATTCCCGCTTTGGCGAACTTACCGTTGGCCTTGCTTTCCAGAACTTGATTTCTCCGGCAATCAGTACTGAAGAAGAAGGCAGCGGCTACTCCTTCGTTACTCCGGGCGTTTTCAGCACTCCGGAAAACACTTACACAATTCCGAGCAACTTGAACTTCTCCCTCTTCTACCGTGGCTTGAACCGCGCTCTTGAAGTTAAGGCTGAATTCACGTTTATCGACGTCCTTCATGAAGATGCTGAAGGTGGCGAAGGCATGAATCTCGAAATGAGCTTCACTGCTACCTACTACCTTTCTTCTCACTTGGGCGTTCGTCTTCGCTTCACAAAGGAAGGCTACCCGGTTATCGGCGCAACAGTTAACGTCAAGGACCTTTTGTTCTTGAACTATGTTGCTCTTGATTTCGAAATTTCTCATGACGATTTGATCGAAAAGAAGAACCGTGGCTTTATCTGGGCTCTCAAGCTTACTACACGTTTCGGCAAGACTCGTGAAGAAGCTATCGGTGAAGAACGTTATCGTCGCTTGAAGATCGAACCTGAAAACGACTACCGTGCTGCAATGCGTCTCTACTTGAATCGTGACTTTATCGGTGCCGCTTATGCATTCGGTAAGGTTCAGACCAAGTACCCGGCATTCCACTTGGTTGACCAGGCTGCTTTCTACAAGGCAAAGTCCTTCGAAAACATGCGTATGCATACTGCAGCTCGTGCTGTCTATGAAGATGCCATCAAGCGCTATCCGAACTCTGACCAGCGTCCTAAGTATCATTTCCAGTTGATGAACATCGACTATAAGGAAGGTAAGTACAAGGATGCTATGGACAAGTACCAGAACATCGCAAAGCGTTTCGGTGAAAGTGACGTGAAGGCTGATGCTGACTATATCGCTGGCCAGATCAAGTTCGAACAGGGCCTCTACCAGGAATCTGTTGATCTTCTCGCAGCAATCCTCCCGGGTAACGCAAACTACTTCTATGCTCGCTATACCATGGGTATTGCCTATAGCCGTCAGGGCAAGTGGGACGAAGCTGAAAACTGCTTCCGTGACATTACCGAACAGGTAACTTCCAACCAGTCTGAACGTGACTTGCAGGATGCTGCCAAGGTTAAGCTCGGCCACATCTACTTCTCTGGTGAAAATCCGGATATCGCTGCAGCTGCTGGCCTCTATGCCCAGGTTCCGACAACTTCCCCGGTATTTGACGAAGCTACTCTCGGCATTGCTTGGTCCTTCCTCAAGGTTAACAAGCCGGACGAAGCTTTGAAGCATGCTAAGTGGATTGTAGCCAACATGCCTGAATCCTTCCTTGTTTCTGAAGCATACCTCGTTCAGGGTTACTGCTACTTCATGAAGAAGGATTACAACAATGCTGAAGCTGCCTTGTCCAAGGCTGCAGAATTGACTGATCAGCCGGTTGTTTCCGGTGCTGCTCGCGACAGTGCTAAGGCTGCTCACGATGCTCGTCAGGCCGAATTCGACTCTGTACAGGCTCAGGCTCTTGACCTTGCTCGCCAGTTGCCGACTCCGCGTGTGGAACAGAAGCGTTCCGCTTTGAAGCCGTCTTTCGACAAGGCTAACGAAGAAAACGAAGAATACCAGGCATTCTTGCAGCGTGCTGTTCAGAGTGACCGCTTCGAATCTAACCGTAAGCGCGTTTCTGAAGACGCAGGCTTTACTCTTGCTACTGTAAAGACCAAGCGTGCTGGTGGTGGCGTCGGTGGCGCTGCATCTCAGCTCGAAGAACTTGATGACCTCGATGATGGTGATCTTGGTGGTGGTGACGACCTCGGTGATGATCTTTAATAGAGGCTAAAGGATAACATATAATGAAGAAATCTTTTCTTATCGCTGTAACGCTAGCCTCCTTCATTGGTTTGGCTAACGCCGCAGATCCGTGTACAGACAAGACTAACGACGCTAAGAAGCTCCTTGCCAAGTGCAAGGCCATGAAAAAAGGCTCGTCAGATTATAAGAGCTGCGCAAGCTCCTATAAGCTCGCCAAGGAACAGGCCGAAAAGGCCTGCCGTTCTGGCGGTTTGAATGAAAAGGAAATGACTGATGCTATCTCTGCTTGGAAGAAGCAGGTTGATCGCTGTAAGGCTGAAAAGAAGACCGATAACCGTTGCGCTAGTGCTTTGCAGCAGCTCGGCTATTATCAGTTCCAGCTCGAAGAAAAGCAGCAGTTGAGCAAGATTGAAAAGTTTGAAGAAGAACAGGCATGGTGCGCCGACCGCGATAACGAACCGGCAAAGTGCAAATCTTTGGGCGACTATCCGAAGGTTGAAC
Organism: Fibrobacteraceae bacterium; assembly: GCA_045615885.1. Classification (GTDB taxonomy): domain Bacteria; phylum Fibrobacterota; class Fibrobacteria; order Fibrobacterales; family Fibrobacteraceae; genus UBA1765. Next base: position 22,920 of record JAZLFR010000006.1, read on the forward strand.
ACGAACAGTCCCTTGCTTACTTCCTTGAATATATTGATCGTTACCCGAAGCTTCCACAGACGCCGGCTGTGCTCTACCAGGCATCTGCAATTCTTGAAGTTTCTGGTAAGGATGACGAAGCTTACAAGCTCCGTATGCAGCTCGTAAAGAACTTCCCGGAAAACGGCCTTGTGCCGAAGGCATGGCTGCGTATTGCTGAATACCAGTTCATGAACCGTAAGTTCCGCGACGCTATTGGTTCCTATAACAAGGTTACCGGCTTCAATACCCTTACTGGTAAGGAAGCTGCCCTTGCAATGTACCACTTGGCAGAATCTTACTATAACATCGCTGAATATGAGACTGCAGCATTCAAGTACTACGAATACATCGTTGGTGCCGATGCCGGTAAGTATCCTAAAGACCTCCGTACAGAAGCTATGGACTTCATGGCAGCTGCATTCTCTGACCTTGAAGGTGGTGGTGTTAAGGAAGCTGAATCTTTCTTGAAAGACAAGAAGGTTGCGTTCAAGGACTCCGTCTACTACCGTATCGGTATGAAGAACAAGGAACATGACCGTAACGAAGAAGCTGTGCAGTCTTTCCGTCACTTGATGAAAATCAACCCGGATTACATTGACGCTCCGCTTGCCGATATCGCTATTGTCGAAATTTTGATTCTTCAGCAGAAGTTCGACGAAGCTCAGGAATATCGCTATGTTGTTGTTAAGCGTTACGATCGTGGTTCTTCCTGGTTCAAGAAGAACCAGAAGTATCCGGAATCTGTGAAGAACGCTGAAGCAGCTATTCGCGGTGCTATGCTTGATATTCCGCAGTATGACCATGCTCAGGCTGCTAAGCTCTTTAAGACTGGCGATACCGAAGGTGCCAAGAAGCGCTACGGCAAGGCTATCGAAGGTTACGAAAATTTCTTGAAGCGTTACAAGAACGAACCAACTTGGGATGAATATAAGGTTCATATCAACTTGGCTGTCGTTTACCAGGAAATGTCCCAGTATGCAAATGCCGCCAAGCAGTTCAACTGGATCGTTGATACCGATACAACAAAGTATGGTCGTCGTCCGGAAGGCTCTGCCGGTAGCTTGCTCAAGAAGGAAGAAGCTGGCTATAACGCCGTCTTGATGATGGACCAGGCTCGTGAACAGGCTCAGAAGAACAAGGCTGGCGACGATCCTGTCAAGGCTTACGACTTGCCAGAAACAAAGGCCTACTTCACACAGGTTGATACCTATATGAAGAAGTTCGGTGGCAACAAGGAAGCTGCAGAACTTGCTTACAACGCCGCTATCGTTCATTACAACGCAAAGAAGTTCTCTATCGCTGTAACAGTTCTTCGTGACTTGAAGCAGCGCTTCCCGAACCATCAGTACATTTTGCTTATCAGCCGTATGCTCGCTCAGTCCTTGCTCGAATCTGATCAGCTTGACGAATCCCAGAAGGAATTCGAATGGTTGTATGCTCAGTACAGCGACAAGAAGAAGCCGACATACAATGACTCCATGGCAAAGGAAATCAACAAGGCAATCGCTGCAGTTCTCTTCCAGAAGGCTGACAAGTCTGTGAAGGCTGGCCAGTTTGAACAGGGTGCTGCTGCTTACCTCGCTCTCCAGAAAAAGTATCCGGAAGCTGACTTTGCTGACAAGGCAATCTTTGAAGCCGGTGCTGCTTACGAACAGGCTAAGCTCTACACCAAGGCTGCCGAAGCATTCATGTTGATGCCGAGAAACTATGCAAGTTCTCCGCTCACCATCAAGGCTATCGTTCGTGCCGCTGGCGCCTACAAGAAGGATAACAAGCCGCAGATCGCTGCTACAACCTACCTCTTCATCACGGAAAACTTCCCGAAGGATTCCATGGCATTCAATGCAATCTCTGCAGCTGCCAAGACCTACGACTCCATTCCGGATAAGAAGCAGGCCGCTATGACCTACGAACTTGCCTACAAGCGCTACCATGATCATGAACAGACTCCGGGTATGCTTTATAGCGCTATCTTGACCTATGATGAAGCCAAGATGCCTGAAGAAGCAATCCGTTGCGCTAAGTTGCTTGTTAAGGATTATCCGAAGTCTTCTTACGCTCTCGATGCTGCTTACAGTATCCCTGTTGCATACGTGAACGCAAAGAAGTGGGAACTTGCAATTCCTGAATTCCTCTTCTTCATCAAGAACTATCCTGATGATAAGGAAAAGCTCATCGCAGCTGACATCGGTACTGCTCGTGCCTACATGGAATTGAAGGATTACGAAAACGCTGGCAAGTTCTACTCCAAGACTCTTGCAGACTACGACAAGTATGGTTTGCAGATTGCTAACGCTGACCCGGCTGTTCCGGCAGAAGCAGCATTCTATCTTGGTGATTTCGAACAGATGAAGATGGATCCGCTTGTCTTGAAGGGCAAGGAAAAGGATAAGGCTAAGACAATCAAGCAGTTGGTCGATATCCTCCAGAAGGCTATGGGTCACTACTCCAAGTCTGCAACCTATGCATCTGAAAAGTGGACCTTCAGTGCTACCAACAAGATGGGTATGTTGTTCGTCACCATGGCTGCTAAGATCCGTGAACAGGAACTTTCCAGCAAGACCGATGACGAAAAGTTCGTTGAACGTATCGGCATTGTTCAGCAGCTCCCGAGCTACTACGAACAGGCTCGTCCGATCTTCCAGAAGAACATCGACCTTGCTCGTGACCAGGGCTTCTACAACGATGATGTGATTGCTGCTGAAGCTGGCTACATCGAAATGTACTACCAGGGTTGCGCAGTATTCGTTGAAGTTTCCGACGCATTCGACCACGCTCCGCTTCCGGATAGTGCCGCCATCGTAGCTGAATACATGGCTGAAGGCGACGCTAAGGATGACGCTGTCATGGCTGCCGAAGAAGAAATGGCTAACTACCGTGAAGAATTGCAGAACAAGTCCAATGCCGCTAAGGAAATGGCTGCTCCGCAATGCGCTACCGGTATCAAGGCTGCTGCTCACTACGGTATTGAAAACGAATGGACTGCTAAGCTTTACGAACTCCTCAGATCTCTCGATGAAAGCAATGAAGCTCTTTCCATCAAGATTGAAAAGTTCGACCCGTCTACACTCTTCCAGGATCCTGAATACTTCAAGACCAAGGCTCGTATCGAACAGATCGCCGCATCTGAAGCAATGTCTCCGGAAGAAAAGCTTGCAACCTTCAAGAAGATTGCCGAAGAAGCTAAGGCTGAACAGGCTAAGTTGAAGAAGCAGTTGAAGGTCTTGAAGGCTCGCCTTGCTCCGCCGCCAGAACCGGCAGCTGGCGCTGGCTTTGACGCCGCTCAGTAATTCAATCGCTGAATAAAAAAGAAGAGACCGGTTAACCCCGGTCTCTTCTTTTTTTATGGTTTTGGGAATTACAGCCGACAACACTGGAAATCAACATTCCGCTAACCACTAGATCCTATTCCCTAAAACAATGGAATTTAACAATCCTCTTTCGTCTTTCATGGCATCGCCATAGGATGTGGCGGCACTCGGTCATGCCCAAGCAAGCTTGGTCGCGACACTCGTTTGCACACATCTCGTCTACCAGCGAAGCGGTCTTTCGTCTAACCACTAGCCCCTA
>JAZLFR010000007.1:0-10211 GCA_045615885.1 Fibrobacteraceae bacterium
GTTCAATTAATAACAAGCGAGAGTCGCGGCAGCCGAGCTTGCTCGAGCTGACATGACCGAGCGACATATTAATGGAGTTATCAATTAATAATTAATAATTTCATTCTTCCATCTTCCGTCTTCCTACTGATTCCTGACTCCTGTCACTGACTCCTGACTCCTATACTAAAAATTGGCAATAAAAAAAACTCGGGTTTGAACCCGAGTTTTTTTTGCTTTGAGAAGCGAGTGACTTATTAGTCCTTGCCAGTGAAGATGATTGCGATTGTTGCTGCAACGAAGAGCACAGACACGATGAGGAATTCCCACGGGTTTTCCATAACGGTCTTGCTTGCTGTTGCAGGTTCTTCTGCCGGTGCCGGAGCGGCTTCTTCAGCCGGAGCAGCCTGTTCGGCAGGAGCAGCTTCTGCAACCTTTGCGGTGTCAGCTACAGCAGAGTCTGCTGGAGCTTCAGCCTTTGCTTCGAGGACTTCGCCTTCTGCAGCCGGAGCAGCAGCGCTATCAGCAGGAGCAGCTTCTGCAACCGGGGCGGCTTCGGCAGGAGCTGCAGCGGCTTCAGCAGGTGCAGCCTGTGCTGCAGAGTCAGCCGGAGCAGCGGCCTGTTCGGCAGCAGGAGCGGCAGCTTCAGCAGGAGCGGCTTCAGCGACCGGAGCGGCAGCCTGTTCGGCAGGAGCTGCAGCAGGAGCCTGTTCAGCAGCAGGAGCCGGAGCGGCGGCCTGTTCTGCGGCCGGGGCAGCAGCTTCAGCGGCCGGTGCCGGTGTGGCTGCAGGAGCAGCTTCAGGGGCCGGAGCAGCGGCAGGTGCAGGTGCGGCAGCAGGTGCTGCGGCTGGAGCGGCAGTTTCAGCAGCGAATGCTGCCATAGAAACGAACATCATTGCGAAAATGATCTTTTTCATAGTTCATTATTCCCTTTTAAAGTTTCACTTCATCGGAAAAAATCCGTGACTTGTCGGAGAAAAGATACCTTTTCTTTCTAAAAATTGCACTATGTTTTTAGAAAAAATGGATTTTTTTACATCTATGTTTATAAAAATTTAACCAAATTGCCGATTTTTCCCAAAAAAAGAGGTTTTGCCAGAGCTTCAAAGATATATTTCTTCTTCTTAATTGCTTATTCTTATTGTTATTTATCCTTTTTTTATTTACTTTTCACTCCGTAACACTAAATCATGACGTGTGGCGATGCCGGGGAATACTCTCGACTCTCGTCTCTCGTCTAAAACAGAGGCTACAAATGGCATTCAAGTACGAAGCAACCGTCCAGCATACTGGCGATACCACAGAATACGTAAATCTCGGCAAGGAAGGCGTTTCCGTCGCTGAATTCGAAGGCAAGAAGATTTTGAAGGTTGAAAAGAGCGCACTCACAAAGATCGCTCAGGCTGCTTTCGAAGAAGTAAGCTTCCGCCTTCGCCCGGCACACACTGCAAAGGTCGCAAAGATCCTTCAGGATCCAGAAGCTTCCGACAACGATAAGTTTGTTGCACTTACCCTTTTGAAGAACGCTTGCGTTGCTGCAAAGGGCATTCTCCCGTTCTGCCAGGACACCGGTACTGCAATCTGCGTTGCCCACAAGGGCCAGCAGGTTTGGACAGGCTGCGATGACTTCGAAGCAATTTCTGAAGGTATCTACAACGCCTACACAACCAAGAACCTTCGCTACAGCCAGATCGCTCCGCTCACCATGTACGAAGAAAAGAACACTGCCTGCAACCTTCCTGCCCAGATCGATATCCACGCAGAAGAAGGCGCAGACATGAAGTTCCTCTTTGTAGCTAAGGGCGGTGGCTCTGCAAACAAGACTTACTACTGGCCAATGACCAAGGCTCTCCTTACTCCGAAGAACCTCGAAAAGTTCATCAGCGAAAAGGTGAAGACTCTCGGTACTGCAGCTTGCCCTCCGTACCACTTGGCAATCGTCATTGGCGGTACTTCTGCAGAAATGAATACCCACACCGTTAAGCTCGCTAGCTGCGGTTACTACGATGACCTTCCGACTACAGGTTCCGAAGGCGGCCGTATGTTCCGCGATGTGGAAATGGAAGAAAAGGTTCTTCACATTTGCCAGAAGACCGGCATCGGCGCACAGTTCGGCGGTAAGTACCTCGTTCATGACGTTCGCGTAATCCGTTGCCCGCGTCACGCTGCAAGCTGCCCGGTTTCCATTGGCGTTAGCTGCTCTGCAGACCGTAACATCAAGGCTAAGATCGACGAAAACGGTCTCTGGCTCGAAAAGATGGAACACAATCCGGAACAGTACTTGCCGAAGGGCGAAGCAAAGATCGCTGCAGCAGTAGAAATTGATCTTGACCGTCCGATGAAGGATGTTTGCGCAGAACTCACAAAGTACCCTGTTGCAACACGCTTGAACCTCAAGGGTACAATGATCGTTGCTCGCGACATGGCTCACGCAAAGATCGCAGAAATCCTTGACAAGCAGGAAGCTGGCGAAGCACTTTCCGATATCGAAAAGAAGGTCTTGGAAGTTGTTTCTAACCACCCGATTTACTACGCCGGCCCGGCAAAGACTCCAGAAGGCATGCCGACAGGTTCCTTCGGCCCGACAACTGCAGGCCGCATGGACCCGTACGTAATGCGCTTCCAGAGCAAGGGTCACTCCATGATCATGGTTGCTAAGGGTAACCGTAGTCAGGATGTTACAGACGCTTGCCAGAAGTACGGCGGCTTCTACCTCGGTTCCATCGGTGGTCCGGCAGCAATCCTTGCTGAACAGAACATTTTGAGCAATGACATCGTTGCATTCCCGGAACTTGGCATGGAAGCAATCCGCAAGATCACGATCAAGGACTTCCCCGCATTCATCCTCGTTGATGACAAGGGCAACGACTTCTTTAAAGGTCTGTTGTAATTGACGACGCGCGAAAGCGCGGTGTCATCCTGAGCGACGAAGTCGCGAAGGATCTAGCATAAAAAAATAACTCCGTCGGTTCGCGAACTGCGCCGGCGGGGTGTTTTTTTTGTGTAAAGTAATTTGTCTTTAGATTGCGTTCTTTAAAATAATCCCACCGTTCAGATAGCGATGGATGATGGAGTTTATCAGCGTCTGGTAGGGGATTCCGGCCTCTGCAGCTTTCGCCTTCATGCCATCGATGTCTTCTTGCTGCATATGGATGGTGACGTTGCGAGCAACGGGCCCCCTGACGATCAACTTGGTCTTCTTCAGTCTTTCCTCTGTTTCATAATCTCTTTTAAAATTACCTCTTTCAAAGGCTTCCATTAAAGCTCGCTCTTCATCGTCGAAAGGCTCGTCTATAACTTTATATTTTTTCATAAATTCTCCTTCTGATGTTTTCTTGATCGAAATGCTGTTTTTAAGAAAATGCTATTGTCGTCCTCAACAAAAGGAACGCAGTGAATGTAATTGTCGATTTCTACAAGAAACATGTTTTGTCCCTCGTGGTCAATTTGATTGTCTACGGGGATGACTTTATAATCTCCTGATTTGATTTTATTTGCTAATTCGTTAAAGTCAATGCCTCGAGATTCCCGAAGGATTTCTGCTTTCTCGGCATTCCACTCAATGAATTTGTCAATATGCATAATATACATATCTCCAAAATGGATGTCAATAGGCGTTGCACCATGCATTTTGCATAGTGCGTGGAAATTCGGATGGCCGTCGCCATCGAATCGAAAACAGAGATTTGGGATGATTTTGCAAAATTACTGGCGAGGGCCTACCTCGGCGTTACTTGGATGCGAGCGCATGGTGCGGTTTGCATCACTTGATCAGGTCGTGTTCCTGACAGCTATCCAGCAGCTTTGCAAAAAAAGTTAATGTTCCCAGCCGTGTAACTTGCAACCTCAGTCGCCAGGATTATCGTAAAGCATATTAAATATAACTTTAAATAACCTTCTCGGTCACAACCCGCCATTCGCCGGGCTGCAAATTGCCTAGGAGAATGTTTCCGATTTTCACGCGGACCAGACGCAGGGTAGGGAAGCCCACGGCCGCTGTCATGTGGCGGACCTGGCGATTCTTGCCTTCGATTAAAGTCAGCTCCACCCAGCTGGTGGGAATGTTTGCACGAAATCGTACCGGCGGGTTTCTGTCCCAGATCCAGTCTGGAGCAGACACAATTCTAGCGCGACAAGGCTTTGTGTGGTATCCCTTGATGTCTACGCCTTTGCAGAGCTTTCGCACGGCTTCTTCGGTAATTTGTCCGTCAACTTGCGCGAGATATGTTCGCGGGTGCTCGAATTTTGGGTCCAACAATTTCTTGATGAGCTTGCCGTTGTCCGTTAAAAGCAAAGCTCCTTCGCTGTCATGATCCAAACGGCCGGCCGCATAAACTCCTGGCGGAAAGCCGAACGTATCCAGGGCCGGGTGCCCTGACTCCGGCGTGAACTGGCTTAGAACGCCAAACGGTTTGTTGAATAGAATCACCATGCGGTAGAAAATAAAAAAATCCCGATGGGCATTCGCCTATCGGGATTGAATTTGCTTTTTAAGCTATGTGTTTATAGCCTAATTACAATTCCGGAACTGCAGCAGGAACCACATAGTTTACTGGTACAGCAGTTTCCATCTTCGGAGACTGACCGGCAGAATTTACCGGAAGAACTACGAATGCAACAGCCTTGTAGTCGAGACCGGAGAGAATTGCCGTGGAGTTGAAGCTGGAAAGGCTGATTGTAGTTGAGGAGAGGGTCGTTGTGCTGTAGAGCTTGTAGTCTGCAGTGATGTCGGTCTTGTAGAAGATTTTGTAGCTAGAAACCGGAGTTCCGACAGGAGCGTCCCAAGACAATGTTACTGCCGGGCTCAAAGTTGCTGCAGCAACAGCCTTGAGGTTAGTGACATGGCCTGCAACTGTTGCAGCCTTCTTGCCCGGAGTGAATGTCTTTGCAATGGACATTGTTGCGCCTTCAGCGGAGTAGGCTGTACCAGAAATGGTGTAGGAGGAACCGTTGTCCCACTTGCCGGAGAACGGAGCGATAATCAAGGTCTTGCCGTCGGCATTGAGCGCTGCCTTGATAAGAACCTGACTTGTTGTACCGCCCTTTGTAACGCGCCAAGAGTTGGTGGATACGGAATCTGCCTTGAGCGGGCTGGAGAATGTCAATGTGAGGGATGTTGTAGAGTCGACTGCGTCAAGATTGTCGGAAATGAGAAGCATCTTGCCTGCAACGATCGACATCTGGATCGCATCGAGATTTACGACATTGCCGGAACGGGCTCCAGAAATGGAACGTCCTACGGTAGCTTCGTAAAGCTTGCCGTTAAATGCAGTCTGGCCAATGGTGATTTCGCATTCGACGCCTTCCGGGAGGTTTGTGAATGCATAGGCTCCGGTTGCATCGGTCTTGGTCACGAATTCGCCAGGAACAAATGAATTGTCCTTGACCTTTGCGTAGACATTTGCGCCGATAGCCGGCTTGAGATTGCCGGTGTCTACATCTGTATAAAGAACAACACCTTTAGCCTGGACATCTGCCTTGACGAGTGCTACGGTTGCAAATTCATCGCCGACGCGGGCTACATTGCCTTGGCCCTGTTCAGCGAGTGTTACGGTAATAAGGCGTGTTGCGTAGCCGTCCTTGGAAATTTCGTAAGCGTATGTCCCGATTGCGTTGGAGTTCCAAACAGAAAGGCCGAGCGTGTCGGTTACGGCTGTTTTCTTGTTGGCGATGGAATAAACATTAACTCCGCTGACTCCCTTGTTGGTAAATGGGTCTACAACCTGCAGAGTGATGTTGCCTTTTTCCTTGGCTTCATCGTTGATGTTGGTTACTGTTTCACCGCAAGCCATCAAAAAGGCTGCGGCTGGAAGCATGGATGCCAAAACTTTCAACTTCATAATTTATCTCCTGCAAAAGCACACTGACGTGCGTTCGCTAAGTTGGATTTATGTTAAAAAGTAAGATAGCAAATTTTTTGCCGTTAAAAAGGTTGGTTTATTTGACGTCTTCGCAATCTTCTTCAGTGGAATCTTCGTCGTAAAGGTAAACAGTGTTGCCTGCGGAGCCGGTGCACTTTACTTTGTAGTTAGTAGGGCAGCTAGTACCCTTTGATGCCTTTTGAGTTGTGCTAAAGCCCTCTGCTTCTACAGTTGGAATGTCGATGCAATTTTCATTCAGAGTTTTGACGTAGTCATCGCCTTCTGCGACTTCTGTGCAGGATTTTGTTGCGAATTCCATAGCTTCACCGCCGAAGCTCATGGACATGGTAACTTCTAAAAGGCAAGATACGAGACCATCGCTGTCGCTACTTACTGGGGTATCGCCGGTTTGTTCGCCGTCAGTGTCGTTGTCGCCTGTGTTGGAGGTATTGCCTGTGTCGGTGGTGTTGTCACCGGCCTGTTCGTTCTGGTTGCCGTTTGATGGCTGTTCCTTGTCTTCGGAATTTTCCTTGTCACCATCGGCAGGCTTGTCGGAATCTACAGGGCAAACTTTGGAAGGGAATGCTTCCATGATCATGTTCCACTGCTGAACACCATCGCACTGGTAGTAATCATTGTCATCTTCGACAAGAATCTTTTCACATTTGCGTGCTGCGTTGCATTCAATGTCAGCAAGGTCGAAGAATGTCTTGACGCTTGTCGGAAGATCGCTGCTTGAAGAATTTGGGGAAGAAGAGTCGTCGCTGCAGGCAGAGAAGAATGCTGCAAGGCTAAGAGTTGCTGCCAAGGCAAGTTTTTTTCATGATGTAATTCCTTGTTAAGTGTTTGGAGTCTAAACCCTAAATATAAGTAAAGAAAAAGGGGAAAAACAAATGTAAGTTGTTTTTTTTTGATAAGCTTTTTGTAAGCATTATGAAAGTTTATGTATGTAATCTGGTAGCTTAGTTGTGGGTATTGCGGAAAGTGCCTAAAAAGACTCGCCAACAACCAGTAACCTGTAGATTGCGTCTTCATTTCCAATTTTTTGCTTGTCCTGCTCGTCACGGCCGAATGTTTTGTGCCAGTTAAAGTCACTCGGCATGAGCGAGTCGTCAGCTGGCCACGGGCGAATCATTCCTTCTGGTAACAGCTTGTAAATTTTTTCGGAGTTTGTCGAAATGTCGCCAACGCGCGGTGGCAATGGGCCGGCATCTGCCCGTGGCGTTCCGATAAGCAGTTCTTGCGGGAATCCTCCAACTGCATTTACGATTTGGCCTACATTGTAGAGCGATACTTTGCGGGGGCCGCCACAGTTGTAGATTCCTGGTGGAAATTCGTGCTTTAGAATGTATTCGCAGACGCGGCACATGTCGATTCCGTAAATCGGGTTGCGGAATTCGTCTATATATAAAGTTGCTGGGCGGCCCGGGCGAAAACGGTAGCTGATCCAGTCGATGGCGCCTGCGCAGCCGCCCGGGGCGTAGTCCATCGGGAGCGGGATACGCAAAAAAACTGTATCGGGCTTGATTCGCTGGATTTCATCTTCGGCTTCGCTCTGGTGCTTGCCGTAATTGTGGATCGGGTCCTTTGGGTCGCTTTCTACGTAGGGCCTGCCTGGGTGCCTGTTTTCATCGCCGCTAAAGACCATGTCTGTGGAAATGCGGATGAACGTGCTGCCGTATTGCGCTGCAAAAGTGGCCGCATCGACTCCCTGGGAGTAGTTCAGCAATTTGGAAAGGGCGGTGTCGCATTCGCAGGCGCGCAGCGCGCAGTTGCCGCTTGCGTCAATGACCGTGCCAAAATTGTAGGTTTTGAACAGTTCACCCAGTTTTTCCGTTTCTTCGGCGTCAATCGCGAACACATTGTCGCCAAAAACGCAAGGGTGCTTTACGGGGCGAATGCCGTAAACCTGGTTCCCGTTGCTGTAAATGTCGGCGCGGTCGCCCGTAAAAGTATCTGTTCCGCCGTATAACTTGTTGAAATAGCGGAACAGGGCATAGCCGGGCACACCATTTAGGCCGAGCACGAGTATTGGCAAGCGCAAATTCCGTTCTTTCATGCGTGCAAATTTAGAAACTCAGTCAAATTACATTTTTGTAAACGCTGGCTATTTTTGTGCCATTTTTGGAGATTTGTAAACTTTCGAAAATCATACAAAATTTAGAGAACTCCCTTCCAAATTGGAATAATCGGCTGTTTTGGCCGAAATTCTATGTTTTGCTCTTTTTTGGCACGCAAATTGCTCTAATGAGTGCGACTGAAAAAGTCCTAACTTGGGAGAAATAATTATGAAGCTCATTACAGCTTATATCCAACCAGAAAAGCTCAACAGCGTAAAGCAGTCGCTTTATGAAAGAGAAATCTTCAAGATGTCTGTGACGAACGTACTTGGTTGTGGCCAGCAAAAGGGACACACACAGGTTTATCGTGGTGTTGAAACTGAAGTGAACCTTTTGAAAAAGATCTGCATCCGCATCGCCGTGAATGACGAATTCGTTCAGCCTTGCATTGATGCCATTATCGCTGGTGCCCGCACAGGCAACATTGGTGACGGCAAGATCTTTGTGACAAATCTTGAACAATGTATCCGCATTCGTACGGGCGAAACTGGCTCGGAAGCTATTGGTTAAGGAGGTAAAAAAATGGATACTATTGCTACTATCGTTGATACCGCCGCTGCCGTAGCTGCCGATACTGTTGCCGCTGTTTCTGAAGCAGTCGCTCCTGTTGTTGAAGCCGTCGTGGCTCCTGCTGCCCCTGTAGCAGAAGCCGCTGCTGAAGCTCCGACTGTCGCTTCTGCAATCTTCATGACCGAAAACATTTGGATCATGATTTCTGCAATGCTCGTGTTCATCATGGGCCTTGGCTTTGCATGCGTTGAATCCGGTCTTTGCCGCGCAAAGAGCGCTTCTAACATTTGCTTTAAGAACGTAGCAGTGCCTGCAATCGGCATTTCCGTGTACGCACTTCTCGGCTTTGGCCTTATGTACCCGGGGGAATTTAACGGTTGGCTCGGTTTTGCTGGTTTCGGCATTGGCGACTGGTTGAACCCTGCAAACTTCACAGCAGCTTACAACGGTCACTTCTCTCTCTTCACAGACTGGCTCTTCCAGGCAATGTTTGCTGCCACAGCCGCAACGATCGTCTCCGGTGCAGTTGCAGAACGCATCAAGCTCAGTTCCTTCCTGGTGTTCACATTGATCTACGTGGCATTCGTCTACCCGATCGTTGGTTCCTGGGTTTGGGGCGGTGGCTGGCTTTCTGACTTCGCCGCATTCGGTGCAGAAGGTTTCCATGACCTTGCTGGTTCTGAACTCGTTCACTCCGTTGGTGGTTGGGGCGCTCTCGCTGGCGTAATCGTTCTTGGACCACGTATCGGCAAGTATGTTAACGGCAAGGCTCATGCAATTCCTGCTCACAACGTTCCGCTTGCAACTATCGGTGTGTTTATCCTTTGGTTCGGTTGGTGGGGATTCAACGGCGGTTCCGCTCTCTCTGGCAATCCGTTTGATACTTCCTTGATTCTTGTTACAACTAACCTTGCTGCTGTTGCTGGTATTATCACTGCTACTGCTACTTCCTGGTTCATCGCAAAGAAGCCGGATGCCACCATGGCTCTCAACGGTTGCTTGGCTGGCCTTGTAGCTATCACTGCTCCTGCAGATACTGTTAGCCCGCTTAGCGCATGGATTATCGGTGCAATCGGTGGCGTGATCGTAGTACTCGCCGTGTACTTCTTTGAAAAGCTCCGCTTGGACGACCCGGTTGGTGCTCTCTCCGTTCACCTTGTAAACGGTATCTGGGGTACACTTGCAGTAGGTATCTTCGATTACACTGGTCGCTTTAACCTTGCTACACAGGCTCTCGGCGTAGTTGCATACGCAATCCCGTGCTTCATCGGTGCATTGGTTATCTTCCTTGCAATCAAGAAGACTATGGGCCTCCGTGTAAGTGCTCAAGAAGAACTCCGCGGTCTTGACCTTTCTGAACATGGCCAAGAATCCTACGGTGGCTTCCAAATCTTCAGCAACACTTAATTAGGGTTTAGGATCTAGGGGCTAGCGGTTAGAAATGAAAATTCCAAAAGCCTCTAGATTTTGTTAAGGAACTCTCCACAAGCAATGGGCGTCCCTCGCAAGAGGGGCGCTTATTTTTTAATAAGCGTCACGCATACGCTAAGCCGCGTTTGTATTTTCTTATTACAAAATTGTAAAAAGAAAAGTCCGCACGCTGATGTGAACCCCGAAAGTTGGACAAAACTTTCGGGGTTTTCATGTATAAAAAACACACAAAAGAAGAATGGGCAAAAGCCTTGGAGCTCTATCAAGCTGGATACACATCTGTCGCAATAAGTCGAAAAACAGGTATCGT
>JAZLFR010000008.1:0-22281 GCA_045615885.1 Fibrobacteraceae bacterium
ACTCAAGTCTCAGAATGTGAAGTACGGCACCGCCGCTACCGCTCCTGCAGAACCTGAACGAGACGGCTACAAGTTTACCGGTTGGGATAAATCGTTTGATGAAATCGTGAAGAACACTGATGTAACCGCTCAATACGAAAAACTCAGCAGTTCCTCCATTCCAGCCAGCAGTAGTTCACAACCGACTTCAAGCAGTTCTGCAATACCGGCAAGTTCTTCAAGCGTAGTGCCGAATGCTGTGGTTGCTGCAAAAACACCTTTGTTCAAGGCTCGCATGGTAGCTGTAAGGCAAATGGAAATTTCTGGAGCCCAGTTAGGTTTGCCGCTTATCGTTTTTGATATGCAGGGCCGCGTAATTGTGAAGAGCCGCGTAGAAAAATCAGTTGAATTGATTGATCTTCCACGAGCGGGGAATTACATTGTGCGCGTTGGTCGTGAAGCACAGCGAGTCACCGTAAAGTAAATTTGTAAAAGCAGGGGGGCCAATCGGCCCCTTTTTTTACTACCTACTACCTACCAATTCCTGACTCCTGTCACTGATTCCTATTTCTGGATGGCCGCGCCCCGCCGGCCACGACATGGTAAACTACAATTACTTCTTACTAAACCGTTGTAATTACAATTTCTGTCCTCTGTTCTCTGTTCTCTGTCTTCTGTCTTGCATCTATACGCCAAATTATTTCTAATATTTACGCGTATGAAATACGGTGATCTTTCTTATTTCCAGACAGGTGTCGCTATCCCGCTCTTTAGCCTCCGCAGCGAGAATAGCATTGGCGTCGGAGACTTTCTCGACTTGATTCCGCTTGGCAAGTGGGCCCGCAGCGTAGATATGAGCGTGATCCAGATTTTGCCGGTGAACGATACTGGCTATGAATCCAGCCCGTATAGCGCTCGCAGCGCCTTTGCGCTCAACCCGGTGTTTATCAACTTGCAGGCTGTTGAAGGTTCCGAAACATTCTCTGGCGAAATCCTTAAAAAGCAGAAGGAATTCGAAGCTCTTGAACGCGTGGACTACTACGGAGTTTCTTGCTGGAAACGCGAAATGCTCCGCAAGATATTCGACATTCGCTACAAGGAAATTTCTGCTTCTAAAAAGCTTGCCAAGTGGATCGACGCAAACGAATGGGTGCGCCCCTACGCTGCCTATTGCGTGTTGAAGGTCCAGCACAACGAATGCAGCTGGAGGGACTGGGAAAACTTCCAGGATCCTACAGAAGAAGATATTGAAAAGATCTGGAAGAAGAACAAGAAGGACACTTTGTTCCAGGCTTGGATGCAGTGGGAAGCTGAAGCCCAGTTCGCCCACGCCGTGCAGGAACTTGCAAAGATCGAAGTTCGCTTGAAGGGCGACATTCCAATCCTTATCAACGAAGATAGCGCAGACGTATGGTTCGACCGCGCCTACTTCTCCCTTGCCGACCGTGCTGGCGCACCTCCTGACATGTATAGCGCAGCCGGCCAGAACTGGGGCTTCCCGACATACCGCTGGGACGTTCTTGAACAGACGAACTTTGAATGGTGGCGTCGCAGGCTCCGCCAGGCAGCAAAGTTCTACAACGCATACCGCATCGACCATGTGCTCGGCTTCTTCCGTATCTGGAAGATTCCGCAGCAGGAAGTTACCGGCATGCTCGGCCGCTTCGACCCGTGCGTTCCGCTCAACAGGGGCGCACTGAATGCCGCAGGCTTTTGCAACGAAACTCTCGAATATTTGAAGAACCCGAACTTTGGTTACGACCAGCTCAGGAGCTTCCTCGGCGACTTTACCGATGCTGCCATCCAGAAGTATTTGAAGACCCTCTATGGCACAATGGACCGCTACGTGTTCAAGGACGAATGCGCAAGCGAACGCTTCATTTGTTCCCTCGATGAACCGCAGGAATTCAAGGACGGCTTGCTCAAGCTTTACTGGAACCGCGTATTTGTTCCGTCTTCTACAGGCGACGATTTCTACCCGTTCTGGAGCTGGTACAGCCAGGCTGTTGTCGGCACCTTGCCAGAAGGCGAACAGGAAACTCTCCGTCGCCTGTTCAAGGAAAACGAAGCCGCCCAGGAAGACCTGTGGCGCGACAATGCCCTCAAGCTCTTGAACGTGCTTGCTAACGAAACGGATATGCTTGTTTGCGCCGAAGACCTTGGCGCCGTTCCGCAGTGCGTGCCGTATGTCTTGAACAAGTTGAACATCCTTGCGCTCCGCGTAGAACGCTGGACCCGCAACTGGAATTCCCCGTATTCCCCGTATTACGAAATGAGCGAATACCCGCGCCTTTCCGTTTGCACCTCCAGCTGCCACGACACCTCTACGCTGCGTGGCCTGTGGGAAGAACCTGACTTTGACAGGAACATGTTCTGGGGCCACGCCCACCAAGTCGGCATGGTTCCAGAAACGCTTTCTCCAGATAATGTGCGCGGCATTCTCTCTAACTTGCTCTCTGCAAACAGCTTGCTCTGCATTTTGCCTATCCAGGACTTCTTCGCACTTTCCAACCAGTTCTATTCTGTGCCTGCCGCAGCGGAACGCGTGAACGTGCCGGGAACCGTCGGGCCTCACAACTGGTCCTACCGCATTCCGCTCAAGGTCGAGGAACTGCCGAACGCCTGGACGCTCAATTTCGAAATCCGAAATTTGATCCAGGAACGCAAAAACAGGGCTATCTGGAAACTGTAGCGAAAACCACGAAAAACCTCGGAGCGTTCCGAGGTTTTTTGTATATTGAAAAGTGCATAGTGGATTAGGGAGTTTTATGCAAGATAACACGAAGCGCGGTTTGCGTACGCTGTTCTGGATGAAGGCTGTCCTCGTTACAGCGGCATTGGCTATAGCCTTTTTTGTGGGCGGCAACATTGATTCCATTGCCCAGGACTTGCAGGCAATTTCGCCAGGCATCATTTTCTTTGTCATTGCGTTTTTTGGCAGCGCCCTTTTGATGGGCCTCTCTGCGGGCCTTGAAGGCTTGTTCTTTATGCTGTGGATTTTTAGGATGACAGAAAATCTGCGGGTGGTGACTAAAACGAAATTCTCCCCGTGGGGCGCAATCGTCTGCATGTGCATTCCGTATGTCGGTGGAATACTGCTTTACTTTATCTTGAAGAACTTGATTCAGAGGCAGGAAGAATATTTAACTTCCAACGATGTGAACTTTGTTCCTGCGAACATGAAGTTTTTAAATGCGATGCTTGCCGTTATACTTGTCTCTTCCGCCGTTTCGCTTGCCGCGCCGTCTTCTGCGTCGTGGTTGCTTATAGTGACAGACATCATCTTGGCTTTTGCCTATATGGTATGCCTGATCAAATTGGTAATGTCCATTACGGCACAAGAAAAAATACTCTTCGACTTTTACAATAATCAGGAGTTCCGCCGCAAAGTAAACGAGATGCTGCGTGAACGCGATATGGTTTCTACCGAAAAGGTGTAGAGCCTATCTTTGACGGCGGTCTGCCATGGCGTTCGATGCATAGAACGCCTTTTTGTTTTCGTACATGTTGCCATCGATTGCGTTGATGAATTCATCGACGGAATGATTCTGTAGATCGAGCTTGCTTGCTCCGATGGAAATGGAAAGCTTGTAGGGCTTTTTGGAAGTGGCGTTGAACTTGCTCAGGTTGCTCTGGATGGTTTCTACGCATTTGTTTATCAGAATGTCGTTTTGCGTATTGAGCAAGATGATGAATTCGTCGCCAGCATAGCGAATTACCGTTCCGAGGTCATTTACGCTGTTCCTTAAAATTTTTGCTACAGAAATCAATGCGTCGTCGCCAACGGAATGCCCGAAGTTGTCGTTGATTTTTTTAAATGAATTCAGGTCGAGCATCATGCCTGTTACGGCGGCGTTTTTCTGGTGGGAGCATTTTTCCATCAGGTGGTCCAGATAGGCCCTGTTGTAGATGCTTGTGAGGCGGTCCCTAAAGATGACTTCGTTTTGCAGGCTCGAAAAAATGCCGGCCATGGAAACTGCAAGGCCTGCAGAAATTGTGGAAATTCCGTAGAACAGGGTCTGCGCAAGGGTCCCTGCCAGAATCGGGAAAAAGTAAACCCATACTGGGAAAAATTTCAGAATGCCGCCCTTGCTTTTGCTTTTGCAGTAAAGCACGAGGCTGTCGAGCATAAAGAAATGCGTGATGATTATGTAGATCCAGTAGCCGGCTTGCCTACTGTATGTGTTTTCGGCGCTAACATCGAAAATGAATCTGAACGGGAAGTTGGCTATGACTAAAGCGGTTCCCACAAAAAGTATGGCCAGCATTGTGCGAAAATGCGCCTTTGAAATTCCGCCATTCAAATACTTTCCCAAAAAGTAAACCCAGCAAAAACCGATATACATGTTTGCCAGGAACAGCAGCGTATTTCCGAAGAAGATTACCGCCCATGCAAGCGAGCCTTCCTTGCTGTCGGCCGTAAACACCAGCGGGTCGATAAAGCATGTTACGAGTGTAAGAACAAGCATGGCGAGCAGACTTTTGTTTTCTGCGCTGTGAACCCGTAGCCGCCAGAGATTTCCCATCAGCAAAATGACGATCAGCGCTATGCCGATGGCGTTCGCTACATATATGCTTGTCAAAGAAATCTGCACGTTTAACCTCAAATACAATATACTTAATTTTCACAAAGACATGGAATAGGCGAATATCAATTTTAGCTATCTTTCTTTTATGCAGATGTCAAGCGAGAAAATGCAGCAAAAATATCCGGCACCGGACTGGGTGCGCGATGCCGTTTTTTACCAGATATTCCCGGACCGTTTTGCGCGTTCGCCAAGCTACAGGGCGCAAGGGAATTTTGCCCCCTGGGGGGCCAAGCCTACGCGCAGCAACATGTGCGGCGGCAACCTGGCTGGCATCATCGAGCATCTCGACTATCTCGAGGGCCTCGGCATCAACGCGCTCTATTTTTGCCCGATTTTCCAGAGCAATTCCAATCATCGCTACCACACCTTCGATTATTTCAAGATAGACCCTGTTCTCGGAACAGATGCCGATTTCGACCTGCTCGTTCGCGAAGCGCACGCAAGGGGCATCCGCATCATTCTCGACGGCGTGTTCAACCATTGCTCCCGCGGATTCTTTCAGTTCAACAGCCTGCTTGAGCTTGGTTCCGATTCTCCGTATAGGGACTGGTTCCATGTGGAATCGTTCCCGCTCAAGGCCTACAGCGGAAAGCCGAATTACAAATGCTGGTGGGGCATGCCCGCACTGCCGAAATTCAACACCGATAATCCGGAGGTGCGCGAGTTCCTGTTCAGCGTGGGCGAATACTGGATTCGTCGCGGCATAGACGGCTGGCGCCTCGATGTGCCGAATGAAATTGACGACGATAGCTTTTGGCAGGAATTCAGGGTTCGCATCAAGGCTTTGAACCCGGAAGCATACATAGTAGGCGAAATCTGGGATCCGCCGGCCCGTTGGTTGCAGGGCGACCAGTTCGATGGGGTCATGAATTACACGCTCAGGCGTCTTTTGCTCGATTTCATGTTCGAAAAGTCGCACACTTTTGATGAAACAGATGCGTTTTGCAAGGCTCTTGAACAGAATTTCTCTGAAAATGACTTCGGAATCCCGTTCAATTTGGTTTCTAGTCACGATACGACCCGCCTTATTACCCAGCCGGGCGGCAGTTTTGCAAATTCCAGGCTGATTTCTACGATGCTTTTCTTTATGCCGGGGGCGGTTTGCTCGTATTATGGCGAAGAAATTGCCATGGAAGGCGGAAAAGACCCCGATAATAGGCGCTGCTACCCCTGGAATGAACCTCTCGGAACAGAAAACCAGGAATATTTTGAGTTCTATAAGAGGCTGATTGCCCTTCGCAATGCGGAAGTCGCCCTCCGTAGGGGGAGTTTCAAGGCCTTCGCGACTGTCGATGGCTTTAAAATATGCCGCACCTTGGGTGCAGATTCTTTTGAAATGCAGGTTTTTTGGGCCGTTAACGGGCCAAAGCGCTTTAGCGTATCTAAAAACGGCGTAAAAGTGCTGTAGACAGTGAAAATGGCCATTTGGGGTTTTAGGGGTGTAATCCCTAGGGGAAGGCTTTCCCCTTCAAATAATTAACCTATTGATATTCCTAAAGTTATAAAAACTACTTCTGACATAAAAAACACTTGAAAAAGGCGTTCGTCTTTCGTCTTTCGTCTCTCGCCTCTCATCTAATTACTATCTTTGACCCCGAATTTTATGCCTTTTTAAGGAATAGAAAAAATGAAGAAAAAAATGTTTGGTTTGCGAGAACTGATCATTCTCGCCGTTATCCTTATCGCTGGCTATACAGTATGGCCGTCTATCCAGGTTCATTCCAAGAGTGGCGATGAAAAGACCCAGTTCCTCAAGGAAAATCCGAAAATGGCTGCAAAGTCCATTAATTTCGGCCTTGATCTTGCCGGTGGTACAAGCATCACTCTCGAAATCGACGACAAGGATCTCGAAGCAGAAAAGGTAAAGGACATTCAGGAACAGTCCCTCGAAATCGTCCGTAACCGTGTTGACCAGTTCGGTCTTTCCGAACCGCAGATTTCTCCGCAGGGCGACAGCCGTATCGTTGTCGAACTTGCCGGCGTAGATGATTCCACTGCAAAGGAACTCGTCGGTTCTACGGCTAAGCTTGAATTCAAGATTGTCGCCGAAGACGAAAAGTTCACGCAGGTCGTAACCCTCATCGATGGTTACCTCTCCCGCCAGTCTACCGGTGCAGCTGAACCGGCTGCCGAAGTTGCTGCTGACTCCAGCGCTGCTCCTGCCGATTCCGCAGTCGCTGCCGCAGCAACTGCAGAAAGCGATGCTGAACTTCTCGGCCAGGCCCCGGCCGCAGCTCCTGCTGAAACCGCTCCGGCAACCGAAGTCGCCGCTGCAGAAGTTGATGCAAAGCTCCCGACCTCCCTCTCCGGTCTATTCCTTTCTTTTGGCAACGGTGGCTTCATTGCTGAAGAATCCGTTGAACAGGTCAAGCGTCTCCTTGAACTCGAAGCAGTTCAGAAGCTTATTCCGCGTGATGTTGCATTCGCTCTCGGCTCCGGTCTCGAAAAGGTTGGCCGCGATGCCCGCGTAAAGGCAAAGCGCGTTTACCTCCTCAAGCGCCGTGCAGAAATGGATGGCGAAAACATTTCTGACGCTCGCCCGTACCGCGTTGGCACTGGCGTGAATGTTGGCGAAGTTGCCGTTAACCTCAAGTTCGATGGCATCGGCCCGAAGCAGTTCTCTGCCGTTACCGCAGCAAACGTCGGCAAGCGCATGGCTATCGTTCTCGACAACCAGGTGATTTCTGCTCCGGTTATTCGTGACCGTATCCCGAACGGCGAAGCCCAGATCACCGGTCTTGAAGACATGGCCGAAGCAAACCGCCTTGCAGTCGTTCTTCGCGCTGGCGCCCTCAAGGCTCCGATGAACATCATCGAAGCTCGCAACATCGGTGCTACCCTCGGTGAAGACAACATCAAGTCCGGTTTCACAGCTGCAATCGCTGGCCTTATTCTTTGCATCTTGTTCATGATCGCATACTACCGCTTCGGTGGTCTTCTTGCTTGCATCGGTATCGTGCTCAACTGCCTTGTTACCGCAGCAGTGCTTTCCGTGTTCAATGCAACTCTTACCCTCCCGGGCATTGCAGGTTTCATTCTCGTGCTTGGCATGGCTCTCGATGCTAACGTCATTATTTACGAACGTATCCGTGAAGAAATCAAGCTCGGCTCCATGGCCCGCGCAGCTGTCGCCAAGGGTTACGAAAAGGCTTTCAGCGCCATCTTCGACTCCAACTTGACTACATTCCTCACAGCTCTCATTCTCTACAAGATTGGTACTGGTTCCGTTAAGGGTTTCGGTCTCACATTGATGATCGGTATTGCAACTTCCCTCTTCTGCTCCTTGACTGTTACCCGCGCAATCTTCGACATGAAGCTTGCAAAGAACGACGCAAACTACATCAGCATCGGTTCCGGCATCAAGGCTATCAACGAAGCAAACCTCTCTATCGTTCCGAAGGCTCGCAAGTTTGCAATTGTCTCTGTGATTTTGATCGCTATCAGTGCTGCCTCCTTCGCAGTTCGCGGTTTCGACTTCAGCATCGACTTCCTCGGTGGCCAGGTTTACACAATCAAGTACCAGGATGATGCGTCCCATGTTGACGACCTTTCCAACGCAATGGCCAAGGCTGGCATCGCCAACGCCAAGGTCCGTTCCTACGGCACTTCCGGCAACATGTACCAGGTAAGCATCAAGAAGAGCGAAGATGCTGCCATGAAGTCCAAGGTTGAACAGGCTGTCGCTTCCACCAATGGCGGTGCAGAAATCGTTGCAAGCGACGAAGTCGGTCCGACAATCGGTAAGGAACTCCGCTTCAACGCAATTCTTTCCGTGATCCTCTCCTGGCTTGCAATCTGCTTGTATGTCTGGTTCCGTTTCGGTAAGCTCGGTCTCGGTTTCGGTATGGGCGCCCTCATCGGCCTCGTTCACGACACTGTAATCGTTCTCGGCTGCATCTCTGTGCTTGGCCTCAACTTCGACGGTGCCTTGATCGCATCCCTCCTCACGATGATCGGTTACTCTGTCAACGATACCATCGTGGTGTTCGACCGTATTCGTGAAAACGCAAAGCTCCAGGGCCGTGCAAACTTCGGTTCCCTCGTGAACAGCTCCATCAACCAGTGCTTGAGCCGTACGCTCATCACTAGCTTGACTACCTTGTTCGTTTGCGTTGTGCTTGCTCTCATGGGTGGTTCCTCCATTCGCGACTTCGGTCTCGTGATGGTAATCGGTATCTTCGTCGGTACCTACTCCTCCGTGTTCATCTGCTCACCATTCGTGATCTGGTGGAGCAAGCGCTTCAAGAACGGTGTGTAATTAGACTAAAGAACGCTCGCTTTGCGAGCTACAGACGAGAGACGAAAGAAAAGTTTTTTCAAATGTTTCTTCTCGAAAACGCCTTGGCTTAAACGCCGGGCGTTTTTTTGTGGCAAATCGCTTGGCTGAGCGAAATTCTGCGGGTGAGCAGGCCTTTGTATTTTGGAAAATAAAAATCTTGAAAAATGCCTGCCAAGTTTAGGTAAAATGTTCTAAAAATACGGTTATTTGGCTTCGGTTGAACGATTTTGTAAGTCTTTTCCCTCGCCTTAACGCCTTTAAATTTCTAACTTTGTGCTGCACCTCAGTATATCTGGGAAAACATTAACGAGCTGCCTATGGCAGCGTAAATATAGGGTAGGCACCTATGTTGAAATATTACAGGATTGATTCCGGCCGTATCGTTACGGCACCCAGTGAAGAAGCCGCCGACATTGTCGTGATGGGTTCCCTTAGCCAGGAACAGCGTAGTCAGTTGATCAAGGAATACGAAATCACTGAACATACCATTGCGTCTGCATTTGACTCGGACGAACTTTCCCGTGTGGAATACGATGACGACTTCACGACCATCGTGTTCAAGAAGCCCAAAAACTACGCAGCAACGGACAACTTCCAGTTCCGTGTGGAATCCTTTGGAATATTCATTTTCAAGGATTGGGTGCTGCTTTTGACTGAAAATGAAATGCCCTTTAGTGATGAGCGCAGGTTCGGCAAAATTGATAGCTTGAATACTTTTGTGCTTCGCCTGCTCAACTACTCTGTATTCCATTTTAACGAGCATTTGAAGATCATCAACCGCTTGAACGATGAACTCGAAACCAAGATCCGTACGGCCATGGAGAACAAGTACTTGCTTGCGATGCTTGGTTTGAACAAGGGCTTGATCTATTACGTGAGTGCGTTGAATTCAAATGAGACTTTGCTAAAGAAATTGCAGCTCAGCCGTTCTCTCAATTTCAATGAAAATGAACGCGAGCTCCTTGAAGATATCATCATTGAAAACCAGCAGAGCCGCCAGCAGGCTGAAATCTATGCAAACATCCTTGCGTCCATGATGGATGCGCGTGCAAGCGTAATCAGCAACAACGTGAATACGCTCATGAAGAACTTGACGGTCGTAACGATTGCCATTTCTCTTCCGACGTTCTTCGCCAGCTTGTTCGGCATGAATGTGGAGCTTCCATTCGGCTTGAGCTCCGGTGCGCTCGGCTTCTGGCTCATCATCTTGCTCTGCATACTCTCCGTGAGCGTCTTCCTGTTCATCTGGAAGCGCGGCAAGTATTAGTCCTGTTGAAGACAGAGGACAGAGAACAGGAGATTGAATACCGGTGTTAAGTCTAGCTGTTTTTTTCTAGCTGGTTTTGAAAGGCTGGCGGCGAAGACTGAATACAAGAAAAAGAGGAAGGCTTGAACCTTCCTCTTTTTGCGTCATAGGCGATGATTAGTAGTGCCTGCCTGCCATGGCGGCAAACATTGACCCCAGGTGGTCAGAAATTACCGGGTTTGGCAAGCTGTTTGCAATGTCGACTGCAGAATCAAGGAACTTGATCGCAGTCTTCTTTGTGCGGTCGAATGCGCCGGATGTATTCAGAATGCTGTGGATTTTTTCTGCAACGCCTGCTTCGGAGGCCTTTGCGATGTAGCCCTGCATTTCCTGCTTTTCTGCCTCGCTGCAATTTTCGAAATAGAAAATCATGGGGAGCGTCATGAGGCCGTTCGCAATGTCTGTGAACTTAGCCTTGTCTAGGTCCTTGGCTCCGTAGCCGTAATCGAGCAGGTCGTCTATGATCTGGAAGGCAATGCCAAAGTCTGCGCCCATCTGGCCGCACTTTTCAATTTCGGCAGCGTCGAAACCAGCGATGAGTGCGCCAAGCTTTGCTGCGGCGTCTGCAAGCGCTGCAGTCTTGCCCTTGATTATGCTGAAGTACGTGTCGTAGGAAAGGTCGTATTTTCCGCAGTTGTCAAGTTCCTGGATCTCGCCGACAATCAAATCGTTTGCCGCAGAAGAAATGATACGGAAGGTTTCCCTTGACGGGTCGTCCATCACGCTGCGCATCGCTTCAGAAAGCAGGTAGTCGCCAATGAGTACTGCAACCTGGTTGCCCCATTCCTTGTGGGCCGTCTTTACGCCGCGGCGCATTTCGGTGCGGTCGATAATGTCGTCGTGGACAAGGCTTGCAAGGTGCACGAGTTCAATGCCTGCACAGGCATGTGCAATGCGGTTGGTGTCGCGGTGTTCTCCGGAAAGGGCCACGAGGCTAAGCAAAGTAGAACGGATGCGCTTCCCCTTGCGCTGCATCAGGTGCTCCAGGCGTTCTGAAATGCCTGCCGGAGCCTTTTTTGCAACTTCCAACATCACCTTGTCGGTGAGTTCAAGTTCTGCGTTTACAAGGTTCTTGGCGGAATCCAGAATGCTGCGAAAATCAGAAGAAACGTCGTTACTCATAAAACTTTATACGTCGAGGTTGTCCATTACCTTGTAGGCATTGTCTTCGATGAACTTGCGGCGTGGCTTGACTTCTTCGCCCATGAGCATGCTGAACACCTGGTCTGCAAGGACTGCGTCTTCCACATGGCACTGCTTCATGACGCGCTTGTCCTGCTTCATGGTGGTGTCGGCAAGTTCTTCTGCGTTCATTTCGCCAAGACCTTTGTATCGCTGCACTTCGTATTTTGTGCCTTCCGGGAGCTTTGCGATTGCCTGGTTGCGTTCTTCGTCAGAGAACAGGTATTCTTCGTGCTTCTTGCCGTAGCTCAGCTTGTAGAGTGGCGGCTGTGCAAGGAACACGTGGCCACCGTCAACGAGCGGGCGCATGTGGCGGAAGAAGAATGTGAGCAAGAGCGTCTGGATATGGGAACCGTCCACGTCAGCATCGGTCATGATGATGATCTTGTGGTAGCGGAGCTTTTCGAGCTTGAATTCCGGGCCAATGCCGCAGCCAATGGCGTTTGCCAAATCGCGAATGGTTTCGGATTCGAGCATGCGGTCAATGCGAACCTTTTCGACGTTCAAAATTTTACCGCGAAGCGGAAGGATGGCCTGGTATTTACGGTCGCGGCCAGTCTTTGCAGAACCACCTGCAGAGTCACCTTCCACAATGAAGAGTTCGCACTCTTCCGGGTGGCGAGAAGAACAGTCGGCAAGCTTGCCCGGCAGGCCTCCGCCTTCGAGCGGGCTCTTGCGGCGGGCGAGGTCACGGGCGCGGTGGGCCGCTTCACGGGCGATTGCCGCTCCTGCGACCTTGTCGATGATCTGGGCAATGAGCTTTGGATTTTCGTTGAAGTATTCGTCGAGCTTTGCACCGAATGCGGAGTTCACGTAGCTTGCGATTTCGGAGTTGCCGAGCTTGCGCTTGGTCTGGCCTTCGAACTGCGGCTGAGAAACCTTGATTGCAATGACAGCGGTAAGGCCTTCGCGAATGTCATCAGAAGTAATGGTGACCTTCTTGTTCTTTGGCATGTACTCCGGAGCGTACTTTGTAATAACGCGTGTAAGGGCTGTCTTGAAGCCCGTAACGTGCGTACCGCCGTCGTAAGTGTTCACGTTGTTCACGAAGCTATAGAAGTTTTCTGTATAGCTGTCGTTGTACCACATGGCTACTTCGAGCGGGTATTGACCGTCCGGGAGCACCAAGTGGATCGGTTCTTCGAACATCGGAGTGCGGTGTTCATCGATGAAGCGCACAAACTGGGAAACACCGCCCGGGTAGCAGTATGTTTCGCTCTGCACGTTTGCCGGGTCGCGGGAATCCGTGAGCGTCAGGCGAAGGCCGCTCATGAGGAATGCGAGTTCACGGAAGCGTGTGCGGAGGGTATCGTAGTCGTAAACCGTTTCAGAGAAGATCGTGGCATCTGGGTAGAATTCAACAGATGTGCCTGTGGAACCGTCAGATTCGCCAACGTCCTTTTGCGGACCCTGCGGAGCGCCACGAGAGAATTCCTGTTCTACGACGCGGCCGTTGCGGCGCACGCGAACGACGAGCTTGTCGGAGAGCGCATTGACGCAGCTAACACCCACGCCGTGGAGGCCTGCAGAAACCTTGTAGGAATTGCTGTCGAACTTACCGCCTGCATGAAGCTTCGTCATGACGACTTCGATGGTGCCGATGTGTTCCTTCGGGTGAATGTCTGTCGGAATACCGCGGCCGTTGTCGGTTACGCGAATGCCGTTGCCCGGGAGCACTTCAATTTCGATGTGAGTGCAAAAGCCGGCAAGAGCTTCGTCAACGGAGTTGTCGACAACTTCCCACACCAGGTGGTGGAGGCCTCTGATATCTGTGGAGCCAATGTACATTGCCGGGCGAACGCGAACAGCTTCGAGTCCCTCAAGAACGGTAATGTTTGAGCCACTGTATTCTTCTGCCATAAATCCTCTAAATCAAACGAATCGGATGTCCTTGATAATAGGCGATTCGAGTACTAAATTACACTTCCCAATAATAGCTTTTTTTTGCGAAAACAACTCGTGTTTCCACACGCTCGAAGGCACTTTTACGACCAAAACTCCACCCTTCAAATCTTCCAGAAAAACGCGCTCCACAAGGTAGGGGCCAACGATATCTGCAAGGCTGTTCTTGAGCTTTTGCAAGTGTGCAATCTGCCCAAACGGCATGGTCGAAAGATAGTGCTCAAGAACCGTTTTCAGCTCGGTCGGCTTTGGTGCCACACTATCGTTTTTCGTGCGTTTTTTCGGCTCGTAATTTTGCATTGATTCTTTATACGAGCAAAAGTTTTGAAAGGGCAAAGCCGCCAATCAAAATGCTTGTCATGCCGGCAACGACTGTAGCCTTTGTGCTCTTGCCGACGCCTTCTGCGCCACTGTGCGTGTAGTAGCCAAAGTAGCAGGCGTAGCTAGCAATGAAGAACCCGTAGAGCGTAGCCTTGATGAGGCCCACCACAAGGTTCCAGTCTTCATAGAACAGGCGCACGCCGTAAAAGAACACAGCAAACGAAACGTCCTTGTACAGGTGGGCTGTGGCGTAGCCACCGAGAATGCCTATGAAGATGCTGAGAATGGTAAGCACGGGGAGCATGATGAGGGCTGCCAAAAGTCGCGGCGTAAGCAGGAACTTATATGGATTCAGGCCGAGCACCGTGTAGGCGTCGAGCTGCTCCGTAACAGCCATTGTGCCAAGTTCGGAACACATGGAGGCGCCCACGCGGCCGGCAAGCACCATCGCAGTCAAGATCGGGCAAAGTTCCACCATCACTGAGTTGCCGACCGCCATGCCGACGAACACCATCGGAATGAGGTCTGCAAACTGGTATGCAAGCTGCCATGCCATAATGGCGCCCGTTGCAAGCGAAGCAGCGATCACGACCGGAATGCTCGTAATGCCGATTGTGTGCATCTGTTCCACGGTCGTGTGGAAGTTCTTCATGGAACCTGGAATGTTCTTGAACAATTCCCAAACAAAGCCTATGTAACGGAACACGTGGTTCACGAACTGACGCACGTAGTGTCCAAGGCTTTCCGCCGCTCTGTCTAGGAGTCTAAAAAGGAACATTACTTCTTCTTTGCCTTATCTGCAGGTTTCTTGTCGCTAGCCTTGTCTGCCTTCTTTTCTGGCTTTGCAGACATGGCTTCCTTATAGAGCTTTGCGTCAGAAAGGTACTTGATAGCGGTCTTCACCTGTTCGTCGTTCTTCAAGGTGAAAGTAGTGCTAATGGAATCGCCCGCAATGGCAAGCAGAAGTTCGCGCTTGATGCCGTCCTTGATGTAAGTCTTGTAGTCGTCGAACTGTTTCATCTTTGCAGAGTCGAGCGTAGACTTCAATGCGGTAATCTGCTTTGCAAGGCTGGAGTCTGCAATCACCTTTGAAGAATCGCCGGTCAAAAACTTCTGTTCGGCAAGAATGGAATTTTCAAGAATTTCGACCGTTGCGATTGCGTTGGACTTGATCTTTGTGAAGTTCGTATCCTTCATGCAGAAATCACGGAACTGCGTAAAGAGGGAATCAGGTACTTCCCAGTTCAAGTCGATCTTGGCGCCGCTCTTTTCGAGGGCCGGGCGGTTCTTGACGGCAAACTTGAAATACATGGACATGCGTTCCTGCACCTGCACAACCCACGGGAGCGGAGAAAGTTCCACATCGACGTCCGGGCTAATGCCGCCACCGCCAACCATCTTGCGGCCGGCGCTTGTGAGGAACGTGTCGACCTTTGCCGTGTCGGCCTTGGCGAGCGTATCCTGTGCGGCTTCTTCGCTTTCTTCAGCCTCCTCGTCGCGGAGCTTCAAACCGTGAACGCCGTTTTCCTTCTTGTTGATGCAGCGGCCAAACGGCAAGTAGTAGAATGCTGTCGTAAGCTTCAAGGTGTGGCCCTGGTTGTCGAGCGGGAAGATGGTCTGCACGGAACCCTTGCCGAACGTCGTCTTGCCGATGATCAGGCCGCGGTCCCAATCCTGGATAGCGCCAGAAACAATTTCGGAAGCGCTGGCGGAACCCTGGTTCACAAGAAGAACGAGCGGAACTTCCGGGCCGAGAATGCCATCGCGCTGGGCGTAGGCTTCGGTCTGCTGCGTGCGGCCCTTGGTGCTCACGAGCAGGTTGCCGCGCTTCAGGAACAATTCGCTCACGCCGGTAGCCTGGTTCAAAAGGCCGCCCGGGTTGTAGCGCAAGTCAAGAATCAACTTTTTGAGGCCCTGCTTCTTCAAGGCGTTGATTGCGTTTTCCACATCGCTCGTAGTCTTGTCGCTGAAGGTGGCAAGCTTGATGTAGCCGATATCTTCCGTGAGCATTGCGTAGTACGGAACGGCGTGAACGATGATTTCTGCACGGGTAATGGTAAAGTCCATGAGTTCCGGCACGCCTTCGCGTTCAATCGCGATCGTCACGTCGGTACCCACCTTGCCGCGGAGCTTTTCCACAGCTTCGTCAAGCGTGTAGCCCTTTGTATCCTTGCCTTCGATTTTGCGGATCTTGTCGCCTGCGCGAATGCCGAGCCTGAATGCCGGGGTTCCTGCAAGCGGCGAAATCACGGTAAGCACGTTGTCGCGAAGGCTGATTGTAATGCCCACGCCGCCGAACTTGCCTTCCATGGAAATCTTCAGATTTTGAGCATCTTCCGGGCTGAACACGGTTGTGTGCGGGTCGAGCACGTTACGGATGCCTTCGATTGCGGCTTCCGAAATTTCAGCCGGGTCAACTTCCTCAACATACTTGCGGTTCACTTCCGAAAGAATCTTGTTGAAGCGAGAAATTTCTTCGTAAAAATCCCCTGGGGCCTTGTCTTTTTTGGCCGGAGCGGCAAATGCAATTCCGCAGGCAAACAATGCAGCTGCAGATGTTTTAAAAACTTGATGAATATTCATACTTAAAAGATACAAATTAGTGGGTCCGCAGAAGTCGGATGGCAAAGGAAATTGGCCCTGAAAGCAGGTAAATGCAGCGCCTTCAAAACACTCCGAAAAACATGTCGGGGGTTACAAAGGGGGAAGCCTCCCCCTCGCTCGCACTCCGTAGCTCGCTACCCCCTCCCCTAGGGGACACCCCTAAAACCCCGCCGTTTGTTTAATTTGTTCGCAACCGCAGCCTCGCAAGAAAGGAAAAAACTCGGGTCAAGGACCCGAGTTTTTGGTGTGTTAAGGAGAGAGAAAACAAAATCGTCAAAGTTATGCCACTTCGTTCAGGAGCTTTTCCGTTTCCTGGGAGCGAAGCTTTGCAAGCGCCGTTTCCTTAAGCTGGCGGACTCGTTCCTTGCTGAGTCCTACGACCGGCGCAATTTCTTTCAAATTCAGGCTGGAATCTTCGTCGAAGCCGTAATAAAGCTCAACGACGCGCTGTTCCTGTTCATTCAAGGCGTTTCTAAAGATCGTCTTTACCACGCGCTGCTTGTTGTTTTCGCAGGCGAGCGCATCCGTTGCCTCAATGTCTGCTGCCAGGCAGTCCTGCAGGGTGGTGTCGCCGTCTTCGCCGACCGGGGAGTTCAGGGAAGTGGAGGAGGCGCCCATCATGAGGATCTTTTCGATTTCCTTGCCCTTGTAGCGAGTTACTCCTTCGAGGGAATCCGGGTCAATGGAAATTTCGCCGCCGATTGTCTGGCGAAGCTTTGCAGAGCCAGCGCGCTTGAACTGGCGGAGCACGAGTTCCTTTTCTGCACTGATGCGAACAAGTCGAGCCTTTTCAGAGATGGCGCGGGTCATGTTCTGGCGCACCCACCAAACGGCGTAGCTAATAAACTTGATTTTCTGGTTGGGGTCAAAGCGCTTTGCTGCTTCGATGAGGCCCATGTTGCCTTCATTGATGAGCTCGTTGATGTCAAGGCCCTGGCCCTTGTAAAGGTTTGCAATGTTCACGACAAAGCGAAGGTTGGAACGCACGAGCTTGTCGAGCGCAGCCTTGTTGCCCTTTGCCACCAGTTCCAAAAGAACCTTTTCTTCGGCAGGGTCGAGCAGCGGATACTTAGAAATATCTTTCAGATACTGAAAGAAAATATCCTGTTCGTTGCGTTCTTTTGCCATTGAAAACCTCTTTGATACCCTTAATTTATCTCTTTCTTGCCCGCCGAGTGTCATTAAGGATGCTTCTCTTGGCAAAAGTTTTATAGGCATTTTGTCCGAATTTTTTCGTTTTTTGTCATGAAAATGTCACTTTGGCCTTAAAATCAGCCAAAATCCCACTACATTTGTAACATGGAAACACAGAAGCTAGATGCTATTGGCGAAAGCCTTAAGGAAATGCCGCTTATTGCTCGTATTGAGCGACAGGCCGAGATTGCAGAAAAAATTGACCGCTATGTTGCCGAAAATCCGCGTTTGCAACGCCCAATAAATAGGCATATCATCACGGTGCTTACTATTGGCTTTTTGCTACTGCTTCCTGCACTTTTCATTGCACCTCGAAATGTCACGACTCCAGAAGAGAACTTTTACAACGTCTTTTCCATATACTTGCCGCTAGTCATGTCCATTGGACTCTTCTATGTAAATCAAAGGGTTCTTGTTCCAAGGGTTTTCACTACAAAAAAACTTTGGCCATTTGTCCTTTCGAATTTTATACTTGTCGCCTGCTTGATTTTTTTACGTGATATATCTTTGTTTAGCCTTGATGTTGCCCTTGCGCCAGAGGGGCAAAGCTTCTTTGATAGCTGGACCATGGATCGCGGGAGTGCTGCAGGTTGGATTCGCTTGATTGTATTTATTGTACTAAACGGTTTTTCGTGTTTTGTGAACTTGGCTTTGTTTGCCTTTGGTGCCCAGATTCAATTTTTCTATAGGCGCCATATTCAAAGGCAGGCAAGGTTGCAGGCGGAACTTTCGTTCTTGAAAATGCAGATCAACCAGCACTTTCTTTTTAATACGATGAACAATATCATCGCCATGATGGATATTGATTCCGTCCGTGCAAAAAAACTGATGCTTAGCCTTTCGCAGATTCTGCGAACAATGCTTTATGAAACGAAATCCCAAACGATTCCCGTTTCCAAGGAAGTTGATGTGTTGAAGGATTACGCGGAACTTGAAAAGCTGCATTTTGGTGGCAACTTTGATTTTGAATTTAATGTGAACTTGAAAAATCCGAATGCGAAGGTTGTGCCGATGCTCTTGCTTCCGCTTGTCGAAAACGTATTCAAGCATAGCCTGAATGTAAAGGGCCGCAGCTTTGTAAAGCTCTCCGTTGAAGAGTGTGATGGCGTGTTGACATACCGTTCCGAAAATTCAAATTTCCCGCGCGAAACCAAGCGCGATGACCATCACGGCGTAGGCCTTGCCAACCTGCAAAAACGCCTAGATACAGTATATGCGGGCCGCTACGAATATGTTTCGGGCGTAGATGGAAACGCCTACAAGGCATACCTGAAAGTGACGCTGTAGGATTTTAGGATAGACGAGAGAACGGCACTGCGTGCCTACAGACGAGATGTGTGCAAACGAGAGTCGCGACCAAGCTTGCTTGGGCATGACCGAGTGCAGCCACATCCTATGGCGAAGCCATGACAGACGAGAGGTGAATGCTGATTTTCATGTTTTAGGGTCTAGGGTACAGGGGTTAGGGTATAGAGAAGTTGTTTTTCATGTTGTCGGCTGAGTGGCTTTGATAATTCAGAATTAAGAATTCAGAATGCAGAATTAGGAATAAAATGTCATTGCGAGGACCTTTAGGTCCGTGGCAATCCAGAGATTTTGTAGTCAACAGTTTCTTGTATCTTGTATCTGGCTCTTGCATCTTAAATTGTAGGCTGATGTCTGTCGACTGAATGAGTTTAAGGATCTAGGATTTAGAGGCTAGAGGTTAGGGAATGTAAATGTGCGTTTCTAGTCTCTAGTTTCTAGAACCTAGTCTCTAAAGAATTGTTAGTCATTAGTTGTTGGTTGCTCGCTTTAGCCTTCCGTCTTCCTACTGATTCCTGACTCCTATTTTCTGTCCTCTGGTTTCAGGTTTCATGCCTTCGGCATAGAAGCTACTCATTCGCCAAGTGAATTTGAGCAAGCTCAATTCGTTTGGCTCATTTCGGGCGCGTTCTAGTTTCTCTTTCCTGACTCCCGACTCCTGACTCCTGATTCCTGTCACTGACTCCTGTCACTGACTCCTGTATTCTTTGCATGCAAAAAGCCCCGTGGCATTACCCACGAGGCTTTGTTGCATAAGAGGGAATCTCTTACTTCAAGGTGCTTACCTGAACGTCGAAGCTCTGGCCAGCAACTGCTACGCGGTAGCAGTTTGTGCCGGTAACAGACATGCCAGCAGTGTTTGCTGCGGCTGGAGCTGCTGCCTTCTTTGCTTCGTCTTCCGGCTTCTTCTTAGGAACGCCAATGACGCGCTTGCCCTGGAGGAAGTCGATACCCTTGTTGCCGCCCTTTGTCTGGAGGCAGCCGACGATGAAGATGTTTTCGTCGTTGACAGGGAGGTTGTTTTCTTCGAGGAGCTTCTTGGCTGCCGGAATGCCCGGTTCAAGAATTTCTTCTGCGCACTGAACGCCAGGATGTGCTTCTGCGAATGGCTTGAGGCCAAGCTGTTCGGAAGCAATCTTTACGAGTTCCGGATCCGGTTCGCAAGGAGTCTTGCCCTGGTAACCGAGGAGCATCTTGCCGTAACCTTCAGTCATCTTTGCCCAGGTGTCGAGACCCTTGGACTTGTTGACGGTGTTAACGAAAGCCTGCTGGAAGTAGAACTGGGAAACCGGTGTAACAGAGGAAGCGAAACCGCCGCGGCGTACGCATTCGCTCATGTTTTCGATAACCTTGTCGTAAAGGTGGAAGGTCTTTGTTTCGCGCATCATGAGGGTGTTAGCTGTAAGAGCGCCGCCCGGCATTGGGCTGAAAATAACGTCTGTAGAAATCTGACGAGCTTCTGGCGGGAAGTTGTAGTCCTTGAGGCATTCTACAGCAACGTTGTTAGCTTCCATGAGTTCTGTGATATGGTCATCTACGATGCCATCTTCACCAAGAGCGAGCTTGTAGTCTGTGCCCTTGAGAGCGTGGAACATGGAGAAAAGGTCCGGCTGGCTTGTACCACCAGAAAGCGGCTTGCGAGCGAGGTCAACGCCATCTGCGCCACCTTCGACAGCAGCAACGTACTGAGCAATACCAGTACCGCAAGTGTCGTGAGAGTGAATGCGGAGTTCGACGTTATCGCCGAGGAGCTTACGTGCACGCTTGAAGGTTTCGAAAACCTTGCGCGGGTTAGTTGTACCGGATGCGTCCTTGAAGCAGACAGATGCGAACGGAACGCCTGCGTCGAGGATGTTTCTCAAGATACGTTCGTAGAATTCTGGATCGTGAGCACCAGTGCATCCCGGAGGAAGTTCCATCATGGTGACTACGACTTCGTGTTCAAGACCTGCTTCGGCAATGCACTTGCCGGAGTAGATGAGGTTGTTCACGTCGTTAAGAGCGTCGAAGTTACGGATACGGGTCATGCCGTGCTTCTTGAACATGTCAGCGTGGAGCTTGATCATGTCGCGTGGCTGCGGAGCAAGGGCAACAACGTTGATGCCGCGAGCGAGAGTCTGGAGACGAGCCTTCGGGCCGACAGTGCGACGGAATTCATCCATCATGTCGAATGCGTCTTCGCCGCAGTTCTGGTAAAGGGCTTGGAAACGAGCGCCACCACCTGCTTCAAAGTGGGTGATGCCAGCCTTGCAGGCAGCTTCAACTGCCGGCATAAAGTCCTTCGTGAATACACGGGCGCCGAAAATCGACTGGAAACCGTCACGGAAGGAGGTATCTTGGAAAAGGATCTTTTTCATGTTAGACCTATTGACTTTTTTTATAGATAGATTGATTTGCGCTATAATTTACAATTTTTTAGGGCCATGTGTTACTAAATGAACCAAAGTGTATTGAGTTTTGCCCTGTATTCCCAGGTAAGCGCGTGCTTGGGGCCAAGAACGCCAAAGAGGGTCATCATGGCCTTGTGGGCGGCCTCGTCGTTCCAAGTCTTGTCGCTCTTTACAATTTTGAGGAAGGTGTCGAGGGCTTCCTTGTAGTCGCCCTGGGTGGCAAGTTCGCAGGCGCTGCGGTAGTCGGCGGCCAAGCCTTCTACAGTGTTTTTCTGAGCAGCTTCCACATAGAAATCGAGCAGGTTGAGCAAGCTCTGGACTTCATTGTACTTGTCGTCTGCCGCAGTGAATGTCGTAAGGATTGACTTTGCCTTTTCGGTGTCGCCAAGGCCCATGTAGACTTTTGCCTGCAAAAATTTGAGGTTCTTGTCTTCCGGGTTCTTTTGCAACGCTTCGTCGAGCATCGGGATTGCGTAGTCGTAATCCTTGTTTTCGATTGCATCGGCAATTGCCATCTTGAATTTTTCTTCTTCCGAAACAAAGTGCTTTGCAAGGCGCTCCCTGAGCGCGCCTTCTGTCATTACGCCCTGGATGATGTCTATGTTTTCACCCTGCGAAATAACGCTTGTGTATGGCAGTCCCTGGATGCGGAAATATTGAATGAACTGGCCGTTTTGCGGGTCGTCGAGGTTTACTGCGCCGAGCGTGAACTTGAGTTCGCCAGAAAGTTCTTCGAGGCTTGCAAGGAGCGCAGCGCATTCCTGGTAGCGGGAAGAGGTAAAGGTAAGAACCACCGGACGGT
Source organism: Fibrobacteraceae bacterium (assembly GCA_045615885.1). GTDB lineage: Bacteria > Fibrobacterota > Fibrobacteria > Fibrobacterales > Fibrobacteraceae > UBA1765. The sequence goes on from JAZLFR010000008.1 coordinate 21,854, forward strand.
CCATAGAAGCCGTGCTGATGGCAGATTCAAAATTTTCTAGGGTAACATTAATAGCTTGCATGCTCACAATATAGGAAATTAGGATCTAGTGGTTAGGATTTAGGATCTAGGGGTTAGTGGAATGTTGGTTTCCAATGTGTAGGGGCTAGGGTGTAGAATTTTAGGATCTAGGATTTAGGGGATAGTGATTAGACGAAAGACCGCTTCGCTGGTAGACGAAAGAAGATTGTTAAATTCCATTGTTTTAGGGTATAGGGTTCGGGGTGTAGGGGTTAGTGAATGTTGAGTTCCAGTGCTTTAGAGGCTAGAAACTAGAGACTAGAAAATAGGGTGTGTAAAGTTGACTTTTCTCTAACCTCTAATTTCATGACTTCGTCATAGATGCAGCTCGTTCGCAAAATGTTTATGCAAGCATACGCTTTGCTCAC
>JAZLFR010000009.1:0-5104 GCA_045615885.1 Fibrobacteraceae bacterium
ATTAATTACAGAATTTTTCAAGAGAAATAAGACCGTCCATTTGTAGCCAACGAGGTCGATATGTCTAAAAAATCAGCAAGGAAAATTTGCTCGTGATGACTGCAAAATCGGCATCCTTCAACAGCGCAAGATTTGCATAGAAACATTTAACAGAGTTTTAACATGAACACATTCAAAAAAATCACTCTCACCAGCGCGGTCGCTTTTGCGCTGTTCGCCTTTAACGCCTGCGGCGACGACTCCAACTCCACCAGCGCACCTGGCGAAAACAGTTCCCTGAGTTCCGCTGTTGAGGACGATGAATCATCCTCCAGTATCAACGACAATTCTTCTTCTGCCACTCCGGGTTCCTCCTCAAGCGTCGTGAGCGACAGCGAAGGATCTAGCAGTAGCGTCAAGGGCAGCGACACAGCCGATGGGGCGTCATCTTCTTCTGTCATTTCCGACCCCGATCGGGAATCTAGCAGTTCCTCGGTGAAATCCAGCAGCAGTTCGGCTAAGTCCAGTTCGTCGGTGAACTCGTCATCAAGTGTCAAATCTAGCAGCAGTTCTTCTGTGAAACGGTCTTCTTCATCAGTTGCTTCGAGCAGCAGCGAGTGGAAACCATATAATCACAAGAAGGCGTTTTTCTCAGATAGCGTTCTCACGGATGCGTATAAGGAGTTTACATACAAAGGACGGTCTTACTATTATCTGACGATTAATGGCAAAGATAAAGACGGAAAAGCAGCTTCCGTTACTGTTATGGCCGAAAACTTGAATGTTGGCGAAATGGTTAGCGGAGATAAAGACCAAAATGATGACTCCAAGATTGAACGCTACTGTTATGACAACGATACAACCAATTGTCAAAAATACGGCGGCCTTTACCAATGGGCAGAAATGATGCAACTGCCCAGTGAATGCAATACCAAGAGCTGTGCTGACCAAATCAAAACAAACCATCAGGGAATTTGTCCGGATGGCTGGCGACTTTTGACTTACGATGATCTCTATATCGTAGTTCATGCCAATGGAAATAAAAACAATGTTGCTGATATTCGTGCTACGAATTTTGGCGGCATGAATTTTAGTGGATATTCTTTGATGGGTGCTGGGTATAATTGGAATTATGGGTTTAGGAATTTGAAAGAAACTACATATTGGTTCTATCCTGAAGAAGGATCTTTGGATAAACCATCTGCTTTGACAGGCTCCCAAAGTAGCTTCACGACGAGTGGCTTTGGAGGGCATACACAGAGTGCGTATAAAACACATGGATTTTCAGTTCGGTGCGTAAAAGTAGACTAACGGTTCTGTTAAAAAGGATGACTTATGGCTAAGAAAAAATACAATCGCGGAATGAGCAATTTCAAAATTGAACAACTCGAACCTCGCATGATGATGGATGGTAATCTTTGAACTGCTGCTTTTTCTGAATATCCAGGGTAGCTACGGCAAGTTTGACAAGGCAAAAACCTAGCAACAGAGTTTTAATATGAACACATTCAAAAAAATCACACTCACCAGCGCAGTCGCTTTTGCGCTGTTCACCTTTAACGCCTGCGGCGATGACTCGGGCTCCACCAGCGCACCTGGCGAAAACGGTTCCTCTCACATGTCATCCTCGACCGAGCCTGTCCCCGACCCAGATCGGGGAATCGAGGATCTAGACGAATCATCCTCCAGTATCAACGACGACTCTTCCTCTTCTGTCATTCCGGGTTCCTCTTCAAGTGTTATCCTGAGCGACAGCGAAGGTTCTAGCAGTTCCTCTAGCGTAAAAGCCGATGGAAAATCAAGTTCTTCATCTAAAAAGGGCGGAAGTAGTAGTTCCGAATTTATTTTCAAACTTTGTGAAGATGGGGATACTTCAACAACAACAACCGCAACAAAGGTCTTTTATTATACATGTAGAGATGAAAAATGGACTTGGGATTCTACAAAAGTGATAGAGCTGCCCAAGGTTTACCCAGACATGGACAGTGTATTCGGTTCTGAAGCTACTTATGGAACCTTCACAGATACCCGTGACGCAAAGATTTACAAGACTGTCAAATTACATTACGACTATGATGGCGTCGGTAGCATTACTGTGATGGCTCAAAATTTGAATTACGCCGATGTGAGAATTGACAGCACTACAACTGAGTTTGACGACAGCAAGGTTGAAAAACGCTGCTACAAAGATGATCCTTGGTACTGCGACAACTACTTTGGGGCCCTTTACACCTGGAGCGAAGCGATGGGACTCCCAAAAGTTTGTGACAGTATAGGAGTCGCAGACAACCCCAAGTGTACCGCCAATTTTAACAATGAATATCCCGAAGACAGCAAGGTGAGAGGCGTTTGTCCCGAGGGATGGCATGTAATGAACGAAATGGAGTGGAAACACATTGTGTATTTTAATGGAATTGAATTTAGCTACACCCTACTTTCGCATGCGGTATGGCCTGAGAAACATGGGCATAATGGATATGGACTGAGTATTCTTCCCAATGGAGATGAAGGATACGAAAACCATCTAGCTTATTTTTGGATTTCAAAAGAGTATAAATCAAATAATAAGAGAGGAAATTTTATTGCAATCGCAGTGGTCGATAATACTGTTCAATTTGAAGTGTCATCTGGTGAAAAGGATTATTTTATGTCTGTCCGTTGTGTTTTTGATTACTAAGATAAGGCAAAAAATTTAAAGTCTACCGAGATCCAATATGAACAAGAAAAACAAGCAACTAAAAAATAATCTTTATAAGATCGAGTCTTTGATTTGCTCGTGATGACTGCAAAATCGGCATCCATCAACAGCGCAAGATTTGCATAGAAACATTTAACAGAGTTTTAATATGAACACTTTCAAGAAAATCACTTTTATCGGGGCGGTCGCTTTTGCGCTGTTCGCCTTTAACGCCTGCGGTGATGACTCGGGCTCCACCAGCGCATCTGGTGAAAACAGTGCACAGAGTTCTGCTGTTGAGGACGATGAATCATCCTCCAGTATCAACGACGACTCTTCCTCTTCCGTCATTCCAGGTTCCTCCTCAAGCGTCGTGAGCGACAGCGAAGGATCTAGCAGTAGCGTCAAGGGCAGTGCCCCAGCCGATGGGGCGTCATCCTCTTCTGTCATTTCCGACCCCGATCGGGAATCTAGTAGTTCCTCGGTGAAATCCAGCAGCAGCTCGGCTAAGTCCAGTTCCTCGGTGAACTCCTCATCAAGTGTCAAATCTAGCAGCAGTTCTTCCGTGAAACAGTCGAGTTCTAGCGAGGATCAATCATCTAGTAGCGTGCAAAATCCTTGGGGAACATCTGCGGAATGGCATCCCTTTAGTTGTAATGCTCATGGGGGGTGTTTAGAATTTACAGATGACAGGAATGGCCGGACTTATAAATATTTGAAATTTGATGGAAAAAAATGTCTAAATTACAGTGAAACTGGCAAATGCATCTCTACTAAAGATACTTCAATTTTTGCAATGGTGGAAAACCTTAATGTCGGTGATATGGTCCGTGGATTCAAGGATCAAAAAGATGATTCTAAAATTGAACGCTATTGTTATGACAATGACACATTGAACTGCCATTATTATGGAGGGCTTTACCAGTGGGCCGAAATGATGAAATTACCATTTGAGTGCAATAATATGAGTTGCGCCGACTCAATCAAGCCGAATCATCAGGGAATATGTCCTGACGACTGGCACTTGCTTACATACGATGATTTCTTTATCGTTGTCAATAGTAATGGTAATCAAGATGGTGTAAAAGGAGTTCGCTCTACATTTGGCTTTGGAGGAAGCAATGACACCGGTTTTAGCCTTGTGGGGGCTGGTCTGCGTAGAGATAATGGACAATTTTTACAATTAAATGATATCACATTATGGTATTATCCTGCTGAATTAGTTGACAATGGGAGTGTCTATCCCAAATCAGGTTCAACAACATACTCAGGAACAGTATTTTATCCAGAAAATCATGGAAACTATACTAAACTTGCTGGGTTTTCAGTACGGTGTGTAAAAGATAACTAGGTATAAATTTCTCCTATAGGTAGTATTATGTCCAGAAACAAGAGAAACGTGAAAAATCTTAACAATTACAAGATAGAGCATCTTGAACGTAGAGAACTGTTTAGCGTTGACGCTCCCATTGATTTATCTGACAATAATGCTGTAGATAATCAACTTAGCGCCCTATATGTTTCTTTGGATGATAGCTTAGACTCTTCCGTTTTAACTCAAACGAATACTATTGGTTATCATATTAAGGATAATGTCGGAAATACATTCACTAATATTTCAGATCTACTGGGTGAAGTTTCTACCGGTATAAAAGCAAATATCCAAAGTGCCTTTGCAAAAGCAAAGGCGCAAGCAGTCGAAAAGCTTGAGGATAATGGAACTACCGTAAATGCATCAACGCTATTAGGATATCACTGTAAAAAGGCGCAGTCTCGCATTTGCGTCAAGAGCAGTTCCGCCCTACTTTCGCGTTAGGCCCCGCAGCCCGCATGGGGTCGGACTCGCGCGGCGCTTGCCTTGTGCAGTCGCACGGAGCGCGAGGCTGAACGACAAAAAGACCGAGCTGGAAAAATCCAGTTCGGTCTTTTTATAGCGCAAGAAGGCCGGCCCGCCAGGGCAACGCCCAAAGCATCGCCCTCTGTCGCCTATAGTTTGCAAAGTGAAATTTTTTCGTGCCACCGCCTTGACACCGCCAAAACTTTTGTATAAATTTAATAGTGAACAAAAGAACACTAATCAAACCGTCGCTTTTTTAGCCTGTAGCGACCGGAGGAAAAAATGAATAGAAGCCAGTTTTGGGCCATGGCCCGCGATCTCAAGGAACATCCTGAGAATCTCCCCAAGTACCGTGAAATCTATAGGAATGTCTATCCGTTCAGCGATGGCATTTTTAAGATGCTGATGGCGAGCGAAGGCAAGCCGGAGCGAACGATCAAGTTTTTGAACGCCATGCTCGGGCTGACCGGGAACAAGGCGATTACGAAGTTCACCCTGGGCGTTCAGGAACAGCCTGGCGTACTGGACAACAAGACCAACATTTTTGACATTTACGGATACAATCAGGCGAATGAACCCGTGGTCATCGAGGTGCAGCAGAATTTCAACAC
>JAZLFR010000010.1:0-101823 GCA_045615885.1 Fibrobacteraceae bacterium
TCTTAACAGTCATCACGAGCAACGCGAAGTGATCCAGAACATAGCCCTGGATGGCCATGCTCCGCTTGCCAAGACACGGTAAGCTACAATTTCTTCAGTCTTCCGTCTTATGTCTTCCTACAGTCTTCTGTACTCTGTACTCTGTTCTCTGTCTTCTGTCCTCTGTCTTCTCTTAACTTGTCATTACGAGCAACGCGAAGTGATCCAAAACATTGCTCTGGATGGCCACGCTTCGCTCGCCAAGACACGGTAAGCTACAATTTCTTCCGTCTTCCGTCTTATGTCTTCCTACTGTCTTCTGTTCTCTGTCTTCTGTTTTCTTTCTTGCATCTTGCATCTGGCTCTTGCGTCTTAACAGTCTTCACGAGCAACGCGAAGTGATCCAAAACATTGCTCTGGATGGCCATGCTTCGCTCGCCAAGACACGGTAAGCTACAATTTCTTCCGTCTTCCGTCTTATGTCTTCCTACTGTCTTCTGTTCTCTGTCTTCTGTTTTCTTTCTTGCATCTTGCATCAGGCTCTTGCTTCTTATTCCTGACTCCTGTCACTGGCTCCTATTTCCTATCCTCTGTCCTCTTTTTTGCTACATTAGTGGCAATGAACAATATTTGCCCATTTTGCCACGGAACAACAGCCGAAATCACTGCGCACCGCATTGATTTGCGCATTTGCACAAGCTGCTATGCTACGTTTTTCCCGACTGACCGCACCATGAGTTTTCGCAACGACATCTTTACGCTTACGCGCAAAAAGTGGCTCGCTGCGCTCGAAGCAAAGAACCTGCCAGAAACGGATGTGGGCAGCGTCTGCTGCATTGACCACGGAGAACCTCTCGTAGAAGGCAAGCTCCCGGATTACGGAATGCCTGGCAAAATTACAACCTGCTGCGGCATGTTCCACTTGACAAGCTCCATGACCAAGGAAATCTTGAAGCGTTCCCTGGTGAATGCTGACATCAAGAAAGAAGGCAAGCACCATTTTGCATTCATTCGCGCTCTCGACAAGCTCGTTTCCAAATTGACCGGCAACGAAGAACTCGATGAAGATCCGATCGAAGCCATTCAATACGATTTGCATTTCAAGAAGATTTTGGAACCAGAAAAATGAAGCGTCTTTCCTCAATACTTTTTGCATTGAGCGTTCTCGCTATTTTGGTGTACTGGCTTGTGCCGGAACGCCACTTTTCTGAATACATCTACCCTCAAAATAAAGAAGCTACGCTTGAAGTCTACGATGACCGCGCCGACGGGGGAATGTCGAGCGCAAAAGCGGTTCGCGTAGATTCGTCGTTGCAGTTTTCTTGTACGCTTCACGAGGGCGAGGGCCCTGCCTGGTGTGGCATGCTCTGGAACTTTACGCCCGATTCCACTGGGCAGTACCACAACTGGCTTCTTGTCGATTCCGTGATTTTCAACATCGATGTTTCTGGCACAGATGAATTTTTGCTCAAGATCTGGACATACGACCCGGATGTTACAAAGATCGAAAACAAGTTCTCTTTCAGACCGCTCATCAAGGAAGTCAAGGTTGCAGAAGGCGCACAGCGCGTCGCCATTCCGATGGAAGAACTGTATGTGCCGGAATATTGGTTCGACGACCAGAAGGTTGACAAGAGTCTGGAACTGAAACATTTGGAAGGCGTAGCCCGCCTTGAAATTACAGCGGGCTGGAACATGAAGCGCGGCAAGCCGTTCTCCATCAAAATCAATTCTATTGAAGGCAAGGGCGTAAGTAGCATTGCGCTTGGACTCATGATATTCTTCTTCCTTGGAGTGGGTATCGTGTTTGTTGGCGTTCGACACAAGGGGGTAGATGGTGACCATAAAAAATAAGGCACCCTTGATCGTTGCTGCGTCAGGCGTATTTGCAATCTGCATGATTGCGTTGAGCGTTGCGTTTGCGCTTTTTTCAAGGCATTCCGTTCTTGTAGATGACTTTGAACATTTCCGTGTTACCGATGCCGAAGACGGAGGCAGTTCCGAAGTGGAATTTACGCAGGATTCCATTTACTCGGTCCAGTTCAAGTTGCGCCTCGGCAGTGCTTCGCCGCATGCAGGCCTCGCCTTTGCCATGCAGGGCAAGGAAGATTATTTGCGCGGCGAGTTCTTTGACTTTTCTGCATACGATTCCTTGCGCGTAAAGCTGCGCACTGGCAGAATGCCGCGCGCAACGCTTCGCCTTGCCGTTTCTGACCCGGCGCTCACCAGGCCAGAAATCAGGAACTCTGCACGCCCGGTTGAAAAGATCGTGGAAGTTGACAGAAGCTTTAAGGAAGTGCGCGTGGCCTTGGCAGATTTCAAGGTGCCCGAACGCTGGTTCTCGCAAATGGGCTTTGATTCCCCCGACGAGTTCCGTTACTTGGAACGTGGGGTGCGCCTGGAAGTATTGACTGCTCACGGGGCCATGCTCGGCATTCCCGATGAACTTGAATTTTACGATTTGGAACTGTTTGGCGAAAACCGTGCGTTGCAGCAGCTGTTGCTGATTGCCGCAGCCGTTCTGTTGCTTGCTTTTGTAGGAACGCTGCTATGGATTTCTAAAAGATTCGGGAGGGCAAAATGACAAACCGTTGGACTATAGACAAGATCATGCGCCTCATCTTGATTAGTGGCGCAATTACCCTCTTGATTCTTATCTTGAACTATCTGAGCGGAGTGCTTGCTCCATTTTTTGCGGCATTCATTGTCGCCTACATCGTGAACCCGCTCGTCAACTTTTTGCAGAAAAAGATGCGCTACCGTTTTTTAGCGGTCATCACTGTCCTGCTCGGTGTCATAGGCATTGTTGTCGGAGCGTTCTTTCTGTTCGTGCCTCGCCTTATGCGAGAAGTGCATTTGCTTGGAACTTGGATCGTCAAATTCTTTAATGAGGCGGAATGGGGCCAGAAAGTCATGCGGTTTGTGCCGGAAGACATCTGGGACAGCATGCAGCATCTGATTTCGTGGAATAAGCTTGGCAGCATGATCCAGACTCTTGATTTTTGGAATGGCGTGCAGACGGTTGCCGAAAAATTGCTTTCCGGTTCCATCGGCGTTCTTTCGGGAACGGCTACGGTTCTGCTCTGGATTTTTGGCCTTATGCTCATTATCGTCTATTTTGCGTTCATGATGCTCGATATGCCTAAATTGCAGAAGGGAGCCATGAATCTGGTTCCTAAGCATTATAAGCGCTATGTTACGGCCATCGCAATAGAAATGGACCGTTTCATGGGGACATATTTTCGTTCCCAGGCGTTGGTGGCTTTTATTGTCGGCGTGCTGTTTGCCTTGTCCTTTACCGTGTTCGGGCTTCCGATGGGCATTCTGTTTGGCATGCTGATTGGCGTTTTGAACATGGTGCCGTACCTGCAGCTGCTCAGCATTCCGGTGGCGCTTCTTCTTGGCATCGTGTATTCCCTTGATTCCGGCATGCCGTTCTGGGAAGTGGCCTTGATCCTTACGGGCATTTATGTGGTTATCCAGATGCTCCAGGACTTTGTTCTTGTGCCAAATATCGTGGGTAAGAGCATGAACTTGCCGCCTGTCGGCATTTTGCTTTCGCTCTCCATTTGGGGCAAGCTCCTGGGTTTCTTGGGATTGATAGTTGCTATCCCGTTTACATGCCTTTGCCTAGTGTTTTTGCGCAAGTTTGCCGTTAAAGACGAAGAAATGAGGGCGATTGAAGAGCAAAAAGGCCGGGAAAAGGCATAAATAGACACTTTTTTTGAAAATAATTGAAAAAAATTGAACAAATTTATGCCGAAGGCAGAAAAAAAAAGTATAATAATATATCATATTAACACACAAGGAGTTCACAATGAACAAACAAGAATTGGTAGAAGCAGTACTTGCTAACCAGGAAGCAAAATTTGAATCCAAGGCTGCCGCAGAACGCGCTGTCAAGGCTGTTCTCGACGCTCTTACTGCTGGCATCAAGGCTGGTGGCGTTCAGATCATCGGTTTCGGCAACTTCAATGTCAAGGATCGCCCGGCTCGTACAGGCATCAATCCGCAGGATCCGACCAAGAAGATCAAGATTGCTGCTTCCAAGGCAATTTCCTTCAAGGCAAGTGCTCCGCTCAAGGCTGCCGTAAACGAAAAGAAGGCTGCAAAGAAGGCTGCTCCTGCTAAGGCTGCAAAGGCTGCTCCTAAGGCTGCTGCAAAGAAAGCTGCTCCGGCTAAGAAGGCTCCGGCTAAGAAGGCTGCAAAGAAGAAGTAATTCGCTTCTCTTGAGTTTTAAAAAGGCCCCGCTTTGGCGGGTCCTTTTTGTGTTAACTTTTTGCGTTTGTTCTTAATGGTCGGCCTGTGCCATTTCTTCAAAGCGGCCAGGGTACTTTAGGGAAGAAAGTGCCTTGATGACGCTGAGCACCGCAATCAGCAGCGTTACCGTCATGAACAAGCTTATGAACGGGCTCTGCACAAAGCCTGCAAGCAAAAAGCCCATGAAGGAAACTCCAATGACGGTGGCTGCGTAGGGCAGCTGCGTTGTGATGTGCGTCATGAGGTCGCAATGGGCACCTGTGGAAGCCATGATGCTAGTGTCAGAAATAGGGGAGGTATGGTCGCCAGAAACTGCACCTGCGCAGACTGCGGTAATGCCGAGCACGCAGAGTTCCGGATTGGATGCGTAGTCGAACAACTGCACAGTAATCGGAGCCATGATGCTGATGGTGCCCCAGCTCGTGCCGGTAGCAAAACCGATGAAAGCGCACATCAAGAAAATGATTGCCGGCAGGAACTTTGGCATAAAGTCAAAGTGGATGCTCTGTATGAATGAACTGAAGAATTCTGCGGTGCCGAGGCCGGTTCTTGTGATGTTTCCGAGGAGCCATGCCAAAATGAGGATGGTGACCGGCGTTGCCATGTACTTGATTCCCTCAGGGATTATATCCATGGCCTTTTTGGCGCGCATCTTGCGGAATACGGTGTAGTAGAGAATGGAAATCAGCAATGCTGCACAGGCTCCGAAGGCAAGGCCGCGTGCTGCATCAGCTGCAGCGAAGGCTTCGAGGAATGAGCTCTCTTTGAAAATGCCACCGGTGTAGAGAATGCCGAGAAGGCTGAAGATAATCAAAAGAATGAGCGGAATCAAAAGGTCAAGCACGATGCCGTTCTTGTTCGTGACTTCCTGGCGTTCTGCTTCGATGTATGAATTGGGAACAGTGAAAATGTCGTTGTTTACCTGGGCGTTGTATTCATGCTGTTGCATCGGGCCAAAATCAAGGTTCATGATTGGCAAAACGAGAAGCATGACGATGGTAAGCAGGCAATAGTAATTGTATGGAATCTGCTTGAAGAAGAGGTCTATGCCGTTGATTTCCGATGTGCTTACATAGCCAGAAACGGCGGCTACCCAGCTGGAAAGCGGAATCAGCATGCAGATCGGCGATGCCGTGGAGTCGACGATGTAGGCAAGCTTTGCACGGCTGATTTTATGGGTGTCCGTAAGCGGGCGCATTACGTTGCCGACCGTCAGGCAGTTAAAGTAGTCGTCCACAAACATGATGCAGCCAAAAACGACGGTGACAAGCTGCGTTCCCATTCTGGACTTTACATGGCGTTTCGTGAATTCGGCGAGCGCATGGCAGCCGCCGCTTTTGTTCATGAAGTCTGCGATAATGCTTATGAGCATGAAGAAGATGACGATGCCCACGTTCCATGGGTCAGAAAGCACGTTCAGCAAGCCCACGCCGCGTTCGTCGCCACCGACAATCGTGACGAAGGCATCTGCGATAATGTCAATGCCTTTGGAAGATGCCGACATCAGGAATGCGCTAGAAACGGCCCCGAGGAAAAGCGAAGAAAATACTTCCCTGCTTATGACTGCAAGCAGAATGGTCGTAAATATCGGAAGAACCGAAAATACGCTTGCTCGCACGCCTTCCGGGTTAAAACATATTACCAGAACATGAATTATCGCCAGCACGGCTAAAACGATCGCATAGAGTTGCTTTGCTCTAAACTTCATATTTTAGCCCTTTGCCATTTTGAGAGCTTCGCTGCTAACAGCTTCGTATGCAGCCATGAAGTTTTCAAAGGATTTTACAATGAACTCTTCACGGTTTTCTTTGCCAGCGAATTCATGTTCCTTTGCCATTTCAGAAAGAACTTTTGCACCGATGGTAAGCGATGTGCTTTTTACCGCATGAGCGGTAATGGTGTATGTTTTCCAGTCTTTGGCATTGAAGGCATCGCTTAGCTTTTTCATGTTTTCTTCGCTTTCGGAAGCAAATACTTCGAGCATTTCGTTCAAGAACGATTCGTCGTTCATGCAGTAGCTAAGGCCAAGGTTCTTGTCGATGTTCTGCGTGTTGTTCGATTTTTCGACGAGAGACTTTGGCAAAAAATCAATCATCAGCTTGTCGAGCTTGTCGCCGTTGATTGGCTTGTCGAGATAGCCGCTAAAGCCTTCCTTGAGGTACATTTCCTTTGCGCCGCTAATGGCATTTGCCGTAAGGGCGATAATCGGGGCGTCCTGGCTCATGTTCGGCTGCAGTTCCTTGGAAAGCTTCAATGTCTCGATGCCGTCCATGCCTGGCATCATGTGGTCAAGGAATATCAAATGGAACTTTTTCTTCTTCATGAGTTCCAGGCAGGCCATGCCGCTGTTGCAAGTCGTTACGCGCGCCTGGCTGCGCTTTAGCAAGTTTTCTGCAACGCGCAGGTTCATCATGTTGTCATCGACAACGAGAATTTCTGCATTTGGAACAACGAATGTTTCCTTTTCTTCGGTCAGGTTCTTCTTGCTCTGTTCGTAGCGCTCCTTGAAATCGCCCATCGGGGAATCGTCTTCGACAACCTGCGGCAAGCGTACGCTGAACACGGAACCCTTGCCGTATTGGCTGCGCAGCTTGATTTCGCCACCCATCTGTTCTACGAGCTTGTTCGTGATTGCAAGGCCAAGGCCTGTGCCTTCGATGTTTCTGTTCTGTGCAAGGTCAAGGCGCTGGAAACTCTTGAAGAGCTTGCTGACATCTTCTTCCTTGATGCCTATGCCGGAATCTTCGACATCAATGAGCAATGCAATTTTATTCTTTTCGATGTTTTCTTTCTTTACCGAGAGCTTGATGTAGCCGCTCGGCGTATATTTGACTGCATTGTTCAGCAAGTTGATCATCACCTGCTCAATGCGCATGGAATCGCCAAAGAGCTTTGATGGAATGGATTCGTCGATATCTAGGTCGAATCGCAAAGCTTTTTGCTTTGCCTTTACGCTGATGATGTTTGAAACATCGTTCAAAAGGGAACTCGGGTCGTACTTGACATCTACGATTTCAATCTTGCCAGCTTCGATCTTTGAGAAGTCCAGGATTTCGTTGATGAGGCTTAGCAGGTTGCGCCCTGCGTCCTGGATGTCCTGTGCGTATGAAAGTGTTTGCGGTTCCTTGGATTCGCGCAGAATGACTTCGTTCATGCCCATGATTGCGTTGATAGGCGTGCGGATTTCGTGGCTCATGTTTGCAAGGAAGGAACTCTTTGCGTTGTTTGCGTTGTCTGCCTTCTTCTTTGCTTCTTCGAGCTCGCGCTGGTATGCCATCTCGTTGCGAACAGTGTCGTCTCGGTTGATCATGGAAACTACGAAAGACGAGTATTCGGAATCTTCCTGCTTGCCGTTCTTGACGAATACCACTTCGTAATAGAAGAACTTGTCTTGAATGCATTTGCGGTAGCGGCAGCTGTATGTCTTTTTGTGTTTCAGCTGTTCAACGACAACATCGAATGTCGTTTCCCTGTAAAGTCGTTCCCTGTCTTCTGGGTGGACGAAATTGTCGATCATGTGCTTTTGTGCAACAGGGTAGTTCGGCAATTTGGAAATAGCCACATAGTTGCCCGTGACGCTATAGGTAGAGAACTGCCCTGTTTTTGCATCTACTAGAATTACGCTTTCGTAGCCGCTGGCGAGAACTTCGATGATTTCAAAGTTCTGCTGTAGCTGGGCTTGCAACTTCATCTGTTCGCGGGCAGAGCGGGAAGCTGCAACGCCGTTGATAAAGCTCGTCGTGACAAAAGCGCCGACGATAATAATCACGAATGCGGCAAGGAAAATGCTGAGCACCAGAATGTTTTGGATGGAATCGTAGATTTCACGTTCCTTCAGCAAGATGATCACGTCGAATTCGTTTAGTACATAGCGGCCGAATACAAGGCAGTCCTGACCTTTCAAATTGATTTTCAGGCCTTCGCTTTCCGGGAACATCTGCACCGTTTTCAAGATGTTTGCAAGCCCGGACATTTTCAGGTCTTCGTTGTCGTTGTAGTTTTGCCCTACAAGAGCGGAATCGGAACTTGCGACCACAAAGCCATTCTGGTCCAAGATCATGCCGATGCTGATGCTTGCTTCCACTGTATTTTTCAGGAATTTCTGGAAAATGCTAAGGGACATGTCGATTGCAAGAACCCCCTTGCCATCGGGGAGTTTTTGGCTGACCGTAATGACCATTTCACCGGAGTCAAGATCTTTGTATGGAGGGGTAAGAACCGGCTTGTTTGAAAATTGCGCTTTTTTATACCAATCGCGTTCTTCAAGTTTCAGGTCAATTTCTGGAACCCAGCCGTCGCCACTGATGAACATGCCGTTGTAATAGACATAGATGTTGCGAATGCTGGATTCGATGCTTTGGTTGTAGTTCTTTGTCTGGGTTAGCAAAAAGTCAAGAAGAGCTTCACGGGACTTGTTTGGAAGCTTATCGATTGCAACGGTCAAAACTTGGGCTGCATCGATACCCTTCATCAAGCTTGCGTGAATGTAATTTGCTTCAGTATCTACGATGGTTCGCTGGTTGTTGAATACGTCTTCCTTCATGACCATGTAGAAGGAGTTGAATATGTATAGCACTACGACGACCAGGGCGCCAATCATCAATATGAGAGTTGCGATGTATTCCAGCAAGCTCATTTTGAAAATGGCGGAATCTGCATGTTCAGCTTTTAGAGTTCGTAGAGTTTTGTTTAACAAACCGAGCGGATTCATAAAAGACCTTTTTTGTACAAAAAATGTAAGATAATAATAAAAAATCCCTGGCTCCTTGTGGGAACCAGGGAATAGAAGGAGGGCTGGAAAAGTGTTATTTCCTTGCACCTTCCGCATTGTAGCGGTCGATTGTCTTTTGATAGAAATCGTAGGTCTGCTTTGCAATTGCCTTCCAGCTGAAAACATCGACAGCGCGCTTGCGGCTGACTTCGCCCATCTTCTTTGCAAGATCCGGATTTGCAAGGATTGTATTTAATTTGTTTGCAAAGTCGGTCTGGAATGCCTTCGGGTCTGCCGGTTCGAAATTGGTTTCGGAAACTGCCTTGAGCGGAACGAGGTAACCAGTTTCACCATCGACGATGATTTCTGGAATGCCGCCGACAGCGCTGCCGACAACTGGAGTGCCGCAGCTCATTGCTTCAAGGTTGATGATGCCGAACGGTTCGTAGAGGGAAGGTGTTGCAAATACTGTTGCGTGGCTGTAGAGAACGCGGAGCTCTTCGTGCGGAACCGGCTCCTGGATCCATACGACGCCGTCGCGTGTCTTTTGCACTTCTTCGATCAGGGTTCTGCATTCGTCTGCGAGTTCAACAGTATCCGGTGCGCCTGCGCAAAGAACGACCTGTGCGTTCTTGTCAATTTGCGGAATAGCCTGGATAAGCTGGGAAATGCCCTTTTGACGTGTGATGCGGCCAACAAAGAGGACGAATGGGCGTTTTGGATCTACGCCCCACTTGGTAAGAATGTCTTCGTTGAAAATCGGCTTGTAGAAGTCCGGATCGATGCCGTTGTAAATGACCTGCACGCGGTCTTCTGGAACGCCGTAAAGCTTCATTACGTCGCGCTTCATGCCTTCGCTTACTGCAATTACGCCGTCTGCAGCTTCGTAGGCAGTGCGTTCAATCCAGCAACTCATGGCGTAGCCGCCGTTGCCGAGCTGTTCAGCCTTCCATGGACGATGCGGTTCCAGGGAGTGAGTGGTAAGAATCAGGGGCTTTTGCAAAAGCTTGCTAGCGAGAACGCCGCCAAAATGGCTGTACCAGGTGTGGCAATGGAGCACATCGACGCCTTCAAGGGTTGCGGCCCACTGCAAATTGATGTCGAGCGGCTTGAAAATCTTCTGGAAACGGTCGTCTTGCGGAGAAAGGCCCAACTTTCTGGAAAAACCGACTGCATGGAGGTTTTCGTCCGTGTCGTTTTGCGGGCCAAAGCAACGGGCTTCAACCTGGCAGAGCTTGCGGAGCTCTTCGCTCAAAAACTTGACGTGAATGCCTGCGCCACCATAGATTTCTGGCGGAAATTCGTTAGTAAGGATTGCTGCTTTCATAGTGCCCTTAAAATAGATTAACTTTGCACAAAGTGTAAGAAAATATTGAATTTTTAAGTGAATTTATGGCTTTTCCAACAAAAATGCGTTTTTAGGGGATAGAATTTAGGATCTAGTGGTTAGTGAAATGTTGATTTCCAATGTGTCGGCTGTAGGCTGACGTCTTTCGTCTTCCTTCTGTCCTCTGTTCTCTGTATTCTGTCTTGCATCTGGCCCTTGCACGAGCCGTACTATGTCTATCGAGCTTTCGCAATAGCTTCAAGAATGCTTGCCGAAGTCAGGATTTCTGAAAGTACAATGACATCGCTTGCCTTGCCTTTGGGGTACACTCCATAGGCAGGCACGCCGCTTTTGCCGAGGTTCTTTAGAATGGCGTTCACTTCCGGGCTTTCGCGAGTCCAGTCGGCACGAACACGGGCAACGTCCGCGTCGTCCATTTTCTGCAACAGTTCCTTGCTCGAAAGCACGGCGGTTTCGTTTGCCTTGCAGGTAATGCACCAGTCGGCGGTAACGTCTATGAACACGGTCCTGTTTTCTTTTTCAAATTTTTCAAGGAGCGCCGGTGTAAAATTATACCAGCCGTTTTCGTCTTGAACGATGTTTGCCTTTTGTGCGAACTGTTCGTCGAGGGCAATTTTGTACTGTGGTGCAATGGCCAGGAACCAGAGGCCTGCAATTACGACCGCGCTAACTGCAAAAGCCCCGATTTCAAGTGCAAAGGATTTGCCTGGGGGTGCGATTTTGCCAATGGCGACTGCGGCGACAATGCTTAGAACGGCAAGAACTGCAAAGAGAACGACACCTGCGCTACCGGCCTGTTCAGAGACAATCCACAGGAGCCAAGCAACTGTCGCAAGCAAGAGGACGCCCATGACTTTTTGCAGTTTGACCATCCACGGGCCCGGTTTTGGAAACATGCTCAAAACTTTCGGGAAGGCGCTCACGAGCAAGTAGGGGAGCGCAAGCCCGAATGCTGCGCTTGTGAAAAAGAGGAACAGAACGGGAGTGCTTGCCGTAAATGCAAAACCCATTGCAGTTCCGAGGAATGGAGCCGAACAGGGCGTGCTAAGGAGTACGAGCAGAGCTCCCGTAAAAAAAGCGCCGGCCACCCCCTGCTTGCGGGAGGCTCCGTCCATCTTTGTCATTGCGCTGCCTGGGAGCCACACTTCAAAAGTTCCAAAAAAGCTCATTGCAAAAACAGTCAAGAGCACAACCATGAATGCAATGAAGCCTGCCGATTGAAACTGCATGCCCCAGCCAGCGTTTCCGCCGCCCATCTGCACAAGCGAAATGACGCCTGCCAAAATCCAGAAGCTTGCAAGAATACCTGTTGCCGTAGAAACACCAAGCGTAAACAGGCGGCCTCTGGATTCGCCGGCCTGTTTGATCAGGCTGAAAAGCTTTAACGAAAGTACTGGCAGAACGCATGGCATAAGGTTCAAGATCATGCCGCCAATGAATGCAAAAAACAGGAGCATCGCAGTGGATGTTGAACTGGATCCCGTTTTTTGCTCTGTTACTTCAGATGTAGTAATAGTTTCTGCACTGGAATTTTCAATGTTAGATTCTTCGACATTTTTTTTGATTGGCTTTAGCATGTCTCCAATGCCTGGGGATTTCTTTTCTGCAGGAGCTGCGCCGGAAGGGTCTGTCTTGGAATTGAGAAACAGGCCCTTGCCGATTTGCACCTTTACGCTGTCAGGAGCGAGGCAGATGTTGCTGCAAGCCTGGTAATAGAATGTAGCCGTCGTAGAAAGCGAGTCGTATTGTTCGGCAACGCTTGCGACTGGGATTACAACTTCGAAAGTTCCTTCAAAAATCAGATTTTCAAAATCGAGCGCTTCGCTATATTGCTTTTTTGGTTCAGGCCATTTTGCCTCGGCAAAAGTTATACCTTCCGCTTCGGCCTTGATACTTGACGGCTTTAAAAAGGCGTCTGCCGCGATGTTTGCATTTACATGCCATTTTTCGGGAATCGTGATAGTAGCCTTGAGCATGGAATTCGCAGAAATTTCACCGGCGCTATATTCAAGGCGAAGCTGCGGAGGCGGCATGCCGTTCAAATCTACTTCTTCTTGCGCATTGGCATTTTGGGAGCACAAAATCACGGCCGCAAATGCAAAACAAAAATAATGCAACGCATTTGTGGAAAAATTTTTAAAGACCTTTTCAAAATTTTTAAAATTCATAATTTTGTCTCCGTTGGATACGAATCGTTTTGAGGACTAAATGGAAACTCAAGGCGTTTCGCTTTTGTCAGAAGAATATAGAATCTGGCAAAAATATTCTCATTACATATTTAATCTTTGCTTTCGAAAATGCAGGGATTTAGATGCAGCGAGAGATTTCTATCAGGAAATTTACATAAAATTTCACCATCACTCACAAAAAGTAGTTAATCATCCTTGCCCTGGCTTTTGGTTCAGGAGCGTAATCAACAATGCCTGGAATTCCGCATTGCGAAAACAGTTACGCTGTTTACCGATAAACAACCTGTATTGCTGCGACAACCGTTTATCATATTTTGCCGAAGACGAAGACTTTTCTAGAATACTGGAAGAGCTGAACAAGAATGTAGCACTGACATCGCTAGAAAAAATGCTGCTGGAATATCGCTTTGTCGGTTTTTCTTTTCTGGAATTGTCTGAAATTTTGGGGATAGGTGTAAAAACCTTGAGAAAAAAGGTCGTCTGTGCGCAACAAAAGCTCATGTCACTAGAAAAAGCGGTTTAGAATAAAATCACGGCGCTCTTTTTTTCGTACATTTAGAAGGTGAAGAAAATAGCCCTGTTTTTGTTGTTTGCTGCTCATTTTGCGCTAGCTTCAGTTTCAAACCATTTTGAAGCCTACGCAGAACCGTTTCCAATTCACCATGCGGCATTATTTGATGGAAAATTGTTTTTAGCGACGGATGGCGGTATTCGATCCGTTGATCAATCCGGACGCTCGTTGGTATATACGTCGTCTCATGGATTGGGGGCGACATCTTTTGCTTCGCTGGTGGCGTCTGGCAATGCTCTTTATGGAATTTCTGCAAAGGGAATTATTTGCCGTCTTTCCAAGGGAGGGAAGGCGACAGAAATAAATCGTTCTTTTGAAAATGCCGGTTCCGTCGCAGAAAATGGCCTTGCGGTTTTTGCGAAAAAATACATTGTAATTGCCTTTAATGATAAATTGGCGATTTTTGATACGGAAAAAGAATCGTATTTGGTTTCGTTGTCAAAATTGGGAACCGTAAGCCTGGACGCCACATCGCCAACAGCGCTTTTGATTTCTAATGATTCCCTCTTTGTTGCGTTGAATGGTTCTGTCTACTATAGGCAGATGGATTGGGACAATCTGGATAAAGATCGCCGACTCGTTGATCCGACATCCTGGAATCTTTTAAAAAATGGGACGCAAGTTCGTTCCATGGCAATCGTGAATGGCCAATTGCAGACCCGCATGTCTGCAGGCTCCTTTTTCTTGAAGAATGGAAGGCTGTTTTCTGCCGCTGAAGATACTTCAAAAATCGTTCTCAATGGAGAAAAGGTTTTCTTGGAAAAGCTCTATTCCAAGGGTCTCAGCCGCGTGAAATATGTTTTTGAATTCGACGGCAGATATTTTTTGGTGGGAACACGATTTGTGGGATACGGCGATGCGGCTTCTGTCTCGGAATTTACGAAATATGGTAAATACGAACTTGGCGGGACTTATGAGGTGACTGCACTTCCAAATGGTGGTGTCGTTGCCGCGGGTCTCAATGGAAAAATTTCATTCTATTCAAATGGGTCTTTTTCAAAACCGCAGGCTTCATATGGGCATGGATCCAATAAAGATGATGGCCCTGGGCATTTGATGAAGACATTGGCTGTTTTGCCATCCGGAGAAATGCTATACGCCCTGTGGGGAATCGGCTTGTTCATATACAAGAATGCAGATTTTTCAAAAAATGTGCTTCCGATTTTGGCGACAGATGGAACCTGCATTGACAACTATCTTGAAAATTTCATGACGCCGATTTCTGCAACTGCTGCTCCAGATGGCACTGGATTTCTGGTTAGCTATAGGGCAAATAAAAGCTATGGGATCGCCTATATCAATTTGTCGGGTGATGTTTTTTGCGCGTCAAATGTCGGCACAAGCGAAGTGTCTGGAACTATCGTAGCTCGCCCAATGCATGGCAACTTATTTGAAACTTTTGTGGCAGTCAATACAGGGCACTTTCTTGTTAACAATGGGTATGTAGACCGTTTTGTTTTGCGCTCTCCTCAAATTGGAGGCAGTTTGCAGGTCGAAGAAAAAGTGCAGCTGAAAACCCCGGAACATGGATATCCTATTGACTTGGCTTTTGCTCCGGATAGTGCGCTGTGGGTTGCAACCTATTTTAAGGTTGGCTATTGGAAATCTGGCGATTCGATTCTTGCCCCTGCGCGAGTGTCCCAATTTTCAGGAACGGCGTATTCTTCCATTGCTGTTGATCCGCAGGGTAATGTATGGGTCGGTTCCACTTTAGACGGATTATATCATCTTTCTCGTAAAAAGAATTCAAATGATACACTGTCGGCAGTTCATTATCGCACAAGAGACGGTTTGCTTTGTGATAATGTTTATGATTTAGCCCTGGATTCCGTTTCTGGAACTCTTTGGATGGCTCAAAATATTGGCATGACTAGTTTGACCCGCAATGATTTGCGCAGTGCAAATGGCTTTATGACTGATTCTGCGGAATCCAAGGTAAAAGTATATCCAAATCCATTCAGGCCTAAAATGCATTCCAAGGTAGTTTTTGACTTTGTTGCAGAGAATGCCCGTGTCAGCATTTATAACGCAGGCGGCAGGCTCGTTGCTTCATTTGCAAATGAAGATCTGGTTGGGGGCCGTGTAGAATGGGATGGCCGTGATGGCTCCGGCAATCTCGTTGCCCCGGGTGTTTACACCTATGTGATTTTACAAAAGGGTAAAAGTGAAAAGCAAGGGCGCTTGATTATAGCGCATTAGAGGTTTTATGAAATACTTGACGATTGCTTGTGTTTGTGCATTGTTTTTGATTGGCTGTGCTTCGCAGCGCACACGCGCAACCTGTGCAGAAACGGAATACCGTTTGAATTCCATGAGCTATTCCCCGGACCAGCGTGCGTTCCTGGAAGAGGAACTTAGGCAGTGCCGTGCAGAACAGGCGGAACAAGAAAAAGACGATGTGATTACAAACAAAATCAAGGGTAGCATTTACGAGCGCTTTGCTGCAGATTCCACGGCAAAGGCTGACGATGTTTCCGAAAACGGCAGTGCTGAACAATCTGCCGAAGAAAATGTCGAAATACCGGTAGAAACCCAAGCGGATACTGCAGAAACTTCTGTCGAAGAAGCTGCGGAAATAGCCCCAGCAGAAGGAGCGGAGTAATGGCTCTCAAAACCCTTTCCGGCGAAGACATTCATCCGCAAGTTCCAACGCGTCTTTTGAAAATTGCAGAAGACATTCGTGCTGCAGGTGGCAGGGCCTACCTTGTGGGCGGCTTTGTTCGCGATACGTTGCTCGGGAATGCAGATAGCCGCGATTACGATGTGGAAGTCTACAAAATTTCGCAAGAAACTCTTTTAGGCATTTTGTCGAAGTATGGTCGCGCCGATGCCGTTGGCCGTGCATTTGGCGTGTATCACCTTTCCATGAAAGGTTTGTCCCTTGATTTTTCGTTCCCGCGCACAGAGAGCAAGGTCGGTCGCGGCCACAAGGGCTTTGTCGTTGAAACGCACACGGATCTTTCCTTCAAGGAAGCCGCCTTCCGTCGCGACTTTACCGTGAATGCCATGGGAATGGAACTCCCTACTTTTGAATTGAACGATCCGTACGATGGCGAAGGTGATTTGCGAAATGGCATATTACGCCATGTCGGTAGTGCCTTTGCCGAGGACTCGCTTCGAATTTTGCGAGGCGTACAATTTGCTTCTCGATTCCACTTAAACCTGGCACAAGAAACAAGGGAACTCTGCAGAAGCCTTTCATTAGACGATCTTTCAAAAGAAAGAATATACGAAGAATTCAAAAAATGGCTTTTAAAGCCGGGTCTTCGTTCCCTTGGCTTAAAGACATTCCTTGAAATGGATCTTTTGCGCTTCTTCCCGGAAATTTTACCGTTGAATGATTCTTATGAATTGCTTGGTGAATATCTCGACAACATTTCTGAAGCGGCAGTAGAATTCCCTGAAGAATCCAGAATGATTCTTGCTTTTGCTTCACTTTTGAGCGGCAATGCAGAGCCTGCGGAATCTGTCAAGTTCCTTGACAAGATGACGAATGAAATCAAGATTTTAAAGGGCGTACCTCTTTTGCTTGAGTATGCTCCAAAGGTGAAAACAGCAATTTCTGAAAGAACTTTGCCGAGCGACTCCGAAATCCGCCGGTTGAGTGTCGCCTTGAATGGGCTTGAAATGTTCCTTGCTTTTGTTGCAGCAAACCCAGTTCTTGATCAAGATGCCCGTTCTGATTTTGCCTGCAATTTTAAATTAAGGGCTCGTGAACTTGGAGTCTTTGAACATGCTCCGGAGCCGTACTTGACTGGGCGCTATTTGATGAGCATCGGCCAAAAACCAGGCAAGCTTTTTGGGGAACTTATCAAGGAAAGCTTTGAACTGCAGCTAGATGGTAAGTTGCTGAACGTGGAGCAGGCTGAAGCCTGGGCGAAAGATAGGCTTACTTCCACTTAAACAGTCCGAGCAAACCGAACGGTACGGCAAACACGTTCATTGGAACCTGCATGATTTCTGTGATGGGCAGGCAAAGCAAGAGCTTTTTGGAACGGAGCTTGACTGCGGCGCATGTAAGGAAGAACAAGTCGCAGGCAACCTTCACGGCCATTGGAATAGCAAACCATGTTAACGGGAATTCTGCGAATATCACGAGGAACGGGCTAATCAAAAGCCAAATCAGAAACGTGTAGATAAGTGAAAGTCCAAACGTGTACAGGTGGCTATCGTACTTGGTGCCGTTGCTAGACCAGCGGGCGCGCTGGAAGAACAAGGCCTTGAGAGAATTCACCGGAGCGGTTTCGATCATTGCGTCGGCGCTCAGGTTGTAGCAGAACTTGACATTTGGTTCCTTGATCATCTTGTGGATCAGCATGTCGTCGTCGCCGCTTGAAAGATTCACAAGGTCGCCAAAGCCGCCAACTTTAAAGAACAAGTCTTTCTTGTAGGCGAGACATGCTGCACTTGCAAGCATCGGGTGGCCTAGACTAAAACCAGCTGCTTCGATACTTGTGTAGGCGAGCGTTTCCAGTTTCTGGTATTGGTGTACCGGGCTCCAACCGCCAGTATTTCGCTTTGGCCCCTGCACAATGGCAATGTCACCTTCGAAACGCCCGGCCATGCTTGCAAGCCAGCGCTTGGTTGGTACGCAGTCGGCGTCCATGATCAGGAGCACTTCACCGCGGGCTTCCTTGAAGCCGCTTTCCAGAGCGCGCTTTTTAGGGCTTTCGATCGGCGGCAAGTTCGGGTCCAAATGCAAGGCCCTGAATTTGTCGGAGTGCGCCGCTACAAAATCATCAAGGATTTTGCCGGTAGAGTCGGTGGAACGGTCATCTACGCAAATGATTTCGTATTCGCCCTCGTATTCCTGTTCGGCAAGGGCCTTGAGCGTGCGAGCCAGGAATTCTTCCTCGTTTCGCATCGGGATTACGACCGTTACGAACGGAGTCGCCTTGCCCTTGTGCCTATGCGTGCGGACGATACCCACTGCAAAGGTAAGTATGGCGAGCGCATAAAGCGAAGTCAGCACTGTCAGGATAATTTCACTCATTGCTCTATATTATAAAAAAAATCTTACAGCATGTCATTGCGCTTGGAAGGATGATGTCGGGGGCGGTATGAGTTTTTCTATATTCTGCAGCATGATTCACCCAAGTGCCATAGTTTCGCTCCAAGCAGAGGTTTCTTCGGAGGCCTATGTAGGCCCTTGGTGCATTGTGGATGCCGGTGCAAAAATTGCGGCCGGCGTGCGTTTGGAAGCTAGGGTCCATGTAAATTCCCATGTAGAGATTGGCGAAAACACATCTGTTTTCGATGGTGCCGTTTTGGGTGCGCCTCCGCAGGATTTGAAGTACAACAATGAACCGACAAGGCTCATTATCGGCAAAAATTGCACAATCCGTGAATATTGCACTTTGAACAGGGGCACTGTTGCTTCCGGCTATACGGAAGTGGGTGATGATGTCCTGCTAATGGCGTATGTTCACGTGGCTCACGATTGCCGCGTTGGCAGGGGCGCTGTTGTATCGAACGGTTGCCAGCTTGGTGGGCATGTGCGTGTTGGCGAATATGCGACAATCGGTGGCACGGCAGGCGTCGCACAGCGTTGCTGCATAGGTGCCTATTCCTTTGTCGGCGCTTCACTGAAGGTGGATCGAGATGTTCCCCCTGCAGCAAAGGCATTGGGTAATCCGCTTCGGTTTGCGGGAATCAATTTGCATGCGCTTCGTCGTTTCCCGGAAGAATTCCCAGAAGCGCGTGTTCTTGCTTTGGAAAAACTTTACAAGCAGCTTTACAAGTCGCAGGATTCTTTTGGGCAGGCCCTGCAGGTCGTTTTGTCGAGGGCCGATGTTGATCCCCTATTTTCTGATTTTTTCAAAAATTGGCAAGGCTTTTTGATTGGCCGCTAAAAAAAAATCGATGCTTTTGGCATCGACTTTTTTTTTCAAGGTGACGAAAATTACTTAGCCGGAGAGAACATGTCTGGGAAGCCGTTGTACCAGGTTTTTGCGTCTCTGTTGTAGGCTTCAAAACCGCCCACCTTTGTAAAGCCCCAGTAGTGCCAAGACAGGCTGTACTGTTCTGCTGCCTTAATGGTAGCTTCCACCCAGCGCTTTCTTGTTCTGTCGGAAGGAGGATTTCCGCCCTTATCGCTCCATTCGCACTGTTTTTCCGAGATGGCTACGCCAAATTCACCCAAGTTCATTGGAACAAAATGTGTACCATCGACATCTGGGTAAAGGGCTTTGGCTTTTGCCACATAGGATTTCAAGTCTGTTGCTGCAGAATTTTTATAGGCTTCATCTCCTACGCATGTGTAACCATGGCCTTGGTGAGTATATGAGTAAGGCTCATAGTAGTGGCCACTGTAAATGATGTTGCCGTCTTCCGGGAGCGTTAGCTTGTCGATGTCGGCAAACTTCGCTGCATGGTAGCTTTCGAACATGATAGTCTTGCCAGGGGCAACGGAGCGGATAGCCTTATAGCCGGCCGTCATGGCGTCGTTGAGCAGGGAATCGCTTTTCATTGTCGGTTCGTTCAAAATATCCCAAACCAGGAGCGAGTCGGAACCCGGGTATGCCTTTTCGAATGCTTCGGCAACTTCCTTCCAAATGGAAACGAAGTGTTCCTTTTCCTTTTCGTAGGTTTTGGCGTCTCCGCTATTTGCCGCTTCCATCAACTCATAGTACCAGTGGAAACTGATAACCACTGCAAGACCGGCCTTGAATGCCAAACCGACATCTTCGATGACCCCGGCCAAACGGTCCGGGCTAACTTTGTGAGTTTCCGGGTTGGAGTTGTGCTGCCATCTTACCGGGATGCGTACAGAATTGAATCCCTGGCTTTTCACAAATTCAAAATCGGAGTCCTCGATAGGATTGCTCCAGCATGCATCGAGTCTGTCCGTATTGCCGTAGTTGTATGGGTCGCTAGGAAGGTTTCCTTGGTAACAGGCTGATTCCCATGCGTTGCCGAGATTCATTCCCTTGCCAAGGCGGGCGTTCATTGCCCTGCCTTTGGTATAATCTACAGGAACAATTGTTTTTACGGAATCTTGTTTCTCTTCTTCCTGCTTTGCAGCAAGGCCGCTGGAGTCATCGGAGCAAGCGAAAAATGCAAGACCGAAAAGAGCTGCTAAAAATGGTGTGTATTTCATAATTCACCTCTAAAACTTGCCTTAAAACTAGTCTTTTTTTCGGGCATTAGTCCAAATTGGAATAAAAGTTGCCCTAAAAATGTGTAAAATCTTTTTTACTACATGGCGCTTTCTCCAAAACTTTCAAAAAGATATTCGAAAAAGGCCCTTTGAAAGCCTTTTTTTGCAATAATTTTTTTGTAAGTCGTTGAAAAACAAGCTATATTCGGGGGTAATTGGATTTTGGAGAATTGTACCAATTATGAATTCGAAGCTACAGAACACCATTTGGAAGTGTGCCGCTGGCGCCCTTCTTCTTGCGTCCTTCTCGTTTGCCGGTTTCAGTGACTACCGCGATCGTGATGCTGGGCGTTTCATTATGAAAGATCCTAAGCCGTTCCGCCCGGACAAGGATGTCGTTTCCGTTGTCATGCGTGAAGCCATTCCTCGCGGTGGTGGCTATACATACCAGTACCCGCGTGAAAACCCGGAACCGGTTCTTACCGATAAGTATGCCATGGAAGGAGCCCTTTCCATGGAAATTGAACTTATTGCAAGCGACTACTCCGGCGTGGCTATCTGTATTGCTGGTTCTGTAGACCTTACCCCGTACCTAGAAGAAGGTGTCCTTGAGTTCTGGATCAAGGGTGCTCAGGGCGGTGAAAACGCATTGTTCGTGCTTGTTGACGACGGCGTAAAGACTGGTGGTGAATCCATGCAGGTCAAGCTCCGCTCCAAAAGTCTTGGTGAAATCACAACGGAATGGACTCATTTCAGCATTCCTCTCAAGCTCTTCGGTATGACCGGTGTGTATTGGGATGCCAAGAACACTCGCGAAGTTATGCTCCCGTTCGGCTGGTCTAACTTCAAGGGTTTCCGTCTCGAAGTCCGTAAAGATGAAAACGAATCCTTCAAGGTCTGGATTGACGACATTGTGATCAAGAAGCACGGCAAGCCGTACGAAGGTCCTGAGTTCTATCCGTTCCGCAACGCAATTTAAGGGGAATAGAGTTTTATGCGTAAAATTTCCTTTTTAGCGACAACACTGCTTTGCTCAACTTTTGCGTTGGCTCAGTTTGATGATGATTATTCCACTTCTTCAGAAACTTCCAGTGAAGTAGCTTCCGAATCCTACGAAAGTGCTGAACCGGCAGTAGAGGACGCTGCTCCGGCGGAAGAAACCGTTGCTGAAGCTCCGGCAGAAGAGGGACCGAAGAAGAGCTTTACGAGCTCTGCTCCTGTAGCTGTTCAGTCTGAAATCGTTTCTGCCCCTGCTTCCTTGGCTCCGGCAGACCAGATTGCTGCGGTTGAAGCAAATACCGAAGGCCTTGGTGAAAATGCGGAATCCACCCTCATGGGCAAGGACGATCTTCCGGTGGCTGTCTCCGGTTACATGGCTTTCAGAGTAAAGAATTTCAACTACACGGAACCGTCCCCGTGGGTTAGGGACGATGCTGCAAGAACATCTGTCGAAGCGTTCTTGAACATGGCAATCATCGCCATGCCTAACTCCTACATGACCTTGTGGACAAACTTGGCTTTGCCGTTTGACGTAACTGGCTTCTACGAAAACGGTTTGGCAAAGCGTCCGACAAATTCTCCGACTTACGATGAACGTGTAATGTTTGACCACTCCACCGACTACTACACGGCAACACTTAACGAAGAAATGAACGTTGGTGTTGACATTCGTGCCGGTGTCTTTGGTGCATACGTTACCGCAGGCGGTGTGCTTTGGTTGAATTCTTCTCCTCTTACCATTTGGGAACGTGAAACAGCTCCTCGTTTTGCTTGGTCTTACGAAACCTTCGAAGATGAAAAGACTGTTTCCACATACTATAAGGAAAAGTCCTTCAAGCCTGTTAAGGAAGGTGGTCGTGCTTTCTGGACCAACCGCTCCTTTGGTGGTATCTTCGCAAATGTCTACCAGCTTCCGTTTGACATGAAGGCTCAGTTCCTTCTTTCTCAACCGATGGATGCCGATATCGGTACTCGCGATGGTACTCGTCTCTATGGTGGCCAGCCGGGCGAACTCGAAACATACGGCCTTCATGACATGCGCGGCTCTATTTACCACGGTCGCATCGCAAAAGAAAAGATCATGGACAAGTTGACCCTTGGTCTTAACTATGTCGGAGTTGTGTTTGACGAAGGCATTGTCTACGAAGAAGAATTCTCCAAGCAGTGGGTGAATTTCTCTGAACTTGGCGATCCTTTGATTTTGAATACCCACGTTGCTTCCATTGACGTGAAGGGCAATATCACTCCGGAACTCTATTTGATGGCTGATGTGGCTGTAAGCGTTACAGACTCACTCAAGTACTATGCTGCAGAGGGTGCTGCTGGCCATAGCGGCTTTAAGTATGAAAAGGATTCCTACAAAGAAGAAATCGCAACTCCGCAAATCGGTGTTTATGTAAAGGCCCAGAGCAAGTACATTGAAGGCTGGCCGATGACCATCGAAGGTATCTTCTTGCAGAAGGATTTCTACTCTCCATATTCACAGAGCAATCCGTCCCGCTTCCTTACGTGGCGTCGTGACGAAATGTATTTGAATTCCGGCTCCATGCGTTACAGCCCGAACATGGCTGGTATCAACTTGAAGGTTGAACCGCAGTTCAATCGTGGCTATGTAGACTTCCAGTATGGTCAGCATCGTCAGATTGAAGAAGGCAACGATGTGGTTCTCTTCAACTATCGTTTGAACGGCCGCAATATGTGGGAAGCAACAAACTCCTGGACTCGCTACAAGCCATTGTTCATTGCTGATAGTGGTAATGGTAGCGGCGCCGGCTATATTGCCCGTGCAGGTATCGGTGCTCAAAGCAACACTGGCGTCAAGATGTATCGCCAGCAAGGTGGCCTCTATGGTGGTACCTGGGAACTTTGGGAATCCTATGTCGCTTATGACAACGTAGGCCAGATTACCGAAGGCGAAATTCCGAGCCATGCAAAGTGGTCTTCCTACTTCTCCATGATGGGTGGCTACAACATTGCTCCTTGGTTCAACACTGATCGCGATATCATGCTTACAGGTTATGTTGCTCTTTCCGGCATCTCTACCTCTTTCGCTCCTATCGCCTATAGCGAATCACAAAGCGACATGCTTTTGTGGAGCTTCTTTGGCCAGTTTGAACCGGCTGTAGCTGTGTTCCCGACATTCCACATGGTGGGTATCTTTGGTCTTGAAACATTCCGTGCAGAAAACGCTTTTGCAGCAACAACATACAAGAATGGTGCTGAAAAGTCTTACATGAACAAGAACATTGATGCCTATATGTATCAGAAGGCTCCGATCAACTTCCTTGAAACTGCAATTGGTGTCGGTTTCGACTGGGATCTTACGGATCGCGCTGGGTTGCATGTCCGCTACAAGTGGATGACCCACTCTGATGAAACAATGTCTGTAAATGACTGGCATTCCCATTACATTTCCGCCGAAACTAAGGTTTGGTTCTAAGGGGGAAGGCAATGAAAACGAATATGAAAAAATCTCTTTTCGCACTTCTTTCCGCTTCTGTAGCAGCTTCCGCTGCCAGTGTGTATGACAACCAGAAGCTTATGGAAAGCAAGGTTGATTCCATCAATGCGAAACGCGGCCTTGAAATTGATGGTAGCATTCGTGCTGTAGCACAGAAGGTAACCTTTGAAACTGACCAAGACCCTACCGGCATCAATGCGTTCCCGGAAACGGAACGAAATGAATATGCCACTGCAGATCTTGGATTCCATTTCCGCCCGTATGAAGGCGTTCGTGCCAATGCCGAATTCCGTCTGGGTGCCGGTATGCAGGAATACTTCTCTTCTGCTTCCAAAACAGCTTCTGTAGGTTGGATCAATGTTGAAGGCAATATCGGCCAGTCCTTCTACTGGATTGTCGGCGACTTCCGTCAGCAGTACTCTCCGTTGACTCTCTATACACCGGGCGTCGATGTGATGTATGAACCGACAATCTTTGCTCGTAAGCGCCACATGGCCATGAAGGAACAGAGAGTTGAAGGTAACCAGCGCAACTTGCAGGGTGCCAACATCCAGTTCCGCGGCAATCTTGGTGAATCCGTCGGTGAACTCCGCTTGGAAGCTCTCTTTGCCCGTTTGAATCGCAATGCGGTTCTTGACTTTAACGGTGCTGAAGGCAACATTCTTCCGAATGAACAGTTTGCCGGTGCCTCCATGGCTTCCAATACAGACAAGTGGCTTGTTGCTGGCAACATCGAACTTTTGCCGCTGTCAAAGAATCTGTATGTCGGTGTGACCCCGATGTATATCTTTGATGACGAAAAGTCCTCTGCCTATGCTTATCGCCACCCTTCTGAACAGGAACTTGCCCTTAATCCGGATTTGGAAGAAAATGACTACTATGTGTATCCTGTAAATCCGTATGATTTGAGCACTCAAGAAACCATGGTTATCAGTGCTCGCGTCGGCGGCGATATCGCAGGTGTCATTGGCAATTCCAACTTGATTCTTGATCTTGTCGGTGAATATGCAATGTCTTCCGATAAAATTAAGGGTGTCGATTTTGAGGAATCGAAAAACAAGGACGGTGAAACCGTTGTTGAAGAAATTGAAACTTCCGAAACATTGGACGGTTCCGCAATTCTTGTCCAGTTGAATGCAGGCTATAAAACAAGTTCCTTCGGTGCAAAGCTCGCTGTTGACTTCATTCGCAATGACAGCGCATGGTTCAACAATGCTGCCCAGTCTCCGAGCTTCTTCGCCCAGCGCATCATGAACTCTGACCGCGACGGTAACGTTGTCAAGTACGGTGTTTATGCTCCGCTTTACAACACTTTTGATGCTCTCTACAACTACGCTCCGAAGTTCTCTCCGGTTTCCCGTAGTGGTTCCATGGCAACTGAAGGTCCGGACTTGCTCGACAAGAACTATGGTCAGTCTGATAGCTATAAAATTGCTCCGTACAACAAGAATTCCTACGGTAACAACATCTACAACCGTAGCCAGCTTGCTTTGCTTGAACTCCTGAATGACCCGGCTCTCCAGATGTCTTTGCCGAATGGCCTGGCCACAGCAAACCGTATGGGTGCCCGCGGCATTTTGACAGTCAATGTCGGTGAATGGGTTGAAGCTCAGGGCTTGTTCAGCATGTTCAACCAAGTTACTCCGTTTGTAGGATTTAAAGAAGCTTCCTATACCGAATTTGGCGGTGGTGCAAAGGTTGACGTCTTCAAGGCACTCGGCTTTACTCTCCCGCTCGAAATTTCCGGTTCCTACAAGCATTCCGAACGCAGCATCGACTCCGACATTCAGGGTAAAGATGCTGTTAACGGAACTGCAGAAGCCAAGAGTGACTTTATAAATGCAGGTCTCTATGTTCAGTATCTGCCGCGCTTGGGCTTTACTGCCGGTTTCCAGATGGTGAACACGGAATACAACGTCTTTGAACAGAACATTTATACTGGCAAGTTGCTTGCTCTTGGTGCCGAAGGCATTCCTATGGTAAAGAGCGAACAGATGCAGTGGATGGTTGGTCTTGACTATTCCGTAGCAAAGAACGCTTGGCTTGCCTTGAATTTCGGCATTGTTTCTGTCTCGAACCAGTATGCTGCCGTTCAGGTGGCTGACGATAAGACAGAAGTGAAGGCGGTTAATGTGCCGGATTATTATGACGGTACGGCGGGCGCGTTCAAGCATGAATTTACCCAGACTATCCTTGAAGCCTCCATTAACGTGGAATTTTAATAGGAGGGTGTGAAAATGATGAATATGAAAAAAATCGGTTTTACCTCCGCACTTCTTCTTTCCGCTGCAACAGCTTTTGCTGCGGAAGCAGAAACGGCTTCTGTTGCAACTCAGCAGAAGTCCCTGCTAGAAAAACTTGATTCCATTAATGCTGCAGTATTGGGATTGAAGCTTGATGGTACTGCCAAGGCAGGCGTTGTATCTTCCAATGCAACCTCCGATCAGTTCAGCGAAAAGTCTCCAACTCGTGAAAACCAGGCTTATACGGATGTCAACTTGGTTCTCACCGCTCGTCCGAGTTCTGCTTCCATGCTCCATATGGAACTCCGCCTGCACAAGGACTGGCAGAGCGCATTTGATGAGAACAACAACCCGATTATCGGTCATTGGTTTTCTTACGACGGCTTGATTCTTGACAAGCATTTGGCTTTCAATTTGGGTTACATGCGCGTAGGCTATACTCCGCTTACCCTTGGCGTTCCGCAGCAGGAAATTCTCCAGGAACCGGAAGTTTTTGCCGAGAAGAGAGTTGAAGCTCTTGCCAAGCGTAATCTGGACACTACCTCCCGTCGCTTGATGCAGGGTGTGAATGCTGACTACCATAGTGGTGAAGTTGGCTTTTTTGACGACATCCATGCCCAGGCAACTGGCGCCCGTATGCGTAATTCTTCCAAGAAGTATGACGAAGTTTTCTTTGACTTCGACTTCTCGGATCGTTACATGATTGGTGGCCGTCTTGGTTTTGATGCTTTCGGAGCCCATCTTGGAGCCAACTATGTAGATGTGTTTGATCGCAAGAAGACAACCCGTGCCCACAAGGCTAATGCTGGTCAATCATTCTACTATGAAGATAACCAGGTTATCAGTGCTGAACTTGGCTTTGATTCCAAGAAGATCTTGAGCGACCTTCCGGTTTCCTTTGGCCTCTTTGGTGAATTTGCAAGTTCTACGTTTAGCTTGAGCAGAGATACCCTGTTTAAGGAAATGAAGCCCAGCTATACCATTACAACGGCATACTTCCCGGGTGCTGACCCGAATGCTGCAACTTTGGTAGATGGCGATCCTTCCTACGTTGACTCCCTGGTCTATTTGAAGAAGACACTTGTCGATACCGTTATCCGTACTAATGAGGAATATGACGATATTAATGGTACCAGCTTCTATGTGGAACCGTTCGTGAAGTTCGAAAATGCAGATCTTGCCTTGAATGCTCTTTTGAAGTTCCGCTACTTGCAGAATGACGAAAAGTTCTGGTCTGAACTTGCTTCCAGCCCAGTTTACCAGGGCAACACCGTTATCTTCAATGCGAACGCTCTGTTTGATGACGAAGCTTATAATTCCCTGCTTTCCTCTTTCGGCGCATCAAGCCTTGAAAACATCTATTTCACGGTCTACAACTCTAATCCGTTGAACCAGTTGAACATTATGAGCATTGATGATCCGGCGCTGTCAGCTACCGGTAAGCGTGTCAATGACGAAAGTGCAAGTACCTCTTCCCAGCTTTACAACAACTATAAGAATGTGCATCTCTACCGCAATGCTTACTCCGCAAACTCTTTGAAGTTCCGTGAAATGGCTGAAGCAGCATTCATTTTGGATCCGACTTCCAGCTTGGCTATGCCGCTTGGCATTGCTACCCCGGATCGCAAGGGTTTTGCAGTGTCTTTGGATGTAGATTGGAATGCCGCAGTTAGCTTAAATGGCCGCTTCTCCCAGTATACTCAGGATCAGGCCGACAATACCTATTCCCAGTATGCTGCTGGTCTTGGTGTTGATATCGGTCGCATCGTTGATCTCGGTGGCCGTGAAATCAAGATCCAGGGTTCCTATGGTCATGAAGAAGAAGACAATTTCATGCAGCGCAAGACTGATCGCATAGTTGCTGGCGCTACAATTGACATTTGGGGCCCGATCTCTCTTATGGCTGGTTATCAGACTGCAACAAAGGAATTCGGACTCCCGCTTCAGATTTCTGAAACTTCTAGAATCTTGAAGGCCGAAGAATCCCTTTTGCTTGCCGGTCCGCGCATTAAGCTTGCTCCGCTCTCCTACCTTTCCATTCAGTACGGAATGTTGACTGATGAAGTTACATTCGAATCTGCAAAGGTAAAGGAAGATGGTTCGTTGGGTAAGTTCAAGGCAAATAGTCTTGCAATTGACAAGAATGTAATCGTTGCCGAAGTAACGGTGAACTTCTAAGGAGCTTTTATGAAGAAATACACAAAGTTTTTGACAATCTTCGGTACTGTAGCTCTTGTAGCTTGCTCCTCTATGGAGGTAGACCCGGAAGAAATCGCTACAGAAAACTTCCCGAGTGATTTTACGGTTGCGGAATATATCGAACTGCATCCTGGTCTCTATAGCTATCAGATTCAGGATTCTGTCAAGGTGTTCAATGCTTCTTGGACGGACAAGGCTTTGATTAAGAAGGATACCGCCGAATGGTTTGATACTTCGGATGACGCTGCCTTGGAAAATCTGCATAAGATTTTTGTAGACCCAATGCTTTGCGGTTATACTGAAGACGATTGGACCGATTCCTGGCTTCCAGATACCACGATTACTTCAACAGAGACTAAGGTCTACGACACCGTGGCTGTGAAGTTCGAAAAGGACACTGTCTATTTCCCGACTGCAATCATTTTTGATGGCAAGAAGATCGTTGGCGCAGAAGGTTATGCAGACTCTTCCAAGACCGATGCCTTGGTTTGCGATGCAGATCTCTGCGGTGCTGTTGTCAAACAGAAACCATGTGTTGTCGACTCCACTTCCAAGGATCCTATAGTAAAAACAGATACTGTGATTACTTCAGGTTCTTTGAGCCCTGATCAAAAGAAAAGGCTCGTGCAGTTCCACTTCTATGGTGAAAAGGGTGAATATGAAAAGTTGAAGGCTATCGCTCCGGATTCCGTTGCCATTAGCAGTCAATATGTAATGTACGGTAAGAAGTCCGGTTGGCCTTATCGTAAGTGCCTGGATTCGGAACTTGAAAATCCAGAAATCCTTTCCATTACAGAAGTTAAGCTTGGCACTACGTATTGCTATGACAATGGCAGTGTACGTGAAATTAAATAAGGTGGCTATATGAATTTAAAGACTATTGCTATCGCTTTTGCTCTTGGTGGTGCTGTAATGGCATCTGCCGCCGCAGATAAGGTTGTAGGCTACTTCCCGTACTGGAGCCAATACTCCCAGTTCTTCCCGAAGGATATCCGCTACAACTTGGTAACGAACATCCACTATGCATCTTTGGCTCCTGCTTCTGATGGTTCCATTGCCTTCACAGACGAAAACGATGCTGAAAACTTCGCAGAACTTTCCAAGCTTTCCAAAGAAAACAATGTTTCTTTGATTGTCTCTATTGGCGGCATGGAAATGGAAGGCGCCCTTCAGGAAATCGGTGCTTCTGAAGAAGTGCGAGGTACCTTTGCGCAGAATGTTTCTTCCTGGCTCTCTGAAAACGGTGCCCAGGGTGTAGAAATCGACTGGCAGAACTTCACCTCTGAAAATGCAGAGGCATTCGGCAACCTTGTAAGTGCTTTGAAGGAAGCGCTTGGTTCTAGCTACTCCGTAACTGCAACCGTGTACCCGCTTTCTGCTGCAGATGCCTACAATGCAGACGACTTGAACAAGCTCGACTATGTCACTGTATTCGTTCCGGACCAGATGACCGAAGAAGAAAGTTCTTTGAAGCCGAACCAGAGCGTTGAAGTTTTTGAACAGGCTTTGAGCGCAATGGCATCTAAGGGCGTTGACAAGAATAAGCTTGTTCCGGTCGTTTCTATGTACGGAAAGTCCTTTACCGGCGCTCAGGGCCTTGGCACTTCCCAGACTGGCGTAGGTAGCGGTAACGAAGGTTACATCAACTATAAGGATTTGATGAAGATTTTTGAAAAGCCGGATTACAAGGTCTCTTTCGATGAATCATCCAAGTCTGAAGTTGCTGTTAGCGATATGGAATCCATCGTGTTCATGGGCATTCCTTCTGTAAAGGCTCTTTCCGAAAATGTCAAGTCTGAAGGTTACTCCGGCGTTGCTATCTATGATCTTTCCCAGGATCACAACGAACCGATCATTTCCCTTCTCGTGACTATCGGTTTGGAACTTCGTCCGGGCATCGATTACAAGGCTAAGAAGAAGTAATTCTTACAGACCAGCCTTATAATAAAGTGCACGAGAAGACCTCTGCAAAATGCAGAGGTCTTCTTGTTTTTTTATAATCATCTGTCGTTCAGAGTTCATGATGCCCCGCCTTTCTAATAATCTTGTAGAAACGGCTGGATATAAAGCTTGCTAAGTGAAACTTCAGCCTGTTTTGGCGTCAACTTGAGCTTGATTTAGGTTATTGAAGCATAGCTTATCCGCTGGATACAGTTTGTAAAGATGAAAAGATCCGCACGGATCGAGCGCCGTGAAATAACAAACGCCCCGGCAAAGCCGGGGCGTTTATCGTTATAGGAGAAACTTAGTTTATTGCTTGTTCCAGCGGAAGGAGGAAGTCTTTGTCCCTTGGCGAACCTTCATCAGGTAAGACCCTGCCGGGAGGTTTTCCATGGAAATCCAGTGGGAACCTGCGCTGTAGTTGCCTACATTGCCGAGCATCTTCTTGCCGGCAGCTGTATACACGCCCCATTCAACGAGGCCAGCATTGTTCAACTGGAGCACGAGGCCGGAGTTCTGCATTTCTGCACGGAACGGAATGATTGCTTGGGAAAGAATAGGCACTTCCTTGTATTCGTCCTGGTTCTCTGCCTTGGATTCGTCACCGACAATCACAGTGACAGATGTATTCAATGCTTCATAGAAATCGGTTTCCTTTGTCGTGGCCGTAATTTTTACGATAGCATTCTTTTTGCCTGCAACAAGGTTGTTTCCCGACTTGGAAACATACGGAGAAGATTCTTCGTCATTGAACAGGTAGCTGATTTTTAAGCCGCCTTTTAAAGTTGTGTCAGGGAAGAAATTCTCTGTTGTTGAACCGAGTTCTACAGTCATACTCTTGAATTTGTAGCTGGAATGAATCTTTGGAATAGCTTTTGCATAGCTCACGGTGATTGTATCGTTCATTGCCTGGAATCCAGAAACTGCCGGTGCTGTTGCTACAATTTTCGCTTCCCCGAGTTCCTTGAATTCCAACATGTAGATCGTTTTACCTTTTGCTCCATAGCACTTTGCCGTTGTACAGCTAGCTTTCTTGACCTCTACGACGGATGTGTTCAAGGATTTTAGGGTAATCGTTGCACCTTCGGCAGTAGTACCTGTGGTAGAAATGTTGACTTCGTTTTTGCCACTGCCGCTCAAATCACCTAGAGATTTGCCTCCGTTGCAGGTACCGTCGAGGCGGCAAATGAAATCTGCAAAGCCTGCAAAGGTTTGCTTTGGATATTCCGTGATTGTAATGACAGATTTGGAACCGTCGCTACCGGTCATGATTACGTAACCAGCTCCCTTGATTTCGCCGGAATTCGAAACGACCTTTTCGTTGCTGGATGTGTAGGTGCAGCCAGACTTGAATGCGCCAGAAGCGGAACCGTCGATTTCGCTTGCCTTGTAGCTCTTGAATGCGCAGGAACCGGAGTTCTTGCCGGCAACGAGGGAATCAGCCCAGGATCCCTTATGCGAGACAAGGTAGTCTCTGACAAGTTTACCCGATGCTGTGTAGGTCGCCTTGCTCAAGGCTTCCTTTGTATTCAGGTATTTGTCGCCTTCAAACATGGCCGACTGTTCAGATTTGTTGTCGATTGGGCTTGTGAAATTACGGAAACTCCAGTTGCAGTTGCTGATCCTGTTTGTTTCCATGAAGTCAAACCATTCTTTAGTGGCAGATTCATTTGGCGTTCCATCGCCGCTTGCATCTGTTGTGCCCCATTCAGAAATGAACACTGCATCGCCACTACCCTTGGATCCAGTGATTTTACTGCCAAAAGATCCCTTGGAATGTGTTGCTGCGTAGAAGTGGAAAACATAGGCTATGTTGTCTCCGCTAACGCCACCATGGGATCCAAGCTGGGAATAGAACGGCGTGCCGACAAGAATCAAATTTTTTGAACTTTCGCGGATACCCGGGACCACTGAATTTGCATAGGATTTGATTGTGCTCCAGTCGTTGGTGACCGGTTCATTGTATATTTCGAAAATTACATTCGGGACGTCTTTGTATTTTTTTGCAATTTTTGTGAAAAAGTCAATGGCGAGCTTTTTTTCGTCGCTCTGGTGGGCTCTGTGGCTGTGCCAGTCGATGATAAGGTAGATGTCGTTCTTGATTGCAGCTTCTACCATCATGTCGATAGTGGCGAGGTAGCTGTCCGGGGAACCCTTGTAGGAATATCGTTCGTCAATCAAATCACCAGAACCAGTGGATTCCTTGTAGCTTGTGATGCCCATGGCGAAACGGATCACGTCTACGCCAAGGTTTTCTGCAGCCCAGGCTACAACTTCACCGTTGTAGTATTGGACTCCAAAAGCATCTGACCAGAATAAGCTTACGCCGCGAAGCATAACTTCTTTTTGAGTCTTCTGGCTAATGACCTTGCCGCTACTTGTTCCCAGGGCACCGTAGTTTTGTACTGGACCAACTCGCATTGGAACGGCAGTCGCTGCGCTTGCAAGGCTCTGCGAAACGCCGCAGGCGAGCAAACCTGCAAAAAGTAAAGATCCTATTTTTTTCATGTTATCTCCTATAACACCCCAATCCCAAGGTGAAATAATCCAAAATGAATTATATATAAAATAGATTCATAATGGGGAAAGCGTACTAAATATAATGTAATTTTATAGTAATCTCAAAATAGAGTTTTTTTGATGACCGCTTATTACCGATTAGTAAAAAAAAGAAAACCAACTGCCGTTTATTGCGAATAATGACCGATTATTTCTTGTTTGAGCTTTTCTGTGCAAAAAACATTTGCAAAAAAGCTCAAAAAAAGATATATTAAACAACAAATCGCCCATATTGGGCAAAAACAATAAACAAAGAGAGAGAATATGAACAAGAAAATTTTGCTCGGCGCAGCTGTTCTTGCTGCTGCTTCTATGTCTTTCGGCTTGGTAACCTGGAATGGTTCCAATGCAGAATATCGCGTTGATACCGAACTCGATGACGGTGGTGACGAATCCGGTTACTGGTTCTCCTATGATGACCAGAGCAACGATGGTACCTCCAGCATCACTTGGCCGTGCGACACCGGTAACGAATATGACGATACCGCTCTTGACCCGATCATCGACGAATGCGGTGGCCTTTGCGGTGATGTTTCCCTCGGCGCTGGCTACGACTATCCGTTCGTAGGTGTTGGCTTCAACCTTTCCGGCCCGGATCAGGCTGGTAACGACATCACCAGCTGGGGTGGCATTTGCGTTAAGTATGAAGCAGATGGCATCGCTCCGATTCTCGAACTCGGCCCGGAAGACGAAGCTGATTACACTGAATACAACAACTACACCACAACTCTTTCCTTGAGCGCTACTGAAGCTGACGTTCCTTGGAGCAAGTTCAAGCAGGAATCTGGCTGGGGTAAGAAGCAGGATCAGTCTGAATACCTCACTAAGGTAGCTGCAATCAAGTTCAAGTTCAGCGGCAAGGCTGGTACTTCTGGTCACTTCAACATCAAGATGCTCGGTGAATCCGGCAAGTGCAGCGGTAAGGTTGCTATCGACGCTCAGAAGGCTACATCTGCTGTTAAGGCTATGCTTTCTGGCCGTACCCTTTCCTTCGCAGGTATCTCTTCTGCTACAGCAGAAGTTATCAACCTCCAGGGTCAGGTTGTTCTCAAGAGCGCAGTAAGTGCTTCTTCTGCACTTAACCTTGCTTCCCTCGACGCAGGCGTTTACATGGTTCGCGTTCAGGGTCAGGGCATTGCTTCTGCTCAGAAGATCGTTCTCAAGTAATTTTACTTGAAAAGATTTCAGAAAAGGGATTGATTTCGGTCAATCCCTTTTTTTTGTATATGCAAGAAATAATTATAAATTCTCTTTTTTCGTTTTCAAAAACAATTGTATATATTTAGAGTGAATATTTTATTGAGGTCTTTATGGATTTGAAAAAAATGATTATGCCGCTCATCTGCTGCTCCATGTTTGGCTTGGTTGCATGCGGTGGCGATGATTCCTCGACATCTGCTCCTGCTTCCGGTGAAGATCAGGAATCCAGTAGTTCCGTAGCAAAGGATGATGATTCTGAAAAGAAAGAAGAGGAATCATCTACAGTTGGCGTTCCGGAAACCGCTGACAAGAGCAAGGCAGATGCCTTGTATAAGGCTTGGAAAAGGGCTTACATCGTAAAAATGTCCGATGAAAAGAAGGCTTACCCGGATTTGGGATCCCAATTCGGAGAAATATTCTCTAAGGATTATACATCCTTGGGCGATCCGGCCCGTGTTCTTTGGCAGACCTCCACCAATTCTAAGTGTATTATTGATGAGGCTGAAGGTACGCCAATGTATAAGCGTGGTTGTACGGTGTCGGAAGGCATTGGCTATGGCATGATGATTTCTGCACTCATGGAAGACTGGGATACATTCAGGGGCTTGTGGATTTATAGCAAGGCTTATCGTGAATCTCAGTATGCTGGGCATAAAAAGGATCAGCCGGGACTTATGCCTTGGCTTACCAGTACTTTCGACTGGACTATCCCTGATGCATCTAGTGCGACCGATGCTGACCTTGACATTGCCACCTCCCTTGTTATTGCCTACAAAAAGACGAATAAGGAAGAGTATTTGAAAGATGCCAAGAAATTGATGAAGGCTCTCTGGAATGATGAAATCAATCAGTCCAATTATCTGATTTATTCCGGTGATACTCCGATGTGGCATGTTGATGACCCTGCCTACAACCTGTGCTATTTCTCGCCGGTGGCAATCCGCTTGTTTGCTGAAGTAGACCCAGATCACAAGTGGAATAAAGTGCTCGATGCTATGTACACTTACATGAAGAAGGTTCAGGATGGAGGCACCGGCGTGTTCCCTGATTGGAGCAATACAGCTGGTGTTGCCGTGGCTCCAGGCAACGGTAACGACAATGCCGGCAAGACTTATTGGACATTCAACAAGGAAGCTGTTCGCATTCCATGGCGCATTGCCTGGGACTACATGTGGTACCAAGATGAAAGAGCTGAAGGTATTTTGAAAAAGCTGAATGATTTCATTGTTAAGAAGTCCGGCGGCGATGTCAAGGCTATTCCTGCTGTAAACTATTCCTGGGACCCGAAGAAAGAGGACATAAAAGCTAGCAAGTTGCCTACGCAATGGCTTGCCGCCTGGTGCGCTACAGGCGTTGCTTCCAATGAAAAGTGGACTGGTGATTGCCTGAAGCTTTTGAATAAGGAAGAAGTTAGCGGAACTCCAGGTAACTATTTTACCGACATTTTGCTCATGACCTACAGTCAGCTGCTCAACGGTTATTACAAGAAGCCGTAAGGATCGGTTGCGTCGTTTCAAAGCTCACAGGTCATGCTGTGGGCTTTTTTTGTGTTTTTGACTTTTTTGTGACCAAGATTTTATTTTCTGATGATTTCTAGGGTGCTTTTTGTTGTTATATTCAGGAGAAATGGAAGAAAATAACGAACATCCTGTTTATTCGGCGTCTGACCTTGGAATTTCGCTTGCGACATCGCTTTCCAAGGAGGTCGTGACTGTTGGCGATACACTGGAATATACGGTGAGCGTGAGTTGGGAATCCGACCATGTTCTGGCACTGCTTCCGCAGAATTCCGTTGTGGCCAAGGGCGTGGAAGCCCTTGGAATGAGCCAGCAGTCCTTGCGCTCGGTACACGACGGTAAGACGGTTTCAAAGAACGAGTTCGTGTATAAGCTTGTGGCTAGCGATACTGGCGATGTGACGCTCCCTACGCTCAATTTTTTGGTGCCGGTTGAGGGTGCTCCCGCGATTGGCTTGCGCACGGAACCGAAGACGTTCCATGTAGATGCGCCGATGAACATGATCCCGTTTGCAACGGGTTTTACCGTGGCTGTGGCGGTAATTGCCATGGCCCTATTGCGCATGAAGCGTGGAGCCGCCGCAAAGGCCCGCGTGGAGGCCAAGAAGTCTTTTGACAAGGCCTTGCTCGAAAAGATGATGTTCTTGAAGCAGCGTGCGCGTGCGGCTGACAGCAGGGCCTGGCTTTTGGACTTGGAGAACGTTTGCAGGGAATACGCAGCCGAAAAGCTTGGCGTGGATGTTGCTAGCGTGAACTTGGAAGAACTTGAAAAAGGTGGCGAACTGCCTGGTTGGAAGGAACTGGTTGAATTGTTCGGCGAGGCCCGCTATGGTGGCGGGAACAGGGACCATCTTGCAAATCTTGAAACATGGAAGGAAACATTTAAACTGATGAACTTGGAAGAGGAGTAGAAGAGACGAAAGACCGCTTCGCTGGTAGACGAGAGACGAAAGAGATGTTGGTTTTCAGTGTTTTAGAGATTAGAGGCTAGGTTCTAGAGACTAGAATTAAGAATGAAATGTCATTGCGAGGGCCTTTAGGCCCGTGGCAATCCAGGACATGTCGCTTCAGTGTTCCTGGATGGCCGCACGACCCTCGCCAAGACATGGGAAGCTACAATCCTCTAGTTTCTTGTTTCTAGTTTTAGGTTTCTTCCATCTTCTGTCTTCTGTACTCTTTCTTGCATCTTGCTCTTGCATCTAGTTTTATAATAAATGGAGAAAAAAATGGATATTCAGGAACTTTCTGAAAAGGTTAGAGAAAAAAGTGCTTTTTGCGCAAACTTGATGCGCGAAATTGAAGGAACGGTCATTGGCCAGAAGGCCATGGTCGAAAGCATTTTGACCGGTGTGCTTGCCGGTGGCCATGTGCTGCTTGAAGGCTTGCCGGGCCTTGCAAAAACCACAGCCGTAAAGGCATTTGCCGATGCATTCAAACTTGACTTTAAGCGTATCCAGTTTACGCCGGACTTGCTCCCGGCAGACTTGCTCGGTACTACGATTTACAATGCGAAGGAAGCCCGCTTTGAAATCCGCAAGGGGCCTCTCTTTAGCAACCTGATCTTGGCTGACGAAATCAACCGTGCCCCAAGCAAGGTGCAGAGCGCCCTCCTTGAAGCAATGCAGGAACGCACCATTACGATCGGTGATGAATCGTTTAAGCTTGAAGAACCGTTCCTTGTGCTTGCTACGCAGAACCCGATTGAACAGGAAGGTACATACCCGCTCCCAGAAGCACAAGTTGACCGTTTCCTTTTGAAGGTTAAGGT
This sequence comes from Fibrobacteraceae bacterium, assembly GCA_045615885.1. Lineage (GTDB taxonomy): Bacteria > Fibrobacterota > Fibrobacteria > Fibrobacterales > Fibrobacteraceae > UBA1765. The sequence goes on from JAZLFR010000010.1 coordinate 37,044, forward strand.
TGGCTACCCGAACAAGGCCGATGAAATGCGTATTTTGGAAGCTGTAAGTGGCAATGGTTTGCGTACACCTAGCCAAGTGGCTACGCGAGAAGATATTCTCGCGGCGCGCGAACTTGTGCGCGCTGTGTACGTAGACGAGCGTGTTCGCGAGTACATAGTGAACCTTGTTCTTGCCACTCGCGATCCGGGTAGCATTAAGAAATTTGAACTTGCAAGCTTCATTGAAGTCGGCGCGAGCCCGCGTGCGTCCATTGGCCTTGCACAGGCTGCCAAGGCCCATGCATTTATCCAGGGCCGTGCATACATTACTCCTGATGACGTGAAGAGCGTTGCCATGGAAGTGCTCCGCCACCGCCTGGTGCTCAGCTACGAAGCCGAAGCTGAAGAAGTTGCCGCCGAAACAGTTGTGCAGAAGATTCTTGATTCTGTTGATGTGCCTTAAAAAATGGCGGAGCCATTTTTTAGAGGACAGAAATAAGAGGACAGAGTACAGGTATGGTTAGTTGCCTTCGGCAAATAGGTATAAAATGCAAATGTTAAAAAAGCTTTTGGTATGGCAAAAAGCAATGGATATTGCTGTAAGTGTATACTCTATTACTTTAAAATTTCCAAAAGAAGAATTGTTTGGTTTAACATCGCAAATACGAAGATCCGCAGTTTCTATTGCTAGTAACATTGCGGAAGGTAAAGGACGAAATAATAAAGGTGACTTTGATCGTTTTTTAGATATCGCAAATGGCTCTAGAGTGGAATTAGAAACCCAGTTGCTGATAGCTGAAAAAATAGGTTATGTAAAACACAATGATACTGAAGATTGCTTGAAGGAATTAGAAGAAATTGGGAAAATGCTTTATGCTTTGAAAAATAGGGAAATTTAAAATTTTCTGTTCTCTGTCCTCTGTACTCTGTATTCTGACCTATGTTAAATAAAGATATTCTAAAAACTGTTGCTCGCATTGAGCTTTCTGTGAAGGGGAAGCTTGATGCCGTGATGACTGGTGCATACCATAGTTCCTTTAAGGGGAACGGTATGGAGTTTAGCGAGGTGCGCGAGTATGTGCCTGGCGATGACGTTCGTACCATTGACTGGAATGTTACTGCCCGCACCGGGACTCCGTACATTAAGAAGTTCGTGGAAGAGCGTGAGCTTTCGATGCTTTTGATGGTGGACGCCAGTTCCAGTTCTGAATTTGGTAGCGGTAAGCAGATGAAGGGCGAAGCTATGGCTGCCCTTACCGCGCTACTAGCCTTTGCAGCAACAAAGAACAACGACAAGGTTGGTCTTTTGATTTTTACGGACCAGGTGGAGCTTTTTATTCCACCTGCAAAGGGCCGTAAACATGTGCTTAGACTTGTTCGTGAGATTCTTTACTTTAAGCCTCAGCACCATGGCACGGATTTGCAGGTTGCTCTGGAATACGCTGGCAAGATTCTTACCCGCCGCTCCGTTGTCGTCGTGATGTCTGACTTTTTGGATGCCGGTTTTGACAGCTCTTTCAAGGTGCTTCGCAAAAAGCATGATGTTCTTGCCGTTGCCGTGAACGATGTGCGCGAAACGGAACTGCCGCCAGTTGGCCTCGTGGAACTTGAAGACCCTGAAACGGGTGAAACGCTGTTGATTGACACGGGCGACGCAAGTTTCCGTGAAGCGTTCATGCGCGAATCCAGAAAGAACTCCAAGGAAATTGCCGAGAAGTTTGCAAAGATGTCTGTAGATTTTGTGCGCATTCTTGTGCAGGATGATTTCCAGGAAACTGCGGCACCCTTGATTGAACACTTTAGAAGGCGTGCAAGGGCTAGAGCTTAGGATCTAGAATGTTGATGTTTAAATGGATTATGTATGCTTGAATCTTTTAAGTTAAAATACTGGAACGTAATACTTCTTGCATCTTGCATCTTGCATCTTGCATCTGTTTCTGTTTATGCCTTCGATGTTGGCGTGAATGCCTCGGTGAGTTCATCGCAGGTGTTCATTGGCGATGTGTTTACTTACCGTGTTGAAGTAACAGCCCCGAAGGGCGCTTCCGTAGAGTTGCCGAGTTTTGTAGGCAATTTGGGTAGCTTTGAAGTGCGCGACTGGAACACTTCGGAGACCCCGGTTGGTGAAACTTCTAAAACGGTATGGACGGCGACGCTAAATACCTTTGTGAGCGGCGATTTTGCACTTGCTCCTCAGCAGGTTATTGTTGTTTTTGATGGCGATTCTGTGCAGGCTGTTACAGACCCGGTGCCTGTTCGCGTTTCGATGCGCACGACCGATGCCGACATGGACATTTTGGAAGTGGAAGAGCCTATGGAAATGCCTGGCACGCCGTGGTATGTGTTTGTGCTCATAGCCCTTGGCATTTTGCTTGTGGCAGGCCTTGCTTACTTTGCATTCAAGAACTGGAGAAAAACGGAGGTCATAAAAATTTTGCCGCCGTATGAAGAAGCCGTGCTTACATTGAAAAATTTGAAGGACAAAAACCTTGCGGTTACTGACCAGGCTGCATTCTTTATGGCGCTTGGAATCATTGTGCGCCGCTATGTGGAACGCAGGTTTGAAACCGATATTTTGGATGCTACGACTGCAGAACTTAGACAGCGCATGGCACATGTTCATGGCTTGCCCGAAGCGTTCAAGGCAGGAGTTGTAAGCCTTGCCGAAGAAACGGAACCTGTAAAATTTGCCAAGATGAAACTTGGTGAAGACCGTGCGGAGCATTGGATGAATTTTGCAGAAGAAATGGTGGAGAAGACGAAGCCGGTGGATCAGGGAAAGGAGTCAGATAGAGGAGTCAGGTAAATGAATTCCGTGAAAAATTTAGTTGTATGGCAAAAGGCTATGGATGTTGCTGAAAATATTTATAAAATAACGCAGCATTATCCAAAAGAAGAAATGTATGGAATTATTTCGCAAATGAGACGTGCTGCCGTTTCAATTGCTAGTAATATTGCTGAAGGTCAAGGCAGAAATGGCAATGCTGAAAAGTGCCATTTCTATTCTATCGCTAATGGATCAAGAACGGAATTGGAAACTCAACTTCTTTTATCAGAAAGAGTTGGTTTTGTTAAACATGAAGAAATTGAAGTGTTGTTGAATTCATTGGTGGAAATAGGAAAAATGTTGTATGCTTTGCAGAATAAACAGTTTTCTGACTCCTGTCACTGATTCCTTGAACTAGGAACTTGAAAATGGATATTCTAGGTTACCATTTGCAGAATCCTGAGGCACTGTACCTTTTTGTGTTGGTGCCGCTCCTTGTTGCAGGATATGTATATCGTTTAAAGAAACGCAAGAGCACGGTGAAGTTCCCGGCGCTTGCCATTGCAAAACGAGCAAAGCCGAGTGCCCGTGTTAAGTTTAGGCATGTTGTGCCGCTTTTGCGCTTGCTTGCCCTTTGCTGTTTTATCATTGCCCTTGCCCGACCGCAGAGCGCTACCGAAGTGGAATACACATCTACAGATGGCGTAGATATCATGCTTGCGCTTGATGTGTCTGGCTCCATGTCCACATTGGATATGCTTACGAAGGCTGACCGCGTGAAGCTTGGCGTGATGAATGCGGAAAAGGTTTACCGTTCTGGTGAATTCTGGAAGTTTAGCCGTCTTGGTTATGCGAAGGGTGTGATTGCAGAGTTCATTCAAAAAAGACAGAGCGATAGAATTGGACTTTCAGTTTTTGCCGGTCGCGCCTTTACGCAGTGCCCCCTCACTCTTGACTATGGTTCCCTGCTAGAGATCCTTTCTGCAGTCGATGACCTTGCTATGGATACTACGATTTCCAGAAGCACAGCCATAGGCGATGGTCTTATGAATTCCCTTGCCCGCATTGAAAAATCGCAGGCAAAATCTCGCGTCGTTGTGCTCCTTACCGATGGCCGCGACAATGCAAGCCTTGTGCCGCCTTTGCAGGCGGCTGAAGTTGCAAAGACGCTCGGCGTTAAGGTCTATACGATTGGCGTTGGTAAAATGAAGGGTAGCATTCTTGCGTTCCAGCAGAATCCTTGGACTGGCGAAATTTCTTGGGGTGAACGCGAGGCGGAACCTGAAGAGGGCATTGACGAAGGTATTTTGAAGCAGATTTCTTCGAAGACTGGCGGCCGTTTTTACAGGGCAGAAAATAAGGAACAGCTCGAAAACATTTATGAAGAAATCAATAGCTTGGAAAAGACCGAGATTCAGACGATTGCGTATGCCCGCTATGCAGAAAAGTTTTACCCATGGCTGCTTGCCGGTGCATTGCTGATTTTGGCAGAATTGTTGCTTGCCAATACCAAGTTTGTGAGGATTCCGTAAATAGATGCAAGAAAGAATACAGAGGACAGAATACAGAGGACAGAAATAAGTAGGAAGTAGGAAGACGGAAGAAACCTGAAAATTGTAGTTTACCATTTCATTGCGAGCACTGCATGGCTGTCCAAGGCAATGTTCTGGATTGCTTCGCGTTGTTCGTGATGACAAGAGAAAATGCAAGAATTAGATGCAAGAGTTGTATAGTTAAGTAAGATTTTTTGATTATAAGGAGAATTGGAATATAGGCTTGATTGATGACAGATTTATCTTTTGTCTATCATCTATAGACTGATTACTAGTATATGAGATTTGCCGAACCGATGTTTTTGTGGGGCCTTTTTTCGCTCCCGCTATTAGCGTTACTTTTTTGGTATTCGTTCCATAGAAGAAAGAAACTTGCCGCCCGCTTTGTTTCGCTTTCGATGCTGCCCAAGGTTGCAACGAGCCTTTCGCCATGGCGCCGTCTGGTGAAGACTACATTGCTTCTTTTTGCCGTGGCATTTTTGTTTGTTGCACTTGCCCGCCCGCAGTGGGGCATGGCCATGGAACATGTGGAGCGCAAGGGCCTTGACCTTGTGCTTTTGCAGGACATTTCACTTTCGATGCTTGCAGAAGATATTAAGCCAAGCAGACTTGTGCGCTCCAAGCACGAAATTTCTGCATTCCTTGAAAACCTTGCTGGCGACAGGGTCGGCCTTGTCGCATTCTCTGGCGATGCGAAGGTGATGGTGCCACTTACGCTTGATTACGGCACAGTGCAGATGATGATGCACGAATTGAATCCGGGCTGGCTTATGCCGGGTACGAATCTTGAAAAGGCCATTCGCACGGGCATGCGCCTGTACCAGGCTTCCGGAACGGCAAGCAAGTATTCCGTGATGATTCTTATGACTGATGGTGAAGAATTGGAAGCTTCAGCTGTTGCTGCGGCCCGCGAAGCCGCAAGTGCGGGCATCAAAATCTATACGATTGGGATTGGTTCCCTGGAAGGTGTTCCTATACCTGTGCCGACAAGAAATGGCGATGTGCAGTATAAGAAGGATCGTCAGGGCAATATCGTTACGACCCGACTTGAAGAACGCACTTTGCAAGATATTGCCGTTGCTACCGGCGGCAGGTATTTCCATGCCTCTCCAAGTGAATTCCAGTTGCAGAAGGTGCTTGAAGAAATTGCAACGCTTGAAAAGAAGGAACATTCTTCTGACCAGGCGGAAGGCTATAAGGACCGTTACCAGATTTTCCTTGCGCTCGCTGCCCTCCTCTTTTTGGCAGAGGCCCTTGTTTCTGAACGTGGGAGAAACCGCAAGGCTTTGAACGGGAGGTTTTCATGATGAGACGAGAGACGAGAGACGAGAGGCGAGAGAGCCGAATGTTAAAACATTCGATTGTCTGTTTTCTTTTATCTGTTTTCTTATTTCTGCCTAATGCTTTTGCAAATGCGGTGAATGATGGCAATGTGCTTTTTGCTGCCGGCGATTATGCCGGAGCTTTGGAAAAGTACAACAAGGCCCGTATTGACGACCCTGCAAATCCGATCTTGTTCTATAACATTGGAACTTGCCAGTACATGCTTGGCAATTATGACGAGGCGAAAAAGGAGCTCGGCAGTGCCGTGCGCATGCCAGATACAAAGCTTGCATCGAAAGCAGCATACAATTTGGCGAACGCCTTCTTTAGAGCTGGCGAAAAGGCCGAAAGTTCCGAAAAGATCCAAGCGTTCCGAGAATCGCTGGGCTATTTGAAAAAGGCGATAGAACTGGACCCTGATTTTGAAAAGGCTAAAAAGAATGCCGAAATCGTGCAGCGCCGTTTGAAGGAAGCTCTCGATGAACAAAAGGAAAACCAGGACAAGAATCAAGACAATGACCAAAAGCAGCCGGAGCTTAGCGAAGCGGCGAAGGCTGCCCTTGCTCGCGCCAAGCAATTGTGCAAGCAGGGCCAATATGCGGCAGTGAAGGAACTTTTGGAAAAGACGATTGCTGAAGACGAAACGGCATCTAGCTTGAGTTCCTATTTGCAGAGAATTGAAGATGTCATCGACATTCAGGAAGGCCGCAAGCCGAAGGCTAAAATTGACGCATCCAATGCAGACAATGACTTGGAGGTGATATGATTAGAGACGAAAGACGAAAGACGAAAGACGAAAGGTATAGGAGTCAGTTACAGGAGTCAGGAACAGGAAACTGCAAGGTTCAGAATGTCATGTTCTTGATTTTGTTGCTTGCGGTGTGCGCGTTTGCGGCTCCAAAGGTAAAAAGTGCAAATGCCTATTATGGCGATGCTGCGTACCAGTATTTTGAAAATCGTTTGCCGTCTGCCGAAATCACTTGCAAAGAAGGCCTAGAAAAATATCCGAACGATTCTCGTTTGCAAATGCTCTTGGAACGTATTCAGGAAGCTAAGGACGAGCAGCAAAAGGAAAATCAGAAGAACAATCAGAATGGCAATGACCAAAACCAGGATCAGAACCAGGACGAAAACAAGGATAATCAGGACCAAGATAAACAGAACCAGGATCAAAACCAGGACCAGCAAAATCAGGGTGGAGATTCCTCAAGTTCGAGTGAAAATTCCTCTGACAGCAATTCTGACCAAAATCAAAACCAGGGCGGTGGAGAAAGCTCTTCTAGCGAGGCGTCTTCAAATTCTAACGACGGTGAGCAGAATCAGCAGCAGGAACAGCCTGAAGAACAGCAGGCTGACGAAGGGCAGGAACCTGAAGATCCAAATGCGATGTCCAAGGCGGAAGCAGCCCAGTTGCTGAAGGATTTTGACGAGCAGAATGGCGAGCGAAAACCGTGGAAACCTGCGCGCGGCCAAACATATCCTGAAAAGGACTGGTAAAGCAAAAATAACGGGGGCTCGTAATAAAATAATACTATTTTTAGCGTTATGAAAGGTGTACAGACTAAACTTTTTTGGCAATACATAGTAACGCTTGTCGTAACGCTTGCAGCCCTTGTTGGCATTCTATCATTCACGTTTAGCTCATTTTTTTCGGTAACGAAGGAAAATGCAGTTACGATTGGTGAAAATTCCATATCGAAAAGCGCAGAGAAGCTGAATAACTTTTTGCTGAAAAGCATGGATGTGCTTTCTGTGACCGGCCTTGTTGTCGATTTCATGATGGAACAGAAAGCCAGTTCCGCAGAAATTGAGAAGTTCCTGTTGCAGGAAAGCGAAAAGTACACCGAGACAATCGATAGCAGCTTTACCGGAATTTACGGTAGCTTTAACGGTGTTTACCTTGATGGCTCCGGCTGGGTGCCGGAAGAAGGCTATGTGCCTGAAAGCCGCCCGTGGTATATTGATGCCGTGAAGGCAAATGGTGATGTAGCCCTTGTTCCGCCGTATTTTGATGCGCAGACAAAGAGCACGATTATATCTATTTGCCGTCTGCTTTCAGACAAGCGCAGTGTGATATCGTTTGATGTGCGCTTGAATTACTGGCAGTCCATTTTGTCTGAAATGGGTAGCGTGGGAACCCACATGATTATAGACAAGAGCGGTCTTGTCGTGTCCCATTCCGACCTTTCCTATGTCGGTAAGAATATTTTGATGCCGGAATTCAAGGGGACGGAACTCCGCTACCTTATCGAAAGGATGTTTAGGACCGAAACCAATTCGTTTGAAGCCATTTTGGAAGGCAAGGCGAACATGGTGTTCAAGGCCCCGGTTCAAAATGACTGGTTCATTCTTACAATCATTCCGGAAGAAGCTTTCTTTGAAACGGTGCGTGCGGAACTTGTTAGAAATGTTCTGATTTCCTTGATTCTCTTCATCATGCTTGTCTATTTCTGCACGGTCAGCTACAAGAATCGTGTGAACGCCTTGAATTCGAACCGTGCAAAGAGCGTTTTCCTTGCCAACATGAGCCATGAGATCCGTACACCGATCAATGGCATTTTGGGCATGAACTCCATGATCTTGAAATCGACGAATGACGACACATTGCGTGAATATGCTTTGAATGTGCAGAGCGCCGGCCATACGTTGCTTTCGATCGTGAACGACATTCTTGATATTTCGAAGATCGAATCAGGCAAGATGCAGATTATCGAGAGCGAATATGAATTGTTCTCTGTGCTGAACGACTGCTACAACATGGTGGCTTCGAAGGCCGAAGAAAAGGCTCTTGAATTCAAGATGGTCGTAGACCAGAATTTGCCGTCCACATTGATTGGTGACGAAGTCCGCATTCGCCAGGTGATTGGCAACTTGCTTTCTAACGCTGTCAAATATACGAAGCGCGGCTCCGTTACGTTTGAAATGGCTTTGGAACTTGCAAAGACGGGTGCCGTTGTTTCGGAAGGTTCCCGCGTAATGTTGAAAATCAAGGTTTCTGATACGGGACTTGGCATTCGCACCGAAGACATGGAAAAACTGTTCCAGCAGTTCTTGCGCTTTGACGAAAAGAAGAACAGGACGATTGAAGGCACTGGCCTTGGCCTGAACCTTACTCGCAGCCTTGTTGAAATGATGGATGGTGACATCTATGTGCAGAGCGAATACGGCAGAGGCTCCACCTTTACAGTTGAAATTCCTCAGCAGGTCAAGAATGCCGAAGCTCTCGGCAATTTTGCAGAACGCTACCGCCAGGCAATTTCAAAGAAGGAACAGATTCGCGAAAAAGTCTATGCGCCAAAGGCTAAGATTCTTGTTGTTGACGATGTCCGCATGAACTTGAAGGTTGTGGAAGGCCTGCTCAAGGAAACTGCTATACAGATTGATTCCGTGATGAGCGGACGCGCTGCCTTGGAACATGTGCGCGAAAAACAGTATGACATAGTGTTCCTTGACCACATGATGCCGGAAATGGATGGCATTGAAACGCTCCATAGAATGCGTGCCATGGACGACAACATGAGCAAGGGTAAGCCTGTAATCATGCTTTCGGCAAATGCCGTCATCGGTGCCAAGGAAGGCTATCTTAAGGAAGGCTTTAACGACTATGTTTCCAAGCCGATTAACGAAATTGAACTCTTCAAAATTTTGAAGAAGTATTTGCCGCAGGAACTGCTTGAAGATCCTAATGCAGGTGCCGAAAGCAAGGAAGCCGCAGAAGAAACGGCAGCCTCGGTTGCAGATGAAACAGACGATACGGTTCTTGGCAAGCTTTCACGCGTTGATGGCCTGGATGTGAAAACCGGCATGAACTATTGCATGAATAGCGAAGAGTTCTTTTTGGAAATGCTGAATGAATACAGGTCGGCGGACAGGGGTGCTGAACTTGACGGTTTCTTCCTAGCGAAGGATTGGAAAAGTTATCACATAGCAGTGCATGCTCTAAAGGGTAATTCCCGCACAATTGGCGCTACCGAACTTTCCAAGCTTGCCGAAAAACTGGAAAAGTCCTGTGTTGCAGGCGATACCGCCTTTGTGGAAGGTCACCATAAGGAAATGCTGCTTATGTACAAAACTCTTGTGGAACGACTTGAGAAGGCTCTTTCGTAAAAGATGAAAAAAATAAGCAAATGCATTCCGGGACGAGACTCCCTGCTTGGCCAGTTTTTCCGTTACTTGGTGACTGGCGGTCTGGCCTTTGTAGCCGACTTTGGACTTTTTGCACTGTTTCTTTATGTATTTGAATGGCATTACCTGATTGCAAATCTGGTAGGCCTGGTCGCTGGATTGGTGATCAATTACTACATAAGTGTTGTGTGGGTGTTCTCGACATGCAAGAGAAATCTGAAAAATAAGGGTATGGAAATCCTTATCTTTTGCCTGATCGGTTTTGCCGGTGTTGGCGTGAACCAGCTGTGCATGTACCTGTTGGTTGACTACTTGCAGATTCTTGAAATAGTTTCGAAGATTGTTGCGGCAGGTATTGTGCTGCTTTGGAATTTTGGAGTTCGCAAATTCCTGCTGTTCCGCGGGAAGCGCGAAAACAATGTTTTGGAAGGATGATTGTCTATGGTTTCTAAGGATTCAAAAATTGCAGTTATTGCTGGCGCTGGCCCTGCAGGCTTGACCGCGGCTCTTGAATTGTTGCGTACTACAGATGTAAAACCGGTGATTTTTGAAGCTGAAAATGTTATCGGCGGAATTTCGCGTACGGCAAAGTACAATGGCAACCGCATGGACATTGGCGGCCATCGCTTCTTTAGCAAGAGTGATACGGTGATGGACTGGTGGCAGGCCATATTGCCTTTGCAGGGGGCTGCAAGCCGTGACGACATTGCCATCGGCCGCAAAGTGCCGCTGACTTCCGGCGGTCCAAATCCAGAGAATGAAGACCTGGTAATGCTTTGCCGCAGCCGTCTTTCTAGAATTCTTTTTTTGCGCAAGCTTTTTGATTATCCAGTAACATTGAACGGTGACACGATCCGCAATCTTGGCCTTTGGCGCATGTTCAAGATTGGCATGAGCTACATGAAGGTGCAGCTGCTCCCGGCTCGCAAGGAAAAGAGCCTGGAAGATTTCATGATCAACCGTTTCGGTGTGGAACTGTACAAGACATTCTTCCGTGATTATACGGAAAAAGTGTGGGGTGTTCCCTGCAGCGAAATCAGCCCGGATTGGGGTGGTCAGCGAATTAAGGGGCTTTCCATTACCAAGACCGTTCTGCATGCGCTGAAACAGATTTTTGCATCCAAGAAACCGGCTGCAGAATCTGGAGACATTCGACAGAAGAATACGGAAACGAGTCTTATAGGCCAGTTCCTTTACCCGAAATATGGCCCCGGCCAGCTTTGGGAAACCGTTGCAGATAAAGTAAAGGCTGCGGGTGGCGAAATTCACATGAATGTCAAAGTCGTGAGCGTGAAGCGTGAAGGCAATCGCGTCGTTGGCGTTGTCGTGGATCATGGCCAATATACAGAAACCATTCCTTGCGACTATTTCCTTTCTACGATGCCGGTGAAGGAACTGGTTTGCGCTCTGGATGACGAATCGGCTCCGGTGCCTGCAGAAGTCAAGCGGGTTGCCGATGGGCTTGTGTACCGCGACTTTATGACGGTCGGACTTTTGCTTGATAAACTTTTGATCAAGAATCCGGCCAAGGCGGGAACTCCAGAAAGCAAGTTGAAATTCGTTGCCGATAACTGGATCTATGTGCAGGAAAATGACGTGAAGCTTGGACGCATCCAGATTTTTAACAACTGGAGCCCGTACCTTGTAAGTGACCCGGAAAAGGTCTGGATTGGCTTGGAATATTTTGCCAATGAAGGTGATGAAATGTGGCGCATGGCGGATGCCGACTTCATCAAGTTTGCAATTGACGAACTTGAAAAGATCCTTGTTGCAAATCCTGAAGATGTTCGCGATTCTGTATGCTTTCATATCAAGAAGGCATACCCGGCATACTTTGGCACTTACGGGGAATTTGAAAAAATCCGCTCCTTTGTTGACCCTATAGAGAACCTGTTCCTCATGGGCCGCAATGGCATGCACAAGTACAACAATATGGACCATAGCATGCTTACCGCCATGGAGACTGTCAAATGCATTCGCGAGGGATCCTTTGACAAGTCTGCCGTATGGAACGTGAATACCGAAGAAGACTATCACGAAGGAAAGAAGTAGCATGGAAAAAAAGTTTTGGGTAGGGCGTCTTGTTAGAAGGCCGGAATTCTATTTGGTTCTGATTGTCTCTTTGCTTTGCGCTCTGTTTTTTTCGGAACGCGTGATTGCCGAAAACGTTCTTCTTGAAATCAATGATTCCCAGAAGCCTGCCGTTTTCCCGATAATGAGAAGCATGGAACAGGGGCAGAATTTCAGGGTATCCTTTGACATAACATCTTCTGAAATTTATGATCTGCATGTGATTCCCGATGACTGTGTTAAAGGAATTGCGGTGAATGGCGTTAGCGCGGATTTGCAGGGAATTGATGGCCTTTGCAACTTTAACAGTGGGTTCACGCTTTCTCGAGACCGTTTTGCTCAAGCCGAAAAAAATCATTTTGACTTTTATGTTAGGAATGGCGGTGGGCCGGGCGGCTTGAATGTAATGGTTTTTGCAAAAAAAAGTGCATTCGCTTCTGTCGTTTCTTGGCTGCTCTACATATCGATCGTTATTGCTTTTGTCGTGGTGCTGCGCAAGCTTCGGGTTGGCATGCTCGCGGCCCTTGTTTTGACAATCGGTTTTGTGGTGAGAATGTATTTTGGCTTGGCGTTGCCTGACCAGAACAAGTTTGCCTATGATGTTGACGGGCACATAGCCTATGTTCAACACATTGTGGAAAACAAGGCGATTCCTGGTGCTAAGGATTGCTGGACATGCTACCATCCCCCGGTCTATTTTGCCACGATGGCTCCTATATGGACCGCCTCCAAAGTGTTCAACATTTCTGGAACGAACGCTTTGCAAATAGCAAGTTTTGTTTTCTCCATTGCGTTCATGATTTTTGGCTTTTTTGTGCTGCGCGAATTTTTGAAAGGAGCGCCCCTTTTTGCCGCTACCATGGTTTGGGCTCTTTGGCCAATGTTGATAATGTCTGCCACACGCATTGGAAATGATCAGCTTTTCTACTTGCTCCATATCGTTTGCCTGTGGGGTGCCTTGAAATATGTTGGAACTCATAAAGGCAAATTCATATTGGTTTCTGCCGTGGCAACTTTGCTTGGCATGTGGACGAAATCTACGGCTGTGGTTTCGTTGGGCATTTGCTGCCTTGCTTTAGTTTTGGGTTATTTCTATTCTCGCGACCGCCTGCTGCCCTCAAAAACGGAACTTGCTACGGTGCTTTTGCTTGCCGTGACTGTTGCTGGAATTTTGATAAAAATGGTAGTGAGTGAAGGAGGGCTTGTTAGCAACGCGGGCAGCTTGCATGGTGGATTGAAAGTCGGGAATGACTTCATCAATTTCTTGTATGTCGATGTGCAGCAGTTGCTTGCCCAGCCGTTTACAAGTGCGTGGAAAGATGAACTTGGGCGCCAGTACTTTATTAACTATGCGATGAAGACTTCTTTGTTCGGTGAGTTTACCTTGCTGAAGGAACACGTTGGAGTTGGTGTTGCTGAAGTTGTCAATATCTCGTTCCTATTGCTGTTGCCTTATTGCATAAGAGGCTTCTGGAGCAACCGTATGTCGAAAAGGACTCTTTTGCTTTTTGTGCAGGGTGTCGCGTTTGTTTTAGCTCTTGCATTTTTGCGCTACCAGTATCCGTACTCATGCAGCAACGATTTCCGTTACATAATGCCGTCTCTGCTTACTTTGATTCCTTTTGCCGGAATGGGGCTTGGTGTTGAAAAAGCTTCATTGAAGTGGAAGTCTTGCGGCTATTTGCTCATAACGGTTTTTGCTCTCTCTTCTGTAGTGCTTATGGTGATGACAGCAAATAGTCTTTAATAAAATTATTTTGGAGTTCTTAGTATGAACAAAATGATTGTTGGTTTTTTGGCAGGTGCTGCTTTGGCTGGTTCTGCTATTGCGGCAACGCTCCCAACTGCAGCTGAAATCCAGAAGAACATGGGCATGGGTTACAATATCGGTAACTCCATGGAAGTTCCGAATGACCCTACCGGATGGGGCAACCCTTACCCGACGCAGGCTTTGCTGGACTCTATCAAGGCGGCAGGTTTTAGCACCGTCCGCATCCCATGCGCTTGGGATTCCCATACTCGAAACGGAGCCATCACCGAAACATGGCTTGACTCCGTTAAGACAGTTGTGGATTATGCCCTGCGTAACGAACTGTACGTGGTTCTGAACATCCATCACGAAGGTGAAGGTGGCTGGTTTCAGACCAAGATGGCGACCACCAAGAACACCACCGTCGATAACAAGATGAAGACTTACTGGACTCAGATTGCCAACAAGTTCAAGAACTACGACGAGCATCTTCTTTTTGCAGGTGCCAACGAACCGGGCGAAGGGCAGCAGGGCCTTGAGTGGACAAGCCAGCACGCCCAGGTTCTCATGGGCTATTACCAGACCTTCATTAACGCAGTCCGCGCCACCGGCGGCAATAACGCCACCCGAACCTTGATTATTCAAGGCCTGCAGACCGATATCGACAAGTCCGTAGAGTTTGCTCCGACAAGCATCTTCCCGAAGGATAATGTTTCTGGACGTCTCATGTTCGAAGTACATTTCTATGGCCCTTATCAGTATGTGCTCATGACAAGCTCCCAGAACTGGGGATGCCCTAATGGCGACATCCAGGTGCAGTATTATTATGGCGATTATCTGAAGCCAAGCGATCCGAAGCACAACGCAGGTTTCAACTGCTGGGCTAACGCCATCGACAAGGACCAGGCTAGCATCGCTTTCCCCAACGCCCAGTTCGCCAAGATGAAGTCCAACTATGTTGACAAGGGCTACCCCGTCATTATCGGTGAATTCGGTTCCCTGTACCGTTCCCCGGAACTCTCCGGTTCCGATTTGGAACTGCACCGCCAGGGCCGTATCCAGTGGCACAAGGACGTTGTAACAGCGGCTAAGAACTACGGCCTCACGCCAATTGTCTGGGATATGGGTAACGAAGGCGCCAGCTACGATAATATGGCCTACATCCGCCGCCAGACGAACAAGTTCGGCGGCCCCATGGGCAAGGTGGTGGAACCTGAAATCATTAACGCCATGCGCGGCGTCTATGGCCTTGGCTCCTATGTGAACAAGGGCGTTACTCATACGGAAAGACTAATTCCGGGTAGCACCCCGATCCAGAGTTCCAGCTCGGTAAAGTCCAGCTCCAGTTCTGCGAAGTCCTCCTCAAGTAGCGTAAAATCTTCTTCCAGCAGTGTTCAAAGCAGTTCTTCTGTTAACCCTTGGCAGCCGCAGTCCAGCTCCAGCGTAAAAAGCAGTTCTTCCGGTAGTTGCATTGCGTCTTGCGATAGCCATAGCTACAGCGAAGCGGAGCTTTGCGCAATGGGCATGAAGAATTTCTGCGTTGAAAGTTCTTCTAGCGAGGAATCTAGCAGTAGCGAAATGGACCCGCCATGCGACGCCCTGATTCCGGAATGCGGCTATAGCGAAACTGAACTTTGCAGTATGGGCGTGCTCGAATATTGCGACCCGCCATGCGACGCCCTGATTCCGGAATGTGGCCTTACGGTAGAGGAACTCTGCAACATGGGCGTGGTTGAATATTGCGGCCAAAACGCAATCAAGCAGGCTCCGGCCGGAAAAGTGGTGAAACTTTCCCGTGAAGGGAATTTCGTCGTTGCAGGCGGTGCAATTGCGTTGTTTGACGCCACGGGCCATCTTGTTCGCAAGGTCGCAGATTCCGGGGAGGCAACAAAGCTTTCGCTCGAGGGTCTTCGTAAAGGTGTCTATATTGCCCAAAGCGGAGGAAATACCTTAAAAATTTCCGTCAAATAGCCTAGATGCCCACGATTCTCTACAATCTATCAACAATATGTTGATAGATTTCTTTGGACTGGAGGGGCTAGTTTGGCTCGAAAACGGGTGTAAAGTAGTGTAACCCCTTGATAAATCAAGACTTTTTACTATCTTTGCGCTCAAAATCAAAAGTTTTACCCAAAGGTATAGGTATAATTATGAAAAGAACATTCCAGCCGCACAATCGCAAGCGCGCCAACAAGCATGGTTTCCGTCAGCGTATGCAGGACCGTTGGGGCCGTGCAGTTCTTAGCCGTCGTCGCGCTAAGGGTCGTAAGCGTCTTACCGTCAGCGATACTATCTATAAGAAGTAAGGCATTCATATCGCCTCTCTACGTTCTTACAGAATAAGTTCGCAGACTGATTATCGGCAGATATCCTCCAAAGGTAAGTATATCAAGGCGTCTTCGCTCGCGATGCGCTTTATAGAAAGCCCGGACGGTGTTTGCCGATTTTGCTTTCTAGCGAGAAAGAAGAACGGTTGTGCAGTCTATCGCAACCGCTGTAGGCGCATTTTACGCCCGGTATTCTTTGAAGCCTGCAAAAGTTTCAAGACTCCTATCTGGGCGATGGTCTTTGTGAACGATAAAGAGAGCGAAATGACTTCTGAACGCCTCCGCAGCTCCGCAAACGTGATTTTTGAAAAACTGTCCCGGAGACTTGATGGATAGGTTAGACAAGGTACGCGCCTTTATGCGCGCACTTTTTGTTTTTCCTATAAAGGCGTACAGGCTGATTCACCCCTACTTTTTTCATGGAGTCTGCCGGTTTACCCCGACCTGCTCCGCCTACGCCATCGAGGCTATACAGACTCATGGCATTTTGAAGGGCTCAGTCCTCGCTGCATATCGAGTGCTGCGCTGCAACCCTTTCTCTCGGGGCGGCTATGACCCCGTCCCGCCACGCAAGGATAAGTATGAACAAGAACACAGTCATTGGCGGCCTTCTGATTGTCATCATCATGGTATGGTGGATGACCACGGTGCCAAAACAACAGGCCCAGACTCAAGCTCAGCCGGAAGCCCAGAAAACTGAAGCTGCTTCGACTTTGCAGGTTCCGGCTAGCGAAGCTCCGAAGGAAATTTCCTTTGGAGCAGCCCCTGCCCCGGTAGCGCAGGTTGCCGATAGCGTTGTTGCCGACAGTGCCGTGGCCGATACCGTTGCCAAGGCTCCGGTAATTGAACCGCGCGAAATTTCTGTAGAGACTGAACGCTTTACCGTTGTGATTTCCAATCGTGGCGCAAAGATCAAGAGCGTAGTTGCTAAAACGCTCGCCGATAGCGCCGGCAACTTCCCGGAACTCATTGCCGATAGCGCAGCTGGTGCGCTCGGCCTTTCTTTGGATGGCGTTAGCCTTGACTGTGCCCTCTTTGCCGTAGATGCCCCGGAAACCATCAAGGTTAGCGATTCCTTGGCGATCGACTTTACCTTTGCCGATGCGAACGGCAACAAGGTCATTCGCTCCTATGGCTTTACAAAGGATGGCGCTGCTATTCGCCAGGTGAACAAGTTCCAGGGCTTTAGCCCGCGTCGCTATGAACTTGCCTGGGATGGCGGCATGCGCGAAACCGAATACATTCCTGATGGCAAGACGCTTGGCGGCAACTACTTCTTTAGCGAAGTGATCTACAATGATGGCCGTGGCGTGGAACGTGAAACCATTACGTCTAAAAAGACGTTCAATGACGATGGCGGCAAGCTTGTGTGGGCTGGCCTTCGCCGCAAGTACATTGCCATGACGATGCTCTTTGATGAACCTGCAAAGACCGTCATTACGGCGGAACCTTTGGAAAAGAAGGAACGCGAACAGGAACCGGCTACTTACAAGCTTGTTTTGAAGAATGATCTTTCTGGCGATAGCTTTGCCTACAACTTCATGGTTCTCCCGCTTGAATGGGGTGCAATCAAGGCTTACGATGTTGGCTTTGAAAAGATCATCGTGAGCGGCTGGCAGTGGTGCGGTGCCGATACATGGTTCGTCGCCATTTGCGGTTTCTTGCTCTGGCTCTTGAAGGCCATCTACTCTGTGATTCCGAACTACGGCGTTGCTATCATCATCATTACCGTGATTGTTCGTGGCATTACCACTCCGCTTACGGCAAAGCAGCTTCGCTCTTCCAAGCAGATGGCAAAGCTCAAACCGGAAATCGATGCTCTTAATGCGAAGTACCGCTCCGACGTGCAGGCTCGCCAGCGCGCCATGATGGAACTCTATGCAAAGCACAAGATCAACCCGATGTCCAGCTGCACCGGCGGCTGCTTCCCGCTGCTTTTGCAGATGCCTGTGTTCTTTGGCTTGTTCATGATTCTTGGCCGTTCCATTGAACTTCGCGGCCAGCCGTTCTTTGGCTGGATTACAGACCTTTCCCATTCCGACGTGATCTTTAGCGGCATCCATATCCCATACATCATGCCGATGGGCATTGCAATTCTCCCGCTCGTAATGGTCGTTACCACTTACTTCCAGACCAAGCAGTCCATGGTTACCATGCCGGACCCGAACCAGGCCAAGATGATGACCTGGATGATGCCAGGCATGATGTTCCTTTTCAGTGCCGTGATGCCGTCTGGCCTCGTTCTTTACTGGATTGTCTCCAACCTTTGGGGCATTGCCCAGTATCGCATTATGAACCGCGACAAAATTGCCGAGGCAAAGGCGAACAAGAACAAGGGCAAAAAGGTGATTGACGCCGAAATTGTCAAGAAAAAATAAACGGATATCGTTATGTGAAGGGCTGTCGTATGCGAGTACGGCAGCTTTTTTTTATTTCTTGCAAAAAAACACTACCTAGTTATTCCAAATTAGAATATCTTTATGGGAAAGAATCCCTTTTGGGGTGCAATAAAGGATGGAGGATTTATGCTTTTTAAGAAATTGTCCGTTTTTGGACTCCTTACCTTGGGCGGCCTTGCCTTTGCCCAGACCGCCTACATCAACCAGATCGGCTATCGCACTGGCGATGTCAAGGAACTTGCACTTGTAGGTGGCAATGACTCTCCAGTGGAATTTGTAGATGCTAGCGGCAATGTTGCCTATAGCGCAACGCCGGGCGCGGCCAAGCAGTATTCTGCAGCTGGCGTGAGTGCAAGTCTCGTTGACTTTACGGAACTCGATGCTGCCGGTACCTACCAGGTTCGCCAGGGCGGTAACGTTCTTCGCCAGGATTTGAAGATTGGCGACAAGCCGTATGAAGAAGTGATGAAGGCTGCCTTGAAGTGGTACTATTACCAGCGTGCTTCCATGGAACTTACCGAAGAGTATGCCGGCCAGTACAAGCGTGCCGCGGGTCATATGGATCAGAATGTCAAGTTGCATAGCTCCACCGGAGAAAGCGGCACGATCAGCAGCCCGAAGGGCTGGTACGATGCTGGCGACTATGGCAAGTACATTGTGAACTCCGGTATTACCACCTATACGCTCCTTGCCCTTTACGAACATTTCCCTGAATATTTCAAGACTGCCAAATGGAATATTCCTGCAGAAGGTTCCCTGCCGGACCTGCTTGCTGAAATCAAGTACAATTTGGACTGGATGCTTACCATGCAGTCTAAGCAGGATGGCGGTGTCTACCATAAGCTGACAACGCTAGACTTTTCTGGCGATGTGATGCCTGCTGCAGACAATGCTTCCCGCTATGCGATCGGCAAGGGAACTGCAGCTTCCTATGACTTTGCTGCCGTCATGGCCGCTGCGGCCCG
Organism: Fibrobacteraceae bacterium; assembly: GCA_045615885.1. Classification (GTDB taxonomy): domain Bacteria; phylum Fibrobacterota; class Fibrobacteria; order Fibrobacterales; family Fibrobacteraceae; genus UBA1765. The sequence continues at coordinate 56,302 of JAZLFR010000010.1, forward strand.
TATCTACAAGCCGTTTAATGAAACATTTGCTTCCACTTGCCTGGAGGCCGCAAAGAAGGCTTACGATTGGGCTTCAAAGAATCCAAGCAAGGCTTTCAAGAATCCGAGCGATGTTGCTACCGGTGAATATGGCGATAGCTACTTTGGCGATGAAAAGCTGTTTGCTTCTGCAGAACTTTTCGTAACTACAGGGGAGTCCTCTTACAAGGTTTCTGGGGCAACTTCCGAAGTGCCGAGCTGGCCTGGTGTTGGTGGGCTTGCCACTTATGAAAAGGCAATTCACCCGACTGAATTTGCAAACGAAGGCCTTGATTCCCTGCTTTCTACGGCAAACGAATTGGAAGCAAGAACAAAGGTTGGCTTTGGCGTTGCCATGGCCAGCAAGGATTTTGTATGGGGTTCCAATGCGGTCGCTGCAAACCAGGGCATTTGGCTTTTGCACGCCTATTACATGACTGGTGAAAAGAAGTATTACAATGCAGCTGTTAAGGTGGTTGACTACCTCTTGGGCAAGAATCCGCTTGACATGTCCTTCGTTACCGGCTATGGTACAAAGTCCCCGAAGAAGCCGCACCACCGCCCGTCCACTGCCGACAGAATTTCTGCTCCGGTGCCAGGCATGCTCGTGGGTGGCCCGCAGAGAAACGATAACTCTGATATTGGCAGCCAGTCCTGGGAATGCAGCGACTATAGAACGCAATACCCGGCAACCAGCTATGTGGACAACAACTGCAGCTATGCCACAAACGAAGTTGCCATCAACTGGAATGCGCCGCTTGCTTATCTTGTAGGTGCTGTCGAGGCTTTGAACGCAGGCTACGTTCCTGAGTTCTCCAAGCTCGCTCCGCCAACAACGGGCATTGCCAAGGTGAATGCCCCGGCAAATGCAGCTAGCGCAAGGCGCCTCGTCTTTGACGGCCATAAGGTCATGATGAAGATTGGCGACAAGACCTTCAACTTGAACGGTACCCGTGTAAAGGTGAAGTAGTTTTACTGTGCTGAACATAAAAAGCCAGGGCTGCATAGCTCTGGCTTTTTGCTTGATTTAATCTCCATCTGGGTACATGTTGCTTGCCGCTGCACGAAAAATTTCCCTCAATTTTGCTTCCCTAGCTTTTGTTAGGTATTTTTGTGCAAATGGAGCCAAATAGGAATCGATGCTTTCTGCATTGCCGTTTGTAAGCAATTCAACGAGTGCTTCCATGCCGTTGATGAATTCTTTTGCAACGGTATTGCATTGTTCTTCACTATGCTGAATGTTTGCGGCGCTGCATTTGTCTGCAAGTATCTGCGCAACCTTTTGCGGATTGCGCGGGTAGTTTTCGCCTTCTTCGTGTGCCCAGAGATTTCTTAATGTTCCCGAGCGAATGGTTGCGCTGTCTGCGTTTTCGACTTGCATGCCTGCAATGTTTAAAAGCTGGTCTCGCAATTCATTCAGTGTCTGCATGAACAGGGAGTTTGATCTGTCGAACATTGTGAAAAATTTGAGCAGGCACCAGCTGCCGACAATGTTTTGACTTTGTTCGCGAATGCGTCGTTGCATTTCGGTAATACGGACTATTTCCGGGTTTTCTTTGGCAAAGAATTCATCATCGAACCAGCCGATGAAATCACCATTTTTATCAATTGCATCCATAAGGTCTCCTTGTTGAACCTGTATAGAATATGTTTGAAATTTTTAGAAAGGCAATGATTTTTTTGCAAGCGTTAAATTTTATTTTCACTAGGCTCAAAAATATTTTGCTTAGTCAAGACGGTTTTCTTAATCTTTTACACAACGTTGCACTATAGGCAAACTGTCGTCGCATTGGAACACGATATTACCTTCGGGAGAAAAACAGAAGTACTGCTCCATAAATGTGTGCGCCTTAAATCTGCCGTCGGTACTGCCCAGGCCTTTTTCGTTCCATTTTGCAAGGGCTCCTACCCATACTTTATCTTCGATTTCTGTTTGTGCACTAAAGTTTTTTTCTAATTCAAGTTGGTCAAATAATACTAGCCATTCCTTATATTCTGCCGCATGGAATCCAGTAGGGCAGGTGTCAAAACTTTTTAAAGTCCATATTTGCCTGTTTATTCTAACTATGTCTTCTAAGTTTTGGGCATTGTCATCAAAGCCGTCAAAAATATCCCAGGCATTTAAAGCTTTTTTCATTGGCGATGTTAATTCATCGGTATCCTCCGGTGTAAAATAGTAGCATGATCCCGCTCCACCTAATAACATCATGTGGGTTTGCCAAAAACAGCTTAAGGAATCCTGCTTTGGGGAGGGGAGCTCTTTTAGGCATTTTTGATATTCCTCTTCCTCCTTTAAACTATCTGCAATTGCCTTTTTTCTGCGTTCGATCTTCGCGTTTTTAAGGCTTTGCCTGTAAGCAGTTCTGAATTCCTTGCGCTCTTTTTCCAAGTTCTTTCGCCATGCAATTGTGTCGCAAGTATTGAAGGAACTAATGTGCGGCAATAATTCCTTGCAAGCCTTGTCTTTAGGCTCGCGTATAAGCTTACAAAGGTCTTTTTTGAGATTGTTAGTGGAATGCGGCGATGAAACTGTATAGCCTTCCCAAAAACTGCCTGCTTCGCAGTTGTTGAGGTCTTCTTTCAAGGTAACCCTAATGCCTGCAAAAATCCTTTTGGTAGAAAATTCCATATAGGTCGGGATTTCTTCGTATTTAAAAACTGTAGTTTCGTGAATATTTAGGTCGGCGGTGTCGCCCGGTGCAATGAACCAGCTGTGTTGCCATGTGTTTGGTACGGTATTCTCTGAAAAATCATTTTCGTACATGCTTAATAGGCCCGAAACGACAGGTTCTACTTCGGCATCAATGAATTTGTATGGGTTCAAAGATTCTAGAGAAGAATACATCTTCTTTAAATATTGGAATGCAGGAAAAAGTTTACGGCATTGTGGGTGCTTTGGAATTTTTATGTAGTGTTTTTTGTACAAAGCGAAAACTTCCCATTCCGAGTCTTTCGGGCAACCTGCCAAATCCTGCTTTAATTTGATTTTAAAACCATCGCGGGGCGCATCGACACCTTGCGTGGCTATGTATTCAAAATACTTGTTCTTTTTTGGTGGGACAAACCCCAGTTCTTCCCAATTACCGGTCCAACTCCATTTGTAAATGTTTGCAATGGTCAAACGCCTTTTTAGGTATTCTTCAGCCTTGTTCTGTGTTTCGGACAGAATACTTTGAGCTTCTTTGCTGATGGTGTCTTTCTTTGTTCCTTTAGCCTGTGCGAAAACGGAGGAATTCAAAAATAAAAGAAGCGCGCCAATCAGAATTTTGACCATGATAGCCTCGTTGTTTGGGTAATGCATAAGTCCAACACCTTTTTTGGGGTGTTGGAAGTTTTGTGGCGAAGCGCTATTTGCGCTTTGCGGCCTTGAGCATTTTCTTGATGTCGCTTGCCGTTGGCGTTTGCTTTTTCTGTGCGTGATCCTTTGGCTTTTCTGGGCAAAGCAAATCTGCAGGAATTGCAGGCAAAATGCCGGTAGGCAAATTGAATGGCAAGTCCAAAAATGCCTTTAGACGCTCGAACCAATTTTTGTTCGACATGTTGAAAACGGGAATGCCCTTCAGGTCTGCCATGGCGATTGCTTGCCCCGTTCCGCCGGAAGCCTGCTTGCGGTCTTTTGCGTGCTCGCAGCCGTCCTTGGTGTAGCAGACTATGAAATCTACAGGCATGTCGAGGTTTATGCCAAACACCTGGAACGTATTGCGCGCAAATAAATCTAGCGCGTGTGCATATAGATGTTCTGGCGAAGGGTGTAACTCCTTTGCAATGGCGCGCGCCTCGTCGGTTGCGTGAGCTGGCGTAAATATGTGCGCTTTTGAAGGATCTTTCACGCCGTATTCAAACGCGCTGTCGGCCCCTTTTGCTCCGCCACTGTTCAGTGTATAGCCGAGCTTTTCAAGCTCGCTTGCTATCCATGCCATAACGCGTTCCACAGGCTGCTGCGTGTTAGGTTCCCTGGCTCCCGACAAATCGCGATGCCCGATGCCTGCGTATGTGAACGACTTCTTTTGCCATTTCGGCAAGTCTGCGAAAGTTCTCATGCTTCACTCCTTGTGCAGCAACACATGCCGCTGCCAAGGAGAATTATGTGTGAAAAAAATGCGGAAAGGCAAGTGGATTTGAAAAAAAAAATGAGAGACGCGTGGCTTTGTTAAATTCTAATGTAACACAAAATTTTAAATATAACATAATAATGTTATATTACGATTAAGTGACGGCCTAAAACGGCAAAGTTTGGTGTTTGTTGTGGAATTTATGCAATATAACAATGATTATTGACAATGTAACCAGAAAATATTTTGAAAATTTTAAGAACCAATATGTGCTTATTGGCGGTTCTGCATGTTCCATTTGGTCTGATGTAAATGGCGGCAAGTTTAGATCGACGAAGGATTTGGACATTGTATTGATTCTTGAAAGTCTAGATACTTCGTTTACGGAAACTTTTTTCAAATTTGTGAACGATGGTGGATATTCACATCTTGAAAAAGGGAAAATTGAGTTTTATAGATTTAAAAATCCTTCCAACAAGAATTTTCCTGCTATGATTGAGTTGCTAAGTCGAGTTCCTATTCAAAACTGCTTTGGAATGGCGAACCCTGAATTTGAGAACTAGTCCTTGGTGAGAAGAATGGGCGTTTAACAGGAAAATTTGTTCTTTCCTTGTTCATACGGGTATTGAATAAAACTACTTCGGGGACACAAACAGTTAGCTTCATGTTCCTGTAGAACGGACTTCATTAGAATACCAAAGTTCTGTTTGTGCATAATTGTTGCTTGGGCAACCAATTAAATTAATATCAAACTTTAAAGAGGCTTCAAGTTCTTCCTTAGCGCTGTGAATTCTCATGGAAAATGACCATCCTTCATCAAGTAAAATTTCTATAGTTGTTTTTGAATTTCGTTTAAAACGCATTTCTAAAAATTTGGTTGGCATTTTTAATTTTGGTACGCCAATTCTCGCTTTGATATTACCGGACTTTCTATTCAGCGTACCAGATATATTCATTGCCTCTATTCTGGTTGCTTCATTTTTTTCATCCATAATTACTTTGTAAAAATCTTTTGTTCCGATTAAATAAGATGTAAATTTTTTTGCAGCATGTTCATCTTCATTTGCAATGCGCCTTAATTCTTCTAGGAATGCATTTAAGATAGGAACGTATACATCATCTTCTTTATTTAAAAGTTCACTCCATTTAGCAATGGTATTTTGTTTTCTTGCTTCCAATCGGGTGTTTTCCAAATCATCAAAAATTGGTCGAATCTTTGCAAAATATCTTTCAGAACAGTGAACTCCCATCCATTCTTTTCCAAAATCAATGGTTGATGACAATCTGGAATGTTTTACTGCATGATGATTGTGCTTGCAGGAAATTCCTATTTCCCAAAGATCTCCATTTCTTATGCAGAGAACATCTCTTACATCGCCTCGTTTCCCGTTATCATCAGTTTGAATTTTCAAATCAAGTGTATTTCCCAAACACCCATTTTCTAGCATGGGTTCTAATGCACATAATTTGTTTACCGCAGAAAAAGCTCCAATATACATATTGTCACGATCGCTTTGAGACAATTTTTCATAAGAAGATTTTGCTGTATGATATGCGGCATCATCGCGAACATTGATTACCTGATTCAAGGACAAAACATCTTGTAAAGCTTTTAAACAAGCGTATTCAAATGCTTTACCATTTTTTGTTTGAATTCCACTCATTTTGCCCCCTTATTTTCTAAATAGGGACGGATGTAGGTGGCGACAAATTTTGCCAGTTTTACAGGAACCGCATTCCCAATTTGTTTATACTTAGCGGTTAAATCTCCATAAAATTCCATATCTTGCGGAAAAGTCTGTATGGCAGCCGCTTCCTTATAGCTCAATCGACGGGTTTTCTTTTCATCTCCAAATTTCCATAAGTCCTTGTCTAGTTTTTCCATATCAGGAGAACTGGGGTGAAGGGCCACCTGTTTTGCCATGGCAGGTACTGTAAATGAAACATCATCCCAACCCCTCTTACGGTTTCTAGACATAAAGCGGGACGAATATGGAGCCATACATATTTCATCCTTCTTTGCCACAGGAAAGTTTCCTATAGCATCTCTAAGAGTCATTGTCTCGCCGTTAGTTTCGGGTAGGGAAAATTTCTTTATTTTTAAATCTTTTCTAAAACCGGTAATAATTACACGTTCACGATCTTGTGGTACACCAAAATTTTTTGCATTGACCAATTTGTAAAATATGTCATATCCGCACTTCCCGAAATCAGCAACAATGGCTTTAATGATTTCTCCGTCACCCATTGTGAGAAGACCTTTAACATTTTCACCAATAAACGCTAAAGGTTGATTTTGCTTGACAAGCTTTACATAGTGTTTGTACAGAACATTACGCGAATCGTCTATTTTACGAGGTCCGCTCAAACTAAATCCCTGGCAAGGGAAACCGCCAAGCATAATGTCTGTTTGAGGAATCTTTGAAAAGTCTACCTTCGCAATATCACCGCAAATAACTTCAGCAGTCTTATTCCACTTTTTAAATGTTTCACAGGCACTTGGTTCAAAGTCATTGGCCCAAACAGTTTTAAAACCAGCCTGATCAAAGCCCATGTCTAAACCACCAGCTCCGCAAAACAGACTAGTTGCGGTAAAAATTCTTTTTTCAGTCACACGCGCTCCGGGTTAAAGGTTGAACCAGAGTTCAGCCCTTTGTTCGGAGCGATGTTCCTAGCCCGTTTTTGCGGTGGCACCTGAGCAAAACAAAAAAGGCGAGGAGCATTGCTGCTTCTCGCCGAAAGTCGCGACATTCTACAAATGCAAAAACAAAACCCGATAGCAAAAACCGGCGCGGCCTATCAATGGTGCCATGCCTAATTTTACTATACGCCAAAAACGCCTTGGCGCAATTGCACAAAAGCAACGGAATGACCGCTGGGTACATTCCGCCCAGGGTACAATGCGCCCACGACATCAGTAGGCTTTCGAGATTTGTCTTATTCTTGGTTCTAGAAATTGTCGAAGTTTCAGATAACGAACAAGAGCAAAACTCATTAAGAATTTTGCTCGTTCAACATTACCTAACCACGATTTAAAAGAAAGAGGGCGGAGGGGTTAATGCATTTACTTATCTGAGGCCTTCGACTGCCTGAACCAATAAATACAGAAACCCACGCCCCATAAAGGCCGCTTTGCGAATACGTATCCAAAATGTTGAATATGCACATTGCAAAACGTTGCCGACAAGATTGAATTGCCTGCAGACGTGAGTCCGTCTCATTCCTGGTTCAGAAAGGGTCGAAGTTTCAGATACGGAACAAGAGCAAAACTCTCTATTTTTCTTGAATATAGAATTAAAATAATATCCGTGCAACTGAATTTGCGCAGATTTGATTCAGAATCTCTAACATTTTAAGCAAAGAGCACATTCCCATAAACTTTCAAATCCCCGCTTGCCTTTTTCAAAAAATAGTTCATAATGACTTTTGTGTCTTAACCAAGGAAAGGGTTTTATGGAACAGACTTTAATCACTCTCCCGACAATGAAACAGGTTATCGCTTTCTTTGGATGGGGCGAGAGCCTGCTTGCGCTTTCTGGCGTTAGCCTGGTTTTGGCGTTGTGCGCGGTGTTCTTTTTGGTTGTTGTGGGCTTTTTTATGAACCTGGCCGAAAAAGCGGAACTCAGCATTCTTCGCAAAAGTTTCGGCTGGTCGTTTGCATCGTTTTTCCATAATCGGCTTACGTTCCCCGGGCTTGTTATGCATGAGTGTGCGCACGCCGCGTTTGCGATGATTACCGGTTCAAAGGTTACGGAAATCAGCGTCTTTGACGATGGAAGGGAATCGATTGGGCATATTCAACATATTCTTCGTGGGCCAAAATTTTGGCGTGCTGTTCAGAGTACGCTTGTGAGCTGCGCCCCGACTGCTGTTGGACTGTGGCTTGGCGCGTTTATGCTCAAGTGGATTTTGTACGGGAACTTGCCGCTTTGGGGCGATGCCATTCTCTGGTATTTGGAAGTGTGCATTCTAAACCATATCAGCATGAGCAGCGTAGATCTAGGCTATTATATTTCTAGCGTGTGGGTTTTTATTTTGCCTTTCTTCGGCTTGTTTTTGACGCTCGGCCTGCTTGCGTAATTTTTTATAATAGCTTCTTGTTTTTTGTTGTTTTTATGATATTTTATGTAGCAGGCGCCCCTTTCGGGGCGCCTGCTTTATTAAGGGTAGTTGGTTACTTTTTCAATGCGAGAATATCTGCTTCGGTCAGACCGGAATATTCGCAAATCTTGCTGATCGGCTCATTTTTCTCGAGCATTCTGAGAGCAACTTTTTGCAAGCTGTTCAATCCAGCTTCTGCAAGCCTAGTCATGATTTCTGCTTTCGTTACCATATCTTCTGCCACCTTTTCAATAAGTTCTGCAGGCGTGTTTGTCGTTTTCAGGCGTGCATACGCGTCCAAAATCACGCTTTCGTTCGACTCGGGTTCCTCGGTCGCATTTGCGGCATTGGCGAACAAAGCCAGCCATTCCTTTTCGGGGGTATCCAAAACGGTCTCGTGAAAACGCGTCAGATCAATGACAATATACTTATTTTTATCGTAAACGGCACTGGCATTTGCATTGCCAATGTCAGATTGGCGATAGAGTGCGAGTTCTTCACGATAATTGTTGCAGAACGAGACTCCGAAATTGCAAATCCAGATGGAATAGGCCCTCGGCATTTCGTAAAGGCGTGAGTCATGTTTCAATTTGATTGTAATTTCTTTGTCCGGATGTTTTTTCAATTCTTCGTTGAATTCCTTTTCGCGTGCTGCATCAAAATCAATCTTTGAGTTGATCGCAAGCTGCGCCGCATAGAGAACGACGCGATCCAAGAAATAGGAGTGCCATGCACGCTGCATCTCCAGATCAATATACTTACCGGAATTCAGCCTTGCGTGCAGGTCGTAGCGAACCTGCTCGCTGCCGATTTTTGAGGTGAGTTTCACGGAACTTTTCAAGCGTTTCTCGATTGCGACAATCTTTTCACCGTTTTGCAAGTGCAAGATAGAGTTCAAGAAGTGAATGAGAGTTTCGTCAACGGAAAAGATTTCCTTGAAGACGCTGTCGTATGTCGGGTCGAGAAATGTTCTTTTCTTGATTTCCTCGATTTGGTTTTCAATTTGTTCTCTTGTAGCCATTCAGCATTTCTCGCGGGGACGCTCCCGCATTAGCAAAAGTGAAAATGCCCACTTTCGTTAATATAAAACGCTTTTTCGGGGATTTTAGGAACTGAAATCCTATTTTTTTTCAAATTTTACAAAATTTACGAAAAATCTTGCCTTTTTCAAAAAAAGAGTCCATAATGTTTTTGGGTACCTTAACCAAGGATGTTTATGGAAAAGCCATTGATTTATTTACCGGTAAAAGAAGTTTCAGCTTTCTTTGGCTGGGGCGATGGCGCGCTTGCGCTGGTTGGCGTGAGTGCCGTTCTGGGCAGAAGCCGTTATCTTTAATCATTTTTGTGTTGGGGTTGATTGCGTGAGATTTATATATAAAGTATCGGCTACGTTTTTTACGGATGCATCTCGTAGCAAAACTTTTGACAGTGATATTGCCTATTGGGAGTCTTATGAGGCTGCACAAAAGAGTCTCTTGGAATGGGCGCATAAGGATTTGCACTATGAAGTGTATTGCTTCAGCATTTTGAAACAGCCACTTGCAGATGATGCTGAATTTCATTGCATGACGGAGCAATTTCTATATACTCCTAAAGGGGAACTGTGGAGTCATGAATTTGGAATGGTTGAACGCCGAGTTTTAGCTTCTAGGGAACATAATTTCTGTGTATATGTGTACCCGGACCAAAGTGATAAAAATCACCAGTACTTTAAAATTTTTGATAATGAACATGCGCTGTTGAGTTCACGTTGTGCTCTTGTTATGCTTTCTTCGGCGGAATATGGAATTTGTAAGTCGTACGGGAAAAGCCCCTGGTTCTTGACTAAAGAAGAAAAAGAAATTCTGTATAGCTTTTTAAAAGCAAATGATGAAGCTTGTTATAAAAAGATTTGCCGGGCTTACTGCGAAGAACAGGATCTTTTGCTGACCGAAAGGCTAATGCCCGATTATAGGTTGCTATGAAAACTTATACACTAGAAGAATTGCATGAACGGCGCAACACCCTAAACGCTTCATTTTGCTGGTCTAATGAGAATGTTCAAAAAATTTTGATTTTGAACGATAGGCTGTATTCGTTAATGCACGAATTGCGAAGTGTTCTTTGCAAAATGGAAAATGATTTTGAAGAACAGATTGCGTTGGGCAAAAATTATTATAAAGATTATACTTTAGAAGGCGAGATTTCTTATAATGGAGAATTGCCTGGTTGCAACATGATTTTGGTGCGCTCTCTTGAAACATGCTATGCAAGTTTTAGTTGGAAACTGACATTGCCACTAGATGAAGATTCTCTTTTTAGAGAGCTTTAATTGGAATATAGGTGTTTTTGGTCGTCCTGAATTTCATGAAAAGTATATTTGCTATTTGATGCATGATATGTTTCATGCCGGCCCCTATGCATTGCAAGACATGTGCAATATGGATCCTGAAAAATTTGATTATAGTATAAAGGTTTATCTGTAAAGCCTATCTAAGAAGTTTTCCTTCACGCTGTTTTTTTTCATAAACTTTCAATTCCCTTCTTGCCTTTTTCAAAAAATAGTTCATAATGATTTTTGAGCCTCAACCAGATAAGGTCAATAAGGCAATAACATAGGAGAATGAAATGGAATTTGTGATCGCCGTCATCGCGTTTGTGGCAGGGCTTGGCATAGCCTTTGTTGTTGCGTTCAAGCTTGCGTCCAAGAAAGTTCCGGCGCAGGATTCTGGCGTGGCCGAAGCCATGATTCGACTTCAGGTCGATAAAGAACATGTTGAAAAGGAATGTGCTTCCCTTCGGGAGGCAATGCGGCGGGCGGAACAGGAAAATGCGCGCCTTCAAAACGACTGTGCAGGAACCAGGGCGGAACTGCGCGCTTCCCAGGAATCCCTTCGCGTTCACAGGGAACATGCAGAAAAGGAAAGCGCCGCCCGTGCGGAACGAGAAACACAGGAGCGCGCCGAGCGCGAAGCTTTGCATAGGCAGCAGCTTGAAGAACTCAAAGGCCAGTTTGCAGAACAGTTGAAGGCTGCTGAATCCCAGTTTGAACTGGTCTCGAAGCGCCTTGTGGAAGAGCAGTCCGGCAAGATGAAGGCCGAAAGCGCAGAACAGATTGGCAAGGTTACCGAAAACCTGTGCAAGGAACTGTTCAGCATGCGCGAACTGGTCGGCAAGTCGAAGGAAAGTAACGATAAAAATATTGCTGAACTGAATGGTGCTCTCAAGACGGTTCTTGAACAGTCTTCCCAGATTGGCAAAGATGCGAAAAACCTGGCCGAAGCCCTCAAGAGCCGTGGCAAGGTTCAGGGTGACTGGGGCGAACAGGTGCTGTCTGACATTCTTTCTGAAAGCGGCCTGATTCGCGACAAGGAGTTCTTTACCCAAAAGACTTATACAGGCGAAAGAGGAGAGTTGCTCCGCCCCGATGTTGTGGTGGAATGCTTTGGCGATACCCGGATCATTGTAGATTCCAAGGTGTCACTCACGGCCTACACCGAATACATCAACGCCGTGGAGGATGCCGACCGTGAACGATTCAGCAAGGAAAATCTGGATAGTGTCAGGAAGCATGTTGACGAACTGGCAGAAAAGAACTATTCCAAGGTGGTGAAGGGGGCGATTCCCTATGTGCTTATGTTCGTTCCGAACGAAGGCAGTTACATTCTTGCCATGAACCGCGATCCGGCAATCGGCCAGTATGCCTACAAGAAGGGCGTCATCATTATCAATCCGACAAACTTGATGTTGGCCCTGAGTCTGATTCTGCAGACCTGGAAGAATGTGCGCCAGGAAGAAAACTGTGCAAAGATCGTTACGGCTGCAGAAGCGCTTTACGAAAAGTTTTGCGGCTTTACGGATACCTTCGTGAAGGTCGGAGCCCAGTTGCAGACTGCTCAAAGATCCTATGATGCTGCCGTGGGCCAGCTAAAAGATGGACGTGGGAGCGTGTCTAGCCGTTTTGAGGGGTTGCGCCAGCTGGGGCTGAGCACCACCAAGGTGATTAACGAGAAAGTGTCCACCCAGGTGTGCTTTACTTCCGAAGATTCTTAACCAAGGATGTTTATGGGAAAGTCGTTGATTTATTTGCCGATAAAGGAAATTTCTGCCTTCCTTGGCTGGGGCGATGGCACGCTTGCTTTGGTTGGCGTGAGTGCTGCTTTGGCTCTCGTTTTTTTGCTGTTCTTTTTTCTAGTTGGAATTCTTAGTGCCCTTTGGGAAAGTTTTGACCTTTGGATTCATGGTAAGCAAAAAAGATGGCTTACTATTTTGTTTGGTTGCGTATCGATTGTTTGTGGGATTGGCCTAAGTACACTTATGTTCGGGTGGCTCTTATATGAAAATTTGCCGTTCTGGGTGCAGGCAATCCTCTGGTATTTTGAAGTTACCATTTGGAATTACTTCGCGAAATTTGCTCGTCGTCTTAATGCCTGGGTGATTTTTTTACTGCTGCCTTGCGTTATCTTTATGTTGGGTTCGGTTGTATGAAGATGTGCTAAAAACAAAGGCTCGTTCGCTTTAAGCGGACGAGCCTTTTGCTTTCCAGTTTTTTAAGCATTGCCGTTCTGGGCTTCTTCGCGCATGCGTTTGCGAGCGCGGCTGCCAGGTCGGTTTTTGCGTTTGTGCTTTTCTACCAAAGGAACGCTGGCGTCGCTAGCGGGCAATTGTGCATTTTGCGGTGCGTTTTGTTGTTTTGCTTGCTGTGGGCGCGGTTTGTTTTTCTTTGGCTGGTTTTGCTGTTGCACTGCCGGGGCGCTGCCTTTGTTGCCATTGCCAGCGCTACCGCCTTTGCCGTGTCTATGCTTGCCGTGCCTGCCTTGGTTCTGCTGTGGCTGCAACGGCTGCAATTCAGGCAAGTTTGCGTAAATTGCATGGTCGCCTTCTGGAATTTTTACGCGAGTCGCCTTTTCGATTGCCTTGAGTTCCGCTTCTTCGTCCGGGCAGCAGAAGGCGATTGCCGCGCCGTCTTTGCCGGCGCGGGCCGTACGGCCAATGCGGTGCACATACATTTCCGGGACTTCCGGCAAGTCGTAGTTGAACACGTGCGTAACGTCGTCAACGTCAATGCCGCGGGCGGCAATGTCTGTCGCTACGAGCACGCGAATCTGCTCGCATTTGAAATTGCCGAGGGCTTCCTGGCGGCGTGTCTGGCTCTTGTTACCGTGAATGGCTGCACAGGTGATGCCCGCCTTTTCAAGCGCTTCGGAAATTTTGTTTGCCCCATGCTTTGTGCGGCTGAACACGAGCACTTTTTTCATTTCCGGGTGTGTGTTCAAAAGTTCCTTGAGAAGCGCGCTCTTGCGTCGCTTTTCAATGTGATAGACCGTCTGCACAATGCGTTCGATCGGAGTGCTCTGCGGAGCAACTTCAATGCGAACCGGGTCCTTGCCCAGAATGCTTGCGGCAAGCTTTGCAATTTCTGGCGGCATGGTTGCCGAGAAGAACAAATTTTGGCGCTTGTTCGGGAGCAGTGCAATTACCTTTTTAATGTCATGGATAAAGCCCATGTCGAGCATGCGGTCGGCTTCGTCTAAAACGAAAAATTCAAGGGTGCGAAGCGAAACCGCCTTTTGGGCTATCAAGTCGAGAAGGCGCCCCGGCGTAGCTACAAGAACATCGACTCCGTGCAATATGGATTGCTTTTGCGGAATGTCGGAAACGCCGCCAAAAACGCAGGCGGTTGTCAGTGCTGTAAATTTTGCATATTGCTTAAAACAGTCGGCCACCTGAATGGCGAGTTCGCGCGTTGGCAAAAGCACGAGCGCGCGGGCGCACTTTGTGGACCTGAAGTTTCCAGATTCCAAAAGCAACTGCAAAATCGGGAGGGCAAATGCGGCTGTTTTCCCTGTGCCGGTTTGGGCAATGCCGCAAAGGTCCTTGCGTTCAAGCAGTGCCGGAATTGCTTTTTGCTGGATAGGGGTCGGCTCTTCGTAACCGACTTCACGTACGGCACGCTTCAATGGTTGCAGTAAATCAAAATCTTCAAATTTCATAATCGGCAAAGTTAGCAATTAAAGCCGGTCTCAATGTCGATTAGCAAGTCCCTTAGCTCCCGCTCGTCCAGATTTTTTTGAGATTCCATTTCATTGTCGATAACTCTGTAAATCAATTTCTCAAGTTCCGGGTAGCGCGAGTCTTTTTTTAGGTCGCTAGGGTGCCTCCAGGTGATTACTTCCACCAAGTCGCCAATCTCGTTGCCATATACGCCCTTAAAATTCGCAAGGTAATTGCGAAGCGTTTCCGAAAGTGCGCACATGAAGCGGATCTGGTTGCGGATCAGTTCAGGATCGTTGCTGAATCGTGGAGAATGGTCCCCAACGCGCAAAAACTTCCCGTTAGAGAAGTCGTAGGTAAGGGATATGCCTCGTTGAGGCGTGTTTTTGTATTCGCGCAAAGCTGCCAGCCAGTTCATTTTCTCATCTCCAGTATTGGTCGTTGGAATAATGTGGCCGAATCATGGCGTCTGCATACGGGATCAGTTCCAGGACCGTTTTCTGGATGTCTTCTTCAGAAGGATGAAGATCGAAAAATTCATCGCGAATTCTTTTTTCGGTATCATTCAGGAACTGGGCAATGCATTCCTCCGCGTAATCGGCAGTCACATCGTATTTGTCAAAGTTGGGCGCTTCCACGTCCCATACGATTTTTTGATGGGGGTCGTGTAAGCCGCTGCGGCGAATGTTGTTCGTTGCCTTGACCTGTGCGCTATGGTTGCCTATATCGACATATAGGATTCTGTAGTTTCGCTCGAGCATGCTCCCTCCGCTACGAGAACATGAAATCGGTCTTGTCGAGGTTCATGCTCCTGCTTTCAGCCTGGAGCTTGGCGATTGCCTTGTTGTAGATTTGGCGGATACGCTCATGCGTCAGCCCGAGTTCCTTTTCCAAATCGCGGAAGTTCTTTTCTTCGTTCTTGAAGCCGTTTACGGAGAGCACTATGTATGCTTCGCGTTCGCTCAACGTATTCAGGAGCGTTTTGCATATTTTGCTCTGATCGCTATAGTTGGTGTCGTAATCGGCCGTGAAAAGGTCGTCGGCGAGCATTGTGCCGTAGGTAACAAGGCTCATCTTGTCGTTGTCCGTATCGACATTTTTAGAAACCTTGTCGTTGAGCGAATCAAAGCGCACGCTTGCGGCGTCAAGTGCATCGCGGTCTTCTGCGCAGAGTTCTTCGCCTGCATCGACGAGCTTGTTGAGCTGGCGGCGCTTGCGGAGCACGTTTGCCGGAATATGCACTATGGATTCTTGGCTGTTGATAAGGTTCATGATCGCACCCTTAATTTCCATGGTGGCAAAGGTGATGAATTTGTTGCCAGTATCTGGCTTGAATTTTGTAAATGCCGTGTTGAGCCCGACGATAGCTGCGCTGCGGATGTCTTCGCTGTCGATGTGTTCGTTCTTGAACTTGTTTGCGATGGATTCCGCAAAGCGCAAGTTTGCCATGATGATCTTTTCTTTGATGCGTTCGCGCTGAAGTTCGTTGCTTGCGCTCTTGTAGGCAAAGAAGAGCTCACTTTCTTCTTGGCGGGAAAGTGGAGCGGTTTTGGAGGAGGCGATGAGGAGTCTGTAGGAGTTGCTACGGATGTTGTTCATTGGCTTTGAACCCTTGAAAAGTTGGCGAACAGTTTTTTGGTGTAAAAAGGGAGAGGTAAATAGCTGTGGCTATTTTCCTTCCCCCTGCCGGACTTGGTTTTGCGATTATGCGGCGATACCGCCTGTGCCTAAATGATTCATACCGTAGAATATATTCCCGTTTTCCAGGAAGGAAAGAGGGAAATTCAAAATTTCCTGAATATCTTCCTTTGTCAAGATATTCTTGGCGGCGATTGTGGCCATCTTTTTTTCTGCTGCCTTTACAATCTGGCCGATGCGTGCGCGAGTGACTCCGAATTCTTCTGCAAGCACATGCTGCTGTTCCTGCTTGCGGTTTTCGAGGCCGTAGAACCTTATGACGATTTCGCGTTCGCGAGGGTGCAGGGCAGAAAGAAGCTTGGCAATTCTGCCCTTCTTTTCGTGAAGGAAGACCTTGTTTTCGACATTGTCTTGCGCAAGTGCGAGCATGTCGATCATGGTTTCGCAGTCTTCTTCATCATCACTGAGCGGGGTGTTGAGGGAAGTGCAGGAATATTTGTAGCCAGCATGCTTCTTTTCGTAAGGAATGCGAACCAGGTCGCTTCCCTTCAAAAGGTTGCTGAACTTGCCGCGAATCTTCCAGGTTGCATGGGTGAAGAACGAAGCATTCTTGACAGGGTCGAATGTGTCGAGGGCTTCACCGACGGCAATTGCAGCGGTGTTTTTGAAGTCGTCCCTTTCGAGACTCGGGTGGCCGTAACCGCGGATTGTCTGGTTGACAATCCCGATGTAGTGATTGTAGAGCCTCTTGCGGGCTTCCCTGCGAATTTCCTTTCGTGATTCACTGTGCATAATATCGAAGAGCACTTCGATTTCTGCAGAGGAAAGTTTTGGAGTCTGGGTGTTGCGCATGTAGTTCATATAACTACTCCGTTTGGAAGGTTACGGTCCCCTGGGCTTTGCTGTTTTGCAAAGCCGTTTTTAGTCGCGCACACGAGGGACGTGTGTACGGACGCCAAAAACACGCAGTTTTTGGAATGTTGCGCTAGAAAAGGAGCGGCCGTTTCATTTTGCAGTCCGAACCATTCAAAGCCCGTATACTATTACTTCATGTGCCAATGCACCTAGGGGCGATGTGGTTCCAGACGGCTGCGAAAGACCTAGTCGGACCCAGTCTGTATGTTAGGTATTATGAGATGCTAGCTCCACCAACTGGTGAAACTGCATTTTCGCGGTTAAGCGAAGCTCCCGAAATGAAAATGGAGGTGAATGAAAGGAAAAACTCGTTCATTATGCGCCCATATATAGTAAATTCAATGGTAATGGCAAGGGCTATTTTCTTGAAAGTACGTAAAATGTAGTTTGCAAATATAGACGTGCGGGACATTTTAGCCAAAAGGACTGCCGTCTTGCCCAAAATACGATTGCTTGTCGGAGCAAAGTTAAGCGTGATGGCACATTCTTCTTTTCGCATATACCAAAAATAGATCCTTGGTGCGACAAAGAATGTCACGCGGAGCTTTTTTCAAAAAAATATTTCAAAAAAAGTTGTCTCCCGTGGATGCATTGTCCATGAAATGTTATTGGATTTGCTTTAAATGAGTTCTCTAATTGGGTAATTTTAAACTGTAAAAGAAGGACTCCTCATGAAATTATTGAAAACTTGCCTGTTTACGCTTTCCCTTGCCTCTACTTCCGTCTTTTCTGCCGAAATTTTGAAGGTGGATCTGACTGATAGCGTGCGCACTGTTACCCATGTCGCCTCGGGCGCGCTCTACGGCATTACAAAAGATTTGCCGGCAGATGTGAATGCGCATATTGCGCCTCTCAAGGGCAATGTCTATTTGCAGCCAGCCATTAGCGGCAATGGGCATCAGCAGCCGATTGGCGATGCGTTCGATGTTGCAAAGCGCTTGGTGAATACTACCGGCAAAGTGCAGATCCGTTTGGCAGATATATTGCCTGGCTGGCCGTATGCGTGGCCGGGCAAAGATAAATGGCTTGCCAGCGTTACAGAAATTATTCAGAAAAAACTGAATTCCGGTCTCAATAACTTTGACGGCTATGAAATCTGGAACGAACCGGATGGTACCTGGAAAAGTGAAAACGGAGATTTCCATGAAACGGTATGGAAGCCGACCTATGAACTAATCCGCAAGCTTGACCCGAATGCAAAAATCATAGGACCGTCCTATTCCTGGTTCAACTCCAGCCGCATGGATGGCTTTATAAAATTCTGCGCCGAAAATAAAGTTCTGCCAGATGTCGTAAGTTGGCACCAATGGGGCTCTGAGGGTTTTGTCGGAGCGCTCGAAGCCCTCCGCAACATTGAAAAGAAATACAATGTTTTGCCGCGAGCCATCAGCATCAACGAATACTCTTCCGACACCCATAAATATGAAGGTGCGCCCGGCGTGTCTGTGCCTTTCATTGCAAAGTTTGAACGTCACGGTGTTGAAAGTGCAATGATTTCGTGGTGGTTTACGAATTTGCCAGGCCGCCTTGGCAGTTTGCTCACCGCGCAGAATGAAAAGGGCGGTGGCTGGTGGCTCTACAAATGGTACGGCGACATGAGCGGTTACATGGCTCGCGTGACTCCGCCAAATGACAAGAGCGACAAGGTAGATGGTTTTGCCGCAGTGGATTCCAGGCAGAACTATGCAAGCATTGTGCTCGGCGGCAACTCGGTTGGCGATGTGAATGTTGTCATCGAAAAGCTCCCTGCATTCCTTGGCGGCAAGGTCAAGGCCGTTGTTGAACGCGTCGTATGGGAAGATAAGGACAAGGCCGTTCCCAGTACGGATTTGATTTCAGAAAAGGAACTTTCTTTGGAAGGTTCGAGCCTCACAATTCCTGTAAAGATTGAAAATGAATTTTACGCCTATCGCGTGTACTTGACTCCCGTGAATGTGCCGTTGGAACCCTTCGATGGCGTGATTGCGATTCCGGGCAAAGTGGAGGCAGAAAACTACGATAAGGCTGGTCAGGGATTTTCTTACTACGATACGGAAAGTGAAAACAAGGGCAAGGCCTATCGCGAAGATGGAGTCGATATTGAAAAAGGTGGCGATAACTATGTGATTGGTTATACGATTGCCGATGAATGGCTGAAGTATTCAGTGAATGTCAAGAATGCTGGTGAATACAGAATTATTGCAAATGCCGCAAGCGGTTCCGAAACTTCGGGCTTTCAGCTGTTCCTTGATGATGAAAAAATTTCTGACACGGTTGCCGTGCCTAAGACAGGTGAAGACTGGAGCGTGTTTGAAAAAATCAATGTCGGTTCGGTTTCGCTTCCAGAAGGCGAACATGTTTTGAAATTGCTCATTACCGGCAGCTATGTGAATGTCGACTGGATTGAATTTGTTGATGTGGCGACCGATGCTATCCATGCAAAAGTTCGCGTAGAGGCTCCGAATGCGGCCCGTGCGGAGTATTACGACTTGAAGGGGAACAGAATCAACAAAATGGCAACGCAGCATCCGGGAATTTATCTTGTGAAAATTCCGGGCAAAAAGTCGTTCTTGATGCGGACTGTTAAATAAAAGAGAATCTCAAAATAAAAGGTGGCTAACCACCTTTTATTTTGTCAAGCTTTTATAGATTTCAATCTGTTTTTTTACGATCGGTTCCCAGCTGAAGTTTTCGCGCACATGTCGCTGAGCCCCCTGGTTCAGCGCGCTTGCGAGCGCCTGGTCGCCAGCGAGTTTCTTGAACGCGTCTGCGAGAGCTTCCGGTTCCTTTTCGTTTACGAGCAAACCGGTCTTGCCGTCAATGATTACATCTGGAATACCGCCCACGTTGCTTGCGACGACAGGCAAATCGTATTCGATCGCTTCGATCAGCACGACTCCGAGGCCCTCCGTGTCACCCTTGGAATCTACGATTGCGGGGAGCACAAAAGTGTTTGCGGACTTGTATTCGTTTTCCAAAGCTTCAGGGGAAAGCTTGCCGGTAAAAACGATGTTCGGCATATTTGCCGCTTCTGCCTGCAGGCTGTTCGTCAAGTCGCCCTGGCCCACAATGCGAATTTCAAATTTATCGCTTGGCAAAAATTTTGCCGCCTGGATCAAATAGGTCAAGCCTTTGCGCTCGATGTGGCGGCCGACAAATAAAATTTTGAATTTGTCTGTAATCGGGTGGAGCGTTCCTGTAGATGTTCCTGAAAGCGTGGTGCCGTACGGGCTGAGCTCTACATTGCAGTTTTTGATAGCCTTGATTTTGGAGGCTGTAAAGGAACTGTTTGCAAAAACGGCATTTGCCTGGCCGAGCAAAAAATGCAGAACATGCTTGACCCACTTGTGCTTTCGAATGAGCAGTAATTCTGCCCCGTGAAAGTTCAAGACTACAGGGATGCGAAAAACTTTTGCAGCTCCGAGAACAATCAGGCCGTGCGGGAATGGCCAGTGCGCATGTATTACATCGGGCTTCCACTTTTTGCAAATGCGCAAGCACTGGATAAAACCGTTGACTATATACGGCAGGGCTAGCAACTGCATCCATGGCTTGCCTGCCATTTTGCTTGGCGCCCCCTCGTCGTGAGTCAAAATTTCAAGCGACTTGGTAAAATAGCGGAACCTGTTTACCTTGATGCCGTCGATTTCGTGCGTCTTTAGCCCCTTGTAGGCTGGGGCCAGAACCTGTACCTCGTGGCCGGCATTGCGTAGCTCCGATAGCGAATGCCTGAGCCAGGGGACCTCGGCGTCTTCGGCAAATCTTGGGTACACGGAACCGACTACGAGAATTTTCATTTGTTCAGGCAAGAAGGATAGACAATCGGATTGATCTTTTCAGAGAATACCTTGCATAGATCCTTGCGGTCGGAAAGCTTCTGGTTGAAAGCCTTCTGCAGGCGCACCCAGCCTTCTTTCTGTGTTTCCGGCATGAGGATTACGAGACCTTCTCCATCTGGCAAAAGGCCGATGGCGTCGGAGCCGCGAATATTGCTCTGCAGGCACTGCAAAAGAATATCCAAAAACAGGTTCTGGTCTCCTTCCATCGGGAGTGCTTCCTGGAGGGTAGCAAAACTTACTTCTGCATAAATGAAATACGTCTTGCTTTCGTCGCTACGCAAAATTTCTTCCTGGGCACGGCGCTCAAGGATATTCTCTGGGTAGATTACGAGAGAGAACGCATTCCTTTTTTGGAGTTGTTGAAAATATTCTTTCATCATTTGCAGTGAATTTAGGTATTTTTGAGCTATGCAAAGATTGCTCCGATTAAAAAAGACGCTTAGAAATAGTTCCATTACCGCAATTGCCGAAAGTTACAACGGTCAAAAGAATGAATTGCGCTATCGTGAATTGACTGCAGAAGAAATTGAAGCCCTAAAGGCAAACGGCAACCGCTGCGACAACTGGTCGCTTTTGCGCGTGGAACAGGCCTTTTCTCCGGAGCGAATCCACAATTCCATCTTTATCGGCACAGTCTATCTGCCGGTTTTTTACGGCACGCTTTTGTTGCCGGGCGATGTTTCGTTCCCGACTGGCATCTATAATTCGCTCTTGCACAACTGCACCATCGAAAACGCACTGATTTACCGAGTGGCCATGCTTTCGAATGTCTATGTCAGCTGTGGCGCAGTTTTGCAGAATGTAGGCACGCTTGTCTCCAGCGGCAAAATCCGTTACACGGCAACGCAGTCCATTGGCAACGAATGTGGCGGTCGTACCATTCGCGTATTCCCGGATATTTCTAACGAGCTTCTCGACATGCAGGTTACACAGACTCCTGCAGACGTGCTTGCCGAATACGGCAAGACACTCGATGCCTGGGAAGGCGAAGTGCGACTCCCGTTTGGCGTTGTTGGCCAGGGTGCTGTCATTTCAAATGTTTCCGTCATTCGAAACAGCGTAATCGGTTCCCACGCCCGCATCGAAGGGGCCGCAAAAATCAGAAATTCCGTGGTGCTCAGTTCGCTCGAAGAAACGACTGGCGTCTATGATTCCGTGATTCTCGAAAATTCATTTGTGCAGGAATCCGTGATGCTTCATTCCTCTGCAATAGTGAAGGAATCCTGCATTTTAAAGCGTGCTAAAATTGGTAAAAAAGCCTTGGTGACATCGTCCGTGATTTCTGCAGGTTGCCATGTCGAAGAAGCCGAAGTTACCAATTCCTATGTTGGCCCGCTCGCACAGATGCATCATCACTCGCTTTTGATTGCTGCAGTTTGGCCGAGTGGCTGCGGCAACATCGGCTATGGCGCAAATGTCGGAAGCAACCATACGGGGCGCAGGCCTGACCAGGAAATTCACCCGGGCCTTGGCATGTTCTTTGGCCTCGGCTGCAACGTGAAATTTCCGGCGAACTTCAAGGAAGCTCCGTATTCCATGATTGCGTCTGGCGTAACGACAATGCCGCAGCGCCTGCAAATGCCGTTCTCGCTCATTCTTGCCGGCTCCCCGCAAAAGTACAACCTGCCTGCCGGCATGAACGAAGTTGTGCCTGGCTGGGTGTTTGCCAAGAACCAGTATTCGCTTTCACGCAATTTGCACAAGTACGCTTCGCGTGGCAAGGGTGCTGTGCCGTCTTCACTCTATGCGCTCTACTCTTCGCAGAATGTGAAGGCTGTCGCCTTGGCTTATGCAAAAATCCGCGATGTCAAAATTCAGGAAATCTACACTGAAAATGAAGTCCCGGGCCTTGGCAGCAACTACCTGCGCGAGCCGGTTCGTCAGCTTGCGCTAGTCGCCTACAAAAATTATTTGGAACGCTATGTCCTCGATGCCGCTATCGCTGCGGTAGAGGCGGATCCGTCGCTTCTCATGCTTTCTCTCAAGGAAGTGCTCAAGAGCTTGCCCGCTGAACAGGTTAAAGAAAAAGTGCACCTGCAGGATTTGCCGACAACAATGCCCGAAGCAATCAAGCGTTACAGGGCCTTGTGCAAGGAATGGCACGATGGAATTTTGGCAGGGCTCGAAAGAGACCGCGCCCGCGGCCGTAAAATTTTTGACGACTACGACGCCGTGCATCCGGACGACAAGGACTTTTTGGACTATGTCCGTTCACAGTACGAAGAACAGATCCGCCGCACGAATGCGCTCCTTAAAGAAACGCGAGATGACGGATGATCTATACGCTGATTGCACTGCTTGCCCTGGAATTAGCATTCCGCATATTCCTGGAAATCCGTGAAGCGAGGCTCTTTGGAAAGTTGGTGCCGCTTGCACTCTTTCGCTGCATTCCCTTGCTTAACGATTTCATTCCGCTGCCAGAAAAGTCTCTTGAAGGCGGAGTGCAAGAAAAACGCAACGAAAAATTCGTGGAGATGCACGAGCTTGCCCACATGCAAAAACATCACTTTTTGCTCCGCAACATGGCGAAGGCAAGTTTCTATTCCCTGATGGTCCTGATGATTGTCGTGCAGCTGAACTCCCTGCAAATGGGGCTGCTCGAAATAGTGCTCTGGTTCCATTTGGCAAATTTTGCCTTTAGAATTTTCTATCACTTCTTATGTTGGCAGCAAGAAGCCGAAGCTGATGATTTTGCGGCACAAAAGCTTGGCAAGTACGAAGCACGCAAGGAACTTTCGCGCCTTGCAAAAACGGAACGCCCGATGAGCGTGCTCTTTGCCTTTGTCTATAGGGAACACCAGCCGGCTGCAAAACGCCGCGCAAAGTATCAATAATCCCCTAGTTTTTGCATTTTCATTCTCGTTACATTATTGGAAACTTTCATGAAAGGAGGTTTCTTATGAAAGAGTTGAAAATTATGCAGTGCGAACGTTGCGGCAACATTGTCGTATTCCTGCAGGATTCCGGAATGCCGCTCATTTGCTGTGGGCAAAAAATGAAGGAACTCGTTCCGAATACGGTGGAAGCATCCTTCGACAAGCATGTGCCGGTGGTAAAACACCAGGGAACACATTTCGAAGTATGCATTGGCTCCGAGGAGCACCCGATGACTACGGAGCACCATATTGAATGGATTGTCTTGCAGTTTGAAAACGGCTTTAGGCAAAAGTGCCTGCATGTGGGCGACAAGCCAAAGGCCAGCTTTGACTTGCAGGAGGGCGATGTGCCTGTTGCGGTGTTTGCGTACTGCAACCTGCATGGGCTTTGGAAAACGGTGATCTAAAAAAAGAACGGCGGCCGCAAATGCGACCGCCGTTCTTAAAGCTAGGCTCTCGCGACTAGACGAGTGCTGCGTGGATTGCTGCAGCTGCCTGGCGACCGGTCTTCATGGCCATTACAACGGTGAGCGGGCCGTGCATGGCGTCGCCGCCGGTGTATACGTTCTGCATGGTTGTTTCGCCGGTAAGCGGATCCTTCACTACGAAGGTGCCGTTGCGGTTTGTATCAAGGCCTGCTGTGGTATCCTTGATTTCTGGAGAAACTTTGCTACCGATTGCAAGAACAACAGTGTCGCAATCAATGGTTTCGCTCTTGCCTTCGATCTTTACCGGACGTGGACGGCCCTGTTCGTCAGGTTCACCAAGTTCGAACAAGTCAAGCTTGGCTTGAGCTACGCGGCCGTTTGCATCTGCAACGAATTCAGACGGATTATGGAGTTCAAGAATCTGAACGCCTTCTTCAAGGATCTCCTTGATTTCTGCCTTGCAGGCTGGCATTTCGGCCTGGGTTCTACGGTAAACAACGCGAACGTTTTCTGCACCAAGGCGATAAGCCATGCGGCTTGCGTCCATGGCAACATTACCGCCGCCGACAACAATCACGTTCTTGCCAGATTCGATTGCTTCGCCGCGGTTTGCCTTCTTCAAGTATTCTTCTGCAGTGTAGACGCACTTGAGGTCTTCGCCCGGAACGCCGGTCTTCATTGCAAGAGCAGCGCCGTTTCCAAGGAACACTGCATCGAATTCCTTGAGCAATGCTTCTATGGTAATATCCTTGCCGACAGTTACGCCCATCTTGCATTCAATGCCCATCTTCGGGAGGATTGCGTATTCGTAATCCACGATTTCCTTTGGAAGGCGGAATTCAGGAATGCCGTAGCGGAGCACGCCGCCAAGAAGATCGTAGCTTTCAAAAACGACAACTTCGTGACCGAGCTTGCGAAGGTCAACTGCCGCTGCAAAGCCAGAAGGACCAGAACCGACGACTGCTACGCGCTTGCCTGTAGTTGGGGCAACTTCTGGAGTCTTTTTGCCACCGAGATTCTTGCGCTCGTAATCTGCACAGAAACGTTCGAGAGCACCCATCTTGATACCCTTAGTCGGGTCCTTAAGGCTCTTGCCCATGGCGCAGTTAGACTGGCACTGCTTTTCGTGCGGGCAGACGCGGCTGCAGATGCTTGGCAAAAGAGTGTTATCGCGAATGATGTTGATTGCAGTCTGGAAGTCACCTGCTGCAACGTATTCAAGATATTCAGGAATCGGCATGCCGATTGGGCAAGCTGCGGTGCAGAATGGCTTTTTACACTTCATGCAGCGGCTTGCTTCTACGCGAGCCTGTGCTTCGGTATAACCGAGAGCAGCTTCCTTCATGTTTGTGCGGTTTTCCTTCAAGTCAAGTTCTGCGGGGTATTGTGGGGCAATGCCAAGCTTGTCTTTCAATGTGAGCGCAGGGAGTGCCTGGATGCGTTCAAGCTCTGCCTTTGCGGCCTCGTTAAGGGCTGCAGAATCGTGCATAAAATTACCTATCCAAATTTTGTGAAAATGAAAAATTTTACATAATATAGCTACAATCAAAGTAATTGTAAAATGCGTTTGCAAGAATGTTGCCGGTATTGACTATTAGAAATAGTTTGGCTTTTCACTTTTGTGAATTAATTGAATGTATATTTGAATTATGAAATACTTTTTGTTATTTGTTGTCTTAGCTTTTTTTGCATGCTCTGATGATGCATCGAACGGAATTTCAACATCCCCTGTAGAGGCAGTATCGTCATCAGCGAAATCGGATATTTTAAGCAGTAGCTCCATTGCAGAACCTCAAAGTTCTTCTTCGGAGTCATTCGATACTGAATGGAATCAGGCTAGGTTGACCTGGTATGAATCTTACCCGGAAGAAGGCAGCGAAGAATGCATAGAATATAATGGCTGTGAATGGGCCGGTTGGTTTGCCGGATTAAATGACCAGCAGACAAGGGAATGGGTTGCCGAAAACAACATTATTGCAGTTCACGAAAAGGACTGGGAAGCGTATAAGTTAAAGACATTCCGCTTGCGCAAGAATGGACATGAAATAGATGCTGTCGTTTATGACATGTGCTCTGATAGCGATTGTGACGGATGCTGTACAAAGAACGCGGGAACCATAGGTTTTTTGATTGACATTGAAACGAATACAAAGAGCCGTTTTGGAAATCAGGGTTCTGGTGTTGTAGAATGGATTTGCCTGGATTGCGAGTAGGAACTATGAAAAAAATTTTGGGAATTCTTGGCGCCTTGTTTTTTGTTGCACCTCTTTTTGCAGGTACGCTTGTTTTGCAGGATTTGGATTATTCAGACAAAATGCAGACCTTGCCAAATTATGATCGTGGATTTTATAGGCCGCAAGTTCTGCATCTAAAGCCGAGCGGCACAAAGCCCGTTGAAAAGCCCTATGGCAAACTGCTCCACCTTCGTGCAGAAATTTCGGAATTCAGCAGCAGCGCATGGCTCAGTGCAAACGGCACGGATACAACGCGAGGCGTTTCGCAGGACTTGACGGAAGATGCGTTGAATGTTTTGCAGACTAGCTTCGATAATATTCGCGCCTATGGCGGTAAAGTCATAGTCCGTATTTGCTATGACCCCTGGTATAACGGCAGGCGCAACGTTACTCCGGAACATGAGTGGGTGCTGAAGCATGTGAAGCAGCTTGCTCCTGTACTCAGTAAAAATACTGATGTGATTATGGCTCTTGAAATGGGCATGCATGGTGCATACGGCGAAATGCATAGCGATACGGCGATTACTTACCCGCACGTTGCCGAGGCTGTCAATACCATGCTTCAAAACACGCCACCGGAATTAAAGATCCTGACTCGCACCGGTAACTATTCTGCCGCGGTGCTTGGCTTTGAAAACTGGGGCAAGGATTTTTACATAGACGGTCCCGAGTTCAAGCGCATTGCCGAAGCCAAGGGCGATACCATGTACCGTGTAGGCATGTTCAATGACGGCTACCTTGGAACGCAATATGACTATGGAACATGGGGCGCAGATTGCAACAGTTCAATTTGCCGCGAAGAAGGCGTTGCCTGGCTTGAAAAGTACAGCATCAACATGCCTTATGGCGGTGAAGCGCTTACGACGGCTAGCGGTTACCAGGTCATAAATACTCCGGAGTTCTTGGCATACGAAGGCTTTAGAACGCATACGAGCTATTTGAACATTGAATGGAATTACAACTTGATCAACAGCTGGAAGGAAGTGCAGTTCAAGGGCAAGGATTTTGAATATGACAATGCCGTGACAGGATTCAAATATGTAGAAGACCATTTGGGATACCGCTATGTTTTGCGTGAGTCAAAATTGATAGATACCGTTGATGCTTCTGGAATGTTCAAGGCTGCGTTAAAAATCCAGA
Source organism: Fibrobacteraceae bacterium (assembly GCA_045615885.1). Lineage (GTDB taxonomy): Bacteria > Fibrobacterota > Fibrobacteria > Fibrobacterales > Fibrobacteraceae > UBA1765. The sequence goes on from JAZLFR010000010.1 coordinate 83,495, forward strand.
ATGTTGGCTTTGGCAACTTGACTCAAAAAACGCCCACCAGAATTTTGCTTGTAAAAGATGTTGGCGATGATGACGTATGCCCAGAAATTGATTCTGTAGAAGTGTCTGATGTTGACTTTATGAATGTTCATAGTCGAACAATCGCTGTAAATGGCGGCGACACATCCATGACCTTCGATGGCACAAACGATGTTGAATTTGAAACTAAAATTTCGGGCGATGGCCTGTATAATGTGATTTTAAAAGTCGGGAACATTGCCTTTGCAAATGACCGTAAAAATCTTTATTGCGACGATGACTTGAAAGGTGTGTATCTGGGCAAAGTCTTTGTGGACCCAGCGAAGGAACCGCCGCAGGGAATTGCAAAAGTCAGGAATGTAAACGGCAAAAATCATGGCGTTTTTGTTAAGCGTAAGAATCAAAAAATTCTCATTCAAGAGGGCGAACGAGAATTCAGTATAAATGGCACGAAGGGGCGCTAGAAAAATTAGGCCTTGTATTGGGTAAGCGTGTAAACGATGCTTAAAAGAACTGTTGCTGCACCTGAGCCGAGTTTGACTTCTTCGCTTATGTTCATTTCAAGATAAATGCCAAGGGCAGTTGTTATTCCGTAAACAATCCCGAAGGTGAGGGCTCCGCAGACGGTAGCGACAAGCGTAAATTGTAGGCCTTTCAGCAAAAACGACTTGAGACTCCACGACTGATTCCTCATCGGGTCGCGAATTTTGCCGGTTTTGTAATAGTGAAGGTCTCTTGCAGCCATATCCGTTAATGTATATTATTTTTGCAAAAAAGAAATATTTTAAGTTGAAATAATGCTCAAAAGAGCTCTATTTTGAAATAGTTTCTGTTGAGAAGGCTAATTTTGATTTGACAAAATCCTAAATTATCGGGTGACATTTTTATACCCTTCGGGTGTTCTATAGGTATGAATAGGAACGATATTGCAGACAGACAGGCCTTTTCCGAGGTTTACGAGAAGTTTGCTCCGATGGTTTTTCGTCGGTGTTGCTCTCTTTTAAAGGATGAGTCCGAGGCTGCTGATATTATGCAGAACGTATTTCTGAGAATTTATTCTTCATGGAAATCTCTGGATATGTCGTCTCCATCCAGTTTGCTATGGAATACTGCAACAAGGCTTTGCTTGAACCGTATTCGAGACAAGGCTCGCCGTGGTTTGCAAACACAAACGGAAGATTTACTTTTGCAAATTGCTTGCGTTGACGATGCTTATGAAAACGAGGCCAAGAGCATTCTTACAAGGCTGTTTTCGAAGGAACCGGAATCTAGCAGGACCATGGCTGTGCTCCATTTTATCGATGGAATGACTCTTGAAGAAACTGCAGAGGCTGTTGGCCTTTCTGTAAGTGGCGTTCGCAAACGCCTGCGTGGTTTACAAGGCAAGCTCAAAAACCTGGAGGTTGTATAATGAACGATTTAAAACTGGAACGTTACCTGGCCGGTGACCTTTCTGCAGCAGAAATGCGGGAACTTGCAAATCGAGAAAAGAATGATGATTTGTTCCATGCCCGTTGTGAAGAACTTCGTAAGCAGAATGAATCTATTTTGAGTGGGCATCCTTTTTACGAGCTGGAAGAACGCCTGGAACCAAATGTTATTGACGTGGCAACTCAAAAGCTACGTTTTTACAAGATGGCTATTGCGGCGGCCTTTGTGTTTACCTTTGGAAGCGTCGCAATGTTTGCTTTGCTTGAAAAATCCGGTGAAACTGTCGTGATGCCTGCCCAGGTTGCAGAGGTTTCTGCAACGCAAAATGTTGCCATGGCTGATACCCGAATCAAGGGCATGAGTGCTCGCCTTGAAATTTGGCGCAAGAACGGTACTGGCATTGAGCAACTCGCCGATAATAGCGTTGCCCACGAAAATGATGAATTGCAGCTCCGTTACCTTGTCCCCGAAAAATGCTTTGGCATGCTTTTTAGCATGGACGGCAATGGTACGTTGACATTGCACCTTGGCAATAACAATGAAGCGATTGAGCTTGAGCCGGGCAAAATGATTTCACTGCCGTTTGCATACAAGCTTGATAACGCTCCTCATTTTGAAAAGTTCTTTTTGTTGACTTCCAGGAATGCCTTTGGTGTGGTAAATAATGATGTGGATGCAACTCTTGGGCAAGATGGCGTTGAGGTGACTGCCATTACGCTTGCAAAGGAAGGGGGCAACTAATGTTTGATCGTATGTTTGGTGCAATTATCCTTTGTGTAATGAGTGTTTTTGCAAGCATTGTCTATGCAGATAACACAAAGATTGAACGTTACGTTTTTGCAATCAGTGCAAATAATGGCGGCTCTGCCCGCCCCATGCTTCGTTACGCCGAAAGTGATGCAAAATCTTTTGTAAATGTGATGCACGAAATGGGTGGGGTTCCAAAATCAAACCAGTTCTTTGTTCGTGAACCTTCTGTAAGTGAAATTAAAAAACAGCTTTCTGTTCTTGATGGTGTGCTGAAAAAGAACAAGGGCCAAAATGCGCGCCAGGAAGTTCTTGTGTATTACAGCGGCCATGCCGATGAAAAGGGAATTCACCTTGGCAATGAAAATTTTGCCTGGTCCGAACTTCGAGCAAATATTGACAACTTGAACGCCGATGTAAAAATCGCTGTGATTGACGCTTGCGGCTCCGGAGCCATTACCAGGAGCAAGGGCGGTGTTGCCGTGCCTGCATTTATGGTAGATGCAAGCAGCGATATGAAAGGTTACGCTTTTATAACAAGCAGTACGCAAGATGAATCTAGCCAGGAAAGCGATCAACTTAAGGGAAGCTTCTTTACGCATTCCCTTGTGAGCGGCCTTCGTGGTGCTGGCGATTTGAGCGGCGACGGCAAGGTGACACTTTCTGAAAGTTACCAGTTTGCGTTTAATGAAACTCTGCAAAAGACTCAAAACACAATGGGTGGTGCGCAGCACCCGAGTCGTGATATGAGCCTTGCCGGTACTGGAGACATTGTGATGACAGATTTGCGCAGCACAAGTGCCGGGGTCGCTTTTGAAAAGAGCCTGGAAGGTCGTCTGTTTATTCGCGATGAGCGCGGAGAACTTGTTGCTGAACTTTACAAAAAATCTGACCGTGAAATGGAACTTGGGCTCCCTGCAGGTAAGTACAATATTCAATTAGAAAAGCCTGCAATGCAGTTTGTAGCGGATGTGACTATTGCAAACGGAAAGCGTGAAACTGTTTCTGAAGCAAGTTTTAAGCAAATGGAAAGAGTCGCGACAGTGAGCCGTGGCGAAATTGGCGGCAATGGTGAAAACGAGAGAATCGATTCCCTGGATCGCAATGGAAGGTTTAGGACGACTTTTAATCTTGCTGATATTTCTCATGAACCTCGAAAAGGATTGATGCTAGGATTTTTCTTGACAAAGTCCAACGATATCATGCTCGGCTCGCAGGTTAGTATTATCGGGAATGTCGCGCATGAAGAAATGCATGGCTTGCAGGTGTCTCCGATTTTTAACATTGCAAAATCAAATTACGAAGGCTTGCAGCTTTCCAGTACCTTTAACTTTGCGCATGAATTGGAAGGCGTTCAGGTTGGGTCTGTGAACATTGTAAGGAATGCAAGTAGGAACGCTGTACAGGTCGGTGCCGTTAATGTTGCTGGCTATACTCCTGTTCAGGTTGGTGCAATTAATATTACAAAGACCGCTGGTGTGCAGGTTTCGGCCATTAACATTGCAGCTCGTGCCAATGGCCGTCAATGGGGTATTATCAATATTGTGGGCCATGCTGAAAAAACTCCAATTGGCTTGTTGAACTTTGTAGGCAATGGTGTTTGGAGTATTACGGGTTCTGTAAATGAAATGGCTGCCCCTGCAATGTCTGTACACTTCGGCACTGCATACTTGTTTACTGCCATTGAAACAAGCCGTGAACTTGAAAAAGGCTTTAAGCACTTTGAAGATGTTTATGAAAATGGTTTTGGCTTGGGTACTCAATTTGGTAAGTATGGAACCCATTTGGAACTTGAATATATGCTCCTTTCGGCAAGTGACGAATATCGCGGAGACTATGGTTACGATGACGACAAGGATTACAAGGCGAACATCCATCACCGTTTACGCCTTGGCGCCACTGCTCAGCTTATAAAGGGCGTGGGCATTTCTGTTGGCGGTACCTTGAACATGGCTACAGAAGGATTTGCTGATCGGATAATGCTTGCTCCAAAGGGCGAATGGCACTTTAACAAGGTCGTTTGCGATCATGAAGCAAGATTCTGGCCAGGATTCTATGCGGGCTTGACTTTGGGTAGGTTCTAAAGCTTTAAAGCCTATATTTTTCTAATTTTACAGCGCTTTGAAAAACTTATCGAAAATTCTTTTCGGACTTGTTTTAATGGCCGTTGGTTTTGCTTCGGCCAGTGAAATCGTGTTCTATGGAGTTGTTCAAGATACGAGTTTTGCCCCTGGCGAAAAGCTGAATGTTGAAATTCTGGAAACAGGGGAAGCGATACAGACTGTTGTTGGCGAAAACTTTAAAGCTGTTTTGCCGGCAGATACCCTTTGGAATGTCTGTGTTACAAACTCCGATACCAGTGGCGCCGCAAAGGAAAAGTGCTATGAGGTTGTCTATCATGGGCAGGATAGCGTCTTTAGCATGCCCCTTGGTGGCGAAGCTGATGTGGTCACGAAGTTTGACGATGGCTCTGTGGAATTAGATGAAGGACGGAAGACGGAAGACGAAAGAAATGTTGCTGTCGCAGACTCTGCTGCAAGACAACCCGAAAAAGATGTTGATGTAGATTCCCTCCTTGCCGCCGGAGACAACGGCAAGGTCACAGAAATGAAAAAAGTTGTGGTGCAGCTTCGCCGTCGCCCAAAACGAAAAGCAGGTGAATCCGTTGTTACGGCAAAATCTATTAAGCGCATGCCTGGCCTTGGCGAGGCTGATGTTATTCGCAGCATTCAGCAGTTGCCGGGCGTTGTGGCAAGTTCCGATTTTAGTACCAAAATCTATGTGCGCGGAGGCGCTGCCGACCAGAACTTGTTCCTGTATGATAATGCGGTCGTCTATTCGCCGACGCATTTCTTTGGGCTTTTCAGTACCTTCCTTGTAGAAACGATTGACGATGTGCAATTTTACAAGAGTGGGTTCCCTGCGCAATATGGAAACCGTTTGAGTTCTGTTTTAAAGATGGACGGTCGCGCCGGCGGCCAAGATACCGTTGAAGAATGGTTCTCCAAGTCAAGCATAAAAATCAGTACCTTTGCTGCACAGCTGCATACAGAGGGGCATGTTGGCGATGCACGCTGGGTTGTTGCCGGGCGTACGACCTACATTGGCTACATCCTTGACCTGTGCAATTTCCTTGGCATTTTGGACCTTGATATAGATTATGAATTTACCGATTTACAAGGTACGTTCATGTATAATTTTGACCCTGATACTCGCATGAAGTTCAGTTTTTATGTGGGCAAGGATGTTTTAGCTTTTGACCCACTTTATGTAGACTGGGGTAACATTGCCGTTCCAATAAATTTCTATCACAGATTTGGCGATTGGGACTATAACTTGACTCTTGCATATTCAAGGTTTTTCCAGAATATGAAACTTTCTGATTTGATTCAGATCGGTCAGGATTTGTATACGTTTGCAGGTAAACAGTGGCTGAATTATCGCGGTGTAAATGACCATGTATTTACATTTGGCTACGAGCTTGAATTTGATGATGATGAGTTCTGGGAATATGTTTCTACGACAAAGCTTGTTGACCATCAAAGGCCTTTGCACCATGTTGGCTATGCGCAGGATGCGTGGAGGCTTTCTGACGAGTTCCTTTTCACGTATGGCATTCGATTGAATTACCAGGACCTTGCAGAACATTTTGGCGTGGAGCCCCGCGCTTCGCTCGTGTGGACTTTGGACCCTACAAAGACCATGGAACTTTATGGCGGTCATTACTTGCAGTACATGAATTCCGTGATGTTTAGCGATGGAGAATCGTTGAATGAATTTTATTACCCGGCAGTTACCACTAGCAAGGGTAACCACATTAAGCCGGCATCTTCGGACTTGATTGCCGTGGAATATAAGCAACGCGAAATCTTGGACGATTATGACTTGACAGTTGGAGCCTATTATAAGACACAGAACAACTTGAATACTTTTGTGATGCAGCAGGATTCATCGGACGAACAAAAAAGCGATGACTTTTTGATGGCCGATTATTTTGGTACTGCAGAAGGCTATTCTTTTGGTTATGAACTTAGCCTTAGAAAGGATAAGGGTGCGTGGTTTGGAGGAGTGAACTGGAGCCAGAGTATTAGCGTTGCAAGGAGCAATGACGGTACCAAGGCGTATTTCCCGAGTTGGCATCAGCCGTATGCCTTGAAGCTTGACGCCGGCATTAACTGGAAAGGCGATGACGGCATTTGGCCACATAAGATTCCGGGTAGATTTTTTAGGTCTTCCGTTGTGCTGAAATATTCCGCTGGCATGCCTATTACGGAATATGCCGGTTATTTTTACGAAGATAGAATGGAAGCTCACAGGTTTGAGGACCGCATAAATGTGGTTTCTGGTAGCCGCAATGCTGGCCGTCAAAGCAACTATTTTAGAATTGATGTGAAGGCAATTGATATTGGCCGCGAAAACAAGTGGAACTTTAGCTGGACGATTATCAACTTGACTAATCACGATAATATGTTCTATGGTTACTACGATACCGACAAGAACCCTCCGCAATACGAAACTATTTCTCAGTTCCCTTTTTTGCCGATCATGCTGAATTATGAGTATTATTTCTAGAGAACAGAGTACAGAGAACAGAGTACAGGCAAAAGGCAGGAACAGTCTGCTTTGGGGATCTAATTTCCTGAAAAGCTTGATTTTCTTTATGAAGCAAAAAAAGGTTTGTGCTTCTTTGAAAAACATGTTGAATTTTCAATCTAAGAGTTTTGCAAAACTTTATTTCTGTTTTCTGTCATCTGTTTTCTGTTTTCTGCTAGCAGCTTGCGACTGGCACGGCCCTTGGGAATACTACCCTGAAGAAACAAAAGTTTATCAGGGCGTTTACACGCACGGCTATATTATTGCTGGTCGTTCTGCACATGTATGCTTTTCGAAAGTCTATGAACTTGACGAGGCCTCGGCAGAAAATTTTGCATTCTACGACAGTGCTAGTGTTACAGTGTCTGGCAAGTTCGCCGATATCGGTGAAGCTGAATGGAGCTTGTTTCCTGTTGCTGGCAAGCCAAATTGTTTTGGTGAATCTAGCGATGAACTTGCGTTTGGTCTTGGCATTGCCGGGGAATCCTACACGATGAATGCAACATTCAAGTGGGATAGCTGCGGCCACAAGATAACAAGTACATACAAGGCTGTTGCAAAAATACCAACAAAGATTTCTGCAAATTCTGTGCAGGGGCCTTCTACAAAGTTGAAAAATGACAATCCGCATGTAAAGAACAATCACGAATACATTGACTTTGGCTTTGTTGAATACCCAAATGACATGTACACATACAACATCGGCATGGATTACGATGAAAGTGTTCATGGAATATTGATGACGCTTCGCTATGATAACATTAACGATGGGGAATCACAAAAGACGACAATCGTCAATATGCTTTCTGCCTTTATTGATAGCGGTGATTCTATGGGTTACTCTGGCGTTTCTATGAAACGCCCGGATGAAACTACCGCGTCTATGGGTTTTACTGCCCGCATGAAAATCGGTGGCTACAATTCCCTAGATACCATGGCGTTCCCAGGCTTTACGCTGCCAATTGGCAAATCTGTAGTCTATTTCTACGCAACTGACCAGGCCTATGCCGATTACAAGGAAAAAGTTCTGGAAGCTCTTGAGGATCCGCGTATCGTACCTGTAAGCAATGTGGAAAACGGCATGGGAGTGTTCTCGGGAATGCTCATGGATTCGTTATTGTTTGATATCCATACGGATGAATATGTCAAGTATGATTATATGTTCGAGTATCAGTGCTTTAATGAAGATGATATAATGGAACTGGAACCTTTTGATACAAAGTCTTGCCGCCTCGTTCGTGATTCCATTTGCCTTGACCGCGCAACGGGAGGAGTACCTCTTTACAATTATTATGGTACATATAGCTACAGCGACGGCTGTGCCTCTACAATTTTAAAGATGTTTCTTGATGAATATGATTATCTTAATAATAACTGGATGCCTGATTATAGCGAAAAGAAATTCCAGAAATATGCAGATGAAGCCTGGAACATGTATTGCATTGAGCATAATTTTTACGACAAGTCTGCTTGTGCTTCAATTAAGGAAATGTGCCTTGAAAGCGATGAAAAGAATGACTGCAATAAGTTGCTGTGGGAATGGTGCAGTGACCGCGATTGGGATATTGAAACTTATGAACAGTGTGGCCCAGCGCTTATTTCGAGAATAAAGATTGAAAAACTGAAATCCCCGATTTTAGATCGCGTTGTTAGCGCATGGTGCAAGGAGCATCCTGAAAACAGTTCTTGTAAAAAGTAAATTTGAGTTATAAATATGAAGAGTAGAATATCGTTAAAAGTCGTTATGGCATGCCTCGCCCTTGTGGGCCTTGCCTTTGCAGATGTCGATTCTGACATTCGCGATTTGGAATTGCAAAAAGAAAAGCTGAATTCCGAAATCAATAAATTGAGTTCGCAAATCAAGGAAACCGATTCCCTGTTGCGGGCTGATGAATCTCGTTACAAAACTCTTGAAGAACGCTACAAGAATGACAAGCTCCGCCGCATTTCTGAAATTGATTCTTTGAATGCAAAGATCAAGAAAATTGCAGGGGAATTGCAACAGGAACGCAATGAGGAAGCCAAGGCTAAGACTCGCATAGACAATGTGAAAGCTAAGCGCAAGGCGTTGCGCGAAGCCATGGCAAAGGCTTCTACGGAACTTGAAAAACAGATTGAAAGCACGCTCCCGTGGGAACGAGAAACTCGCCTGGAACGCGCAAAGTCCCTTTCCCGTGATATCCAGAGCGGCAACGCCAGTGAAGAAGAAGCTTTTTCACGCTTGAAGTCCCTGATTTCAGAAGAAATAAAATTTGGCGATGAAGTCGCTTTGATAAATGCTCCGCTCACACGTCGCGACGGTGCTTTGATTAACGCCCATATTCTTCGCATTGGCAACCAGTGGATGGTTTATGCCGATGAAAATGGAACGATGTTCGGTTCCATGGTACGCGTAGAAAAAGAAGGCAAGCTTGCCTACGAATGGAATGAAGATTTGAATTTGGCCGAGCGTGCTGCAGTGATGTTTGCGCTTGATGTAAAGCAGGCAAGAAAGCCGCCCCAGATAGTGAAACTTCCTGTAAGCATTTCTGTTGTGAGGGAAAAATGATGGTAGAGTATAGAATACAGAGTGCAATGCGCAGGATTGTCGCTTTGCTTGCAGTCCTTTTTCTTGCAACATCTGCTTTTGCGTGGCCTTTTGGCTCCGACGAAAAAAAGGAAAACGTGGTTTCTGAAGATTCCCTGAAGCGTGTGCAATTGAAAAAATTGCAGCGTGAAGTAGATGCTCTTGAACATATCCGTTTGCAGAGAGCGGACTCCCTAGAAAAGAAGGAAGCTGCCCATTGGCGCCATCGCTATGCAGAATCCAAACTTACCGAGGACCATCAGAATGAAATTCGTGAGCTGGATTCCCGCTATTCCAAACTTTCTACGGATTTGGGCCGAGTCAACGAAGAACTGACGGCCTCTAAAGATGTTCGTAGCGATAGTGAAGAAAAGGCTAAGTCCGAAGAAAACAGCCTTGCTGCATTTAACACACAGGTAAAGCTTTCTCTTGAAAAAATTCTTGGCGAAGCTCCAGGTGATTACCCTGTAAAGTTGAATGACCGACTGCTCATGTTGAACAAGGCCCTTGGAGAAGCGAACAAGAAGGAACCCGCAACGCTTCCTGCCTTGCGCGGATTTTTTGACGATGCGCTCACAAGGCACAAGTTCACATATACGCAGAGCTTTACAGAACAAAAATCGCAGGTAGGTTCCCGTGCCGAAGTTAATGTCAGCCGTTTGCGCCTGGGAACTGTGTTCCTTGGCGAAGTTGCTAAGGACAATGGCGATGTGCAGGCATTGCTCCGTACTGGCGCTTTGCAGGGCAAGGTTTTTGAATGGAACGCAAAGCTTCCGCAAGAAATGGCGGAGTCCATCAAGCATGCAGTAGAAAACAGTAACCAGTCAATTCTTGAAATTCCGCTGGATGTCTTGCAGAACAAGGCTGTCAAGAGTTCTATTACAGATACCAAGGAATTGACGACTGGCGAAGAATTGCAGGCGTTCTTCAAGAAGGGTGGCATCGTCATGTATCCGCTTGCTCTTGCAGCTCTCTTTGCCTTGCTTCTCTGTTTTGAACGCTTTATCGTGCTTACGCTTCGCGGCCGTTGTGGTTCCGGTTTCTTGAAAAAGATTTACAAGCTTGTCGGCGAAGAACGTTATGAAGAAGCTGCCAACTTGTGCCTCTCCTACAATTCCAGCCTTTCGATGGTTCTCTTCAGCGTGCTCAACAAGGCCAAGGAAAGTCGCGACGCTGCAGAAAAATCATTGCAGGAGGCCTTGCTTCGTGAACAGCCAAAATTGGAGCGCCGTATGGGCTTGCTTGCTGCAATCGGTTCCATTGCGCCGCTTCTTGGCCTTCTCGGTACAGTTACTGGCATCATTACCTTGTTCACCGTGATTACGGAGGTGGGAACAAATGATGCCCGCGTTCTTGCCGGCGGTATTTCTGAAGCTCTCGTCACTACGGAAACAGGCCTTGTCATTGCCATTCCTGTAATGATTTTGCACGGGTTATTGAGCGAAAAGATTGAAAAGGTTACAAGTGAAATGTTCGTGCAGAGTACAGCGCTGTTGAATAAGCTTTTCCCGAAGGACCGCTAGCAGATTTTATGACAGATAATCTGTACATTTTTCTAGAGGCTTTGCGAACCACCTATTTTGCGGGTGGCATCGTGATGCTCCCGATTTTGATTGTCGGGGCGATTGGCTTCTACTATCTGTATGCAAGCTGGATTCGCATCGGAGGCGATTCCTTTAGGAAGGGCGTTTACCATGTTGTAGATGATTTGCGAAAAAATCTGCATGGAGCTGGTGCTGAACGAGCGTTGAGGCATTTAAAGTATCAATCCGGTTTGATTGCCCGAGAAATGTATTTGGCTTTGCAAAAGGCTATGGAGGCTCCTGCCGAGTATGAAGATTACATGCAGGTGCGAATGATCAAGACTGTGCGCTACATGGAGCAGGGAACGCTCATCATTTCAGTGATGGCCGCAACGGCTCCTCTCCTTGGTCTTCTTGGCACCGTGACCGGCATGGTTTCTACATTCAATGTCATCACGCTTTATGGCAACCAAAATCCGGTGCTTATGGCCGATGGCATTTCGGAAGCGTTGATTTCTACGCAGAGCGGCTTGCTTGTGGCGTTCCCGCTCACGCTTTTGAAGCAGCGACTTGATGAACGCATAGAACTTTTGAAACAGCAGCTGGAACTTGGTGCGACAGTTATTGAAAACTTTTTGGCAAATGAGAAGGGCAAATGAATTTTAATCTACCCCAAAGAAAACGAAAGGATATGGGCATAGAAATGGGCCCTCTCATGGACATCGTGTTCATTTTGCTCATCTTCTTTGTTGTCACATCCAGCTTTACCCGCGAAACCGGCGTCGATGTTACAAAGCCGGAGGCTCAAAGCGCAAGCCAGCTCGAAAAAGAAAACATCCTTGTGGCAATAACTCGCGAAGGAACAATCCACATCAATGAACGCCAGGTAGATCTGGTTTCACTTCAAGACATTTTGAAACAGACCCTTGCCAAGGCGCCGGACCGCGAAGCTGTCGTGATTGCCGACAAGGGGGCAGAAACTGGAGTGCTTGTGCAGGTGATAGATGCTTGCAATTTGGCCGGTGTAAAAAAGGTTTCAATCGCAGCGCAGTCTGATTAACATGAAAAAGCTTTTTAAGAAAATTTCCAAGCGTTTGTTGATTTTATTCGCGGCTGTATTGAGTGCATTGCTGCTTGTATTTTCTGTTACGGTTGCAAACCTTTTCTTGACGGGTAAAATGTTCCAGGAAAAGAAATTCGTAAAGACAGAAGTGCAAGTGAAGAAGGTGGAGGAAGTCGAAAAGAAGGTGGAACAGAAAAAGCCTGCCCGCAAACCGAATCGCCAAAAATCCACTAGCCGTTCTCCAAAGGCTGGCCCCCGTTTTGCAATGAACCTTGCAGCTGCAAGTTTTGGCGGCGGTGCGGCAATCAGCGAAGAACTTGTATCAAACTTCCGCGGAGGAGCTCTCGGCTCAGAAGAAGGCGATGTCGATAAAAAGCCAAATAGCAGGGCCATGCCGAACTTCCAGGTTCCTCCGCAAATTCGCGACAGGGAAATAGATGCAACGCTTCGTTTAAGTTTTTGCGTAGATGCTTCTGGGCATGTGTACGATATCCGCATTCTCGAAGAAACTCCTGCAGGTTCTGGACTTGCTGCTGCCGGCAAGGAGGCTTTAGGCCGAATGATGTTTGAGCCTGCAGAAAAAGCAGGCAAGGCGGTGCCGTTCTGCGGCATGGAACAACCGTTCGAAGTGAAGTTTAGGGATTAGCGGATGAAAGACGTAAGATTTAAAACGAAAGTTTTGGCTTTAGCCTTTTTGGTGCCTTTTTTAATGGGGGCTCAGTCTGGCGACGATATCCTCGGTCGAGCAAATGCGCTTTACAAAGAGGGCCGTTACAAGCAGGCCGAAATTCTGTACCGTAAAGCTGCTGCCCGTGGCGTAGATCAGGTAGTTGTGTCTTTCAATATTGGCAACTCGCTTTTCCAGAGTTCACAATATGCAGAGGCTGCCGCCGCCTACCGAAAGGCGGTAGATTATTCCGAAGGCAAGTTCGCTCCAGCCCTATTCAATCTTGCTTCAGTTTATTTCCGTTTGAAAGCTTACCCGGAATGCATCGCGACATACCGTCGTGCGCTGAAACTTGAACCAGAAAATGTTTCTGGCTGGCTCTACCTTGGCGAAGCATATTCCAAGACAGGTGACAAGATGGGTGCCTTGCAGGCAATCGAAAAAGCTTATCGCCTAGACAAGTCCGACATCAGCATCGTTTACCAGCTTTCCGAAGCAAACATTTCGTTGGAAGATTTCGACAGCGCCGTGCGCATTGTGCGTGACGGCTATGCGGCCCACCCAGAAGAAACGGACTTCCTGATTTACCTGGGCGATGTATATCGCATGGAAAATAAATTTGATGAAAGCGCTAGTGCCTACCGCGAGGCTTTGGGAATCCATCCTGATGATGTGAATACGCTTTACAAACTGGCTGATGTTCTTGTAGAAGATGACAAGCCGTTTGTCGCGATGGATGTGCTTACGAATATTTTGAACATCAAACCGGATTTTTCTGATGCTGCAATTTTCCTGGGCAACCTTGCCTACGACGCAAAGTTCTGGGAACGCGCAGAAAACGCCTACGAAATGGCCGCACGGGCGTATAATGTCGAAGCCATTTTTGGATTCAAAAATCTTTCGTACGAAGCAAAAATGCAAAAGCGAATAGATGAGGCCCGTCGCTATTTGACTTTGGCCAAAAAATATTATCCAAACGATAAAACAATCGATGCTGAAATGCTCGATTTGCAAGAAGAATGAAAATTTATATCTTTGCCTTGAATTTTAATTAAGGCTTTTATGTCGCGTCAAATCATTCAGACTACAGTTCTTGACAACGGAATCACCGTCGTTACCGATTCCATGCCGTCGGCCCATTCCACTGCACTTGGCGTTTGGCTTCCCCGTGGATCCCGCCATGAAGGTGCTGACGAAAGCGGGGCCAGCCACTTTTACGAACATCTCGTATTCAAGGGCACAAAGAACCGTTCCGCATTCGAAATCGCAAGCTCTCTGGAAGATCGAGGCGGCATGCTCGAAGCCTATACGACAAGGCAGGAAACTGGTTTTTACGCACAGGTTGTTCCTTCCGATGCTGGTCTTGCCCTGGAAGTAATTTCCGACATGCTCATGCATCCGCTCTTCGACAAGAAGGACTTTGAGAAGGAGCGTAAGGTAATCATCGAAGAAATCCGCAGCTACGAAGACATTGCCGAAGAATGCGTGGGCGACCTCTTCTATGCAACGCACTATGAAGGAACCGGTCTTGCAAGGCCTATCGCGGGCACCGCCAAAACGGTGCGCGCTTTGACAATCGACGACCTTTTGCGTTACCGCGAACAGGTGATTTCCGAAATACCCCTTATTGTGTGCGCGACCGGTAAAATTGACCACGGTAAGTTTGTGGAACAATGCCTTAGGCACTTTGGTGAAAAGAAAAAGGGCTCAAAGAATTTGCCCACTGCCTACAAGGCGACTTCTGCCGAAAAGTATTCGTTCAAGCCAGATTTGCAGCAGAGCAATTTTGTGTGGGGGACAAGTTTTCCGTTTGAACGCGTCGATGAAAAGTTCCGTTACGCACTTTCGCTTTTCAATGTCGCCTTTGGCGGCGGCATGTCTTCCAGGTTGTTCCAGAAGATCCGTGAAGAACATGGCCTTGCCTATTCCGTCTATTCTACAATTGACGTGTTCAATGACAATTACGGATTTAGCGTTTCCATGGCAACCGACCCGAACCGTTTGGCCAAGGCGGCAGGCTTGATGAAAAACGAATTTGAACGCTTTCTGGAATCTGGCTTCGTTGCCTCGGAACTGGAACGCACCCGCCACAACATTTTGGGCTCCATGGCAATCGGTGCCGACAACACCGAAAAACGCCTTTTGCGCCTTGCGGAACATACGCTCCATTTCGGGGAATGCGTTACCATGGACGAAATGAAGAAGGGCATTTTGAACATCACGGAGCAGGAAGTCGTGCAGTCACTTCGCGCGGCGTTCGAAAATGCAGACTTTGCTGCCGCGGTTGTAGCCCCGAAAGGCTCCCCGAAGCTCAAATTCCTTTAAAAAATTGATAGTTGCTTTGAAAAATTATGCAAACATCGCTCTTTTGCCGTAATAAAATTGTACTTTAACGGCACGTTTATTTAACATCATAATAAAGGGAATCTTATGATCAACGTTAAAGGCAAATGGGCTCTTGTAACTGGCGGTGCACGAGGTGTAGGTCGCCAGATTGCACTCCAGATGGCTGGTCTCGGCTGCAACCTGATTTTGCAGAGCCGCTCCGTAGAACATTCCGAACGCGTGGCAAACGAAGTTCGCGCCATGGGTGTCGAAGCCATTTCTGTCGAATGTGACCTCGAATCTCCTGTATCCATCAGCAAGATGCTTCAGAAGATTGATGAAACTGGCAAGAACGTAGAACTCGTTTTCAACAATGCCGGTTTGATGTCCAAGTATCACGCTGACTATTTCCAGTATGAAATTGAAGATTACCGCCAGGCTTTTGCTGTTAACTGCCTTGGCCCAATCATGATCGCCTACCACTTCCTTCCGAAGATGGTCAAGAACGGTTTTGGCCGCATGCAGCTTACCACAAGCGGCATCGCCAAGGAACCGGAACTTCAGGCTTATGCTTGCGCAAAGGCTGCCCTCGACAAGTTTGTTCGCGACTTCTCCGTAAAGATCGAAGGTACCGATGTCATGATGAACTTGATGGACCCGGGTTGGCTCCGTACAGATCTTGGCGGCCCGAATGCCCCTAACGCCGTAGAATCCGTTGTGCCGGGTGCTCTTGTCGGCGTTCTCCTCGATGACAAGAAGAGCGGTCGCTGGTTCAGCGCTCAGGATTATGTCGGCCTCTCCATTGAAGATGCCGTTGCCAAGGGCGCAGAAAAGTAATTTTCTCAGAAAGCGGAATTTTAGGAACGACTACATTTTTGCGTGGTCGTTCTTTTCTATTTTAGGGCTGAAATTTGATTGCGTAAAATTGCATGGCTGTAGAACTGGCAATTTCTGCGTTGCTGAAAATGCATGGTGTCTTGATGCCTTCAATTTGTCATTGCGAGCGTAGCGCGGCAATCTAAAAAAGAAAAGGATTAATTATGGAATTTGATTCTTGCGTCGGTATTTTAGGCTTTGGTGTAGAAGGCCAGAGCACGCTCCGTTTTCTTCTTCGCGAAGGTGCGACAAAAATTGTTGTGATGGATAAAAATTCTGTGGTGCTTCCAGAAATTCCTGCGAGTGTTACTGTGAAGGTCGTGAGTGGCGAAAATTATCTTGATGGTCTCTCTGAATGCAGTATCGTAGTCCGCTCTGCGGGCATCTATCCCATGAGCCCAGAACTTTTCAAGTTCCAGCGTGATGGCGGTGATCTTACAAGCCAGGCTGAAATTTTCTTTGAAGCTGTAGAGGAATCTTCCATTATCGGTGTTACGGGAACTCTTGGCAAGGGTTCTACCGTGAGCATGATCCGCCACATTTTGAATGCCGCCGGCGAACCATGCGTAATCGGAGGCAACTTCGGGGTTCCGATGCTTGATCTGCTTGCCGATGCCGACCAGGATCGAATCAACATTCTTGAACTTTCCTCATTCCAGCTTATGACTCTTTCCTCATCGCCGCATGTCGGCGTTGTGCTCAAGGTCTCTTCTGAACATTTGGATTGGCACAAGACTGTCGAAGAGTATCGTGATGCAAAGGCAAATCTCGTGCGTTACCAAAAACGTAATGATGTTTGCGTTTTCTTCCAGGACGCGGAACCTACAAAAAACATTGCCGCAAATTCCTCTGGGCAAAAATTTTCATTCGGCCATTACAAAGGTGCTACAGTCTGGATTGATGGAGAAACACTTCGCTTGGGCGATGCTGAACTCCGCTTGAGCGATTGCAAAACCCGTGGAGTTTACCAGCTCGAAAACATGGCTGCGGCAACTCTCGCAACGCTTGCTGTCGGCATCGATGTCAATACGATTTTTGAAGCATTGAAAACTTACGAAACGCTCCCGCTCCGCATGGAATTCCGCGGCGAAATTGCAGGCATTGAATTCTACAATGACTCTTACGCAACTCGCCCAGATGCAACGATGGCTGCAGTCAAGAGCATGAAGCGTCCGTTCTCCTTGATTTTGGGTGGTTCCGAAAAGAATGCAGACTTTGCTGAAATGTTCGATGTGATTGCTGCTCTTGAAAATTTGAAGTGCATCCAGTTCATTGGCGCTACTGCAGAACGCATGAAGGCTGCTGCCGAGGCGTCTTCCGTAAAGGTGCCAATGGAAATTTTCCCGACGCTTGAAGCCGCTTTTGAACGAGCCGTTCAAATCGGTCGCGGAGGTACTGTGCTTATGTCTCCGGCTTGTGCGTCCTTTGGCTTGTTCAAAAACTACAAGGTTCGTGGTGAAGTATTCAACAAGCTGGTTGAAGGCTTTCGTGCAAAGCATACGAGCAATGTGAATTAAAACCGTTTAGAGCAAAGCGAAAAGAGCTCGCCGTTTTTTTTGCGGCGAGCTCTTTTTGTTTTACCAGTTTTCTGCAAGCAATTCGAAGTGCGCTTGAGGGTGGTTGCATGCTGGGCAAATTTCGGGAGCATATTCTCCTTCATGCAGGTAGCCACAGTTGCGGCAGCGCCAAATTACCTTGCCGTTTCTCTTGAACACTTTTCCGTTTTTAAGATTTTCGTACAGGGTGCGGTAGCGTTTTTCGTGCTCTCTTTCTGAGACGCAAATGTGCTCAAATACTTCTGCGATTTCAACAAAGCCTTCCTTGCGAGCTACTCGTGCGAACTCCGGGTAGAGTAGCGTGCATTCTTCGTGTTCGCCATCTGCAGCGAACTTTAAGTTATCTAAAGTGCTGCCTTTAAAGCCTGCCGGGAATGAAGCTGTAATTTCGCATGTGCCGCCTTCCAAAAATTTCCAGAAGCGTTTGGCGTGTTCTTTTTCGTGCCCAGCTGTTTCTTCGAAAATTGCGGCCATTTGCTCGAGACCTTCTTTTTTCGCAATGCTTGCGAAATAAGTGTAGCGGTTGCGTGCTTGTGATTCACCGGCAAAAGCTTGCATCAGGTTCTTTTCTGTTTGTGTGCCTTTAATCATGTTAACTCCTTTGTTGTTTTCAATCTATCAAGTGTAAAAATGTGAGTGCAAGGCAAAAAAAGACCTAAAAATGTGCAAGTTGCCATGTTTGTGCGCTTGAGAAGGGTATTTTTGCATGTTTCACCCCCTGTTTTGGGAGGATGTTTTTTTTATTGTTCAAAAAAAATGTTGATAGAATGTAAAGATTGTGTTTTGAAAGTAGCAAATAAGTCGTTTTCATCAAAAAAAGTGAAAAAAAGTGAAATTTTTTCATTTGGAGGCCTTGCCAAGGCCGCAGGAATTTCTATAATTGGGCGCGTTCCGATGAGGCGCGAGTCTCTGAAGGATCTCTGGCCCGAGCGGCCGGACGGGTTTTTTGAAGTGAACGGAGATA
>JAZLFR010000011.1:0-66385 GCA_045615885.1 Fibrobacteraceae bacterium
ACGATACCTGTTTTTCGACTTATTGCGACAGATGTGTATCCAGCTTGATAGAGCTCCAAGGCTTTTGCCCATTCTTCTTTTGTGTGTTTTTTATACATGAAAACCCCGAAAGTTTTGTCCAACTTTCGGGGTTCACATCACGGGAGGAGCCGGTCTTTTGCTATATTTACTTGCATCATGATCATGCAGACGATTACAAGAAACATGAAGCACAGACGCGGTTTGTTGATTGCCGCCTGCATCCTGTTTTTGACGATTTCGCTTTTTTCGTCTTTATTTGTTCTGCAGGAATACGATCATGATTGCTACGGCAACGATTGTCCTGTTTGCGCTTTTGTCCATGCGGCAGAACAAAACCTTCAGCAGCTGAATTCCGGAGCGGCCCCTGGCGTGGTGCTGTTCCTTGCGGTTGTTGCAATTCTTGCTGCGACAAGCCTTTGGGTGAATCCGGTAGCCGCTTCCACTTTGGTATCAAAAAAAGTTCGTCTAGATAATTAACGATAGAACCTTGTGTGCAAAAAAAATGCCCAATGAATGTTGGGTATGTTTTCGTTTATTTAAAAAGGTTCTGAAAATGAAAAAGAAATATTTCGTGGCTTTGGCCATGGCTCTTTTCGCATGCATTCTGAGTGCTTGCGATTCTAAGAAGCAGGAAGCTTCTGCAACTCCTTCTGCACAGGCAAAAATCAAGGTGGTCACCACCATTTTCCCGGAATACGATTGGGTCCGTGAAATTGCAGGTTCTACTGAAAATATGGAGATTACCTTGCTCATGGATAAGGGGACGGATCTTCACAGTTTTACTCCTTCCGTGGATGACATGGTGAAGATCGCAGCCAGCGATCTGTTCATTTATGTGGGTGGCGAATCTGACGAATGGGTGGAAGATGCGTTGAAAAACGGGACAAACCCGAACCGCAAAGTTGTCAATCTTCTGGAGTCCCTGGGTTCCTTGGCCAAGGAAGAAGTTCTTGTGGAAGGTATGGAATCCGACGAACATGAACATCACGGCGACCATGACGATGATCACGATGGCGACCATGATGGCGGTCATCACGAGGAAGGCCCGGAATATGATGAACATGTCTGGCTTTCTCTGCGCAATTCGATTGTCTTGATTCATGCCATCGAAAAGCAGCTTTCTGCCTTTGATTCTGCTCACGCAAGCACCTACAAGGCGAATGCCGAAGCCTACATCCAGAAACTTTCCGCTCTGGACGCTGAATACAAGAAAACGGTGGATAGCGCAAGTGTGAATACTTTGCTGTTTGGCGACCGTTTCCCGTTCCGTTACTTTGCCGATGATTATGGCATTTCTTACTTCGCCGCCTTTGCGGGTTGCTCGGCCGAAAGCGAAGCCAGCTTTGAAACCGTGGTATTCCTTGCGAAGAAGGTGGATTCTCTAGGACTCAAGAATGTCATGACCCTGGAAAAGTCCGACGGTAAGATCGCAAATACGATTGTCCAGAATTCCAAGGCTAAGAACCAGAAGATTCTCGCCTTGAATTCCATGCAGTCCGTGACCGCAAAGGATGTTGCCGACGGTGTAACTTACCTGTCGCTAATGGAAAGCAATCTGGCCGTTCTCAAGGAAGCCCTGAAGTAAAAAGTTGAGGAAAGATGCCTTTAATACAATGCCAAGATCTGGTTTATGGTTTTAACGGAACGCCTGTTACGCCGCCATTGAACTTCTCTGTCAACGAAGGGGATTTTCTCTGCATCGTGGGGAAGAATGGCGCGGGCAAGTCAACGCTTGTCAGGACCCTGCTTGGGAAACATCCTGTAATGGGTGGAACCGTGTTTGTAGAACGCGAACCGGACCAGAGTGGCATTGGGTATCTTCCGCAGCAAACTCCTGTTCAGCGGGATTTCCCTGCATCCGTGAAGGAAGTGGTTCTTTCCGGATGCATTGCCCGCACGGGACTCCGTCCGTTTTTCAATAGAACAGAAAGGCAGATGGCGCTTGATTGCATGAAAAAGTTTGGGATAGAAAATTTGCAGAAACGCTGTTACCGCGAACTTTCGGGCGGCCAGCAACAGCGCGTGCTTTTGGCGAGGGCCTTCTGCGCCACCCGTCGCATTTTGCTTTTGGACGAACCTACGGCGGGCCTTGATTCCACAATGACGGAACGCTTTTATGAACTTCTAAAATCTGTGAACGAAAAGGATGGTGTGGCAATCGTCATGGTGACGCACGATATTTCTGCTGCGAAGTCCATGGGTTCCCATATTTTAAAAATCGGAGAAAAGCCCCTGTTCCTTTCACGCGAAAATTTCAAGGAGTTGAATCTTGATTGAACTGATTGAAAAACTCCAGCTTTACTTTAGTTATCCTTTTGTCTGGTACGCGTTGATTGTTGGCGTGCTTATTGCCTTGTGTTCTTCTTTTTTGGGCGTGACCCTGGTCTTGAAAAGGTACTCCTATATTGGCGACGGCATTAGCCATGTGGCCTTTGGTGCCATGGCCATTGGGGGCGTTTTCAACTTGACCAACAATATGCTGATTGTGTTGCCGGTGACGATTTTCTTTGCGGTGCTGCTTCTTTGCTCTGGGCAGAATGCAAGGATAAAAGGGGATGCGGCCATAGCCATGATTTCTGTAGGGTCCCTTGCGGTGGGATACCTTTTGATGAACCTGTTTTCTACATCGGCTAACTTGTCGGGCGATGTGTGCAGCACGCTTTTCGGCTCCACTTCCATTTTGACTTTGCAGCAATACGAAGTGTGGCTTTGCCTTGTTTTGTCTGTTCTCGTTGTCGGAATTTTTCTTTTCTTCTACAATAAAATTTTTGCAGTCACCTTCGATGAAAACTTTGCAGAAGCAATTGGCATCAAGGTGAAAAAATACAACCTGCTCATTGCCATAATCATTGCGGTAATCATTGTCCTTGCCATGAATCTGGTGGGCTCCCTTCTGATTTCTGCGCTGGTGATTTTCCCGGCGCTGTCGGCAATGCGAATCTTTAAAAACTTCAAGGCGGTAACAATATGCTCAGCAATATTCTCCGTAGTTTGCGCAGCTTCTGGAATTATCATTTCCATTCTCGCAGGAACTCCTGTGGGGGCGACCATCGTAGCCATCGACATGATAGCCTTTGGCATCTTCTGGCTCGTGGGCCTAAAAAAGTCGGCTTGGCGCTCGGCCTTTCCACGACGTTACTTGTGGCCTCGTTTTTAACGATGCCGTTTTTAGCGACGCCCTCTTATGCAGCCCAAAAAATCGACGTGGACTTGACGAAATTGAGCAAGACCATGGTTTATGCGGAAGTCTATCACATGGTTTCAAAGCCCGAAGACTACATCGGTAAAATCGTAAAGGTTAAAGGTGTCCTTGCCATTGCGCAAGATGAAGAAACCGGAACTTATTACACGGCTGTTCTAATTGCCGATGCCGCCGCCTGTTGCCAGCAGGGGCTGGAATTCGAGTGGACCGGCCACAAGTACCCCAATGGGTTCCCCAAGGTGGGGAGCAAAGTTTCCTTGACCGGAAAGTTCACCACCTACGAAGAAAACGGAATGACTTACATCAAGTTGTTGACGGATAAGGTTGATTGAGAAATCATATAGATTAAAGCGATAAAATTTTCATTCTCCTCTTGCTTTTTACTAACAATGTTCGTATATTTACGAACAGAGGCGAATATGACAGAAAAAAAGTATTGTGAAGAAACCGAAAAACTGGCGAGAATTGCCAAGGCTCTTGCTCACCCCGCAAGGATAGCCATTGTGCAGTTCCTGGCGAAGCAGGATTCCTGCTATTTTGGGGATATTCATGAGGAACTGCCTATTGCCAAGGCGACCGTCAGCCAGCATCTAAAGGAACTGAAGGACGCGGGCTTGATCCAGGGCGAGATTGAAGCGCCGAAGGTCAAGTACTGCATCGATCGTGAAAACTGGAAGTTGGCAAAGGCGCTTTTCAAGGATTTCTTCAATATGGAACTTTGTAAAAAGAAATCCTGTTGTAAGTAGTCAAGATCCCTGCTAGGCAGGGATAAATTTTTAACCTTATTGTTCGTAGTTCTACGAATAACGAACTTTAAAAAAGCGGAATAATCCGCAAAGGAAACAAAATGAAAAACATCAAGATTCTTGTCAGTGAATGCAAATGCAACCAGTCCTTCGCCGATTCCGTAGAGCGAATCGTCAAGGAAATGGGAATCGAGGCGAACGTTACTCGTATTGACGATATCGTTCAGATGATTCCCTACAATGTAATGTCTCTCCCTGCCTTGGTGGTAGATGAAAAGGTGGTGGCCAAGGGCAAAATCAACGATGACGAAATCCGCAAGGTGCTGGGTTTATTGAATTCTTGCAGCTGTGGAAATTGCGGGTAGTTTATGAAGAAAGTTTTCTTGTTTTTGCTGGCTTGTGCCACAATGGTTATTGCCCAAGGGCCTGCCGTAGATGTGCTTTACTTTCACGGAGCGCAGCGTTGCATTACTTGTCGCAGCATTGAAAAGCTGACAAAGGAAGTATTGCAGGAGAGTTTTGCGAAAGAATTGAAGTCTGGCAAGGTTACGTTTACGGTTGTTGATATTTCTGAACCGACTAGTGAAAAGATTGCCAAGGAATATAAGGTGACATGGTCTTCTCTTTTCGTGAATAAGTGGGATGGTGCTAACGAAAAACGCAATAACCTGACTCAGATGGGCTTTTCTTACGCAAAAAATCAGCCCGCCGAATTTAAGAAACGTTTTAAGCAGGTGATGGATGACCTTCTTAAATAATCTTTTGGAAAGTAGTCAGCTGCCCTTTTTTACTGCAGTTATTTTGGGATTGCTTACGGCAATTTCTCCTTGCCCGTTGCTAACCAATATTACGGCTGTAGGGTTCATTAGTAAAAAGGTGGATAAACCGCGCTCTGTATTTTTGCGAGGGCTTTTCTATGCGTTTGGTCGTGTTGTCAGCTACAGCGTTCTTGGGTTTATCCTAATTGCGGTTCTTCGTAAGGGCGGTGATGTTTTTGATATCCAAAATTTTGTAGGGCGGGCTGGCGAAACTGTACTTGGGCCGGTTCTTATTGTGATGGGCTTGTTCATGCTTTTGGGACATCTTTTGCCTTTGCCAAAATTTGGTTTCAAGGGTGTTGATGAATCAAAGTTCAATGGCCGATTGAACAGTGGGCTGGGCTCCTTTCTGCTGGGAATGCTTTTTGCGCTTGCCTTTTGCCCGACTAGCGGCATGCTTTATTTTGGAATGCTGATTCCCATGTCAGTGGGAGCTACCGGCGGTTATTTTTTGCCGATTGCTTTTGGACTAGCCTCTTCGCTACCCATTTTGATCATCGCCTACATTTTGGCATTTAGCATTAACCGGCTTGGTGTTGCTGTTGGAAAAATGAAACTTTTCCAAGTTTGGTTTAACCGAATCGTTGCGCTGCTTTTTATAGTGGCTGGAATCTTAAAAACTTTTATGGAGTTTTAACTATGAAAATTCTCGTTTTGTGTACAGGAAATCGTTGCCGAAGCCAGATGGCGCAAGGCATTCTTCAAAATCTTGATGCATCGCTGAACGTGTGTTCTGCAGGTGTAAAACCCGCTCAAGAGGTCCACCCGCTAGGCGTAAAAGTGATGGCAGAAATTGGAATTGATATTTCAAAGCATTTTCCAAAACACGTGAATCAGTATTTGAATGAACCCTGGGATTTTGTCATCACGGTTTGCGGCGGTGCCAAGGAAACTTGCCCTGCATTTTTTGGGGCTGTTGGCGAACGCCTGCATATCGGTTTTGACGATCCAGATGCATTCAAGGGTACAGAAGAAGAAATGCTCGCGGAGTTTCGACGCGTCCGTGACGAGATAAAGATGAAGATGGAAGAATTTTACCTAACAAAAATCAAAAAACGCAAGGCGTAAGAGCATGAGGTAAAAATGATTCAACAGTTTGCAGATTGGCTTATCTATGGCTTGTGTGGCCTGGATGCAGCGTCCCGTTTAGGGGCCGCGCTTGACTTTTTTGTGTACGATTCCATAAAGATTGTGCTGTTGCTTTTTGCCATCAGTTTCTTGATGGGAATCGTGAACGCCTATTTTCCGGTGGAGCGTCTTCGCAATTTCTTGACGACCCATAGGCTGTTTGGATTGCAGTATTTGCTGGCGGCGCTTTTCGGGGCGATAACTCCTTTCTGTTCCTGCTCCAGCATTCCGCTGTTTATTGGCTTTGTGAAAGGCGGAATTCCTCTGGGTGTGACCTTTGCGTTCTTGATTACTTCGCCCTTGGTCAATGAAGTTGCTGTGGCCATGCTTGCGGCGACATTTGGCTGGAAGGTAACTGTGATTTATGTGACCAGCGGAATTTTGATGGGGGCGGTTTTAGGAGCAATCCTTGGCAAATTTAAATTGGAGCGGTTGTTGAGCCCGTGGGTGCGGCAGATTCAGGAAATGTCCGCGCAGTCCACCCCCGACGCAAACCTGGACGACGGCGACCCTGACGAACTCTCGCGTCCCTCCTTCTTCCAGCGCCTCCCAGGCATCGCCCGAGGATCCTTGAACATTGTCCGCGGCGTAATCCTTTATGTAATTATCGGTATCGCCATTGGTGCGGCTATGCATGGCTATGTGCCTACAGGATTTTTTGAAAGCTATCTTTCTTCGGAGCACTGGTATGCCGTTCCCCTGGCTGTGATTTTGGCGGTGCCCATGTATTCCAATGCGGCTGGCGTTGTGCCCATTATCGAAGTGCTGGTGGCAAAGGGCGTTGCCATTGGAACTGCGCTTTCCTTTATGATGGCGGTGGTGGGGCTTTCGCTCCCTGAAGCCATGATGCTAAAGAAAGTCATGTCTCTAAAGCTTCTGCTGATCTTCTTTGGAACAGTTGCCCTGAGCATCATTGTGCTTGGACTGTTGTTCAATGGAGCGCTTTAGATAAACGTCTTGTGTTCTTTTATAAAGCCACCGATATTTGTGTGGATAATTCCATTGCGGTTTTGGATGATGTCATTTCGCGTCATGACATATTTGGGGTAGTTATCGCGGATACTTTCCAAGGGCTTGTATTCGCGATTTTCCGTATCCAAACTGTTCATGATTGTCATTGCGACTTGAACATAACTGTACTGAGATTTCTGATTTCTCATGATAAAGTCGCATTCAAGTTTCCCGATTCTGCCCACACTCACGGAGTAATCTTTTGACCTTGCGTATAGATAGATGATGTTTTCTAGAACGGGTCCGTAATTGATCCTGTTGTCTGTATTTGTGGCAAAATAGAAACCTAAATCTGATAGGTAGTATTTCTGTTCGCCAGCAATGGACTTGCATGATTTCAAGTCAAATCGGCTGCACTTGTAGAGAATCTTTGCGTCTAATAAAATTTGTATGTAACGGTTCAGCGTTTCGCGAGTGATGTTACGCCCTGCTTTGCGCAGGTCGTTCAGAATGTTTGTTAGACTGGTTGTCGAACCGAAGTTGTTGATGATGTAGGTTTGAATGGTATTGAATACGGAAACGGTTCTAAGCAATGACTTCCTGTACAAACCTGCGCTTACGGGCGATTTCTTGAACGCCTTCGTTTCAAGATATTCCTCGAATAATTGCGTTAAATGGCAGTTAAGGCTATATATTTTGAAGTTTTTACTGAAATTACATCGTTAAGTGCGTATTTTCGTGTTTTTTTTCAAGGGACGAAATCTGTTTTAAAACGGAAATGCTATATGCAACAGATTGTTGTATATAGAGGAATTTTCTGAAAAATTTTCTATAAAAATTACAATTTTTGTTAAAAAAATGAATTTTTGTTGTATAAAACGGATTGAACGCTTGTTATATTTTTAGGTGATGAAACCTATCGTTGAATACACCGATTTTCGAAAGTTCATGCTGGACTTCTATGAAGAGCAGAAATTGCGCCATGGGTTTACCTGGCGTGAGTTTTCCAAGAAGGCCGGATTTTCGTCGTCGTCCTACATGAAGGTGGTGTGTGACGGAAAGAGCAAACTGAGTCGAATCGGTGTGGAGCGCGCGGGAGAGGCCATGGGGCTTGTGGGTTTCGAGATGGATTATTTCAGGGCCATGGTGAAGTTTGGTCAGGAATCCATCGACGCAAAGAAGAAGGTTGCGTTTGCGGAAATGCTTGCCATTGCCAAGGCGCATAAGGTTCGCGTTGTAGAAAGCGACTTATTCGACTTTTATGAAAGCTGGAAAAATCCGGTGCTTCGCGAACTTGCTCCCATGATGCCGGGGGCGACGCCTGGAGAAATGGCGAAGAAATGTCTGCCGAAAGTTTCTGCGGAAGAAGTGAGGGAAACGCTTGCGTTCCTCACGAAGAATGGATTTTTGAAAAAGACCGCTGACGATAATTATGTGCAAGCGGAAAAATCCATTACGGGTTCGCCGGAAGCGACGCGCCTGGCCATTCGCGGTATGCATTACAAGATGGCCTGCCTTGCGGCAAACTCGCTGGACTTGCCGAAGGAAGAACGAAACTTTACTGGCGTCACCATGGGCGTTTCTAAAAATTCTTACGAGCGGATCGTGAAGGAACTGGATGAATGCCGCCGCAAGATTATTGCCATCGCTGCAGAAGATGAAAATATCGATCAGGTTTATCGCCTGAATCTGCAACTGTTCCCGTTGACAAAGAACGCGAAGGAGAATGATGATGAAAAGTAAATTCATTTTGTCCGTGGCTAGTTTCATCGGATTGTCTGCGGGTTTGTTCTGCGCCTGTTCCGATAACGTTTCTGTTGCTGGGACCGCTGAGGAGCCGAATCAGATTGCTATCGAAGATGTTTCATCTTCTTCTGTCACCCTGAACGACAGTGAAGGATCTAGCAGTTCCTCTTCTGATGTTCCGAACTCTTCATCCTCAACCATTCCGAGTTCTTCCTCTGTCATTCCGGTCGATGACGAGGAATCTAGCAGCTCTAGCATCCAGATTCCCGGTCAAGCCGGGAATGACGACGGGGCGCGATCATCTTCTTCTCTCATTCTGAGTTCTTCTTCCGTCATCCTCGACCCCGATCGAGGATCTAGCAGCTCCATTACACCTCCGGGGTCTAATAACGATGACCGTCCGGCAGTTGTTCCGCCGAGCAATGGCGTAGAGCCGAAGACTCTTGATAATTTCGTCAAGCAGTATGTGAACGATGTCAACACGAAATTTGATGACAATGTCCTTGCTTATCACATGGTTTATGAAAAACAGTGTGGCGGAGCGTCGGATGATTGCGAAGATGCTACTCCTGTCTATTACGAATTGACTACGCCGGGGTTGCTCAAAGATATGGACATGTCCCATGTTGAAATGATGTTCCCGAAGACAATAGATTATCTCGCAAAGACGCCAAGCATTGATGAAGAATACTGCCCGTTCTACTTGCTGAACATTTCTCCTGTTGGTATGGATGGCGGCTACACTCCAGAAACGGGATTTGTCCTTACAAACATTGAAGACGATAAGTTGACCGTGATAGCACTTCGTTCACACACCTGCGAAAACACCGATAAATATAGAGTGTTTGGAATTCTGTTCCGTCACTGCGGAGAACTTTCTAGCAATCCTAAAATTGAATTTATTGAATCCGATGGTCGTTTTGAGACGGAATGCAGACCCGCAAATTCCATTGATGTTTCGTCGGAATGGGTGAATAAAAATCTGTTGAGATAAAGGAAAAAACATGAATATCAAAAAATTTGTGTTGGGGCTTTTTGCGGCCTTGATGGTTACCGCCCTTGTGGCCTGCGGAGACGATTCCTCTAGTGCGTCGACTTCTGCACCTATTGAAGATGTTACAGAATCCTCTTCTTCTGTAGATGTTACGCAGGGCTCAATCTGTTCCTCAAGTATCCAAAGCGATATCTCTTCTTCAAGCGTACTGATGAATTCTTCTAGCAGCGCAGCTTTCATTCCTGAGCCAGGTAGTTCCTCCAGCGTAATCATTCCTTCCTGCGGAACTGCCGTTTACACGGAGAAGTGCATTGACACGGAATTTGAAGGTGTAACTTGCGATGCCATCGGTTGCCATCCTATGGATTGCTTTGAAGAACAGAAGGGCATGGAGGCTTACAGTTGTAATGGCAGCAGTATCATGATTTGTGACGGAACTCATTGGCAATATACCAATTGCGTTTTGCCGATAATCGGTTCGTCAAGTTCTTCTGCTTATGACCCTGCGGGAGCCAACGGCAAACCTTGCGAAACGGAAGGTGAAGAAAGATATGTGGGACCTTATGCATATGTATGCAGGGATGGTCAACTGACTTTCTCGGAAGATCTTTCTGACCCCTGTGACGCTGATAATGATTGCGGCTCCAGCGAGTATCCAGAAGGTTGGCAGAATGAACCTTGCTCCACTGAAGATGAAGTAAGATTGGATGAAACTTTTGAATACCGCTGCGTTGGTGGAAAATGGTCTATCCAAGGATACAATCCTAATCTTGTAGATCCTAATGCCGAACGTTGCAGAAGTAGCGAAATCGAAGGTTCTGCTTGCGATGTAAGCGGCGACCTTTCCCACATGTCAGTAAATGGTTGCGAGTTCTTCTGCTACGGCGGAAAGTGGGAATACACTCCGCCTCCAATGGCTCTGAACATATAGTCACCTAACTTCACTGATCGAGGTTTCCCCTTTATAATCTCCAGGAATTTTTCGCAGGCCTTGCTCAAGGCCTGTTTCTTTTTCCAGGCAACAGAAACCTAGATGGGGGGCGACTTGAAGTAATTAGCGGGTTGATGCCTTCTTTTTTTATACTTTTGTAACCGAGGTAACAAAATGAAAGTTTTATTGATTAACGGAAGCCCCCGCAAGAATGGCAACACTTTTACAGCCTTGAACGAGGCTGCAGAACAGCTGAAGAAGAACGGCATCGAAAGCGAAATCGTGTGGATTGGCAATAAAGCCGTTCGCGGTTGCATTGCCTGTAATGTCTGCAAGACCAAGGGCAATTGCCGCTGTGCCTTTGACGAAGACATCTGTAACGAAGTCATCGCCAAGATGGAAACCAGCGATGCATTGATTGTTGGTTCTCCGGTTTACTGGGGTCAGCCCAACGGTTCCGTACTATCCCTAATCCAGCGCATGGCTTACGCTGCCGGCGCCCATTTACAGGGCAAGCCCGCCGCCGCTGTTTGCTGCTGCCGCCGCGGCGGTGCAACTGCTGCATTCCAGACTTTGCAAATGCCTTTCCAGATGCTGAACATGCCTATCGTTACTTCCCAGTATTGGAACATCGCCTACGGCCGTGCCGAAGCGGAATCCGCCCAGGATACAGAAGGCATGCAGACCATGCGTACTCTGGCAAACAACATGGCTTATATGCTAAAGAAGTTCGCCACCGGCACCGCTGAGGTTGAAGCCAAGGAACCTTGGCAGCCCATGAACTTCGTTCGCTAAAGTTGAGGCTTTCGCCCCTGAACATTCAAAAATTATTGAAAAGTCGCCCGCAGAAAATGCAGGGCGATTTTTTTTCTGTATCCTACCCTCAACAATCTTGTATTAAAAACCAGCAATTGGACTTCAAAAACCAATGATTGATACTAAAAACCCAACGATTGGGCTTAAAAAACAACGATTGAGTAAAAAAATATAGATCGTCATCTTCCAACGCAAAATACTAAAATTAACCAAAATGGTAAATTTATTTACTAAACAACTTGACAAAGTTGAAAATTAAGTTTATATTCTAGCATCGCCACTCAACCCTCAAGGAGAATTCTATGGTAACCGCATTTGGAAAGTTTTTGAGAAATTTAAGGATGGATGTAGGTGAACTGCTACTGAACATGGCTGATAAGCTGAACGTCTCTCCAGCATTTCTGTCTGGTGTTGAAAACGGCAAACGCAAGATTCCTGCCGGGTGGGTTGATCGTATTGCAGCACTATACCAGTTGAACGACGATCAAAAGACAGACCTGCAGAACGCTTATTTTGAAACAAATGAATCTGTAGAAATTGGACTTAACCAACTGCAAATGCCACAGAAGAACCTCTTGTTTTCGTTCGCGAGAAAGCTTGAATCAATTTCGGACGACGATGTAGAACAAATTAACAAGATTTTGAATAAGGAAAGAAAGTGAGAACTACAAATTTTAAAGCAGCCCCAATGAGCCGGCAGTCAATTCGTGCAATCGTCAAGATTATCAAGAAAAAATGCGGGTTGGAAAATGAATTGAAAATACCAGTATGCAGCTTTTTTGAGTTCATCATGGAGCGATTGTTTCCTAATTTTGAATGGGAAATTGTTGACGAATATAAGATGAAGGAGGAAGGCTTAACCCTTTCTGCCAACAATACAATTTATATTCGTCAAGATGTATATACCAAAGCTTGTCATGGCGACGGTCGTGCTCGTTTTACCATTATGCACGAGATTGGACACTTCTTTTTGCATGGCCCAAAGAGGGTCGCCCTATGCAGGCTTGCTCCCGGAGAACAGTTAAAAAAATACGAAGACCCAGAATGGCAAGCAGACAACTTCGCTGCTGAATTTTTGATGGATTCTGACCTGGTAATCGGCATGGATTTCCTGGAAATTTCAAGTGAATGCGGCGTAACTTACGGCGCATCTCAAACTCGAATCAACATCCTGGAGAAGGAATTCAACTAAAAAATGCCGGACAGCTGATTGCTCAACCATCCGGCAAATGCTTGCCAAGTATTGCTACCCAACAAGGCGTCAGGAACCTCCAAGATAGCAAATTTGGCAAGTAAATGTCAAGTTGAGCGCAGCTAAAAGGCGCCAAAAATCAAGGAGGACTTATGTCCAATGCAAAAGCAATGTATTCCGTTGTGTCGGCATATTATTGCGAACAGGTAGTTCCGTCAAACAATGTTGATATGGAACGTTACAATAGAAGCAAACTTCGAGAACAGATGTTCAACGAGGAGTGGAAGAAAGATAAAGTTAATGTCAATGAAATCATTGATAAGTATGCTCCTGACGCCAACTGCTATAAAAAAGGCATAAAGTTTTACTTTGAAGGCAATGAAAATACCGTAATATGCGATATGGCAAGTGGGTATTTGCGAGTGAAAAATAACGCAACGGGTCTTTGGTACCGAATTGACGGAACGTTAACTAGCTCTAGAGAAGGAACTCATTTCAAAATAAAAAAATGGGAGGAAATGTAATGTGGTTTGAACTGTTCTTAGACTTGAACAACTTAAAATACTACGGAAATATTCCTGAAATACCTGAAGACAGAGAAGGTCGTGTTGAAATATTTGAATTCGATGATAAAATCTACGCTCCATTATTTGACAAAGATTTCATCGACGAGGTAAATAATCTGTGCGACACTTGTCTCGATCTTACCGATGTAGATTATTTTGATAAAGAAAAATGCGTCAAATTAAAATCCTGGTTGGAACAGCGCTTGGCGAAAGAATTGAATCCTTTGCTAAAACCGATTTATGAAAAATTATTGGATTTCGTCTCTAGGGCAATAGAACTTGAGACAGGTGTTGTAATCCAGTTGTAAATTAAACTAGAAATTTGCTGCCCGACAGGGCGTCAGGAACCTTTTGCTGCGGCAGCATTGTTTCAAACAAGAGACGGCAACCAAACCGTCGGAGGCTTCCGTATGGTAAGAAATATGATGGACCTTTGCAAGATTGCAGATGATTTTGTGCAATATTTGCAAGGCAAAGGCATCGAATTCAATGAAATGGGGTTCCCTATCTTAAAAAGGGAAATGTTCCTAGAGGAAATTCCGGAGCAGATGGTTCCCTATGATTTTAGGAAAAATAGAATCGTAAAGAACCCCAAAAAGACGCTATTAGTCTTTTATTGCCCTGACGCAAGAATTTATCCAAGACTCGAGAATGTTTTGGATGAAGTTTCAGAATATGGTGAATATATGGGAGCAGTGGCAACTGATGTCACAGTCACAAGCGACATGGATCAGGAGTGGCAAGATTTCATAATGCTGTTGAATCAACTGTTTATGGCAGTGCTTGCTGTAAATGGAATAAAAATTGTTGCAAATCTTCGGACAGGGAATTGGTCAACGCATAAAAATATCAGCGGAGTTCCAAAGAATGTATTGTGGGCGGCAGGTTTTCTAGGTTGCCCTAAAGATGAACCACACGACATGCGCTTTATTTCAACGGTAATGCTTGGACAGCCATCTTCATTGCTTATTTATGGCAAAGAGGATTCCAATGCTATAGAGAAACTTTCCATAATGGGTGTAAGGTATCTTGTGTATCCTGATTATCACAAGGCTCGCAAGGAGGCTGCGTAACGTCTAATGCGAAAGAAACATATTCAAAGCTGTCTCAGTATTATGTTGAGTTTGCAGTCCCTTCTTCTCCAAACTTGCAGTACGGCTACACGGAAAGTAAAAAGAGAGAGGCTTTATTCAATGAAAATTGGAAAAAGAACAAAGTAAACATAAATGAAATAATCAATAAGTACACTCCCAATGAAACACCAAAGATTCATGGTATCAAAGCAGTCTGGAAAAATAAAGACTATATTATAAAAGCGGACATGGCTTCAGGGTATTTGAAAATATACGATCGGCATTTCAAAACTTTCTTGGATAAATATGGAAATCTTGTGCCAGATGGGCCCGACTCGCATATGAAAATTTTGAGAAAGGAGGAAATGTAATGAAGTTTGCTTTGATTTTAAACTATGCTGGATTAGACTATTATGGGCACATACCTGTGGTTCCATATCCGCCGGATTCCCGAGTTGAAGTATTCTATTTTGAAGATGAAGAAAACGATCTTCTTTTGAATGATTTTGTATTCCCAATAAACCGAGCGTGCGGAACGCTTCTTGACGATGGCGATTTAGATTATTTTGATCAATCTAAATGTTCCGTATTGAAATCTTGGCTTGAAAATCGCTTGTCAACGATTTCGAACGAAACTTTGGAAAATTTGTACAGAAAACTTCTTGAGTTTGCAACAAGGGCTGTAGAATTAGGCTCAGGAGTGGTTGTTGAACTATGAAAACAACATATAAGCTTCTTGGCTCATTTTGGGATGGCCGCAAAGATTTAGAAACCCCTCTTGCAGAGTATTCCGAAGAAAGACAAATTCGTGATTATAAAGAAGAATATGATTTATTCGATACCTTGGAATATATTCGTTCCGTAAGGATTTCTGAATTGTTTCGGCTAGAGTACGGAAATAGAATTTTTTCTGTTTTAGATAAGCTTCGCTTATGTTCCAAGGTGATAATTATTTTAGACTGCTACATCAAAAGTGAAAATCCAGTAATAAGGAATTTTTTATCCAAAAGAATCTCTCAGTGTTTAAGACTTGTACAGGATTACCTTGCCAAGAAGCCTGTTGAAATTTATATCCAATCAGAAAAAGGGCAAACCGGTAAAGAAGGTTATTGAGGTTCAGTTTTTGAAGACGATTTTGGCAAAATAAGGCTTGAAAAAATTTTTGTGACACTTTAGTGTCAAAAAAAATGCGTATCTTTGACTAGAATCTCTCAAAGCGAAGTCTTAGATGTTTTATAAACTGATTGAACATAAAAGAAACGAATGGTATGCTTCCGATGGCTGTCCTGTTACAGGCCTTATTCGATATATTGAAATTCGCGGAAAAATGCGTGATGCGCAAATTGAAGCTATAAAGACGTATCTTTTCTTGAAAATAGCTTGTCAAAATAAGCCGTTGTGTCAATTATTTTATCAAGGGATGTTCAATTCATTGGACCTAGATTCTCTGGAATTGACCTCTCAAGCAAGAAACACCTTGGTTAAAAATCCTGCGGCAGTCGCTTTGCTGGAATACGCAATGCAAGTAACCGAGGGTGGAAAAACTCTTGCTCCTGCGCTGGAAACTGCGATAAAGAAAGGAGATGCCGAAATTGATTTTGCGAAAGCAATCTATGATTTCTTTTACCAAGTCAATTATGCGGATTATCTTTTTAGTCTTCCTATGGGTGCGGGAAAAACATACCTCATGGCCGCATTTATTTATCTTGACTTGTATTTTGCTCAAAACGAACCGGATAATCCTGCGTTTGCGCATAACTTTATGATTTTGGCCCCGTCGGGACTTAAATCGTCTATTGTTCCTAGTTTACGAACAATAAAGGACTTTGATCCTTCTTGGGTTATTCCCGAACCAGCAGCTTCAGAGATTAAGAGGATTATAAGGTTTGAAGTTCTTGATGAACAAAAAACAGCAAGTAAAAGCAATCGTGTAAAAAATCCGAATGCCCAAAAAATCAATCTTCATTTGAGTTTCCCGAATCCAATGGGGCTCGTTGCCGTGACTAATGCGGAAAAGGTCATTCTGGATAGAGTCGATGAAGATGACGGGACATCGTTCCTTTCTGAAGATGAGGCGTACAAGGTTCGCTTGGCGAACGAACTTCGAAAAACGATTGGAGAAATCCCAAATCTTTCGATTTTTATTGATGAAGTGCATCATGCCGCAGATGGCGAAATAAAATTACGTCAAGTTGTTAACGGTTGGAGCGAAACTAAAAATTTCTGTGGAATGCTTGGCTTTTCTGGAACGCCTTATTTGGAACATGCTGAAGCAATTGAATTTACGTCGCAGTTGAAAATTAGGAATACAGACTTAAGCAATGTTGTTTACTATTATCCCTTGATTGATGGTATTGGAAATTTCTTGAAAAATCCCGATGTCAAGTCTGCTGATGTTCCTACAGAAGAAATAATTCGCTGTGGTGTGGAAGAATTTTTCGACAAGTATCTGAATACGACATACTCAAACGGAACTTGTGCTAAACTGGCTATTTACTGTGGACAAATAGAACCTTTGGAACAAGTAGTCTATCCTTTGGTGGCAAAACTCGTTTCGAAAAAATCCTTAAATCCGTCCGAGGTGATCCTTAAGTATCATGGAGGAAATAAGCAGTACCCTCAACCGGAAGGCTCCGCAACGGAATTTGCCTCCTTGGATACCTCTATTTCGAAGATTAGAATCGTTTTGTTGGCTCAGATAGGAAAAGAAGGTTGGGACTGCAAAAGCCTTACTGGAGTTATTTTACCGCAGAAAGGCGCTTGCCCTGATAATATGATTTTGCAGACATCTTGTCGTTGCCTTAGGCAGGTTGATCGCAAATCAAATGAAACTGCGCTCGTTTGGTTGAATGAGCAAAATGCGAAAGTTCTCAATAAACAGCTTTTACAGCAGCAGCATATTTCTCTGAAGGAATTTGGTTCCAAACAACTCGGTGAACTCAAAACTTTGAACCGTTTTTCCAGAATGGAAAAACAACAGGTTCCGCCTATTGATTTTTACCAGCTCAAGATTTCGTACGAGACTTTGGTTGTTGAAGATTCGAATGACGCTACGCGTCGTTTGAAAGAAGAATCTGTTATAGTTTCTGCGGAAACGCAAATTGGTCATATTCAAAATATGCAGGGGGATGTCGTAGGGCATTTTAGCATTGAAGATAGCTCGAAAGTCTATGCATCCTTTACTCAATGGTTGCATGATATTGCCAAGGAAAGCTTCGGTACGTTAAAATACTCTACCCTTCTTTCCCATAAAACACTATTGATGAACATCTTTGACTCGATAACCAAGCAAGATGTGGGAAACATTTTCTTTAATCCCAAATTTAACCATGGTCGTATTCGTTCCTTGATTCGTCAAGCGTTTATCCCTTTGCGTAAAATTCAGGTAAATGAAGAGATTATCAAAAGCTCTGCGAGATTGCTGAAAATCGAAAATTTTACCGCAACAGTTGTAGAATCTGATTCTCGCTACTACCCGGATCAAGATGTGGTGCAGTCCATAATAAAGCTGGATGAAGAAGGGGGCCCGAAGGAACTCACCGCTGAACAAAAGGCTTTATTGGAACAACTTTCGAAAACAGGCGTAGATGTATCGATGATGACTGCTGCGTCTAAAGATCCTCACCCGGAACGTAAGCAAAGTTATCACTATATTCCGTATCATTTTGATAGCAACCTGGAAATAGAGTACTTCTCGAAGTCGGTTCTTCCCATGCTTAATGGGCGAAATTTAGAAGTTTATTTTAATGGCGACGACACGTTAACCGACTTTAAAATTCGATGCTACCACCATGATGGAAAACACTGGAGCTATATCGGTATGTATGTGCCCGACTTCTTGGTGATAAAACGCGATGGCTCTGGGGAAATCTATAAGGTCATTATTATCGAGACCAAGGGCGAAGGCTATGCTGCCAAATTTGAAAAGCGACGGAAATTTATGCAAGGCGAATTTTTGCGTAAGAATAATGAAAAATTCGGATACAAACGATTTGAATTCCTTTACCTAGAGGATACGCTTACCAGGAATCAGCGTGAGCAGAAAACTCTGAATGCAATTAACAACTTTTTTGAGGCATAAGACGGTTTAAATATGGCTGTACAGTACGTTCCTTACTATCCTAATACTCTTGAAGGTCAGGCAATCCTGGATAATTTTGTCAGGACACAGCGCGTATTGCGTTATCGTGACAATAACAAGGTGATTACAAATATCCAAAGAGGCATGCCACTTTATGAAGTTGAGAAAATAGAGCAGGTTGGTAGTAATGCCAAAGGCAATATCGTCATAAGAGGCGAATGCCTTTCTGCCTGTGCCTATCTGAAAAAAATGGGCATTATGGTGGACTTGGTTTATATTGACCCACCTTTTGCTAGTGGCGCCGATTACGCAAAGAAAGTTTATGTCCGTCGAAACCCTAAAGTTGCCGAAACGATTAAACAAGCCGAGGAAGAACTTGACATTGAAGAATTGAAATCCTTCGAAGAAAAGATGTACGGAGACATCTGGAATAAGGAGGATTACTTGAACTGGATGTATGAAAATCTAATGGCGATAAAAAGCGTTATGAGTGATAACGCTAGCATTTATGTACACCTAGATTATCATATCGGTCACTATGTAAAAATATTGTTGGATGAAATTTTTGGAGAAGACAGATTTATAAACGAAATTACATGGTACTATTATAATAAAATGGCTCCCAAATCCGCTTGTTTTCCGAGAACTTCAGATAAAATTTTGTTGTACGGAAAGTCGGAATCATATTATTTTGAAACACAGTACGAAAAAAGAGACGAAGTAAAAAAACAGCTTGTAAGAAAGTTTGTCAATGGCAAGGCTATCAATGCTAGGGATGAAAATGGGAATGTTATGTATCAAGAATCGACTGAGAAGAGAGTTGATGATGTGTGGCGTATTCCTATGTTACAGCCTGCTGATAAGGAAGAACCTGTTGGATACGCTACTCAAAAACCGGAAGCGATTCTGGAAAGGGTTATAAAAGCTAGTTCACAAGAAGGAGCTATTGTCGCTGATTTTTTCGGTGGAAGTGGAGTTACCGCCAAGGTTGCAAATGACCTAAATCGTCGATTCATTCACTGCGATATCGGCATAAACAGCATTCAAACAACACGTGATAGGCTTATTTCCGCAAAGGCTGAGTTCGATCAACTTGAAATAAAAGACGGTGTTTCTCTTTATCGTAATCCTGTTCAGACCATGGACAAACTGAAGTCTCTCATTCAAGGATTACGTAACGAGGATGCCTTAGATAAATTTTGGGAAGGCAGCATTGTAGATAGTAAATACGGTTTAATGCCTGTTTATTTGCCAAATCTCATGGACTCATCAACTCGTCTTCTCGATATCCCTTTAATGAACCGCATTTTGCGAAAAGCAATGCCCGATTTACCAGACAATACCAAGCGTGTAATTGTCTATTATATTGATATAACAGATCGTACG
Source organism: Fibrobacteraceae bacterium (assembly GCA_045615885.1). Classification (GTDB taxonomy): domain Bacteria; phylum Fibrobacterota; class Fibrobacteria; order Fibrobacterales; family Fibrobacteraceae; genus UBA1765. The sequence goes on from JAZLFR010000011.1 coordinate 19,652, forward strand.
GAAATTGAAACCTTCATCAAGGAACAAAACAATACCCTGATTGAGATTGAACTTCGTGATTTGAAACAAGTCCTTGATAATGTTGTTGTCGAGGATGAAATTCAGTACGAGGTCAAACAAGTTCAAGATGGACTGTTTACAAGGTGGGCTGTAGAAATCAATTCCTTCGTAAGTGACCGTGTTATCCAAAAAATTAATGAAGTAAATTCCAGACGCGATCAGCAAGTTTTGAAAAAGGGCAAGACGAACAGTTTTCATATTCAAATTAGCGAAACTGGGCTGGAAACCATTGAATGGCTTAGCGTAGACTGCGTTAATGTGGAAAAGAATGTCTCCTGGAATAGCTCTGCTGAAGTAAAAATTGACAATATCGGCTACGTGACTCTAAATGGCGTAAAAACCAAGGAGTTTTGGAATGGAATGATTATTTCCGAAGCAAAACCCCTTCGAATGAAAGTCCGTAATATTTGCGGTGACGAAACAGTCGTGGTTCTTTAAAAGGGAGTGTATAATGAGTCATTCAAAATTTTTAGATAGCTTAAATGCAGAAAAAAGAAATAAATAGTTCTATTAGTTTGCTTGTGAAGGAATTTTATAAGTCGAACCCACAGCTTCACATGAGTTTGGCAAGAATCAACGATGAGTGGCAATGAATTCTTTAGAACCGATGATGATTTTAACTTTGCTCATTTCAACAGTCGAAGCCTCACTAGAACCAGAATCAGCGCAAGCGCATAGAGGCCACATCACAAATGCGGCATAAAGCAAACCAAATAGATGTTTCATACTTCCTTAACGAGCTTTTGATCTTGCGGCGTCAAAAGCTTCACGGAAGGAGACTCCTGCCTTTTCAGCCACAGCCTTGACGCTTTCAAACTCAGGCTTGAACTTTACGATATCGCCAAGTTCGCATTTCTTGACGGTCACCACTCCAAAGGGGGTTTCTACGTCTTGAAAGCTGCGGCTCATGCAGTTACGAACCACCGGAATTCTACGAAGTCCGATGGTTGTTGTATTCTTGAAAATGGCGGTTTCAACCTGCCCCATTTTTTCGCCATCTACAATGGCGCGAAGCAAAATGCCGGGGCGATTTTTTTTCATGTAGCACGGGATAAAATGAACGTCGCGGGCGCCAGCTTCCATGATCTTATCCATGGCAAGGCCAAGTTCCTCGGGGCTTGCGTCATCGATGCTACATTCCAGAATGGTGACGCTCAAATCATTTGGGGAATTTCCCGTGGAACTGACATCTTCAATAATCTGGGCGCGAAGGAAATTGGCGCGGCCAAAATCACGCTTGCCAAGGCCGATGCCAGACTTTAAAATTTTGTAGTTGGCAGGGAGTTTCTCGCAAGTGCGGAGAGCGGCAACGACGCCAATACCCGTAGGGGTCACCATTTCGCCCTTGGTGTCTGTAATGTGGAGAGCGATGCCTGCTGCTTCTGCAATGCTTGCCACCGCGGGAACAGGAATCGGGAGCATGCCGTGCTGGGTTTGTACAAAACCCGTACCTTCGTTAAGGCCAGTCACCACAACCTGAGAAACACCTTGAGTTTCCTGCAAGTCATCTACCAAGATGGCCACCGCCATAATATCTACGATGGAATCGATGGCCCCCACTTCGTGAAAGTGAACATCCTCTACAGCGACGCCGTGAGCCTTTGCTTCTGCTTCAGCGATAATCAAGAAAATCTTCTTAGCAATGGCAAGAGCATTCTGGGAAAGCGTTCCGTGGCTTGCCACATGATCCAAAATATCGTAGCATTCCTTTAAATGACGATGCTCATGGGAATGATGATGTTCTACATAGGCTTCTTCGTGAGCATGCACGTGGTCAGCGCTTTCTTCGCCATGATGGGTATGCAAGTGAACATCAAAAGTGGCACCAGCGATACTATAGGAATTTCCACGACCGAAGTGGCAATGCATTCCATCCAGGTGCATGCTGTTGATGGCTGCCTCCAACTTTTCACGAGAAGCGCCCAAATCCAGCAAGGCGGCAACAGTCATATCGCCACTGATTCCACAAGATCCGTCCAAATAAAGATATTTCATATAATAGTCGTCTGTTTTTAGTTGCTAGTTATTAGTTTATTGTTAGCCAGTAGAACGATTTTACTTAATACGGAGCATTCTCATGGCGCTTACGGCAGCGCCAAAACCATTGTCGATGTTCACTACAGCAACACCCTCGGCGCAGGTATTCAGCATCGTTAGAAGTGGTGCGACACCTTGAAACGAGGCACCGTAGCCAACGGATGTCGGCACAGCAATCACGGGTGCTTTTACGAGCCCAGCAATGACACCAGCCAAGGCACCTTCCATTCCTGCCACGGCAATAACAACATCCATCTTGCGAATTTCATCTATTTTGGAAAGCAGTCGATGAAGCCCTGCTATACCCACATCATAATGACGGACAACTTTTGCTCCAAAAAATTCAGCCGTCATGGCAGCTTCTTCTGCAATGGGCAAGTCGGCGGTTCCCGCGCAGCAGACTGCGATGGTTCCACGAAGCTTTCCTGATTTCTTTGAAGCGTTGCGAACAGCGCCCTTGACCGCTTTTATGGAGATGATTTTGGCGGTTTCGTTATAGCAAACTTGCGGCATTTCGCTTTTTACAAACTCATACTGTTCGGCGCTGCACTTGGTACCTAGAACAGCGCAGCCATTCTCCTCGAAAGTCTGGAGAATTTTCAAAAGTTGTTCCTTGGTCTTTCCTGCGCAATAAATGGCCTCGGCAGAACCAGTTCGATTTTCGCGGCTGATATCCAGCTTGGCAAAGCCAATGTCTTCGTAACGATCATTTGCAAGAGTATTCTTCATAATCAAAATCTTGGGCAATTTTTAAATATCAATTAGGCTTCCACTTATCTGCATCTCGCTCTGTTCCAACCTGGTAAGGAGAGCTAGGTCTTGTGAAATCAATTTCCTTAGGTTCTTCCACAATCGCTTTTCGCAATTTCTGCAATTTTGATTTAGGTTCCACCCTATTCGGAGCATTTTCTTCGCAGCATTCCTTGAACTGTTCGCCTTTATACTTTCGTGCGGCTAGTAAGCCAGCTTCAAAAAGCAAGTAAGTGGGAGCGCCTAAAATCAGCTGGCTGATAATATCTGGCGGTGTTAACAATGCCGCTAACACAAGGATAGCCACCACTACGTAAGGGCGGGCATGGCAAACCGTTTCGTAGTAAACAACGCCAGAGCGAATCAGAGCATAAGTCACCAGCGGAAACTGGAACATGCATCCAAATGCAAGGGAAAGCCACAGCGCCAGGGTAACGATATTTTCTACACCGAAAATCGGCTGCAGGTTTGCACTTTCGAAACTCATGCCGAAGCGCACCACCAGCGGGAAGCAAATCCCCAGGCAGAACACCACGCCCGAAATAAAAAGTCCGCTGGTCATCCACACGATAGAACGAACAAACTTCCGTTCGTTTTCGTAAAGGCCCGGCAGCACGAACTTCCACAAGTTCCAGGCAATGTATGGAGAACAGATGACGCAATCCATAAGTGCCGCAATTTTCAGCTGCAGCAAGAATACTTCCATTGGGGAAAAGTAATGGAGGGTGGCACCGCTCTGGGCCACAAGTTCTGCGCTGAACCAGTCAAGAACATAGGACGACAACAAAAACATCGGGATAATCCCGATGCCTAGCGCCACAAAACAGTGAATCAGCGCCGTACGCAAGGCCTCCAAATGAGAGACCAACGTCTGTTCCTGATCAGCTTTCGAAGACAAGTCCGAACCTATCTTTCGTCTTTCGTCTCTCGTCTTTCGTCTATTTTGGCTTCTGCTTCGCCGACTTTTTCCACAGTCTTCTGCAGGTCTGCGGCTTCTTCCTTCAGGGCGTCCTTTGCCTTCTTGTATTCGTGCTGGGCACGGCCAAGAGAGCGGGCCAGTTCAGGAATGCGCTTGCCACCGAACAGCAGCAAAACCACAACAACAATCAAGATGATTTCTGGAATTCCAAGAGACATGCAAACCTCGTCGTTTTTTTATTACTTCAAATGAAAATTACAAAACTTCCACCAGTTTGTAGTTACGGTTACCCATCTTATGATGTTCCATTGCATCAAGTTGGTGCAGGCCATCGCGGGACTCAATTCGTTCCTTCAAGTCGGCAAGTTCATCAGGCGGAAGTTTATAGACCATGTCGATGCTGGCCTGGTCCACCGCAAGAATGTCGGTAGACGCAAGGATGCCGATATCGCGGCAGGTGGGTTCCGCGGCACTGGTACCAGCGCAGTCGCAGTCCACGGACATACGGCGCAGCACATTGATAAAGCACATCTTGCCATTGAAATAATCGCAGGTAGCCTTGGCGGAATCACCCATCAGTTCCATGAACTTGGCACCAACAATCCATTCTGACCCTTCTGCGGAACCCATGTGAACTTCTTTCTTACCAATCTGACCGCCAGCACAGCCGATGGCGATGTTCTTCATGGAGCCGCCGAAGCCGCCCATGGCATGACCCTTGAAGTGGGTGAACACCACCATGGAGTCGTAGTTCAGCATATGCTTGCCAACATGCAATTCCTTCAGCCAGTAACCATCCTTCACAGGAATGGGAGTTTCGCCATCTTCGTCCATAATGTCCACCACGGTGAACTTGGTGAAGCCATTGACTTCCAGAGCCTTGCGGTGATCGGCGGTAGTATAGCGGCCGCCCTGATAAAGAGTGTTGGTCTCTACGATGGTGCTACCCGGAATTGCCTTCTGCAAGGCTTCATCCCATTCGCGGGGAATAATGTTCGGGCCGTTGGGTTCGCCGGTATGGAGCTTGATGGCCACCTTGCCAGAGATGTTCTGCTTCACCTTTTCGTAAAGTTTCAGAACGCCAGCGGCACTGAGATCCTTGGTAAAATAGACGGTAGACACCTTGTCCTCCTCACGACGATCCATAACGACCTCTTATATTAAACTTCGATAATGCGGTACTTGCGGTTGCCCATCTTCAGAGCTTCCATGGCAGGGAGCTGATGAAGTCCTTCGCGGCTTTCAATGCGTTCCTTGATATCCTTCAATTCGCCAATGGGCAGCTTGTAAACCATGTCTACGCTGGCCTGGTCCACCGCGAGAATATCGGTGGAAGCGAGAATACCGATGTCACGGCAAGTGGGTTCAGCAGCGCCAACGCCCGCACAGTCGCAGTCCACGGACATACGGCGCAGCACGTTGATAAAGCACATCTTGCCCTTGAAATGATTGACCGTCGCCTTGCCGGATTCAGCCATAGCTTCCATGAAGCGCTTGCCACTATTGCTCCACTTGGGGTAAAGTTCCGGCTTTGCATTGAAATCCGGATCTTCCATCTTTTCGTGGATCATCTTCTTGCCCACATTGGCATCGGCACAGCCGATGGCGATATTCTTGAGAGAACCGCCGAAACCGCCCATGGTATGGCCCTTGAAGTGTGTCAGCACCACCATGGAATCGTAATTCACGATATGGCCGCCCATGCTCATTTCCTTAAAGTGCTTGCCGCCAGGAACAGGGAGCATCACCGTACCTTCTTCGTCCATGATGTCCACAGGGCAGAAAGTCCAACCGTTCACCTTCAAGGTTTCGCGATGTTTTTCGGTGGTGTCGCGGTCGCTGGGATGATAGTAAGTGTTGGTTTCCACAATGTTGGAATTAGGAATCAGGGCCTGCACAGCCTTCACCCATTCGCGGGGCAAAATGTTGGGGCCGTTCTTTTCGCCGGTGTGAACCTTGATGGCCACCTTGCCAGAAATATTCTGGTTCACCTTGTTGTACAACTTGATGAGACCTTCGGCGCTCAAATCTTTAGTAAAGTAAACATTGGAAACATCCATGCCGGCTTCCTTAACTTCATGATTTTTTGGCTTGGCAAAAATAGGCGTTGCCATTGCGCTAATCAAAGCAGCAGAGCCTACAGTCTTTATAAAATCACGGCGATCCATTTAAGCCACCTTATGGAAACGACCCTTGGGGTCTTTAATGAGGAGCATGGCAAGCCAAATCACAAGGCCAAATGCCACGGCAGAGAATCCCAGGAAGGCGTCATTCAGCATGTCGCCTGCAGCCGGGGTGAAAAATTCAGCGCGAAGTTCCGCATACTCGAAAAAGGCATCCACGAACCACATGAGAGACGCGCCCCAATACATGTAGCACAAGGGAGAAAGACGCATCTTGTTTTCGACATCGCGGTACCAGAGCACGGTGCAGAAAATCGCTGCAAAAATGGTTATGAGCAAAGTCATTACTTGCGAGCCTCAACTACAGCAGGAACTTCACGATGCATTTTACTGCGCACAGCCATGAGTGCGGCCCACGCAACAGTCACGATGCCAGCCATGGAAGTTCCGACAGTTGCAACTTCTTGCCACATCTGGCTCATTGCCTCGGGGCTGGAAGCCGCTGTCAAAAACGGATAGAAGGCCTGCAGTTCACCATGCCAGACATGTTCAAAAGCAAGCAAAGCGGAACCGCCCCAGAGCATCTTGGAAAGGACCTTCAGGTTCTTGCAAATAGCTTGCTTCTTAGTAGCAAGCTGAAGATCCCTACCTTGCTTGGCAGTTTTTTCACTACGCTCCAAAACGATGGTTGTAATGGTTGTTATCATGGCTTCTGTCATGGGTGCAATAAAACAGCACATAGATACTCCTCTTTTACGGCATTTGCCGACATTGTTTGTTATAAATATACTACCTAGAGTTAACTCTAGGACAAGCTTTTTCTTAATTTTTTTGAAAAATTTTCATTAAACTAACCACGAACCCGTTTCACGATGGTTTCGTTCAGGCTTCCGGTCCTATAGCCTCGCTCATCAAGTTCTACTTTAAAAAAGCCGATACTTGCCAAATAGGCGCCAATTTCTGCCTGTTTTTGATAAAATAAGGGGAACTGCTCCTGAAGCACTTCTATGCCGGCTAAATAGGCCGCCGTGCCCAAACCATTCTGCGGCAAAAGACGGCATCGCACACGATATTGCACAAATCCCAAATTTTGCAAATACTGTTCCGCACATTCAACCAGCTTCAATTTTTCTTCTGTAATTTGTTCGCCATAAGGAATGCGGCTCGCAAGGCAGGCAAACGAAGGCTTGTTCGCAGTCGGAAGTTTCAATTCCAGCGACAAGGTTCGAATATCCGCCTTAGTAAGCCCCGTTTCACGAAGCGGACTCCTAATGCCAAGTTCCGCAATAGCCTTTAATCCCGGGCGGTAATCCCCCAGGTCATCAACATTCGAGCCTTCACAAACAGCATTACATTCCAACTCTAAAGCCCTGCGAATTATTTCGCTAAAAATGGCATGCTTGCAAACATAGCAGCGATTCGCCGGATTCTCCTTGAAACCCTCTACAGCCATTTCGTCAAAAGACAGAATTTCATGGCGGATATTTTCGGACTCGCAAAAGTCAATAGCTTCCTGCATTTCACGACCAGGAACCACTCTTGATTTGACAGTAATGGCAACCGCTTTTGTGCCCAGCACATCATGGGCAACTTTCAATAAAAATGTAGAATCGACTCCGGCAGAAAAAGCCACCGCAACGCTACCGAGACCTCTCAGGTAATTTTTAAGTTCTTCAAATTTTTTGTGAAGTGCAGCCATAAAAAATCATTTTAAAAAATCTTTATAGCAAATATAGGATTTAGAGTTTGCTCTAAGTCAAGGCTTGCGCCAAAAAAAATTTTTTATTATTATTAAATAAAAATAAGGACGCTTATTATGGGATATTCTATTGGTGAAGTTGTAAAAAAAACAGGCCTCAGCGCGCACACGCTACGCTATTATGAAAAGGAGGGGCTTCTTCCTTTTGTTACCAAAAACCGCTCCGGCCTGCGTGTCTATACAGAAGTTGATTTAAGCTGGCTGACCATGATAGAATGCCTAAAGTCTTCTGGCCTTCAAATTAAAGAAATCGCCCAATACATCAAATGGTTCCAAATGGGCGACAGCACCTTAACACAGCGAGCCGCAATGTTTCAAAAACGCAAGGCAGCTATTGAACAGGAAATGGCAAATTTGCAGGTTGTGCTAGATAAAATCACCTACAAAACCGCTCTTTACGATGAAGCCGTCAAATGCGGAAGCCTAGACGCAGCGACAAACCTTCCAAAGATGCAGAAACTCAAGAAAAAGTTGTTCGACAAGCCAACCGACTTCGACAAAATCATGGATATTGCCGGGTAACTTGCTAAACCTTTCTCAATGCCTGCGCAAAGAAACGGTCCACATCGGGGTGTTTTTTGCCGGCAAAGAACGGCTGGGAGGCTGCCTTGAAATCGCTATGGCCAGCAAGGAACTTTTTGATGATTTCCACAGTTTCTTCGCGTTCCGGGCTGCAGGTTGCATACACAAGAATGCCGCCCTGCTTTAAAGCCTTCGCTGCATTTTCAAGGATGCTATACTGGAGGGTTGCAAGTTCCTTGAGCGACTTGTCGTTTGCACGGTAAACGGCTTCGGGGCGCTTGTCAATAACACCAAGGTTCGAACACGGCACATCGAGCAAGATGCGGTCAAATTGCGTATTCGGAACATCCTTTGAAGCGTCGATCACGGCGGAATTCACATTCTTGATTTCAAGACGAGTGAATAGGTCCTGCATCTGCTCCAAACGCTTTTCAGAAACATCTGTTGCAAAAATATGGGCATCAGGAGCCGTTTCTGCGATGAGTGCCGTTTTGCCACCAGGGGCTGCACAGGCATCCCATACGGAATTGCCGGATTTAACATCAAGCAAGTCCACAACATCGGCGGCAGCCGGGTTCTGCACAGAGAACAAGCCCTCGCCAAATTCACGCGTTTCTAAAAGTTCCTTCAAAGATTTTTCAGCGGGAACCTTCAAATAACGCTTGCCATAGGTTTCGCATGGAATTCCAAGAGCAGCGGCAAGCTTTGCAAGAGTCGTTTTGCGAAGGTCGGCGCGCAGCCACCACACCGGGTAAGACACATGGCGTTTTGCATATTCTTCGGCCTTGTCCGGGCCAAGGGAATCGAACCAATGCCTAAGCAAATCTACCGGCACGGAATTTTCGATGCTGCATTTTAGAATGCGCTTTTGCGGAAGTTCCGGCAAGCCGTTGCGTTGCAGATTGCGGAGCACGCCGTTCACAAACTTTGCGGAGCTTTCGCCAAGTCGAAAATGCTTTACAAGTTCCACGCTCGTGTGGAGCGCCGCATGCGAAGGCACATCCATAAAGAAAATTTGGTAAACGCCCATTTCCAGGATCAGCAAAAGATCCAAGCCAGGCATTTTGCGCACGCTCTTTCGTACAGCGTATTCAAGCAAAAGGTCACGGCGGCAAACACCGGTTGCAATTTCTTGAGCAAACGGAGTCAAGTTGCCTTCCTGCAAGAAGGTTCCCCTTTCCTTGAAATTCTTCAAAGCCTTAAAGGCGGCCAAACGTTCTTCTAGCAAAAGCGGAGTCCTTCTTTAACTTGCAAACCACGAACAAAATCGGCAACAGGCATTTCGCGCTTGCCTTCGAGCTGAATGGTAAGCACTTCCAAAATGCCACCGCCGGTGCCAACGAACATTCTGTTGGAATCAAACTTCACCTGCCCCGGTTCCAGCGAGTAGGAAACATTCGGCGTATCTGTCGTGCGAATGTATGCATTCTTGCCATTCAAGGTAGCATACCCACCCGGCCATGGAGAGAATGCACGGATACGGTCATGAAGCTCATTTGCAGACTTGCTAAAGTCGAGCTTGCCTTCCTCTTTTTTGAGCTTTGGAGCTGGCGTTGCCTGGTCATGGCTCTGCGGCAAGAACTGCGGATTGCCAGATTCAAGAGCATCGATCGCTGCGGCCAAAGCTTCACAGCCCGGAGCAAGCATCTTGTCGAGAAGCGTTGCAGAAGTGTCCTGATGGTCAATAGGAATCACACGACGTTCAAGAACCGGACCGTGGTCCATCTTTTCGTCGAGCAAGAATACGGTTACACCCGATTCCTTATCGCCTGCGGCAATGGCGCGCTGCACCGGTGCGGCGCCTCGGTATTTTGGCAGCAAGCTGCCGTGCACATTCACGGCACCAAGGCGACTTGCGCCAAGGATATTCTTAGGCAAAATGGAGTACGCAACGACGACGAACAAATCGGCATTCAAGGCACGAAGTTCAGCGTCAAATTCCATGGACTTCAAATCTTCCGGCTGAATGACTTTCAAGCCTTTTTCTTGTGCAAGCACTTTTACCGGCGGCGGAGTCAAGGTGCGCCCACGGCCAGCCGGTCGATCGGGCTGCGTTACGACAGCCAGGACTTCGTGTTTAGAAGAGAGAAGAGATTCCAAAAATCCGGCAGCAAAAGCCGGTGTACCCATAAAAACTATTTTCATGCCCATAAAGATAAAAAAAGACGGAAGACGAAGTTTTTCATTCATAAAATTTCAATTCCTTTTTTCAATTCCTTGGCCTTGCCTCATATTTTTTTATTTTAACAGTCATGTTCACACGTTTTGCGCCGAGCCCCACAGGATATTTGCACCGAGGCCATTTGCTTTCGGCACTGTATGTGTTTGCCGCAGCAGATGTGTATAACTGCAAGGTCCGATTGCGCATCGAAGACCACGACCAGTCCCGTGCCCGTGAGGCTTATACCAAGAGCATTCCAGAAGATCTTGCCACATTCGGTTTTGAATTTTGCAGCTACAGCATTCAAAGCGAACGCGCTGCTCTCTACGCAAAATATTTTGACAAACTTGCAGAACTAGGCTTAACATACCGCTGCAACTGTTCCCGCAAATTTTTGTTCCAAGAAAACAGGACTAATGCAGAAGGCGAAGTCATTTACGGAGGACACTGCCTAAACAGTCCTCCCCCGCCAAGCGAACCCGCCGCAGTACGCTTTAAAATTCCAAACGAAGTTGTGGAATGGAATGACTTGCGCCTTGGCCAGTTTTTTGAGAACCCTAAGGAACAGTGCGGCGACTTTGTTTTGAAAGACCGGCTTGGCCAATGGACATACCAGTTCGCAGTCTGCGTTGACGACTTTGAAGAAGACATCGGCCTTGTCGTGCGCGGCGAAGATCTGCGAAATTCCACAGCCAGACAGATAGCGTTGAGCAAGGCTCTCGGCAGAGTAGAACCGCCAAAGTATCTGCACCATCCGCTGCTCTACGCAAACACGGGGCTAAAGCTTTCTAAACGCGAACACGACGTAAGTTTGCGTGCAGAATTGGAAAATTCCACTGCAGAAGCTTTGCTTGCTGCGGTTTGCAACGAAGCCGGGCTTACAAACGAAAAATCGCTTACCTTGCAGCAAGCGATCGATTCCGTCAAAGTTACCATTAGATAGTTACAAAATCACGAGCAAGCTGATTGCAGCTATTGCAAACCAAAGTGTTACACCTTGCACAAACGGCCTTGCCCCGCAAGACTTCAAAGTCTTTGCAGAAAGCCCTGTGCCAATCAAAAAGAGCGTAATCGCAAAGCCACGCTTTGCAACGAGCACAATGTATTTGCCGATTTCTGCAGGCACGCCAAGCATCGGGAACAAGTAAGTATTCAAGACCATGGCGATCGCAAACAAGAAAATGAACCAGGGAATCACATTGAATTTTCCCTTGCCTTTGTTCTTTCTAAAAAAGAACATTGTCACAAGGGCAAGTGGCAAAATCCAAAGAGCACGGGTGCACTTGATCATTGCAGCGACTTCCAAGGATTTGTCGCTGTAAGCAGCCGCGGCACCGACAACAGAACTCGTGTCATGAATGGCAATGGCGGCCCATTCGCCAAACTGCACATCGCTCATGTTAAAGAAATGTCCAAGTGGCGGGAACACCAAAAGCGCTATTGCATTGAGAACAAAGATCGTGCCGAGCGAAACGCTCATCTGCTTGTCATCGGCCTCGACAACGGGCGAAACGGCAGCAATGGCAGAACCGCCGCAAATCGCAGTGCCAGAAGAAATCAGATACGAAGTCTTGGAATCCACCTTCAGCAGCTTGCCTACCAAAAAGCCGAGCACCATCACGGTTGCTACAGACACGATCGTAAAGAGCATGCCCTCTTTGCCAGACTGCAAAGCCTCCTGCAGGTTCATGCCAAAGCCAAGGCCCACAACACAAGCCTGCAACAAATACTTTTGCGTTTTCTTAGCAAACTTCGGGAAGGCAGGGCCGCCAAAAACAAACGCATAGACAATGCCAGCAAGCAAAGCCATCCAGCTAGCCACCTGCGGCAAACACGCAAGCAATATGAATAAAACAAAAACAATTTTTGACACCATCGTTTTTTTCATTTTACCAACTCCATACATTGTTCAAAAACTTGTTCAATAGAATTTTCCGTAAGTGAAATTTCTGTAGCTTCAATTTGATGTCTGAACCACGTTAGCTGTCGCTTTGCAAAGCGCCTTGTAGTCTGCCGCACCATGGCAATACAATCGGCTTTTTCCAGTTCGCCGCGCTTCATCTGCAGAATTTCCGGGTAGCCAAGCGAATTCCAGGCAGGAGCAGAAAGGGGGACAACTTTTGAAAGTTCTTCGACTTCGCTTTCCCAGCCATTTTCAAACATCTGCACTACACGAGCATCTATGCGGTCATACAGTTCGCCACGGTCGCGATTCAAAAAGGCCACCGGCAATTTGCCAAGGCCACCTTTGCGTTCCTTCTGCCATTCAGAAATCGGTCGTTTAGTTTGTTCGTAAACTTCAAGTACGCGAAGCACGCGCTGGCGATCCATCACTTTAAGCTTGCTTGTAGCCTCGTAATCCACGTCGAGTGCCATCTTGTAGCACGCTTCCATGCCCTGTTCATCTGCAACTTTTGCAAAATGCTCACGCACATTCAAATCGGTCGGAGGTATTTCGGGCAAGCCTTCCACAAGTGCGGTCAAATAGAGGCCAGTGCCGCCTACAAGCAGATAATTTTTTTGAGGATCTTCAGACAAAATCACCTTAACATCTTTTACAAATGTCCCCGCAGAATAAGATTCCGTAGGTGCCAAGAAATCCGTCAAATGGTGCCGTACCCGTTCCCTATCCTTTAAACTGGGCTGTGCAGTCCCGATTCTAAAGCCTTCATATATCTGCCGGGAGTCCAAACAGATGATTTCAGCCTGCAGAGCTTTAGCAAGCTTCAAGGAAAGTTCTGTTTTGCCAACTGCAGTCGGCCCTGTTAATACAAGTCGAATAGGCATACGCCCACAATGTAACTATATTTATGGGGCAATGCAAAAAAAACAGATTATTCTCGCCGTTATAGCGCTGCTTCTTATTCTGCTCGCCTTTCTAGGGTTCATTTTTAGAGCAGATTTATCACAACTTTTACAAAAACAGGAAGTTGCACCGGTAGAAAGCCCTGTCGAGAAAATCAAGCAAGACACGATTCCATATAAGGAATACCTAAAGAAAGAGCTTGGCGTAGTCGAGGCAACCAAGCCGCGCCGCGCCAAAAGAGAAATCTGGAGACTTGGCAAAGGGCCATCCATCATCAACTACTTGCTCAAGGCTCAAAAGCACATCGAGCTGTACGAAGGCAAAATTCTTGAGATGGAACGCACATACCGCCCAACCACAACGGGAAAGACCAGCGTATTCCAATCAGCAACGATTGACTTTACCGATTTCAAAGGCGACACTTCAAGCATAGAACTGCAAATCGCAAAAGAAGTATTTGTAGAAGGTAGTTCCCAAATTGCAATCGCGTTCCAGGCTCCGAGCTTGACAAACGAGCAGACAGACCACCTGATGCAAATCGACTATCCATTCTCCGTGCTCATCACGCCATGGGAAATCTACGCTGACTCGCTCGCCTACAAGCCCGAACAATGGGCAAAACTCAGGGCAAAGCTTCGCGACAGACAAGCAAGCATCGCCGACCTTCGCACAAAATCGAACTGCGACTTTGTAATTTGGCCGTTCCTGGAATCGACCAAGATAAACTCATCGAATACGCATCCGATTCGCATCCATCACTCGGCCAATGAAATTCAAATTTCAATCCGCGAGGCTTTCGAAATGTTCCCGGAGGCAAAAGGAATTGCCACCCGTTTGGGAGAACAGGCTGTTGAACACCGTGGATTCTTGACTGCCCTGCTCAATCCTTTGAAGGGCAAGAATCTTTTCTTTTTGGACCTCACAGGCACAAGCCCTTCTGAAACGAACAATGTTTGCGAATCCCTTTCCATTCGTTGCGAAATGTATTCACAGTACAATCCAGACAACAGTACGGTCGATTATTACGTGACGAAAACTTTGAAGGAAGCAAGCAAATACGGATCTGCCGTATTGATTTTGCCGGCAAGCAGAGACACTTGGAAGAATATCGAGAACATTAAAGAGCTAGCAAGTCGACAGGGGACTGAAATCGTTTCCTTAACCGAATTGCTAGATTTGCACCAGTAGGAGGAAAACATGTCTATCAAATTGGGCGTAAATATTGACCACATCGCAACAATCCGTGAAGCTCGCAAAATTCGTGAACCGGATCCGATTGCAGCAGCAGTTCTTGCAGAGCTTGCAGGCTGCCACGGCATTACGGCGCACCTTCGCGAAGACCGCCGCCACATTCAGGACCGCGACATTCGCCTGCTCCGCGGCATCGTGACAACGCGCCTCAACATGGAAATGGCTGCAACTCCAGAAATGGTGCAGTTCGCCATGGACGTTCAGCCGGACATGTGCACCCTCGTTCCTGAAAACCGTGCCGAAGTTACAACGGAAGGCGGTTTGAACGTTGCAGCAAAGGTGGAAGAACTTTCCCGTGCAATCGCTTCGCTCAAGAACAACGACATCAAGGTCAGCGTGTTCATCGACCCGGAAACAGACCAGGTAAAGGCAGCAAAGAAAGTCGGTGCAGACTTCGTTGAATTCCACACCGGCAAATACAGCAACGCTTTTGACATGGGCGATTCCCAGGAAGTCGAAAAGGAACTCAGCGCAATCCAGGACATGACATTGCTTGCAAACAAATATGGTCTTCGAGTAAACGCAGGCCACGGCTTGAACTACCGCAATGTCGGCCCGATCGCTGCGATTCCGAACATGGAAGAATTGAACATCGGTCACAGCATTATCGGCCGTGCAGCGCTTGTGGGCCTCGACCGCGCCGTCAAGGAAATGCTCGAAGCAATCCGCCTTGCCGAGAAGTAGGGGTCTAGGGGTTAGACGAAAGACGAAAGACGAAAGACGAGAGACGAGAGACGAGAGACGAGAGAGGATTGTTATTTCCCAGTGTTTAGGGTATAGGGTTTAGGGTATAGGGTGTAGGGAATGTTGATTTCCAGGGTTTCTAGGATCTAGAATCTAGGATTTAGGATCTAGTGAATTGAATTAAGAATGCAGAATTAAGAATTAATTATTAGTCGTTAGTTGCTAGTTATTAGAATTGTAATTTCTGTTTCCTGACTCCTGTCTTCTGTTCTCTGTCCTCTAACCACAATTTCTTCCGTCTTATGTCTTCCTACTGACTCCTGATTCCTGTCACTGACTCCTGATTCCTGTCCTCTGTATTCTGTTTTCAACCCCTACACAAACACCAACTTGGGCGCGCTTTCTAGCAGCCCAATTTTTTTTGCAAGTTCAAAAAATTTCGAAAGCGATTCCTTGCGTTCGTCAGTGAACGAATAGTCCAGCACATTGTAATACGCCTTGAGGTCTTCGACGCTGAACGCATTGGGGTAATGTTCCTGCCAATTTCCAAGGGCGGTGCGCGGATCTTTGCGGAACTCGGCAACAGAAACTTCAAGCTCATTCAAAAAGCAATCCAGCTGCTTGCGCAAATTCCCCTGCAATGCAGAACGATGAATGCTCCACGCTCCAAATACAAACGGCTTGTGTTGCCAAAGCTGCCAAAGCGTTCCAAGATCGTATGAATACGGGAAAGCATTCCTCTTGCCTTCAAGCAAGGCTTCGTCGCCAATGAGCAATTTTGCAGAATCCAAGTTACTGAACGGAACGTCAACAACATATTCCGGAATTTCGCCGATGTACTCTTTAAAAAGAATCTTCAAAAGGGCGACCGAGGTTGCGCTCTGCGCGGTCAAGTGAATGCGCTTGCCGCCAAGCTGTTCAATCGGCAACATCGAGAACAATTTTACCGACTGCACTTCCAAATTGCAGGATGTGCAAAGATTCGGCGCAAGCACGAGCTTATCCGGGTGCAACGCGTAATTGAACGACGACCCCGGTGCCAGGTGGATTTGCCCGTCGGCAAGGAGCTTGTTCAAGCGGCTGGGCACTCCATCGACAAAAGAGAGTCCATCGTTTTGAAAATTCTTTGTAAAAAAACGATGAAAAAAGGGTGCACAGACCAAAAACGGGATTCTACCAACTTGCAATTGCATATAAAAAAGTTAGTTTTTTACTTACGACACTTTAACGGTCTTTTGCAAATCGAAAGGCCCTAACGTAACAAACTTTATGCTTAGTTAGAAAAATGCCAAAATTTTACGTCAAGAAAACATCTCTTGGTGAAAACCAGACAAGTCTCATTTTCAAGGGAAAAATCATTGATGGTCCTATCAACCGCGGCATGATCATTGAAATCCCGATTACGGGTGCATCTGCAGTTGTTCCGGTCAAGATTTTCGACATCGTCCATTTTGAAAACCAGAAAGATGAATTCAAGAAGGTCGGTCTTGTAGCAGATTTCTATGACGCACCGGATGACCTGGACGTTATACTCGACTTGAACATTGCCGAAGAAGAAGTCAATGTTCGCGAAGAAGAAAAAGAAGAATATTAATTGAACGCCCCCAAAGGAGCAAAAAAATGATCAACGAACGTTTGCGCGGTGTAAACCTCGGCGGCTGGTTTAGCCAAGTTGACTGCATCGAAGAAAAAGACCCGGTCGGATTCCCTGGTTTCTACAAGCATGCAGAAACATTCCTGGGCGATAGCGACTTCAACCGTTTGAAGGATGTCGGTTTCAACCACGTTCGCTTGCCGGTGGACTACTTCAACTTCTTCAAGGGCGATGACCTCGTTCCAGACGAGCAGGCATTCAAGCTTCTCGATAGCGCACTTGAACGCATTTCAAACACAGGTCTCGAAATCATTCTTGATTTGCACAAATGCCCGGGCCACGACTTCCACTTGGGCTGCACCCAGGAACAGCCGTTCTTCTCTGACCCGAACTGCCGCAAGGGCGCAAACAAGGTTTGGGCATACATGGCAGAACGCTACTGCAACAACCCGAAGATCATGATGGAACTTTTGAACGAACCTGCGGGCCGCGACTCCAAGGTTTGGGATACCATCAAGGACGAACTTTACAAGAACCTTCGTGCACACGCACCAAAGAGCACCATCGTGATAGGCTCCAACAAGTGGAACAACGCAGAAGAATTCAAGTACCTCACGCCGGTCGACGACGACAATGTGATCTACAGTTTCCACACCTATACTCCTGTAGTTTTCACCCACCAGTTTGCCGCATGGATCAACGATCCGTTCATGAGAATCCGCCGCGACTGGCCGGGCACCTACGCCGCTCCAGAAACAGAAAACCAGACTCGTCTCGACATGGACTTTGGTTACTGGGACAAGGCTCGCCTCCAGAAGAGCATTCAGCAGGCCCTCGACTTCCGTGCCAAGTACAAGGTGCCGGTTGCCTGCAACGAGTTCGGCGTTTACGTACAAGTTAATCGCGAATCCCAGATGAACTGGATGCGCGATTTCATGGATATCCTTCGCGAAGCCGATGTTGGCTATAGCTACTGGAACTACAAGAACCTCGATTTCGGTCTTGTTTCCAAGGGCGAAAGCTTGCACCAGGATCTTCCTCAGTACAACAACGCAGAACGCCTTGACAACGACTTGATGGAATTGCTCGCCAAGGGCTAAATTCAATTTCAAGTTAAGCTAGCTTTCAAGATCCCGGCCTGCGGCCGGGATTTTCTTGTTTTTTGAATCTTATAAACCAGAATGAAATCTTCATAAATTTCTAAATTTGAAAAGAACTTAAACCTTAAGAAACCAGACAGAAAATCTTGTTGCCAGAGCTCTATTCTCTGTATTCTGTTTTCTGCCCTCTGACGTATGAAAGATAGACCGGCCTTTTTGCAATTACCTGCCTTTTCAAAATTTGAAGGAAACCTTCGTGTTCCCGGTTCCAAGAGCATTTCGAACAGGGCGCTTTTGCTCGCTGCACTTGCCGATGGCGAAACGCGAATACACCATCTGCTTGCAAGCGACGACACCCGCTACATGGGCAAGGCTTTGCAGGGGCTCGGCATCAAAATCGACTTTAGCGAAAACGATTCCGAAGCGGTTGTGCAGGGCATCGGCAAGACTTTTGCAGAAGCTGCGTTCCCAGTAAAGAACGGTGAATTCTTTTTGGGCAATGCCGGCACGGCAATGCGTTCGCTCACCGCAGCACTTTGCCTTGGCGAAGGCGAATATACGCTCACCGGCGAGCCGAGAATGTACGAGCGTCCAATCAACGACTTGATCGTTGCACTCCGCTCTTTGGGTGCAGACATTGAATGCATGAAGACCGAAGGCTACCCGCCGCTAAAAATCAAGGCGAAGGGGTTGCACGGCAATGAAGTTTCCGTGCGCGGCAACATATCTAGCCAATACCTGACTGCGCTTCTCCTTTGTGCTCCATACGCAAAGAACGGCCTTACCATTCGCGTAGAAGGCGAACTCATTTCAAAGCCATACATCGCACTCACCATCGCCATGATGCACTCATTCGGCGTTGATGTTGCAAACGAAAACTTTGAAGTGTTCCGCGTGCCAAATGCTGTTTACAAGGCCCCGGGCGATTACGAAGTCGAAGGCGACGCTTCTAGCGCAAGCTACCCTCTTGCGGCGGCAGCGATTTCTGGCTGCGAAGTTACCGTAGAAGGCGTTTTCAAGGAAAGTATCCAGGGCGACATTCGCTTTACCGAAGTGCTCAGCGCAATGGGCGCTGAAATTTCTTTTGGCAAGCTTTCCACGACTTGCAAGGGTGCCCCGCTCAAGGCTGTGGACCTCGACTTGAACCACATTCCCGATGCCGCAATGACAGTTGCCGTGCTTGCGCTCTTTGCAAAGGGCACTACGCGAATTCGTGGCATAGCTAGCTGGAAGGTCAAGGAAACAGACCGCCTGGCAGCACTCACGAACGAGCTCCGCAAAACCGGCGCCACGGTGGAAAGCGACGACGACAGCATCACGATAACACCGCCTGCAAAATTGCAACCGGCAGAAATTGAGACTTACAACGACCACCGCATGGCAATGTGCTTTAGTCTCGTTTCACTCGGCGGAATCCCGATGAAGATTCTGGACCCGGCCTGCGTCAACAAGACCTACCCCACTTACTTTGACGACTTCCTTGCGCACGCGAAATAAGACATGAGATTTTTTGTAGTTCTACTGCTCTGCATAGCAACGGCTTTCGCAGCCCCGGCCAAAAAGCCAGCCAAAGATACCATTGCCGTAAATCGAGATTCCATATTGAAGGCAATCCCGATGGAAGGCGACATGTTCCCGTTGCTTGAATACATGACGCTAGTCGATTCCATGGTGCCAAATGTAAAGTTCGGGCTTTCTATACGCTCCGTGCACACCGGCAAGGAACTCGGCAACATACGCGGCACAGAACAGTTTACACCGGCAAGCACATTGAAGACGCTCACGACGGCCGCAGCGCTTTTCCAGATGCCGTTGAATTACGAGCCGCAAACGCACTTGTTTTTGGAAGGCAGCGTAAAGGGCAAGACATTCACTGGCATTTTGCGAGTGCGCGGCGAAGGCGACCCGAACCTTTCTGGCCGCTACTACCCAGATGCAATGTACATGATGAACGCCATGGCAGATTCGCTGCGCAACTTGGGCATCGATACATTGAACGGCGTAGTTGAACTTGACACTTCGTTCTACTCAGGCCCGCGCCGCCCGGAACACTGGCCAAAGCACTTTTACAATTCCTGGTACGGAGCCGAGGTTACGCCGCTCCAGTTCAACGACAACTGCACTTTGATACGCATGAAGCCAGGCAAGGAAATCGGCGACACGGCGGAAGTCATCATTTTGCCGGATGTCGGTTATGTGCAAGTGAAAAATGAATTGACGACGGTCAAGGGCAAGGCTAAAAGATGGACATGGGCTCTTGAAGATAACGAAGCCATCATTACGATTGGCGGCACAATCGGACAGAACCTGGATTCAGCACAGCTCGTGCTCCCGGTGCGAAATCCGGCTCTCTATTTTAGGGGAGCACTCCTAACAGCAATGCAAGACCGCGGCATTACCTACAAAGAAAACAGGAAGGCTCCGCGCGGCATCGAAATCAAAAAGTTCAGTTTCTCGGCAGCACCGTTCCTTAGCATGCTCGACGAAATCAACCAGCGCAGCCAAAACCTGCATGCAGAAACGCTCTTCCGCAACATGGGGCAGCGCATTGCTGGCAAGGGCAGCGTTGAAGGCGGCAAGGAAGCCGAAAAGAAATTCCTGGAATCCATCGGTCTTTCGTTCGATGATTTTGAAGTCTTTGACGGCTCCGGCCTTTCGCCAAGAAACAAAGTCAAGCCGAGTGTCGAAACGCAAATGCTTCGTTCCGTAATCCAGTCTGCCCGCGGAGACTTTTACGTGCGCAGTTTGGCCTCCCCGGAAGTCGGCACCGGATCCAAGCGCATGGGTGTGCTCGAAGCCCCGTGGCGCACACGCTTCAAGACCGGTTTCATCGGCTATGTGCACGCTCTTGCCGGCTACATTTTCGACGCCACCGGCGATACTCTTGCCGTAGCAATGTATGTCAACGAAACCGGCAAAACTTCCGACCAAACTTGCAAGGACGCTCTCGATTCCATTTGGGTGCGCCTGTTCAACGCAGCAAACGCAGAATACCAGGAAATCATCAAGGCAAAGGAGCTTTGGCTTTCTGCACTCCACATCACAAATTTCGAAGAACGCATTCGCTACTTCTCTGACAAGCTGAAAGGAACCCCATACTTGCTCGGCCCGACCGGCGAAGGCTACCACGGCGAATTCGACAAAAAGCCGATGCTCCGCCTAGATTCGGTAGATTGCGTTACATACATCGAAAACGTAATCGCACTTGCAAACGCACCCAGCGAAGATTCATTATTCAATGTGCTCACGCGCATTCGCTATTTGGACAACGAACCAACATACGCAAAGCGCAAGCATTATTTTGTGGCCGACTGGATCATGGCAGATTCCATTGCAAAAATTCTCCCGGTGGAAGGCGACACAATCATCAAGCGCACGCTCCCGAAAAAGAAATTCTTCAAGGATAAAAAAATCAAGGCCGAAGACCAGACTATGGAACTACGCTACTTGCCAAAGGATAAGGCAATCAAATGGGCAGAAACCGTTTGGCAAGGCGAACCGGAAGTCCGTGGCGTAGGCTATGTATTCAACGGCGATGCAGTCGATGTTTTCCATGTCGGCTTCATCTTGCTGAACCCGGGCGAAACTCCGACATTCCGCCATGCCTCGCAAATCAAGGGCAAAGTGATTGACCAGCCGCTTTCGGAATACATCAGGAATTCAAAAAAGAAAATCCCGGGCATTGTGCAATATAAGTTTAACTAACTTTTTTCTGAACAAACAAACGAGACCTTATGCTTACCAAACGCTTGATTATTTGCCTCGACGTTCGCAACCGCAAGGTTACCAAGGGCGTCAAATTCCAAGGGAACATCGACATTGGCGATCCAGTCGAAATGGGCGCCCGCTATAGCGCGGAAGGTGTTGACGAACTTGTATTCTACGACATCACGGCAAGTGCAGAAGGTCGTCCGTGCGACATCGAAATGGTCAAGGACATTGCAAAGAACGTGTTCATTCCGTTCTCTGTCGGTGGCGGCATCCGCAACCTCGACGACATGCGCGCGGTGCTCCTTGCTGGAGCCGAAAAAGTCAGCATCAACAGCCTTGCCGTTTTGAATCCAGAAATCATCGCCCAGGGTGCAGAAGCATTCGGCCGCCAGTGCATGGTGCTCGGCATGGATGTAAAGAAGGTTGAAGTTTCGGAACAGTTCCCGAGCGGCTACGAAGTTTACATCAAGGGCGGCAGAAAGCCCATGGGCCTCGACGCCGTGGAATGGGCAAAGAAGGCCGTAGATCTTGGCATTGGCGAAATCTGTGTGAACTCCATCGACGCAGACGGCACCAAGGACGGCTACGAGCTCACAATCACAGACAAGATTGCCCATGCCGTGAACGTTCCAGTCATCGCCAGCGGTGGTGCCGGCGTTCCGGAACATATTTCGGAACTTTTCGAAAAGACCGCCGCTGATGCAGCCCTTGTCGCAAGCATGGTCCACTTTGGCGACTACACTGTTCAAGGCATCAAGAATGCAATGCGCAAAGCAGGCATCGCCGTGAGAAGGCCGTAGCTATGAACCAATCTTTAGCAAACGATATTATCGAAGCCGGCCTTGCAGCAGGCGCAAGCTTCGTTGAAATTTTTGAAGAAGAGTCTCGCCGTTCCGCATTGACTTTGAAAAACAAGGCTATCGAAACGGCAACGGCTGGCACCGACTACGGAATCGGGCTTCGCCTTTTGTTTGGCACGCAAGTTCTGTATGCCTACACAAGCGACGATTCCCGCGAAAGCATGTTGCAAATGGTGCAGGCACTCACATTCGGCAAAGACAAAGTGCAGGCTGCGCCCCTCGCCTGGAAGCCAGAAAAGAAGGTTTGCGATTACAACCGAGATGCGTTCAAGGATCCAAGAATTCTTGGGCAAAAATACAAGCTCGATTTCATTCAGCGCGCAGACGCAAAAGCGCGTGCAACATCTGACAAGGTCATTCAGGTTTCGGCTTCCATCGTCGATGCCGTCTCTAAAATTTCCATCTACAATAGCGAAGGCCTAACACTCGACATAGACCGTTCCCGTTGCCGAACAAACACGATTGTCACCGCAACAGACGGCAGCGAACGCATCACGACACATGTTGCGCCGGGTGCTCTTGGGGGCTACGAGATCCTTGACAACTACTCGCCAGAAGAACTTGCCTACGAAGCTGCAGACAGGGCTATCAGAATGCTTTCTGCAGGCCACATTGCCGGCGGTCAAATGCCAGTCATAATGGGCAATGGCTTTGGCGGAGTCATATTCCATGAAGCCTGCGGTCACCCGCTCGAAACAGAATCCATTCGCCATAGTGCAAGCCCGTTCTGCGACAAAATCGGGGAACAGATTGCACAGCCATGCTTGACCGCCATTGACGACGGCACACTTGCCGGAGTTTGGGGCAGCCTGCAGGTTGACGACGAAGGCACGCCAACGGAACGCACCACGCTAATCGAAAACGGAGTCTTGAAAACCTACATGAGCGACCGCGTAGGCGCAGAAGAAGTCGGAGTCAAGCGTTCCGGCAACGCACGCCGCGAATGCTACCAGTTTGCGCCAGCAAGCCGCATGCGCAACACATTCATTGCCCCCGGAAAATCTTCTGTAGAAGAAATGCTCGCAAGCGTCGACTACGGTCTTTACGCAGTGAAGATGGGCGGCGGTTCCGTGAACCCGGCTACTGGCGAATTCAACTTTGCGGTCGAAGAAGGCTATGTCATTCGCAACGGCAAGCCTGCTGAAGCAGTGCGTGGAGCAACGCTCATCGGCAAGGGACACGAGATTCTACCGAAAATCAGCATGGTGGGAAGCGATCTTGAACTTGCCGCAGGAATGTGCGGTTCTGTTTCTGGCAGCGTTCCCGTTACCGTCGGCCAGCCGACAATCAAGGTTGATCAGATTCTCGTGGGCGGCCGCTAAATTTACAGCGAATCAATCACGTCACTGGGGAGCATGGCAAATGCTCCCTTTTTTGTGCGTGCAATGCGCCCCGCACGCTGGTGCAGGAGCACTCCAAGAACAGCAGCTTCGCAAGCATCCATACCAAGGGAAAGCAGCGATGCAAGAATGCCTGCGAGCACATCGCCCGAGCCGCCTTTGGCCATGCCAGAATTTGCGACCGGCACGACATAGACACAGCCGTTAGGCAATGCAACGAATGTGGGCGCCCCCTTCAACACAATCACCTTGCCGATAGTTTCGGCCACACCGCGCAACATAGCCGGTATTTCCACAGCCTTTGCAGGGAGCTCCCCGAAGAGGCGAGCAAATTCGCGCACATGCGGCGTAAAAATTGCCGGGGCAGAAATATTTTTCAGAGTTTCTTTTGACGCAGCCAAAATGTTCAAGGCATCGGCGTCAATCACCATTGGCACCTGCACTTGCGAAAGCAATGCCAAGACAGCTTCGCCAGTTTCTTTTGCAGTAGAAAGCCCTGGGCCAATAGCTAGCGATTGCGCATGACGCAAGCCATGCAAAATCTGAGGAACATCTGCAGGGCAAATGCAGTCGCCAGCAAGCGGCAAGAACACAGGTTCTGAAAGCTTTGTAGCAACGATCGGGAACACCGGCTTTGGCGTCGCAAGCGTCACAAGGCCGGCGCCGCTCCTGAGCGCAGCTCCAGTGCAAAGAGCCGCGGCGCCCGGCATGCCTGCGGAGCCTGCAACAATCATCGCACTTCCCTGCGCACGCTTGTCGCCCCATTCATTGCGAACTGGCATCAAAGCGTCAATCATGTTTTCTGTCGCCAAAAAAACGCCGTCTGCAAACTGGGCAGCAAGGGCTTCGTCATAACGCAAGCGAGCCACATTCACCTTGCCAAAAACGCAGCCACCCTCCTGCACATAGGCATCTAGACGCGGGTAGCCAAAAAGCATCGTCTCGCCTGCAACAACGCAGTCGGCTCGACGAACATGTTCACTTGAATCGTAACCGGTCGGAGCATCTGCTGCAAGCACAGCTACATTCCAATCATTTACCAAACGGGCCATTGCAGCAAAAGCCGGTCGCAGCTCGCCACAGGCACCGTTGCCTAGCATTGCATCTACAACAAGCGCAAACGGAGGGTTCTTGCCAAAATGGGCGAAGCTTGATTCCGGATTTTCAATGTAATTCAGAACACCGCCAGCATTCAAAAAATCATTCAGCGCAAGGCCGGCTTCATTCTTGAATTTTTCACCTTTTGCAAGCGAAAAAACAATGCACTGCACATCGGCCGCAAGCAAAAGCTTTGCAAGCACAAGCCCATCGCCGCCATTGTTGCCTCCGCCAACCAAAACAGCAACCGTTTTAGAAGCCGTTTGATGTTCAAGCAGCAATTTCCGCACACGCGCAAACAAAGCAGCGCCAGCTTCCTTCATCAATTCATAGCCGGCATCGATTTCAGACTCTGCCTGCATAGTTTTTTTTGCAGCAGCGTCCAAGGCGCGCATCGCATCGGTCGTCAAAACCGGAGGGCATTCTTCAAAAGAAAATTCTGAAAGCTTTTTCATGTTCAAGAACCAAACATTTTTCAAGCAATATATAATAAAATGAAACGAAGTTCACTTTATACTTTACTTTTCTTCCAGCCCTTCCTTGTCTGGCACCATGTAGTTCAGGCCGTTGCGGATTCCAGTATCTGAAAAAATCACCCACTTGGCCACATTTACGGTGTGATCGCCAATGCGCTCCAGGTACTTTGCAATCATGAACAGGTCCATGGCAAATTCGCTAGAGGGGTCTCCGCTGCAGACGATGGAAATCAAATGCTTCTTGGCCTGGGCAAAGAGATTGTCTACAACATCATCGCTATCGCAAACGCAATAGGCCAGGTCTGCATCTTGATCGATAACCGCCTTTACGCTGTTGCGCAACATTACCTTGACTGCATCCGCCATCGAAGGAATTTCATTAATGGTGAGTATGTTGCAATCCTTGGGCAACTGCAGGCAGATTTCGGCAATGTCCGCGGCCTGGTCACCAATGCGTTCCAAGTCGGAAACCATCTTCAAAGCTGCCGAAATAAAACGCAGGTCGTGAGCCACAGGCTGCTGGCGCATCAAAAGCTTAATGCAGAGGCTTTCGATTTCCTTCATTTCCTGGTCAATATCCTTGTCACCTTCAACCACTCTTTTGGCAAGTTCAGGATCTCTAGACATAAGGGCGTTCACGGAGCGAGCCAAGGCATATTCCACGGTGCCGCCCATATCCACCAGAGACTGGTTCAAAAGTTCCAACTGATTGATATAAGTTTCACGCATTAGCCGAACCTCCCGGTAATATATTCTTCTGTTTTCTTGTTTTGAGGATTTCCAAAAATCTGATCGGTGCAGCCATACTCAATGACCTCGCCTAGCAAAAAGAACGCTGTCTTGTCAGAAATTCGAGCAGCCTGCTGCATGTTATGGGTCACCATGACAATGGTGTACTTTTCCTTCAGTTCCACTGCAAGGTCTTCGATTTTTGCAGTAGAAATCGGGTCCAGGGCGCTGGTGGGTTCATCCATCAGAAGCACTTCCGGATTTACAGCCAGGGCGCGGGCTATGCAAAGACGCTGCTGCTGGCCACCAGAAAGCCCCAGGGCGCTTTTCTTTAAGCGATCCTTGAGTTCATCCCAAATGGCGGCCTGCTTCAAGGACTCTTCCACAATTTCATCCAGTTCGGAACGGTTTCGAATTCCATGAGTGCGTGGGCCAAAGGCTATGTTGTCATAAACGCTCATGGGGAACGGATTCGGCGGTGGAATGAATTGCGCCAAACGCAATCAGTGCGGCCGGCAGGATCGTATTCTTAAAGTTCATACAAACTCCTATGTTGTGGGATTTTCAAAATCGAAAGTTCCCTGATGAACTGCGCCTAAATTAAAAACCGCTTGTAAAACATGCGTTCACAGGCGGTAAAGAGTTTGTAAATGAGCTTCCCAATTCAAACCAAGGAATTCAGCAATCATTGGATTTTTGACAAACAGGATTTCTCTTTCTGCTAATCTGCAGTAAAAGATTCCATCTCCTTTACAACAGCAGCCTTCTTATTCTTTGGCGTCTGCACAAGGCGATAATAACACTGCTAAGTTTCATCTTAGACTCCTTTTGTTGATTTCACAAATTGGCTTTTTTAGCGTCTATGCATTTCATTCGTCATCATCAACGCCTTCCAAATAGTCCGCAATACGGTTACATACATAATTTATAACCCTTGCCATAAGAAGCGCCATTATGACAACCATTGCCGTATGAACCAAGCGGTCAAAGGAGTAAAGGAACATTGCTAATATAATCATCATTTTATGTTTTGCCATTAGATGAGGAGTAAAGGACCAGACATTCGACATCAATCACCAAGGTAATCGAGCCGTTTGTATTACGGAGTCTTTTGTATCCGTAAGGGAATGTTTCAAGGAAATTTTTAGAATTCATGAAAACCTTTGAAACTTATCTTGAGGTTTGAAAAGCCGACCTCAAAGAGGCCGGCTGGATTTATCAGTCGTATTTCAGGATACTAGATATCATAGCCACGGCTAATAGCTTCATCTTCCCATCTGAAGCCACCCCAAGCCAAATCAGAATCGTTCAGTCTCTCATACATTGCGTGTGCGTAGCAGTCTTCATTACCGCTTTCGATTGCATCAAAAATATCGGGAAATTTCATTTTGACAATTCCTTGCGCTTAAAGCGCATTTGTTTGGTGAATGTTTTGAGTGTCAATCTTCCCAGAAGTCTTCGATATCATCCTGGTCCATTCCGTCAAAGTATTCGCCGGAATCAAGGTAATCCTGGAAATCAGGGTCATTGTCGTATGCATCGTACATGGGTTCTATCTCCTATGTTTGTTGTTTGGGTTAATAAGATGCCTCAACCCCTGTTGTGAAGAGGGGACTTTAGAGGCGGTGGTTTGAGTGAGAAAAGTTTTAGGCAGCTTGTCTAATTCGCACGCAAGACGCGGGTCTCGCGGCAAGTTCAAAGACATTGCTGTATTGTTCCAAGATATCCTTGAGAGAACGGTGGGTTGAAAAGCCCGAGTTGCGGAGCACATTACCGAGATCAGCAAGCAAGACGAAGTCATCTTCTCTAGAGGGACACTGCTCCATAAATTCCTTCAATTGCTCGCATGACGGTTCAAGGCTGGACGAATCGGCACTGGATGCGTCGAGGAGCTTGACATTGGCGGCTATGCCGTTGGTTTCATAATAGCATTGCGAGCCATCATTATGCTTGGCAGGGCGAACAACCGTAAATTCCACTTTTTTCCCGGCGTCTGCAGCGGTGATGGTGTTGTCTGCCGGATGTCTGTAGAGGTAATCGCCCGATGCACCCGCAGTGATGATACTGTAGGAGGATGTGGAAAACAGGATTGTTCCCTTTTCTACGATGTTCTTCACGATGGGGGTGAATACCTTTCGTGCGTAGGAGTTTCCCATGTCGTAAGGGAGCGCGTTCAACGGAATTGCAATGTCGCACTTATCTACGAGTGCCTGGGAAGTGCATTTGTTAATCGGATCACCATCATAAGGCAGAATCACCTTTGCCCCAAACTTTTGATTGGCCTGGACGACGGGAATGTGGTCGCTGTCTCCAGTGATTAACACTAGAAAGCGGTTCTTGGTAAGGATGGTGGGGTCGCGGTCGATAAGCATGCGTTGCATAGACTCCACGGCCAATAGTTGGTCGACTCCATCTTCTTTGTATCTCATGCCGTTTCCTGAACAGCCAATGCATTTCAAGGGCAGGCGATGAACGATACAACCTGCAGATTCCGCTTCATTCAAAAAGGCTTCGAGCTCCCTATTGGGAATGGGGGAGGTCCCTATGTAGATGTGAATGTCCAGTTTCTGAACGCGAATGCCGTACTCGATTTCAATCATGTTCTTGACAAAATCGGAAAAACCAGACCAATTAAAGGCTAAGCCGTGCCTCTTCATTTTTTTGGTAAAGCGACAAAAGTAAGCTCCGTCAATGGAGCCGGTTGCGTCCCCCTCGCCTGTTGTTTCAAGTTTTGGTTCGTGTTTGATGTTTTCATTCAATGTTTCCATGATTTCTTCCTTCCCTCGAATGAGGATTATACTTGCAAAGTAATTTCAAATTACTTTTTGTCGTAATATAGTAAGTCATCAAATCGTCGTCAATAGATTTTAGAAAAAAAAACAAAAGTTTTTTCTTTTAACTATCAACCATTTTACTATATTTGACAAAAAAAAGGATACCTCATGAACCAAAGATTCGACAAAAAACTGATTTCCGACTATAGAGAGAAGAAAATTCCGACAGGCCTGCGCCCCTTTATCGGTGAAAATTATAATGGAACTCTTATTATCGCGAGTTCCTTGCTAATAAAAAAGAACAGCACCCTCAGTACTGTAGACACTCCGTTTGAATCTTATGAAAATCCTGAAAAGTTTTATTCGGGTCTTCAGCTTACAGATGAACAAGAAGCCGAAATCAGCGTTGTAAGTACTGCAGGGAATGTAAAAAAGGCTATGGAATCGAATGGGGGAGCGAAAACAGCCGCCTATGCCGTAGGTGCGGCAGCTGGTCTTGGGCTGGTTGCTGGACTTGGCCTTTTCGCACCAGTGATGGCTGCAGTTGCTGCGGCAAAAGCTAAGGCAGATAGCAAAAACGGTTCAACGAGTAATACTTTTGAGGAAAATCTTTCTATTCCAATGAGAAAAGCAGGTTGCTCTATAGACGACATCGCTATTCATAGATTCTTTATGAGGCCAGTTGTATTTTCTTCTTCAGGTGGCATTCACGACGCGATTAAAGAAAATGTCATGGAAGATTACTTTGTAGAAGAAGACTTGAAGCGCTCAATCGATATGCTAAAAAATGTGATTGACACTCTTTGTCCTGAAACCATCATATTTT
The DNA here is from genome assembly GCA_045615885.1 of Fibrobacteraceae bacterium. Taxonomy (GTDB): domain Bacteria; phylum Fibrobacterota; class Fibrobacteria; order Fibrobacterales; family Fibrobacteraceae; genus UBA1765. The sequence goes on from JAZLFR010000011.1 coordinate 49,232, forward strand.
CATCCGCTGCCCTTGCCAAAAAAGTTGCAGAAGCTTATGGTATTGACGATCATGGTAGGGATTTTAACGCTTTGTGTAAGGAACGGGGTATTTTAAGCGATTTGAACTTGACTTGGGATGTTTGCCAAGATCGTATTAATGAAATTTTGAAAAGTGAAAAAGATGCTGGAGGCCAGCGCAGGCTCCGTTTGCTGTCCGACGCATTGTGCAAAACCGTTGAGAATATTCGAAAGAACAATAACCAGAAGGATCTTGATGATCTTTACATCATTTCAGACAGCATAAGGTTGTTAGTAGAAGAGTACAAGGACAAACTGAAAACGCGAGGCACAGGTCCTCGAAACTTAACTGAGGAACAAAGGGAACGCCGCAGGGAAATCGGCCGTATGAAAAAACCAAGAAAAAATCCCGATAAAGTAGATTGACATTTTCAAAAAAGCTGATTTACTATATACAAAAGTCGAGAGTAACACAAAACCGCCTGTAAAACACGAGTTCACAGGCGGAAAGGAGGTCCTATTGAATGCTAGGCCCTTCGACTTCGCGGTGCTCCGCTCAGGGTGACACAAAGGAATGGAGCCGGGGAATCGCCCAATTAGCCATTCGCTTCCTGAATAAAGACATCCTGGGCGCAAACGCGAGGGCCGTCACCGGCGACAGCGATGTACTTGCCGGTAGGAAGCATCATGCGTGCCTTGGTGTTGTCGGCCATCATCACATCTACGATGTGCTGCAGGCGCCTGACAATTTCAGGAGTCTTGATGGGAGTCAAGATTTCCACGCGGCATTCCGTATTGCGGGTCATCATGTCTGCAGAGCCGATGAAGTATTTGCGGCTTGCCTTCTTGCCGAAGATGTAGATGCGGGAATGTTCCAGGAACTGTCCCACAATGCTACGCACATGAATGTTTTCTGTCAAGCCTTCGATTCCCGGCAGCAGGCAGCAAATACCGCGAATGATCAGTTCCACCTGAACGCCGGCCTTGCTTGCTTCCACCAGTTTATTGATGACATCCACATCGGTCAGGGAATTCATCTTGATCAGAATAAATCCGTCGGCACCCTTGGCGATTTCACCATCCATTAAGTGCAGGATTCCCGACTTCAACCCCGTGGGCGCAACCAGCAGCTTCGAATACTTTCCATCCTGATTGCCAATGGAAACGTTCTTGAAAAACTCCATGGCATCCTTACCGATTTGAGGATCGGCGGTGATGTAGGAAAGATCCGTATAAAGCTTGCAGGTCTTTTCGTTATAATTGCCTGTTCCGATTTGAGTGATGTGCTGGATTTTTCCGCCAACTCGCTTTGTAATCAGGCAAATCTTGCTGTGAACCTTGTAGCCTTCAAGCCCATACAGCACGCGGCATCCCGCATCTTCAAGGCGCTCCGACCAGTCGATATTATTCTGCTCGTCAAAGCGGGCGCGAAGTTCAATAAGCGTAGTCACCTCAACGCCATTTTCAGCGGCTCGGCAAAGGTAATCCACCAATTTGGCGCGACTTGCCAAACGGTAGATGGTAATCTTGATGGAAATGGTGTTGGAATCTTCCGCAGCTTCCTTTACCAACTGCAGGAACGGATCCATTTTTTCGTACGGATAGAACAGCAGCAAATCCTTTGCAGCCACCTGCTTGCTGATAGGCAAATTCGTACTAATCGTTTTTGAATCTGCAGGAGCAAAGGGATGGTAGGAAAGTTTCGTCACCAGTTCGCGAGGGAGCATATCTCCGAAGCTGTAAGGGAATTTCATCTTCAGCGGAGCAGAGGTAATGAAAATCTGCTTTTTGTCAGCATTCAATTTCTGCAGGATAAACTTTTCCAGATCGCTGTTCAAGGGCCTTACCGCTTCTACGCGGGTAATGGAACTCAGGCGGCGTTTCTTGAGGATCGTTCTCATCTGGTTTCTAAAATCTTCAGAACCGTCAGACTCCTCGTCTGTCGTCAAGTCGCCATTGCGGGTGACGCAAACGATATTTCTATCGCTGATTTTGTACATGGAGAAAATGGTAGGCGCAAATTCAAGAATCAGGTCTTCCGTAAATACAAAGCGCTTGGAATCTTCTCCCGTAGGCATAATTTCGGGAAGTGTGGTGGGCACGGGCACAATGCCGATCCGGTTGGATTTTGCACCCTTCAGCGTCACGAAAATGTAGGGAATCTTCGTCTGCAGATTAGGCGTCGGGTGGCGCGCATCCACAATCTGCGGAGACAGCAGCGGCAAAACGGAATTATTGAAAACGCCAAACAGGAATTTCTTTTCCTGCTTGGAGCAATCCTTGTAATAGGAAAATTCAACACCGTTCTTTGCAAGTTCCTTATTCAGAAGCTCGAAAGTTTTATCCTTGCGCTTGTAAAGCCTTGCGGTTTCCTTAAAGATGGCATCCAGCTGTTCGCGGGGAGTCATCTTGCTCTTATTATCGCGCCAGTCCTTTTTCTCTGCGGCAAGTTCAAAAAGAATGCCCACGCGAATCATATAGAACTCGTCCAGATTCGATGTGAAAATTGATGCAAACTTCAAACGTTCCAGCAGAGGAACGGTTTCGTCGTTAGCCTCGTCCAACACGCGTTCGTTAAAGCGAAGCCAGGAAAGTTCGCGGTTTTGTGTGCAAGAAACTTGTTTCATAATTTACCTATTTGTTTAGTTGTGATAGGAAATAACCTTCGCGAATTCCATACTTGCTAATGATCAGTTTTTTGCTCTTGAAGTACTTAGCGATGGTCTTGAGAATAATCATGCCGGGAATTAGTGTGTGAATTCGGTGGGGAGCCACCTTCAAAATGATGTCCAGGTATTCCTTCTTTTCGGCACGGAACTGTTGCAAAATATCCTTGAGATTTTCGTAAGACATTTCATTTTCAGATTCGCCATAAATCGTCTGATAAATTTTGCCCGCATTGCGCACACTGCCGCCCACGCAAACGATTGGAAGCTTATTGGCGGAATCAGGCAAGTCCACCACATCCATGGCTTCCAAAATATCCCGCTTAATTCGTTCCTGCTCAATCCGCGTGGGAATGACACGGCTCACATAACGCTCATAGCAACTCAATGAGCCCAAGGGAAAGGAATACGCCTTCACCAAATTTTCATTCTTAAAATAGACCAATTCCGTACTGGCTCCGCCGATATCCACCAGCAGACCGCTTTTCAACCCCAGATTGCTGCGAGCCCCCTCGAAACTCAGCTTCGCCTCTTCGCTGCCGCGCAAAACCTTGACACTGAGGCCAGTCTCTTTTCGAATACGCTTGACAATTTGCTCCCTGTTTTTTACGAGGCGCAAACTCGCAGTCGCAAAAGGCAACACCTTCGTTACCTTCAGCGGTTCATAAACAGCCTTGAAACTTTCAAGAACGGCAATCAGTTTCTTGATTCCGTCTTCGCACAAATCGCCTTTTTTATCTACATAGGAAGCAAGGCCCGCCACACTACGCTTTTTGGCAACTAAAGAAAAACCGACATCCGTGACCTTATAGACACAGAGCCGGATTGTATTGGAGCCGATATCTATAATAGCGTATTTTTTCATAGTACGCTATATTTAAAAACGCTCTGTAAAATGCACCCGGGCAAACGGGTAAAGTCAAGGTAAAATGCTCCCTAGAATTCTACTGTCACCTCGGTACCGGAACCAACGATAGATTTCAAGTGGATTTTTGCGTCATGCACTTCGGCGATGTGCTTTACGATGGAAAGCCCGAGGCCAGTGCCCCCTGTTTCCTTGGAGCGGCTCTTATCTACGCGATAGAAGCGTTCAAAAACGCGGGACTGGCATTCTTCTGGAATACCGATGCCGTTGTCCTTCACCGAGATACTACGGCCTAATACAAGGAGCGTCACCCTGCCGCCAATCTCAGTGTAGCGAATTGCATTATCGACAAGGTTATAAACCATCTCGAAAATCAGCTTTCCATTGCCCTTGATTTCTACAGAGGGATCCCCGTCAACAGACAACAAAATATTTTTCTTGTTGGCGTTCAGCGTCAATTCTTCAATACATTGGGTGGCCGTTTCCCACAAGCCTATAGTTTCTTTCAAATCCATGGTGCCATGGCCCGGTTCATCCAATTTCGAAAGGGTCATGATGTCATTCGCAATGTTCAGCAGGCGCCCCGCTTCCTTATGGATTTTAGAAGCAAATCCCTTCACATCTTCCGGCTTTGCAATTCCATTTTCAATAAGCTCTGCATAGCCCGAAATCGAAGTCAGCGGAGTCTTCAACTCATGGGACGCGTTAGCCGTAAACTCATCCTTCATGCGGGCCGTTTTTTCCTTTTCCTTAGAAAGGAGTTCCACGGTCACCTGCAATTCGCGATTCTGTTTCTGGATAGTTTTTACCAACGGAGCAATTTCTTTATAGGTTCCCTCGTCATCTAGAATTTCTGGAGTTCCAATGTTTTCTGCAAGCTTCTGGATCGGCCTAACAAAAGCCTTGCTAAGACCAAAGGCAATCAGAATGGAAAGGACCACAATGGCAAACAGAAGCGCTAGCAGATAAGGCGTAGTTGCAGAAAAAATCTTCTGCAGGCTGGTTTGGCGGGTCCCCAGGCGAAGAATTTTTCCGTCAGAAAGTTTCTTCGCATAAAAGAAAACCTTTGCATCCAAAGTAATGGAATAGCGCAAGTTTTCACCAAAGCCTTTTTGCAATGCATCGGCAATTTCCGGGCGATCCTTATGGTTATCCATCTTGCCAGCAACAGCGTCGCTTTCATAAAGCACCGCACCATCGGCATCGATCAAGGTAATGCGCAAGTTTTCACTATCAAAGTTTTCCAGATTAAAGCCCGGAGCTCCGGCTGAATCTGCCACCATGCCATAGGCCTGCTCAATCAAACGGGATTCTTCTCGCAAATGACTGCGAAGCTGTTCCGTCATTTCACCTTCAAAAACCTGGGATGTAAAATACACCGCAAAGAGGGCTGCCAAAACGCCTACATAAATGAGGCTTAAACGAATACGATTCTTCATTAGCCGCCTACCGCCTTGTATCCAACATTTCGAACAGTCTGGATAATATTTCCCTGTTCCCCAAGCTTTTGGCGAAGCGTCTTGATATGCATATCCACGGTGCGGGTATCCATATCAAAATCAATGCCCCAAATTTTTTCAAGAATCTGCTGGCGTGAATACACGAGTCCCGGATGAGTCATCAGAAGTTTCAGCAGTTCAAATTCCTTATAAGTAAGTTCTACGGCATTCTCCGCCGACATTACGATATGACGTTCATCATCCAGCCGAACGCAGCCCACTTCCAAAATTTTCGTAGCAGATTCGGGCTCCACATGGGCACCGCTGCGGCGCAGCATCGCCTTTACGCGAGAAATGAATTCCAGAATACCAAAGGGCTTTGCAATGTAATCGTCAGCACCCAAATCCAGTCCCTTCACCTTGTCAAGTTCCGTACTCTTTGCAGTTAGCATGATGACAGGAACATTGGCGGTTCGAGCCTGAGCTCGCAGGCGCTTCAAAATGCTGAGGCCGTCTTCACCGGGGAGCATAATGTCCAAAATGAACAGCTCCGGCAAAATAGTTTTCAAGGATTCATCCATGGACTTGGCGCAGTCAAAAGCAGTCACTTCAAAGCCGCTACTCTGGAGGGCGTAAGATTCCATGGCCCTAATTTCAGCATCATCTTCTACAATAAAAATCATATTCCCAAATCTCTACTTATAAAGTATAAATCCACGCAACAGGCAGCAAACCGCTTAAACCATTTCACCAGGTTTTTCGGTAAGAAATTTACGGCTGGCTTTCAAAATGGAATTTATGGAGTCAAGCAAGCCGCGAGATTCATACAGAATGGTAAGGTAAAGCATCTGTGCCCGAACGCTGCGAGGTTTTACGCCAGAGCCTGCTTCGGAATTTTCATAGGAACCTTCCGCAAGCAATTCATTTTTGCGGATGCTCTTGATCTTATTGCTTACAGAGATGATTCTATTCCGCAATTCATCGTAATTTTCATAACTGCGATCAGCAATCATTTGAGCCACATCGACCATGACATTTTCCATATCCTGCACCAGGCGCAGCAAGGTCTTTCGCTTATCTTCAGAAATAGGCGTAAAGTTATTGTCTACATGGTTTCGGCAAGGAATGCTGATCTGCTCCAGGCTGAATACGGAATCGCCCATAAAATCATTTGCCTGATAGAGGAAGAAGTTCTTGAGAATCAAATCTTCCGCCTTGATCTTCTTTCTGCACAAAGTTCCCTGACGGCGAACGCGTTCAATGTGCTTCTTGAGAATTTTAATCTGCTTGCGAACAGAACGCAACTTGCCCATGTCCTCACGCAAAACGCCCTTGATAATCTGCCCGTAGCAATACGATTCCCAGTGGATGATTTCGCTCCATTCCTGCTGATTGTGGACCTGTATCAACGGGAACACATCGGTTTCCGGAGCCGCGTTCAATATGCGTTCAAAGCGTTCTTCGCTCTCATTTTTATGGGAAGATTCCTTCTTGAGGAAGTTGGAACGAATCAAGAGGAAAATCACTATGGCGAACATGATGAACTTGGCAGGGAATCCACCATAGTAAAGCACCAGGGCAATGACAAAGCTGCTGGCAAAAGCTGCAAAGGCAGTCAGAAACCATCCGCCAATCACAGAAAGTACGCCAGTAATGCGGTACACGGCAGTTTCCCTACTCCAGGCCTTATCGGCAAGTGACGTTCCCATGGCCACCATGAAGGTCACGTAAGTCGTGGAAAGCGGCAACTTCAAAGATGTTCCCAAGGCAATGAGGGAACTAGCAAGCATCAGGTTCACACTGGCGCGCAAAAGGTCAAATGCGGCTCCGTCTTCCTCCAAAACGATATCGTTGGTGTTGAATCGCCTATCGATGGCATCAGAAATGTTCTTCGGCATGCGACCGGCAATAAATTTCGCTACGGCATGGGAGGCACGCACCAACGCACGGGCGACCGGGTTCGTACCGAAAATTTCATCCGTAGAACTCTGGGAAGCAAGCGCCACAGAAGTCTGCACCACCTTATGGGATTTCTTGGAAGTAGTCAAGGCTACGACCATCACAATGCCCGCAATCATCAGCAAGTACCACTGGCCAGGCTCCGGCTGCACCAAAAAGCCCATCATGTATTCGCTCGGGTTACCGCTATCAGCCATCAAATGCTGAATGGAAGAAAGGCCTGTCAGAGGAACGCCAACAAAGTTTACCAAGTCGTTACCTGCAAAAGCAAGTGCCAAGGAGAAGGTTCCAAAGCCAATAATCATCTTCAGCACATTGATTTTCAAGGCATGCAGAATATGGCACAAGATAAAGAAACCAACAAACATTCCGGCCAGGAGCAGCCCTTCGTTTGACGAAATGAACTGCTTGTATTCCGCCCCCACAAAACTCATGTTCTTGAGGCCCTTAATCAAAATGAAGTAGAAAATGGAGGTCATGGAAACGCCTCCGAACACGCCAACAAAGTAACGCAAATTTTTCTTATAGCCGAAGGTAAAAATCAATCGGGTCACATACTGCACCAGGGCGCCCACCGTAAACGCAATGGCCACCGACACAAAAATGCCCATGATTACAGACAGGGCCTTGCTGGTATTGATCAGAGCGCCCAAAGAAAGAGTGTCGTTTCCAAGAATCTTGATGCTTGCGATGGCAACAGAAGCTCCCAGCAATTCAAACACCATGGAAACCGTGGTAGAAGTCGGCATTCCCAGGGAATTGAAAATATCCAGGAGAATCACGTCCGTCACCATCACCGCGGCAAATATCGAAAACAGCTCTGCAAAGGTGTAAAATTCCGGCTGAAAAATTCCATGGCGAGCAATGTCCATCATGCCGTTCGAAAAAGTGGCGCCGCAAAAAACGCCAACAGCGGCAAAAACCAGTAGGGTCCTAAACTTAAAGGCGCGGCTACCCACAGCAGAATTCAGGAAGTTCACCGCGTCGTTGGAAACTCCCACGAACAAATCAAAAATGGCAAGCATCAGAAGCATGCCAACCAGAATGATGTAAAAAGTCGTCATATTGTACCTCGGAACTTATACCAGCCCTTATTCGAGCTCTTTTCCGTGGCTTAAGGTAAAAAGCCCCGAGACACACCGCAAGGCCGATTTTAGCGGCTTTGCAAAGGTTTTATTTCGACTTTACATGGATTTTACTTTGGAAGGGAATTGCAAAGTATAGCATAGCCAAATTTGCACCCAAAAGCCAATATCGCAAAAAAAATGCTCAATAAAAATAAGCCTTTTATAAAATTTTTATTGCAAATGAACCAACGCCAACATTTTTATATACTTTGAGGGTGGAATTTGCCGAAATCCGGCATAAAACAAAAAAAATAAAAGGAAATCACTATGGCAGAATTGAAGGGAACAAAGACCGAAGCAAACTTGATGGCCGCTTTCGCGGGTGAATCCCAGGCCCGCAACAAATACACCTACTACGCCTCCAAGGCCAAGAAAGACGGCTACGAACAGATTGCTGCCTTGTTCGAAGAAACCGCCAACCAGGAAAAGGAACACGCAAAAATGTGGTTCAAGCTGCTCACAGGCGGCGTAGGCACTACAGAAGAAAACCTTGCCGCTGCTGCCGGTGGCGAAAACGAAGAATGGACCGACATGTACCCGCGCATGGCCGAAGAGGCCCGTGCAGAAGGCTTCGACCGCATTGCAAAGCTCTTCGAAATGGTTGCCGCCGTTGAAAAGGAACACGAAGAACGCTACAAGAAGATGCTCAACAACATCAAGGAAGGCATCGTGTTCAGCCGCGATGGCGACTGCATTTGGCAGTGCCGCAACTGCGGCCATATCCACATCGGCAAGCAGGCTCCGGCAGCTTGCCCGGTTTGCGCCCACCCACAGGCCTACTTCCAGCTCAAGGCCGAAAACTATTAATCGGCAGCATACGCTGACTGCAGATTTGCAAACAGAAACGGCACCGCTCTGCGGTGCCGTTTTCTCTTCCTAAAATCTGCTTTAATGCATCGGAGGCGTGTAGGTCACACCCTGCTGCTTCAGCGTTTTCTTCGGTTCCAAGCCAACGGAAATAAAGTTCACGAACGATTCCTTTTTAGCCTTGTGCTCAATCAGCATATTAAGGACCGGCAAGTCAGACGTATAGAATACAAGCATCTGCTTGCCAACAGGCAAACCTTCCAGAACGACATCATCGCAGGTAACGATATGGCTGAACTTGCTGGAACCAACGATACCGACAACCACCCCATTCATCAAACAATCTTCCGTAGGAGGTGCAAAGTCTTCCGCCCTAAGAACCAAATGGATATCAAGATCAATCTTTGCCGGTTCCGAAAGCTTCAGTGTATCCAAAGAAAGATTTTTTCCTTCCCTCTGCTTCAACTCCTCCGGCTTGACAAATCTTGATTCCGCAATCAAGCCATCTGCAGTCGTCGCTTCAACGCGAACGCTATCCTGAATGGCTCTGCTCGGGAACGGCAATTCCCAATAGCCCAAGGAATCCGTAAACACCATATGTTCACTTGTAGCAGAAGTCAAGCCCAAGGCGTACATAAATCCATAAGTATCGGTAATCAAACGAACGGAGGCACCGGCAACAGGCTTCTTGAAAGCATCAGTCACGTAGCCAGAAAGCACACTGCCCTTCATCCAGACATTCACTGGTTTGTCCCCCATCACCCAGCGCACATCACCCAAATGGAGCGTATCGCCAGAGGTAAGTTCCACAGAAGACTGCTGGAAAATCACGGAGTCCGCATAACCAAGTTCCTGCAGCTTTTGCACAAGGAACTCGTCGGACGGAATGAATGCAATCTTGAACTTGCCCGCCGGAAGCGCAATGGAGAAGGTATCTCCTGCAAACACAGAGCGTTCAATGCCAGCCCCAAGAACAGAAAGCTTAAAGCTAGAACCGACGGTAACATCATTCAAGTAATCCGCATAATCGAAATTACCAGAAACAACAGCCGGCTTAGCCAAGGAAATTTCAAAATCCTTGCCAAGATTTTCCGCATTGACGGCCTGCTTCAGGGAAATTTCGGAAGAATCTTCCAACTGCACAAGCAAGTTGAAGGAATCAGCGAGCACGCTGTCAAAAGCAAATACACCATTGGAATCCGTAAGAGTTTCCAATACTTCCGCCTGCACGCCAAAGGAATCAACAGCGGCAATCATCTTCACAGAGGCGCTGCGGGCAGCAAGTCCGGTCGATGTTTTCACAACGCCAGCGATTGTATTTTCCGTATCAGTGGCGGTTCCCGCAGTTTTTTCTGCAGAGCAAGCCACAAACACAAAAGCAAAAGTCGCTGCGACGCTAGCTACAAGAGAAAAAATCTTATTCATCATCTTCCCCTTCTAATGTAGTATCTTCTTTGGCCACGTGTTCCTTTGAAAGCGGGAAGAACTGGATATTCAGCTCGCAAACCATCGATTCACCTTCGTCAGAGCGCACGATTTCAACAACTTCCTTGCGGAACATGTCGATTTTATGGATAATGCGTTCAAGGCCCTCGGCAGAAACACTCATCGTGGTGCAGCTCACATTGCGGCGAGCGGTGCTGTAATTGTCAAGGGCATCTTTTGCAAGGTCCATCATCTGCTTCTGGAAGCCATGCACAAAGAGCGGAGCGACCTCGCGACCGCTAGAAATAGTCTTGTGTGCAGCGCGATAAAAGCCCTTTTCGTCCTTTTCAATCAATTCCAGGTCAAGCAAAAGTTTAATGGCCTGCTTTGCCTGCGGGATCGAAATGCGTGGGTTCAGGAACAATGCCAAATCACCGATGTTCGCATCGGTAATGTTCACGACGGCAAGAGCCTCGCGGGCGGCAACGTAATACCACTTGCTGTAGTACTCCTGCTGCTTTTTTGTAAGCGTGCGAACGGAGCGCGGCAAAAGTTCCGCCATCTGGTCAAAAATCAACTGTTTGGAATCTGCCGTGGTCGCATGCGTAAAATCAACCATCAACGTAAAGTACTTAGCTTCCTTTTCATTCAAGCCAAGTGCCGAAATAAACTTCGGAAGCATCTGCGGGGTAAGCGACTTGCGCCCCTTCACCAAGTCCAGGTAAAATCCAGAAGAAGAAAAGCCTGCCTTCTGGGCAAAAGACCTATACGAAAAATACTTGTGTACCGACTTGCGGTACTCATAATAATCCTGGAGGTACTTTCTATAGTTGTAATAGGCAAAAACGTTCATAATCCAGAAATAAGATACAAATGGACAGAAAACAGAAAGTATTTATTCAAATAACTACTTCTGAATCCATTCTAAGATCCTACTAGTTTAACTCACATAAAGTATAAAAATTTTTATTGATTTTTGGGAACACTTTCATCACGCAGAAATGCAAAAAAGCGGACTTAAGCCAGCCGTTCTCGCAAGCGGGAACAGCTAGAGAACACTTTCACATTTTTCTTCGCATTCCACTATACCAAAACCCCAAAAATTTATCTATTATTTGGGAACACCCAATCCCAATCCCCGGGACCTGATTTCAACAACGGAATCAGGCCCCTTTTTTATTTGTACAGAAAACAGAATATAGGAGTCAGTGACAGGAATCAGGAGTCAGTAGGAAGACATAAGACGGAAGGAACTGTAACTTACCATATTCTGGATCACTTCGCGTTACTCGTGATGACTGTTAAGACGCAAGAGCCAGATGCAAGATGCAAGAGATTATAATCGCGCCGAAGGCGCCCGAAATGAGCCAGGCGAATTGAGCTAGCTCAAATTCACTTGGCGAATGAGCCGCATCTATGGCGAAGCCATGAACGCGCCTAACATTCCACTAGATCCTAACCACTAAATCCTAGATCCTTAAACTCATTCAGTCGACAGACGCTAGCCTACAGCCGACACACTGGAAATTAACATTCACTATCCCCTACACCCTAAACACTGGAAAATAAAATTCCTTTCGTCTTTCGTCTACCAGCGAAGCGGTCTTTCGTCTAACCCCTAGATCCTAAAATCCTATCCCCTATTAAACCCTAGCTTCTGCAATTCTTCTGCAGTAAGCAAGCGCCAGGAACTCGGTGTAAGGCTATCTTCCAGAACAATGTCGCCGATGGCCAGGCGTTCCAAATCTTCAACATGGTTACCGACGGCGGCAAACATTCTGCGAACCTGATGGTACAAGCCTTCCGTAATTTCAATATCCACTGTTTTCTCGTCGATTGCGGTCACGGACTTTGCATTTACCGGAGCACGCTCCCCCTTCAGGAATACACCGTTCAAAAGCTGCTTATCTTGCCCCTTTTCAAAAGGCCTTGCAAGGTGTGCACGATAGCGCTTGCGAAGTCCCTTTTTAGGGCTTTCCATCTGGTGAATGAACGCCCCGTTGTTCGAGAACAAGAGAAGGCCAGATGTATCCACATCCAAGCGGCCAACGCAACGCACATCCATGCCCACAAAGCGCTCCGGCAAAAGAGAAAATACAGATTCATGATGCTGCGGCCTTGCACTGCATTCGTAAGCCAGCGGCTTGTGGATTATTCCAAAGATTTCTGTTTCTGTCGAAATTTCTTCCCCGCCTACAACAATCGTTTCCGGGCGTGTTTCCAGTTCAAAAGACGGGTCGTCAATCACCTCGCCAGCAACTTCTACAATGCCATCGCGAATCATGTTGCGGGCATCTTTGCGAGATCCAAAACCGAGAGAAGCAACCAAACGTTCCAAAGTCAATGCAGGCATCAATCCTCCGCAGCAATAAAGTCAACAATCTTGCGACGCCACCAGGCAAGCTTAAAGCCCGTAGCATCTTTCTTGTACTTGCGTTTCATCAAAAAGTAGAGCAAGGCAACGCGCCCGGCAATGTAAGCGGCAAGCAAAATGAACAAAAGAATCCTAAGCAAATTGATTTGTGCAGTAAACTTACCATAGGCCCCAAGTTCAACGGAGCCGTCCCAATTCATTACAAATGTAAAGCCCGCAAGCGCCGGGAACACCGTATGCAGGGAACCGAGCAGTGCAGCAAGGCAGCCTGTCTCCTGCGGGGAACGCCCCTTGACACCCTCGATAAAGGAATCGTGAAATTTAATTCTAAAAAGCTTCAGCGTACGGCCAAGAAGAACCTTCAAGTATTTCCACGCAAGCGAAACCATTTTCGGCTGCAAAAGCAAAGTGAAAAAATCCCTGTCGCTAAGTTCTTCTTCCTTCCCTTTTTCTTGCTTTGCATCGCCCAAACGTTCTGCCGTGCTTAACTCGGCAGGCTTCTTTTCGATTTTTTGTGCAGGTTCCTGCGCAAGGGGCGTTACGGGTTCCACCTTTGCAGTTTCAACAGTTTTTACGGAACTGGCTTCAATTTTCGAAACCTCAGCCGGAGCGCTAGCCCTTTCCTTCTTCAGTTCCTTTTCCTGCTTGGCCTTTTCTTTTTTCAAGGCCTTCTCTTTTTTTGCAAGAGCCTTGGCTTCTTTCTTTTCTGCCTTGTGCCTTGCAACCTCTACTTTCTCTTTTTTCTTAAAAACATGCCTGAACTCTTTCTTCCACTTAAAGAAGGCGAGTTTCAAAAAACATTCCTTCATCGTCACCTGGAAGTCGGCATGCACGCGCAGCGGGAACAGCAAAAGCACGCCCGCAAGCACGAGAACAGCCAATAAAATCCAGGTAAGCATCAAGACCTTTTATTCGGCCTGGTCAGCCTTGTTCTTTACGATGTCGGTAAGCTCAGCAAAGGACTTTGTCTTGAGAATTTCGGCAAACTGGTCCTTGTAGTTGCGAGCCGTAGAAAGATCGTCAATGATCAAATCCCAGGCAAGCCACTTGCCGCCTTCAAGCGTCATCTTGTATTCAAGAACGGCTTCCTTGCCCTTGTTCCAAGTGTGAGCCACAACGCGAGCTTCGCTGTCGCCCTTCATCTTGGCCGGCTCGTAAGTCGTGGAGTCAGCCTTATAGACTTCCAAGCGCTTTGCGCTGGAATTGCGGACCATGCGTTCAAATTCGCTAATGAACTTTGCCTGCGCATCTGCCGGCTGTGCTTCAAGAACACCCTTCGGCAAAGACTTTGTAGCAAGCATCTTGAAGTTGAAGGAATCGTTGAGCAAAGACTTCACGCGTTCACTTTCCTTGGCACTGCGGTTCGCCTTCTTGAGCAACGCCTGGAGCTCCTTGTCCTTCTTCTGCACCGCCTGCACAGGGTCTTCTGCAGCAAAGGCAGCAGTAACGGAAAGGCAGAGAGCGGTAATCCACAAAGCAATTTTCATAATTCACCTCACTTTAAAACTTTGTAATCGGCCAAATGCATACCCATCTTGGCAATCAATTCGGCAAGTGCCAAGTTGTATTTGCAAACGGCCATGTAATAATCCTTCTGCAAGTTCACAGACTGCGTATATGCAGAAATCAAATCCCCGGTCTTGGAATTATCAAGATCGTACTGCATTGCCGCTCCCTTCAAAATGGCTTCTGCCGCACGGCGGCTTTCGTTCAGTGCATCCATTTTTTCCTTGGCGGCGAGAGTCTTGTAATATTGTTCTTCGGCCTTGAGCACGGTACCTTCGGCAGCGTACTGCTCCTTCATCTTCAAAGCACGGTATTCCGTCTTTGCAATGCGGTATTTTTCGAGGCCACTCCAAAAGTTCAGACGGTAACGAAGTCCCAATCCGATTGTACCGGCAATCTTGTTCACGGCGTCCTGGGCAAATGCATTTTTCTGCACAGCATCGCGATTGCCAGCCCAAGATTTCACATACTGGAATTCGCCCATAATGAAAAATTCCGGAGCAAGCTTCGCCTGCGCAAGATCCATCTGGTACGACTTTGCGGCAAGGCCATACTCCAGGCGTTTCAAATCCGGATGGTACGCCATGGTCAAATCCCGCACCTCGTCAAGCGTCGGGAACCGTTCCGAACGGGGAACAAGCACTGTATCTTCAGTAGAAAAAATTTCGTCCGGAGCAAGGCCCAGCGAAAAACGAATGGCAAGCATCACCTGCCGCATGCCAGCCTCGGCATCGGAAACACCTTCCTTTACCGTATGCATGCCAGCCTTCAGCTTCAACAGATCCATCTGCGAAACATTCTCATCGTCGTCATCGAGAGCGGTTTCCAGCTTGTCGTAAGCCTTGTCCACCTGCTTTTGCGCATCGTGAGCCAAACGGAGCATTTCCAATGCAAGCAGGTAGTTGTAATAGTAGCTCTGCAGTTCCACTTCCTTTTTCAATTCGGAACCGACAATGCTCATTTCCTGCTGTTTTATATCAGCGGCAATGGCCTTTTGCCCAACTTTATACTGCCCCAAATTGAGCGGCTGCACCGCCTGGATTTCTGCGCCCCAGTAAGGGCCCATCTTCTTGAAATCCCATGTATCGACAGTATCGCCCCAATCATCGACCGTCTCGCGCAAGCCCGGGGCCGGGCCGACCATCATGGAGAATGTGAACTTAGGGAGAATCGCTTCCGAAAAAAGTGCATCGGACTGTTTTTTCTTCAATTCGGTAGAATATTTTGTCTCGGCAAGCATTGGGTCATGCTGCATTCCCTGCTCCACAAAACTCGAAACATCGTAGCGCATTTCTGCAACAGCGATTCCGATAAGCATCAGGAACAAAAGACAATATTTCATCAAGATAAAATCTAGCAAAATATGGAAATTCCATATTGCCGTTTATCTGCTCATACGCCAATCAATCGGCTTTTACAGCTTCAGCAAGCAGGAGCTCACTCAAATCACGCTCCAAGCCCCTATATTTGGCCATAACTCCCTCATAATACTTTGTAGGAAGCTTTTGACCTTCGGCAAGCAATCGGTCTACCTTGCCTTGCCCCAAATTGTAAGCGATCACAGCATGCTTCACATCTTCATAATGCCCAATAAGGCGCATCAAGTAGGCTGTACCGAGCACCATGTTGATTTCAGGCTTCATCAAATCTTCTGCAGAATTTATGTAAATGCCAAATTTTTTGCCTAGCGTCTGCGCCGTCTCGATTTTCAATTGCATAAGCCCATACGCACCAGACTCCGCTCCAGACTGGTAACGCCCCCTGGTATTTGGATTGCCCCGGCTCTCCTGAAGCACAATAGCCAAAATCAGCAACGGGTCAATATCATACATTCTTGAAATCTGCCAAAGCCTTTCGGTCAACAACAAACGCGTTTCTGCAGAGACTTTGTTCCCCGAAATTTTGTTCAGAAGCATTGCTATGCGGTAATACTCCAAAGTTGCAAGGCCATAATGCTCTAAATCATGCTGTTTTAACTGCAAAGAAGCGTATTTAGCATTCAAATCTTTAAATTCTTCTGCATTTTTATGATATTTTTCGGCAAAAACACATAAAACACCGATGCAAAGCATTGCAACCAGCGCAAAAACAGCAACAGAAAGCTTTAAAGAAAGATCAATTTTCACGACGCGTACTGTCTAACCTATCCAAATAATGCATCCAATCGCGAACCGTAGCAAAAGTGCTGCGTTCTTCGGTAGCAGAACCAAGCAAACCTAGATTTTGCAGCGGTCCAATGGAAGCCTGCAGGCGTTCAATTTCGTTCATGGAACGTTTCACTTCGCTTTCCAGCGAAATTACTTGCGCCCTCCGCTCAGCAAGTTCCCTGTTTTGCGTGTAAATAATGCCGACTAGCGTCAAAAACCAGCCTAAAAGAACAAGCGTAAAAATGATTGCCACGCTCGGAGTAAGTCGGATACCCGTCTTTTTGGTGTAATGCAAGCCAACCTGTTTAAGCTGGCCAATAAGTTCCTGCTTGTGGAATGCCTTGCGAGAATCGGCAAAGTCAAAAATCGCAGAATAACGGCTGAAATACTCCAACGATTCTGGATCAGCACCTATAAAAATGAGCTTTGCAGAGCGTTTCTTTAGGGAATTCAGCAATTCTACAAATGTTTTCAAGTAGCATTCGTCATCAAACGAAGCTTTCGTAATATCGAAAAAGAAAAATACGCCGCGACGGTCAATCGCCTTTTCTAGCAGAGAAACTACATCGCTAGCGATACTCTTGTAAAAAGTACCTTTAAACGTGACGACAACATCGTCTTTTTGCTGGGCAACGGCAATGGAATAATCTTCTTGCATGCCTACAAAATACTTTATTTTCGAGGAAAGAGTGCCCGGATAATTCTGGAAACGGGCGGGCCCCGGGAAAAAAGAGGAAGGGCCCCCGCGCGTCAGCGCGGGGGCCCGTGAATCCGGCGGCGACCTACTCTCCCGGCCCCGAAGGGCAAGTACCATCGGCGATGGGAGGCTTGACTTCCGTG
>JAZLFR010000012.1:0-5635 GCA_045615885.1 Fibrobacteraceae bacterium
CAAATGTCCAAACGATGCCGTAGGCAAATCTTAGCCCCTCAGGAGTGTATCCTGATTCTGGCATATAAATACTGTGGTTGAAGTTTTCGATACGGGTGTAGAGTTCGAATTCCAGGATTTGCATTCTGGCTTCGAAATCCAGTGCCAGGTAATGTTCCATCTTCTCAAGTTCAGGCTTGCCGTTGTTGATGGTGCAGTCGTAGCGGTCGCCGAACCATTGCCAGTCTACACGGACGCTTACACCAAGGCGGTCGAATACGAATCGGTTCTGCCAGTGGATGCTTCCCTTGTAGTAAAGGGTGGGCGTGTCAATGAGCTTTACTTCTCTGCCAAGATTCTGACCGCGTTCCAGATAGAACTTCCAGTTGCCCAGGCGGAATCCAACTTGCATCATCCAATCCAAGGAATTGACTTCGGAAATGTTCGTCCATTTGAAGGCTTCTTCGATGGATGCGGTGGAGTCGACTCCTTCCATTTTGACCCAGTTGGGCTTAATCAGGTTCTCGACGTTCTCGAAACGGAATCCCAGGCTGTAGAACACGTCACGCTTTTGCCAATTCAAGTTCATGGCGGCGCGGTTGCGTTTTTCGAAGTCTAGATCCGCATTAGGAAAAGCAAGTCTTCCAGTTTCCTTAATCTTCAGCTGGCCCACATCCGGGAACTTGTTGTCGTGGCGCAAGGAGGCGTACAGATTGAAATTGTTGGGGAGCAGCGTCATGACATCGGCGGAAAATGCCGGGGAGAATTCTACCACATCAAGCAGGGAGCTGTTGCGCTGCAAACCGCCCTGCGTGCGGAAAAGCATTGTTCCGAATAAAGTATCGGAAACTTCGGCGTAGCCGATTTCGCGGTCCTGGAAGTATTTTCTTTTCGCAGTGCTGTCGCCGGCAGCCTCAGTATTCAGGAATTCGTAATTGAACTTTAGTGCCGGATTTAAAAGGGCATGATAGGTGATTCCGAAGCTGCCCAGGATAGATTCGTAGTTGATTCTACTCTTTGAATCCAGGAAGGTGGAGTCGTATTTGGGAAGAGAGTCTTCCTTGACCGTGTGGTTGCCGTAGTTTACTTCTGCGCTGGTGACCAAGTTCTTGACGGGGTAGAATTCTACACCTGCGCCATAGGTGCTTGTCTTAACTTCTGTGGTGTAGTAGCCCTTCTGGAATCTGCGGACGGCAAGGTCCAGGGAATCTACGATTACCTTAGCGTTTGTCTCGTCGGCATTCTTCAGGCTAAGGAAATTCACTTTGGCGTAAGCCTTGCCGAAACCGAATCGCCAGGTCAGCACCGGCTGAATATGCATGCTGTTCATGGCAATGTTTCTGCCGCTAAAAGGAATCTGGCTGGAGTCGCGGCCCAAGGCAAAGAACGGCGAGTGGGTCACGTTCTGGTAGCTGTAATCCTTGGAGTTCACATTGGAATGGCTGGACACGCCCAAGTCCAAGGTGACGGAGTCGGTAATCAGTCTGCGGAAATCGAGACGCAGGGCGTTGCTGCTGAATGCGGATCGTTCCCAGTTGATGTCTACCACGGGGGTGTCCACAGCTACACCCTTAGGCTCTTCAAATAAAATTCCGTTTTCGCCGTTCAGGGTCAGGGTAGTTCCGTCGTAACCAAGGCGGGTGGTGTAAAGTCCGGCCAGTTTGCTAGGGTAGCGTCGTGTTACGGAACCCACTCCCATGGCAAAGGGATCCAGTTCCGGATTGCCGAGTACGGAAATGCCTAAAACCCATTCAGCTTTCTGTCCGGACATGTCGTAGGTACGTTCCATGACTTCGGTCAAGGGCATGGACCAGCGGCCGGCATCGGTTTCGCGGGGAGCGGGGTCGATGAACCTGGGAGACAGGTAGACGGAATCCTGGGCATGGGGCTGCTTGTACTTAGCGGGCTTGATAACTTCGGCGAAGGCGCTTGTTGCGAACAACAAGACAATCGTTGCAAAAACTGCCAATTGAATTTTGCGGATGCCGACGCTCATGACGGATTGAACCATTGAGAATTAGTACCATTCGGCACGGGACTTTTCGCGACGTTCACGCAAAGCCTGCACCACGGTGTAGGGCATCTTGGTGCAGTTGGGCGGGTAGGTGCCGCTCTCGGTGTGGAAGTCGGAACCGCCGGTTCCCACCAGACCGTAGTGCTGGGCCATTTCCTTGTACTTGCGACCCACGGCGCCCTTCTGGGACGGGGTGTAGATTTCCATGCCCTGTACGCCCCATTCCACCATCTGCTCAATGAACTCGTCGCTGACGCCGGACTTGTAGGGGTGGGCTAGCACTGCAATTCCGCCTGCGTTTTCGATGAGGCGGATGGTCTGCTGGGGATTGAGGCCCTTCTTTTCGACGAAGGCCACGCACCCGTCACCCAGGTACTTGGTGAATGCCTCGGAGAAACTTCCGATATATTCCTCATCCACCAGTGACATGGCGATATGGGGGCGTCCGATGACCTTGCCCTTGCAGTAGCTCAGTACTTTTTCGAAGGTGATGTCGATACCCAGGGCGTTCAGTTTCTTGATAATCGCCTTGACGCGGGTAATACGCTGCTTAGCAAAATCCTGGAGCTCCATGTTCAGGGCCAGGTTAGTGGGGTCGCAGTAGTAACCCAGGATGTGAATGTCCTTGCCCTGCCAGACAGACGAAATCTCGATACCGGGAATGATTTCCAGGTTCAATGCCTTGGCGGGTTCCACGGCCAGATTGTAGCTATCCAAGTTGTCGTGGTCCGTAATGGATATGCAACGGAGGCCCTTGCGCTTGCACAGGGTCAGCAGTTCCTCCACTTCCAGATTTCCATCGGAAAGCTTGGTATGCAGATGCAAATCTGCATAACCGCCGTTTTCGGTGATGATGGTGGAGAAACCTTTCTGCATTACTTGACTCCGTAGTATTGACTAAGGAGGGCCGCCTCGGAGGACTTGTCCGGGCGGAGGCTCAAGTTCAAGAAAGGATAGCAGGCTTCGGTGCAGAATCCGATTCTGCAAGGTGCACCGCTGACCTTGGCTAGGTAAAGCCTCGGCAGGAATGCGTCGCCAAGGTAGATGGTCACCTGGGGGGCGTAATCCTTGATTTTCTGTTCGATTTCCTGGAACACAGGCTCGTCATAACGGCACTCCAAGTCGCTAAAGTAGATAGCCTTGGCGCGCTTGGCACTTACGAGGGACTGGAGGGATTCATGGGCCAGGAGCAGGCATCCGTTGAAGAATGCGTCGGGCATGGCGTGCAAAAATCTTGAGGTGTGCTCCATGTCGCGGGGGAGGATCACCAATGTCTTGGGATTTCCTTTCAACGCATCGGGAAAACTGAATGCCCCGGATTCGCCACCGGCTTTTTCCGCAAACCACTTGAACAACGATTCTTCTTTGCTGAATCGCTTAAAAAAGTATTTAAAACGGTCTGTAAAATACAGTGAAGGCTTCACGGGCGTTCCTATCTAATATCGGGGTAAATATATTAAATTTGAGTTATGGCAAAACAAAAGTTTTACGCGATAAAGACCCCAACCGAAAGCAAAATCGTAACCACATGGGATGAATGTGAAAAACTGACCCATGGCGTTAAGGGTGTACTGTTCAAATCCTTTGGATCCAAGGCAGAAGCAGAGGCCTGGATCTCTGGGATGGTCGCTCCCGCCCCAGGTGGAATCCGCGTGTTTGTGGATGGTTCATTTACTCCGGGGTATCCTTATTCTGGCTGGGCTTTTGTTGTGACGGAAAACGACGAAGAAATCGCCCGTGGAAACGGCCTGACCGCCTTCGAGGCCGAAAGCCGAAATATCGATGGCGAAGTGATGGCCAGCTACCAGGCCATGCGCTGGCTGGATGCCCACGACAAGAATGGCGTAATTTGCCACGACTACGAGGGCATTGCCCGCTGGGCCAAGGGTGAATGGCAGGCCAAGAGCCATGTGGCCAAGCAGTATGTTGCCGCTTGCCAGCCTTACCTGCACCGCGTCAAGTTCGAGAAGGTTGCCGCCCACACCGGTGTCAAGTGGAACGAACTTGTGGACCAGCTGGCAAAAGATGCCATTGCCGCCGGAAAAAAATCCAAGGCCTCTCCGGATTGATTTGACATCCCGGGCGCTTCCTTTGTCATCCCGGGCTCATCCTTTGTCATCCCGGGCTTGACCCGGGATCTCCTTTAATCGCATTCGCTAACGATTACCGCATCTAATTTATGTGTTAAAATTTGGTTTTGAAGGCTATCGCCTTGGCAATTAAACGACGTTCTCCATTCCAATATAATCGGTTTTCCAAAAAATTGAATAATGGACTATGGCGTGATCTAATAAGAGGGTAAATCATGCTGTCATATTCATTGTTAAATTCTCAACCAGAGGAAAAAACAATGTCTAGAGTCCATTACAATGAAGAAATGAAGTTGCAGACCGTAAAACTCGTCCTGAAAGGTGAAAAGTCTGCGACGAAACTTGCGAAGGAAATCGGCGTCACGGCCAATACCGTATGCAGATGGGTCCAGGATTACAGAAAGAAGAATAATCTGCCTTCATACGAAGAAGAACGCCGACTCAAGAAAGTCTCCATTGAAGAACTTGCGACAAAGAACCGTGAACTGGAACGGAAACTAAAACAAAGAGAAAAGGAACTTGCCGAGGAACGGGAAACCGTAGAAATCCTAAAAAAATCCCTGCACATCTTTATGCGACCACACGACTGAAATGCGAGGCTGTCTACAAGTTACGTCAGGAGCATTCGGTGAAGAAGATGTGCAAAGCGCTAGGAATACCCCAGTGTTCCTATTACCAGTGGTCAAAGCAGGAAACCAAGAGAAATCAACGGAGGCAACGGGAAGCCGACCTTGTACAAACTGTACGCGACGTGTTCGAGGAACACCATCGAGTCTATGGTTGTACGAAACTTCTAAAGGTCTTGAATGAAAGAGTCGTTCAAATCAATGAGTACAAACTCCGGCGCATAATGCGAGAAAACGGCCTATACTCTGTTGCCATCAAGAAGTTTAAGCCTTACAAACCGGGCAAGAGCGACGGGATGTTTGCGGAAAATCGTTTGCAACGTAATTTTGCGCCTTTCGGTCTTAACCAGTTTTGGTGTGGCGATATCACGTATATCCGCACGAATCTCGGGTGGGTATATCTGGCCGTGGTTCTGGACCTGTTTAACAGGGAGGTTATCGGCTATTCCATCAGCAAGAACATTGACACGGAGCTTGTGAAAAATGCTCTCGGAAATGCCGTGGCGAACCGCGGCACGCATGAGAACCTAGTTTTCCATTCGGATCGAGGCTCGCAGTACAGTAGCCGAGGATATCGCAACATGCTTGATAGTCTTGGCATAGTGCCGTCCATGAGTGCTCCGGGCTGTCCGTACGATAATGCGGCGATGGAAAGTTTTTTTGCGAGCTTGAAGAAGGAACAAGTCCACCATAGATCCTATGCCGATATTGATGAGGTCAGGGAGGACCTGTTCAAGTACATCGAACTGTTCTACAATCGCAAACGCCTGCACAGCAGTCTGGGCTATTTGACTCCAGTAGCTTACCGATTGCAGAAACTTATTGCATAAACTTCAACAATCGATACGAAAAGAGAGTATATTTAAACCATCAAATTAATGAATATGGCTTGCGAAAAGCCCTCTATTAAAAAATCTACAAGTCCA
>JAZLFR010000013.1:0-26272 GCA_045615885.1 Fibrobacteraceae bacterium
AATCCAACGATTCTCTGAAAATGGGATTAAAACATTCTCTTTCTATAATACAAAGCGTATCGTAGATATGAAATGATGCTCTTTGTTACGTTGAGTGTCTTGGAGGCCTTCATGAAATACCGTATGAAGCACTGAAAAAAATGGTAAAATAATTGAATTGTTGATGTCGTCTATGCCGATTCCGACAAATAGACATTTCAAAATTATTGATGCATAAGTTATAGCATTTTTCATCTCCAAAATTTTACGAAAGTTTAGTACCGAAAAATGATGAAAAAAGCGTTTTAATAATATGGTTAGGTGGACTCGCGCCTAACCCCGTTCGGTAGTGTTGCCGGCGGCTCTAAACCCATACCTATGGAAAATACAAATACCGATAACGACAACGCCCTTGAAAATCGTGATCACGACGGATTTTTCAAATACTTCTACGCGGTTCCCGCGAACGCCCGTTCCCTTCTGGAAATCGCCTCCAGGCGTAACCAGAACCTGTCGGAACTGCTTTCGAATGTGGACCTGGGCACACTAGAAAGCTTGCCCAGCGCCTACAACAACGTGGGCGAAAGGGGCGAGGCTGACGTGGCGTTCAAGGCGAAGACCTTCGATAGAGAAAGCTGCAACGAGGTTGGCAAGGGAAAGCGCAAGGAAGTCTATGTAGGCCTGTTTCTGGAGCACAAGTCCTACGACGATTCCGCTGTTCTCGAACAGGTTTATCGCTACATGTTCAATGTGATGGTCAACAAGAACGATTCAAGCTTCCCTTGGATGCCTTCCAAGGCGATCATCATCTACAACGGTCGCAGGAACTGGGACCCTCTGGCGGCCTTTCGCAGGGGCCACCGCGCAAAGTTCCAGGGGCATGACCTGCCCTTTGAATGTGTGCTGGTGAACATGGCGGACATTGATGACGATGACTGCACCACCGCAGAAAACCCGGAGGCTGCCTTGGGCGCACTTGTCATGAAGTACGCCTTCGACGCCAAGGCTCTCGAGGCGCGGCTCCCTATCGTGGAGGACTTGCTCCAGAAACTCCCCGAAATGACTCGCTATTTGATTGTAGCGAAAATTAAAGTATATTTTGAGAAACCCCTTCGCCTCAGTTATAAAATCAAGCAAGCTTGCTTTTGCAACATTCGGCTTGAAGGGTTTTGTGTGAGTTCCTTAGCAAGGAGGCGATCATGGAACTGGAACAGGGATTTGTGAGCATCGGTCAGAGGCTGGGCTTCGAAAGCGCCGGTGATTATCGCCGCAAACTTGAAGCGCAGAATCGAGTAAAGGATGCTGAAATTGCCAACTTAACTGCAGAAATTGCAGCTCTCAAGGCGCAGATTACTGCCCTCACCGGCAAGTGATTTTGACGAACATTCTTGGTATAGTTGATGAGTCCAGCCTCACTTGAGGTTGGGCTTTTTTGTTTGTCATTTCTAAAGCATCCCCCGTCTCGAAAATTTTACAAAAAACTTGTGCACAAAATCGCGAAAAAAGCGTTCTATATTCATGGTTAAGCGGACTGTCGCTTGGCCCCGTTTAGCGATGTTGCTGGCGGCTCGTAATAGAACGTAATGACAAAAGAAGAATACGAAATTGAAGGGGCCTTGCATACGCTTGGAGTCTCCCTTGACTATGAACAGGCGAGAAAGCAGGAGCTTTTAAAAAAGTACAGCAGCGCAACGTACCTTGACGTGACACTTGACCCGGGCTTCAAGCGACTGCTGAAAAACGAAGCTGCGATGGTGAGCTTCTTAAATGCGATTTTGCATTCGGACGATGAAATCAAGAGTGTGATTTTCAAGGACTCAGAGTTTGATGTTCACGCGACGGATTTGCTTCGCTTGCGATTGGACATCAACGCGCAAACGCAATCCGGCAAGAGCATTGATATCGAGATGCAGAAGTGTTCTGTCCGGCCGTTCGTGGAACGCGTGATCTTGCAGGAAAGTGCGTTCCTCTGCATTGAAAAGAAAGCCTTTGATGCTGAAATCAAGAAGATGTACCCGTCGAATGACCCGAAGGATGTTGCCGAGCGCGAAAAACGCCGCTACGAAATCCCATTCGTGTTCGCAGTCTGGATTTGCAATTTTTTAATCAATTCGGACAAAAACTATCGCGATGCTTGGCGCATCTACAGCAAAAATTCAATTTCAAAGAACGCTGCCCGACCGGTAACAGAAAAAATTAAGTATATTATTATCGATTTGGTCAACTTCACGAAGACGGCAGACGAACTTGAATCCATTGAAGACAAGTGGCTCTATTTGCTGAAGCATGCCGGGAGCAGCGACAAACTCCCTGCTTTTAACGATCGCGTGCTTGACGATGCCGTCGCTCGCATCACGGTTGACCCTGGCAAAGACAAGGAACTTTTGGAGGCGCAAGTGGCTTGCACAATGAGTGGATTTTTTTCAAGCGAAGTTTGACAACCAGAACCTGTCGGAATTGCTTTCGAATGTGGACCTTGGCACTCTCGGAGCGCTTACTTTTTCAAGTAACTTGGCAAGCTTATGAGCAATGCCATTACAACGGTTGCCGTACAGCTTATGAGGGGGAACCATGGCCAGCTAAATACTCCCGCAATTAGCGGCTCGATGCCGAAAGGCTTGATTCCGTTGAAAATAAACAGCGAGCTCATGCCGCAAAGTACGCCAGCGATTACTGCGTAAGGCTTGGTCTTTTCAAAGAAGAAGGCGAGCACGAACATGCCTAGGAGCGGCCCTGTAAACAGACCTGTAAAGAAGAGGGCGCTCTTTAAAAGTGAGCCTGCCTGCGATGCTGCAAAAAATGCGCCGCCTATGCCGAGTAGCCCCCAGATTACGGTCCAGATTTTAGCGCGCTTTAGACTGGATTCGTCGTGACCGCGGCCCAGCAAGTCGTTTTCTGTAGTGTTGCTGAGCGAGTTGATGGCGCTAGAGAGACTGCTCATTGCTGCCGCGCAAATTGCAGCCACCACAAGCCCCGTAATGCCAACCGGGAGCGCATTCACAATAAAGTAGGGGAATACTTCGTTCTGGCCTACGCCCTCTGGGAGTGGCGCGACCTGCGAAACCCTGTAATATACATAGAGCGCGGCTCCGACCCAATAGAAAAGAATGGAGACGGCGCAGCCGAGGACCATGCTCAAAATGCTTGAAGCGTTCGCAGCCTTTGGACTTTTGCAGCTTAAATAGCGCTGCACGAACTGCTGGTCGCAACCGCGAATCGCAATTTCAAGAACGGCGTAGGCAAGGCCTGCTGAAATTAATGTACGGTCGTTTGCAATGTCGAGGCCTGCGTCGAACCATTTTGTTTTACCGGCTTCACTGGCGAGGTTTACCATTTCGCCAAAACCGCCGCAGTCGCGTGCGATTATGTAGAGCACAAAGCAGCCGCCAAAGAAGAATACGCAGAATTGCAAAACATCGGTCCAAATCACGGCCTTGATGCCACCGAACCATGTGTAGAAAATTGCGATGATCGCCGTAATCAAAATGGCTAGGTAAAGGTCTATGCCAAGGATACGCTCCAGCACGAGCGCCGGTGCGTAAAGGAGAATGCCGGTGCGGAGCAGCAAGTGCAGGCAGTAAAAGATTGCGGCTAGCTTTCGAGTGCCTTTTGAAAACTTGACTTCAAAAAGTTCGTATGCGCTTTGAATGCCGGACTTTCTGAAGCGTGGTATAAATACGAGGCCCACAACGACAATGCTTAGAAGCCCGCCGAACTGGAACATCAAAAAACGCATGTCGGCGCCGAACACGTCGGCCGGTGCGCCTAGGAACGTTGTTGCGCTTACGGACGTTGCGATGAGGCTGATGCCGACTGCAACCCACGGGATGGAGCCGCCGCCGAACATGTATTGCTTAAAGTCCTTCTTGCCCTTCTTTTCGCGAGAAACGAACAGGCCTACGCCAGTTGAAAATGCAAGAAACGCTACAAGAACTATCCAATCGACAACGGTGAACATCTATATCTCGACCCCCGGAATCTAAAATTCCACTAGGCTTCTTCTTCGCTGTCGTCACCTTCCTTGTACTCGGTGACGCGGTTGCGACCGCCCGTCTTTGACTTGTACAGTGCCTTGTCTGCGTGGTCGATGGCGCGTTTCATTTCGCGATCGTCCGGGCCAACGAGGTATGCGCCGATACTTACGGTAACGTTGAGAGGCTTTGCCTGCTTGATGTCGAACGGAGTTCTTTCTACAGCCTTGCGAATGCGCTCTGCGGTATCGACCAGGCCTTCCGGCGTCGTGTCTATGAGGCCGACCACGAATTCTTCGCCACCGTAGCGAGCAACGATGTCGATTTCAGTGCGCACTTCGGAGCAGATCGTGCGTGCGATGCCCTTGATGATTTCGTCACCAGCCGGGTGGCCGTAGGTGTCGTTCACGCTCTTGAAGTGGTCAATGTCCATCATCAAAACGCCGATGTTGATTTTTTGGCGTTCTGCACGGAGCTTTTCTTGACGGAGCTTTTCGTGCATCGTCCTGTGGTTGATGAGGCCAGTCAAGCCGTCTCGCGTGGCGAGATTGCGGTCCTTTTCTACCTGGAGTACGCGTTCCAAGGCAAAGCAGGCTGTGCCGGTAATTGCCTTGAGCAAGGATTTTTCATGTTCGGAATAATGCTTGGGGCTGTAGGTTTCCAGGACGATTGCGAAGTTCGCCACTGCAGTGTCGCTCTGAGAAAGCGATGCCGGCAAAATGAACAAATAGCGCAAGTCGATATTCTTCTGTTCGCCTTCCTTGAAGCGGATTACGTATCCGTTCGGCGTTGGCGTAAAGAAGCGCTCGATAGGACGGTTCTTTTGCATTGCCATGGGGAACAGGCCCTTGTCAGAAAGGGAGAATTCGTAGTTGTTGAAAAAGTCCGCGTCTGCACCGTCGCTCATGATTACGGAGCCGCGGTTTTCGTCGTGCGCATCCAGTGCCAGAAGCATCATGCGGTCATAGTGGATATAGTCCTTGATGTACTGGCCAACCTGCTGGAAAATGTCCTTGACCGACATGGATTGGAAAAAACGGCGCTGGTAGTTGTAAAGGACGGAATACTGCTGCTGCTCAATGTGGTTCTTTGCTGACATGTAAGACTTGAAGCAGAGCATCTGCAAAGTTTGTGCTATGAGCGTGAGCGATTCTGCAATTTCTGTTGAGAATGCGTTCGGGCTCAGGGAGTCGAGCATCAAAATGCCTTGGCGACGGTTGCCGTCAAAAATAGGCACGGCGACGAGGGACTTTACGGGTACCTGCTCATCGTATATTTGCAGGTTCTGGCTGCCTGCGAGGTCCCCTTCTAGAATGCGGTTGACATCTGGCTGAAAGAACCTGCTTAAAAGGCCGCTGCCAGCTTCGATGTGGGCGTTCTTTGTAAGTTTGCTAGCCCCATCGCCACTTGCTGCTCGAAGCAGGTAAAAATTATCTACGTCGACATACATCAGGAATGCCGCGGTGTTGACCTTTGGCACAAGGCGAATGATGGAGTTTAATTCAGAAGTAATCGTTTTGAATAGTGTGGCGTCGGTGCTTGCCCAAACCTGATCCATGCGGAGCTGGCCTAGCGGTTCGTTTGGCTGCTCGTTTGCATCAAAAAACTTGATTGCCGGCTGGGTCGCTGTTCCTTGCGGTTGCGGGCGCATAATGGTAGCCGCAGTGGTTGCTGCGGTAATGCGCTGTGTTGGATTGCGCGTGATGATTGTCGGTGGCGGCTCCTGCACTTTGTTGCTGCCCGTCATGAGAATGCCAAGGGTGATTGCTGCAAAACCGAGCAATATCAAAAGAAGCCATGTGCCGCCAAGAACGGAAGCACCTATGAAAAGACCGCCTAGAGCGAATAGAAAATTGCTTATGTTGAACGACTTCATAAACCTACAGCCTGAAAGAACGATATAGCATAATGCTTGCGATTGCCGCGAACAGAAGGTGAGGTCCATAAGCTCCAAGCCATGGGTCTATATTTTCTCCCATCTTCAATCCGAGGCGGATAAGTATATAATAGCTAAACACAAAGAAAAGGCCAATGCCGAATTTCTGAGAAAGGCCTCCAGAACGGCTAAATCGGTGGCAGAGTGCCGCTCCGATCAGCAAAACTATGAAATTTGTCCAGGGACCTGCAAATTTATAGTGGTATGCGGTTTCCATTGCTCGTGTGTCTTCGCCCGAGCGGCGCAGTACCTCAATGCGGTGCTTTACCTCAGAACTGTTCATTTCGTCGCCAGTCTGATGGTCGTTGATCAAATCGTCCGGGCGCGTTGTCGTTTCTGCATAAAGGGGGCGCTTGAGGAACGATTCCGTTTCGACGGAACCGTCCTGCTGGAATTTTCTATGGTGACCGTTTTCAAGGATCCAGCAGGAATCGCTAGAAGCGAGCTGTTCTGGAATGTCCGCATTTGTCGTAGAATCTGTTTTGACGGAGTCCTTGTAAATGTCCCAGCGAATTCTCTTTGCGTCGAAACGTTCGACCAAGTGTCCCTCATTTTTCAAAAGAAGCGATACGTCTCGGCCAGACTTGTTTACACCGGAGTAATACTTGAAAAACCAGCTGGCGTGCTCGCTGTCGATAAAGGCAAAGTCTCGTTTTTCCTTGACCCGCTTGTTCTCCCGCTTTTGCTGGTTCGTTTCCATGATTTCCAAACGCTTGTGGTTTGATTCCGGCATGATTGTTTCACTTAGAACAAATGAAAGAAATGTAAATAGCAGGCCGAAAAAGAAAATTGGCATTAGTGCGCGGAACATGCTGCGTCCGGAACTTTGCACTGCGGTGAGTTCAAGGTGCTTCGACATGTTGCCGACCGAAGCGATTACGGCAAGGAACAGTGCCACCGGAGAAATAAGGAATGCAATGTATGGCGAATAGCACTTGTAGTATTCTATGATATCAGACGTTTCCCTGTTTGACCACGCCTTGATATTGCCGACAAAGTCAATGACGACAAACATCACGAGAGCTCCCGCAAAAATGAGGAAGAGCATCTTTAAAAAGTTCCAGGTCAAGTAGCGTGAAAATTTCATAGTGCTTCCGTCTTCCGTCTTCCGTCTTTCTTCTTAAAGAACTCCTTGATTTTGCGGATGAGGTTTTTGATTTTTGAATCGCCGGAATAGCGGTCTTTGAGCATTTTGTAGGTAATGAAAATGCCGAAGATTCCGATGACAACATTTGAAAACCACATGGCAACTTCTGGCGGGACGATCAGACGGTCAGCCCAGCTTTCGCCGCCTATAAGGCTTACCCAGTAAATGACAAAGAACGCTAGACTGTAAATGATGCCTGTGCCGATACCGCCTTTGCGGGCCATGATCCCAAGGGGGGCACCGATGAGAATGAAGATGAAGCAGGCAAAAGATGTGCTGAACTTTTTATGGATTTCAACCATGTACTGTGCTTGCCGCTTTATTTCGCCGTCGAGGCGTGAGGCTCCGTTCTTTATGGAGCGCTGCTCGTTTCGTTCCATGCTGACTACGCGAGATAAAGTGCGCGATGCCAGATTCGGGTCTTTTACGGGGGCCGGAACGGAATCAGGAACGATGGAGTCTGCTGTAAGAGCTGCCTGGATTTTACGTAGGCTAATGAACAGTGTCGTGTCATATTCGGCAATTAGCGTCTGGTAGGTGGAATCCGCCGATTCAACGACTTCCATCATCATGTCTACGGGCATTTCACGGTCGCTTCTGTAGGAGCGGCCTTTGCGCTCCAGGCGGTCGTTGACGTTTGCCATGGCCAGTTCCTGTGCCGAAAAACGGATTCTAAAATAGTTTGCCGGAGCGTCGGCGTCGACCACATGGTTTTCGCCGCTTAGCAGGCTGAATAGCAGGGTCGCTCCGCCGTCAACATACTGCATTTCTGCGCTGTCGGCATACACGAAGCGCGGTGGCCCCTTCTTTTGAATCTCGAAGAACTGCACCCCGTAAAGCCTGCCCGTCGAAGGGTCTATCGAATTCACCCAGAGCTGAACTCCGGGGAATTGCGTGATGAGTCGCCCGGCATCGATGAATGCATGTGGCTGCTTTCTCGAAATTGCGGACATTAATTCTACGGAACGGTGGTTTGCCTCCGGCAAGACCCAGTTGTTGAAAAGCACTAGCAGTTCTGAAAGCAAAAGCGATACCAGCAGCACCGGGCGCATGAGCGTGAATGGTGAAATGCCGGCCGCCTTGACCGCCGTGATTTCCTGGTCGCCCGAAAGCCTGCCAAAAGCCATGAGGCTTGCCACTAGAACTGCCATCGGCACTGAAAGCGAAAGCATCCAGGCGAGGTTCAGAACAAAGACCTCGATGACAGTTTCAATGGGAATGCCCTTGGAAAGTACGTTGTCCAGGATTTTTACGAGAAAATCGACCACGAACAAAAAAGTAATGACGCAGATGGCCATTATGAAAGGCGCGATGTGCTCTTTGAGTATATACTTCGCAAGAATCATTAGTTTTGCAGGTCGAAATTTTTTACATTATCTTGAGCACGGGGCTCTGCACCCACAAGTTAAAAATATAAACAAGATTGTTCAATGCTTTTTTTGACAAAGACTTTTAGAATCCTGACTATTGCACCGATTGCGCTTGCAATCGCCTTGCTTGCGGCCTGTTCCAGCGCACCGATCAGCACAGACCCTAGCCAGCGCCTTGCCATGTGCAAGGAACGTTACGAAAAGGCCGAAGCCAAATTCAAGGACGGCAAGTATGGCCGCGTAAAGGAACCGCTTGAAGAAATCCTTACCCTTTGTGCCGGTACAGGCTACATGGAACAAGCCCAGTTCCTGCTTGCAGAGTCCCATTTCAACCTTGAAGAATGGATAGAAGCGCGTGGCGAATATGCTAGCTTCGTACTGAATTTCCCGGGTTCCCCGTTCATTGAAACGGCGGAATTCCGCAAGGCTATTTCTTCGTTCAACATGGAGTTCCATGTGGCGCGCGACGAAACGAATACGAATGTCGCCATGAAGGACTTTGAACGCTATATTTCCAACTACCCGGAATCCCCGCTGATTGACTCCGTGAACTATTTCAGGGGTTTGCTCACGGAACGCCTAGCAGAACGCGAATACCAGACTGCCTTGCTCTATTACAAGATGGATCATCCTCAGGCATCTGTTATTTACCTCAAGGAATTTTTAGATGTCTATCCATTCTCGAAGCGCCGCGCAGAAGCGTTCTTTTTGATTGCTCTCAGCTATACGGAATTGGACCAGTTTGAACAGGCCAGGGAATACCTTGCCCGCGCGAAGGAAAATCCGCCACGTGGCGAAAATACGGAAAAGTTCCTGAAGAAGGTGGCTAATGCCGAAGAAAAGATAGACAAGGCCGAAAAGAAGTACGAAAAGCGTGTGCGCAAGTCTCAGGAAAAGATCCACCAGAAGAAGGTCGAAGCCAAGGAAATGATGTAATCTAGGGGTCAGCTTCTAGGGGCCAGGGTATAGTGAGTATCTCTTCTGTCATTAAGTTGTCTTCGCTTTTGTTGCTGCTTTGCGCATTATTTGCCTTTGCGGACGAAGAAAATAAAATTGACGAACATGACCGCTCCATAGTTTCCCTTTTTGTGCAGCCCGGCATTTCTTTTTTGGGCTTTGACGATCGCGAAAAATTCCAGACGGCAACCGACAGTATCTACAAAGATTTGATGGAGGAAGCCCGCACGCAAGAAGAAACTCTGGCAGTGTCGAGGCAGACATTCCAAAAGGTGAATCTCTGTTTCCCGGTTAGTGCTGGCATTCAGGTTCAATTTATCGAAGACCATTTTTTGAGTGCGGGCGTTGGCTTCATTTATGATAACGAGTCCATCGTCCTTACCGACCGCCTGAACAAGACGCATAGCTACAGCTACACATTGCAAGCCGTTCCTCTCTACCTGGAATACCGTTTCGCAATCCCGAACAGCTTCATTTCGCTTTCCGGGGAATCTCTTTTCAGCATTGCCGCCCGCTGGTACTGGATGCTACCGGGCACAGAAATCTATTCGACATGGGGGCATATCAAGGCGGAACTGGACCCGTTGGGTTGTGGCTTTGGTGTAAGCCTTGGGTATTTGATCGGTTCCTGGAAAAATTTCAAGGTTTATGGAGACTTGGGCTTCACTAGCATTTCTTTGAAATCCAAGGAAACATTTGCGAAACTGGTTCCTCTGTATGACAAGCCTGATGAAGTGACCGGGGAGTCGGAATCGACCCGCAAGGCCAAGTGGGATCTGGGTGGTTTGCAAATGCAGATTCGCGTGAGCTTTGGTGCCTGGAATAAACCGGCCCCAGTAGAAGAAGCTCCTGTTCCTGAACAGTCTGCGATAGAAGATGTTAAGCCGGTTGAACCAGCGGATGCTGCGGAACCTGTGGTAAACGAACCGGCAGTGGCTGCTGAACCGGCTGTTGAAAAAACTGAAACGGCACCGGTAGTAGAACCTACAGCCGATTAGCGCTAGTCTCATGTCCACGTTCCTTTTCGACCGCCCGGCATACGCAGAAACGCACTTCAAATTCAAGTTGCCCTGGTCCCTGCTGTATCGCAAGTGGCCGGAAGTTATTGTAGACGCTCCGTTCCAGTTTGTTCCCGGCGTGGCTCCGAAATGCTGGATCGTGCTGCGCGATGCTCACAGATTTGCGGTGACAATCGAAAAAGTCAAATTTTCGTTTGTATGTAAGAATGCTGCAAGGCAATCGTTTCAGAGGGAAGTCCAGCTGGGCATTTCTGTTTCTAGCGCCTTCGAATTTTTGCCTATTGAACTCGGCGATTTGGAGCCGGGTCTCTATGAAGTCATGCCGCAAGTTACGGTGCGAAGGGCCGACGGCAAAACAAAAAATTTTAAGCGCTGGAACTTGCCTTTCTTGGCTGCAGAACCGTTGCAAGTGCGCGTGTTGCAGCATGACTTGCCTCGCGCTCCGGGTTTTGCCGTCGGTGAAACGCATTGCCACAGCTATTACTCTGCAGACCATGTGGAGTTCGGCGCAACGCCTAAAGTTTTTCAGGAAGCTGCCCGGGCGGTTGGACTTGACTTTGTGAGCATCACTGACCATGCGTATGACTTTGCCTTCGACCACGTGAACTACACGGAAGAATCGGAACCGCTCACTCGCTTTGATTCCCTGAAACGTGAAGTCGCAGCATTGCAGGCATACCCGCTCATGATAGCTGGTGAAGAAGTTTCTGTTGGCAATTCCAAAGGTGAGAA
Source organism: Fibrobacteraceae bacterium (assembly GCA_045615885.1). GTDB lineage: Bacteria > Fibrobacterota > Fibrobacteria > Fibrobacterales > Fibrobacteraceae > UBA1765. The sequence continues at coordinate 11,112 of JAZLFR010000013.1, forward strand.
TGTTCATTTGACTGCACTTGGTACAGGGAACTATATTCCAGGGCTGGGTGACTGCGGGCGCTATTGGCTGAACAACAAGCCGACCTTGAAGATTGACCGTGCGCTTGAAATGACAGACGCACCTTGCTTCGCTGCACACCCGTTCCAGCAGATGAATGCCCTTGAAAAATTCATTTTTCGTCGTGGCTACTGGAAACGTGAAGATCTTTGCTTAAAGGCAAAAAATCCAGTTTGTGGCTTTCAGTTCTGGAATGGACTTTGGGACGATGGCTTTAAGCTTGGTCGCGAATTTTGGATCAACGAACTTGCTCGCAAGAATTACATTCTGCCGATTGCGGGTAACGATGCGCATGGCGATTTGAACGATAGTACGAGCAATGCATTGCCGCTCTTTGCGCTCCGCGCTACGCGAGAACATGTGTTTGGCTTTGCCCGCACCGCAGTAAAACTTGAAGGCGAATTGAATGTTCAAAATTTGCAAAAGGCTTTTTTGAGCGGTGCCGCAACTTACATAACCAATGGCCCTGCCCTCTGGTTTGAACAATCGGGAGAACAGCTTGTGCTGAATGCGCTGAGCAACGCGGAGCTTGGAGCCTTTCGGTTTGTGCGTATTTATGGGCGCCGTGAATTGCCGAACGGTAATCTTGCTGAAAAAGAGGAACTGCTCCCGGAGAGCCTGGTTGCAGCTGCAGAAAAAACGGTAGTGAAAGTGAATGCGCTTGGCTACGCCTATGTGCGTGCCGAATGCGAAACAAGTAGCTCCGCTGGCGAAAAACGCTTTGCCATGACAAGCGCTTGTTTAATTAAGTAGTCTTTCGGCTAACCACTAGATCCTAACCAACCCCTTTCACGCTTTCGATATATTTCTTGAAACCTTCTACGCCGGCGTCGTATATGTTGGCGTACTGCGTTACAAACGGCGGAACCTTGCCTGGGTGCATGCGCAAAAAATCGTGCATCACGAGCACTTGCCCGTCGGTGCCCGCGCCCGCGCCAATGCCGATCGTTACGGACTTTACGGCCTTTGAAATTTCTTCGCCAAGGGCTGTCGGTATGTGTTCTAGTACAAAGGAAAATACGCCGAGCGCATCGAGCTTGCAAGCTTCGTTAAAGATGCGTTCTGCCTCTTCGTCGGTCTTTCCGCATTGCTTAAAGCTGGTTGCCGTCTGTGGCAAAAGTCCAAGGTGGCCTACGACTTCAATACCTGCATCAAGTATGGCCTTGATTACATCATACTTTGCGCCTTCGAGCTTTACGGAACTTGCACCGCATGCAACCAGTCGCTTTGCGTTTTCTACGGCAAGTGCAGGGGAGTCGTCGCTGCCGTACGGCATGTCGGCGACGACATGCGTGTCTGGAGCACCACGGCAAACGGCTGCTGTAAAAATTTCCATTTCGGTCATGCCGACTTCGCGAGTGCTCTTGTAGCCGAGCATTACATTTGCGAGGGAATCTCCTACAAGTATCTGGTCAATGCCTGCGGCCTCGGCCATTTTTGCAAAAGCAAAATCATAAGCTGTTGTCATGGAGACCTTTTCTCCACGAGCCTTCATCTCTAGGATTTGTTTTGCTGTGAGCATATTTTTCTAACCTCTTGTAACCAAGCAATGGAATTTAAAGTCTTTTGCTGCATGCCAAGATGCAAGCGTAAATAATGTAGAATGCCTGCTTCCGTTTGGCTTGCGTTTTCTGGAATTTGACCGCGCGAAACCTTTTGCAAATCGCTCAAGTATTCTGCCCTGCGGCCCGTAGCAACGGTAAAGCAGCAGTTTCTGCAGAGCATGTCGCCTGTGTCTTCTCGAAAATCTACAGGAGGCCCGTTGAGTTTTGCTCCACATTCTCCGCAGTTTTCGAGGTCCATGGTAAAGCCGAACGAGTCGCTAAGCTCAAAAAGAAAGCGGGCAAGATGGCTAGACGGAAGATGTGAGACGGAAGACGAAAGATTAGTTTGTTGTAAATCGAGATTTGCCAAGGCTTTTTCTAGAGAATCGAATTCACTTTCCAAGGGCATTCCCTGTGGTGCAAATTTCAATAGAACTTCGACCATCACCTGTGCTTCGGCAGTCGCTTCCAGGTTGCTTCGCAATGGGGCGTGCCACTCCAAAAGAGTCGCCTCGCGCAAAAACAGAAGCTCCGATTTTTGCGCCGCGTTAAAAACAACTTCGCTCTCTGCAAGCGGGTCAAGAGAACCCTTGAACGCGCTTTCCTTTTTTTTGCCGCCCTTCACCAAAAAAGAAAGTACTCCCATTTCCCTAGAGAGCGCCTTCACTATAAAAGAAGAATCGCTATAAGGAAATCTGTGGAGTACTATTACTTTTGTTTTTGTAAGCATGTTAAGGCAGAGGACAGAGTACAGAGGACAGGAGTCAGTGACAGGAATCAGGAATTGTAACTTACAATGTCATGGCGAGCGGAGCGCGGCCATCCAGGTCAATGTTCTGGATCACTTCGCGTTGCTCGTGATGACAAGTAAAGAGAGGACAGAGAACAGAGTACAGAAGACAGTAGGAAGACATAAGACGGAAGGAACTGTAACTTAGCATATTCTGGATCACATCGCGTTGCTCGTGATGACTGTTAAGATACAAGAGATTACAATCGCGCCGAAGGCGCCCGAAATGAGCCAAACGAATTGAGCTAGCTCAAATTCACTTGGCGAATGAGCCGCATCTATGGCGAAGCCATGAACGCGCCTAACATTCCACTAGATCCTAGCTCCTAAATCCTAGATTCTAAAAATACTGGAAATCAACATTCACTATACCCTACACCCTGAACCCTATCCTCTAAAACAATGGAATTTAACAATCCTCTTTCGTCTTTCGTCTACCAGCGAAGCGGTCTTTCGTCTAACCCCTAGCCTTCCTTCGGGAACGGAGGCCAGCCGAACTTTTGCCCGCCGACAACATGCATGTGCAGGTGGAATACGGTTTGGCCTGCATCTTCCTTGCAGTTGAACACAAAGCGTGCGCCAGATTCTTCAAGGCCGAGGTCCTTTGCAATCTGCTGACCGCGGTAGAGCATTTTGCCGACGACTTCGCAGTCTTCCGGCTGCATAGCCATGGCGCTTTCGATATGCTTTTTCGGGATCACGAGAAAGTGGACTGGAGCTTGCGGGGCGATGTCATAGAATGCATATACATCGTCATCTTCATAGATTTTTTTGGAGGGGATTTCACCCTTGATGATTTTGCAGAATAAACACATAGTGGCCAAAATCTAGAAATTTCTTTGTCAAAAGGAAATATTTCAGTAAATGTCGCAGAAAAACATAAAATAAATGTTCAATAAAGGGGGGCGGAAAAACTGGCGAGACTCTTTTTTTATATTTTTATGTAATATGAAAGTAATTTTGCCTGTAGCCGGTACCGGCACCCGTTTGCGTCCCTTTACACTTACACGCCCTAAGTGCCTTCTCTCCATTGCGGGGAAGACCCTTTTGGAACATATTTGTGATTCCTTCAAGTCTTTAAGCGTTTCTGGCAAGGTACTCGTTGCGGGTTACCTTTCCGACTGCATAGAGAACTTTGTAAAAACAAAGAATTGGCAGAACACAGACATTATTTTGCAGAAGAATCCGCAGGGTCTGGGTGAGGCTATTTCGCTCTGCATGCCGATTGTTTCTGATGATGAACCACTTCTCATCATTCTTGGCGATACGCTTTTTGATGCCGATCTTTCGTTCCTTGCAAATGCGCAGACGAATGTGCTCTTGACCCGCAAGGTCAAGGACCCTCGCCGTTTCGGAGTGGCTGTCAAGGATGCCGATGGCAAGGTTGTAAAGCTTGTTGAAAAACCGCAGGAATTCGTTTCTGATGAAGCTCTTGTTGGCATTTATTACATCAAGGATGTTGCCCTCCTCCGCAAGTCGTTGAACTACCTGCTCGAAAACGATATTCGCACCCGCGGTGAATACCAGTTGACCGACGCACTCCAGAAGATGGTCGAAGATGGCGCCGACTTTAGGACATCTCCGCTTACCGCCTGGCTTGATTGCGGCACTCCAGAAACATTGCTCGAAACAAATGGCACCGTTTTGCAAAAGTCGACCTTGGCGCCCGCTCCGGCATTCCCGGATACCAAGATTATCCAGCCGTGCTACATCGGTCAAAATGTTGAAATTTCTGGTTCAACCATCGGTCCGAACGTGACGGTCGATGACGGAGTCAAGATCAAGGACTCTGTCATTTCCGACAGCCTTATCGGTTGCAATACCGTTGTTGAATCCTCGAACATTAAGTTGTCTGTACTCGGCGAAAGCGCAAGCGTTCGCAATATGCAGGGTCGTGCTTTCATTGGTGATAATACCATCGTGGAACAGGAAAAATGAAGCAAGTGATTCTCGCAAGCGGCTCTCCGCGCCGCCGAGAAATTTTGACTCAGATTGGAGTGCCGTTTACTGTTTGCACGGCTGATGTTGACGAAACTGTAGTTGGCTCAAATCCTGAAACCTGGCCGCAGCAACTCGCTGAACGCAAGGCTCTTGCCGTGTCTATTTTGCACCCAGCGGAATATGTGCTTGGTTTTGATACCTTGGTAATTTTTGATGGCAATGCTCTCGGAAAACCAAAGGATGAAGCAGACGCATTGAACATGCTTGAAAAATTGAATGGCAAGGCCCATTTTGTGATTTCTGGCGTTGCTTTGGCACATGCAGGGAAAATTTTGAAATCAAATTTTGACCGTACAGAGGTCAAATTCAGAAATGTTAAAAAACAGGCTCTCGAAGAATATGTAAATTCTAGGGAGCCGATGGATAAGGCTGGCGCCTATGGCATTCAGGGCCTTGGTGCTCGCCTTGTTCAGTCCATTGCAGGCTGCTACTACAATGTGGTCGGTTTGCCTGTTGCAAAGACTTTAGAAATTTTAGAGAATTTAGAGGCTTAAGAATGGCTGAAGAAGAATTTGAAAAACGCAGTGACGAAAAACTTGGCGAATATTTGGTTCGCATTAGGGAAGCTCGCGGGCTTTCTCGTGAAGACTTGGCAAAGGCCACCAGTGTTAGCATCAAGTATTTGGAGTATATCGAATCTGGCGATTGGAAACAGTTTTCTGTGGAAGCATATCTCCGCAGCTATGTGAATTCCGTTGCAACAAAGCTTGGCCTCGATGCCAAGCAGGTTCTCGTTTATCTTTCAGCAGAAATCGGTTCCAACTATTCGCATGAATTTGACGCCCTTGAACCAGAACGTAACTTTGTGAATGTCGAAAAGAACGGTAAGTCCGGTTCCAAGGCAAAGCTTGTCGTTATCGTTATCATTCTGATTGCAATTCTTGCAGCTCTCGGCGTTCTTCTCAAGATGTCTGAAATCGAGGCTTTGACCTCCCGTGTTATGGAACCTGCCGAAAAGGTTGCTGTTGAAGATTCCGCAGAAACCGTTGAATCGGTGGCTGTGCCGGAAGGTGCAGAAGCTGTCGCCCCCGACACGACCGCTGCTGTCGATGAAGACGCTGTTCGCCGCGCGGTAGATTCCGTTGCTGCCGCCAAGGATTTGCCTGCTTCAGCAACAATTTTCCTTTCTTCTGATTCCAAGGAAACTGCAGAACCTGCCGCAGAAAAAAAGAAGTTTGGCCCGACAAAGATCGAATTGATTGCTAACGGCAAGGATTCTTCCTGGGTTGGCATTAAGCGTTCTGCCTCTAGCGACAACTATTCCAAGCAGGGTAAACTCAACCAGGCTGGCAATCGCATTGCTTATACGACAAAAGATACCATGTTTGTTTTGATCGGCAATCCGAATGCCGTTGGTGAATTTAAAATTAACGATGCCGCAGCAAAGCTCCCGGCAAATAATTCCGGCCGTGCTCTTCGCTTTCGCGTTATCGGTGGCAAGGTTCTTGGAGGTTTCTAATGCGCACTTCCAGCATTGTTCGCAATACAAACGAAACTAAGATCAAACTTGAATTGAACCTCGACGAAGGTGCTCGCGGCAAAATCGATTCTGGCAATGGCTTTCTTGACCACATGCTTGACTTGTTCCAGGTGCACGGTGGCTTTACCTTGAATTTGGAATGCAAGGGCGATACCTATGTTGACATGCACCACAGCATGGAAGATATCGCAATTGTGCTCGGCCAGGCTTTGGTTGAAGCCCTCGGTGACAAGAAGGGAATTGAACGTTACGGTTTTTACTTTGTTCCGATGGACGAAGCCCTTGCTCGCGTTTGCATTGATTTCTCTAACCGTATCGGTTTTGTTTGGAATGTGAATTTGCCGGCAGCAACCGCAGGTGGCATTGAAGCTAGCATGTTCGAACACTTCTTCAAGAGCCTTTGCGAAAACGCCCGCATGAACTTGCATGTGGAACTTTTCTACGGCAACGACGCCCACCACTGCCTAGAAGCTATTTTCAAGGCTTTCGCCCGCGCCGTTGGCATGGCTATTTCTCCGTCCCGCAGAGTGAGCGGTGTGCCGAGCTCCAAGGGTGTGCTGTAAAATAGAAGACAGAGCACAGAAAAAAGTAGGAAGTAGGAAGACAGAAGACGGAAGGAACTGTAACTTACCATATTCTGGATCACTTCGCGTTGCTCGTGATGACAAGTAAAGAGAGGACAGAGGACAGAGAACAGGAATCAGGTCGCACCTTCGGTGCTTGAGGCGTGAGGTCGTTCGCTGCGCTCACTTTGAGGTAATTAAGATGCAAGAGCCAGATGCAAGATGCAAGAGATTATAATCGCGCTGAAGGCGCCCGAAATGAGCCAAACGAATTGAGCTAGCTCAAATTCACTTGGCGAATGAGCCGCATCTATGGCGAAGCCATGAACGCGCCTAACATTCCACTAGATCCTAATCATTAATCTCTTACACAGCGTATTGATCTGGCATCGCCCTGGTCGTACGCTTTTATTTTTGCACTGCTTACGCTAAAGTCGAGTTCCAAAAATTGTGCGAATGCTGCTTCTTCGCTGTCGATGCTTGCACTCCAAAAGTGGGCGTAGCCCCCGATGCCGTCAAATTTACCACCACGGTACATGTAGCCCGCGGGTCGGGCGGCAAAGTCAAATGCGTCGCTGCCGTTACCTTTTTTGAACCAGCCGCTTGTGGACTTGAGCGCGGCCCCCGCAGAGTCAGCTCCGCCAATGCTATTCAACAAAGTTTCTAATTCGGCTTTGCTTGGCAAGTGCCAGCCTTCCGGGCAAGCTGTTTGAGCCGCTGCCCAAGTGTAGAGCATGCCGTATTCTTTGCAATTACGTTTGTCTCCATCTGGGTAAAAACTTTCATTTGTCTGTAATTTCAGGTTTTCGGCGAACCATGTTTGCGAACCGATTGTCGTGATGTCGTAGGTGTTGCCGTCGCGGGAATCTGTGAAACTTTCGGAACAGGCGAGAAACGCTAAAGCAGCCATACAGAAAAGGAATGTTTTTTTCATGGTGTAAAACATAGAAATTCAAGTGTTGTGTTGTAATTTTTTAAATTGTGTACATGAGTTCTAACAGACCGTTCTTTATTTTTGATCTTGATGGTACTTTGTTCGATACGCTGCCGGACCTTGCTCCGGCCGTGAATTATGCAATTACAAAGTTTGGCTTAGAAGCGCTTTCTAACGAGAAAATCCAGAGCTACATTGGGAACGGTTCCCGCAATTTGATTATGCGCGCCATTGGCGATGCCGATGTTTCCCTTGACGATGCGCACAAGGCTTTTTTTGAATATTACAGGGTGCATTGCACTGAGCGTACCCTCCCGTACCCCGGAGTTCTTGAATTTTTAAAAAGAGACTTTCGCTGTGCGCTTTTGACGAACAAGCCGCATGCTCCTACCAAGAGGATTCTTTCTCACTTTGGTTTGCTTGGCCGTTTTGAAATGTTCCTTGGCGGCGATACTTCACCAGCCCGCAAGCCGGACCCTGCCGGGCTTTTGCAGATTGCAAAGACCTGCGGTGTGGACCTTGCCGATGTGATCATGGTGGGGGACGATACGCCGGATCTGCTGGTGTCGCGCAATGCCGGCGTCAGAAACATCATGATTTTGAACGGTTTTGGCAAGCCGCACAATATTTTGCCCCTTTCGCCGGAACGGACAGTGGAGCACTTCAAAGATTTGCTTGAAATCAATTTTTAGCGTAGTTGTCGAGTTTACTCATTTCCCCTTCCGCTCGTTGCTGTCACTGCGTTCGGCAACGGCCTCGGCTAGTTCTTCGAACGCTGTCGGCCGACTCGCTCCAGCGGCAATGGTAAACTCTATGACAAGCGTAAAAATAAAATTTTTACTAATTTTGCGACTATGAAATATTACTTGGCCACATACGGCTGCCAAATGAATGAGTACGATTCCGCCATGATCGCTTCCATGCTCGAACGTGACGGAGCTATCTCGGTAGATACTCCGGAACAGGCAGACGTAATCATCGTAAATACTTGCTCTGTCCGTGAAAAGGCAGAGGCCACTGCAATCGCAAACATCAGCCATTTCAAGCCCATCAAGGAAGACATCAATCCTGATCTAAAAATCGTGCTTGTCGGCTGCATGGCAAAGAACCGTGGTGAAGAACTATACAAGCGCCTCAAGTATGTGAACTATATTGTTGGCCCAGACCAGTATCGCAAAATTCCTGAACTTTTGCAATCCAAGCTGCGCCGCCGTTTTGAACTTGATTTTGACATCAACGAAAATTACTCTGGCGAAAGTGCAAAGATAGTGCATCCGTTCAGCTCGCAGATTACAATCCAGCGAGGCTGTAACAAGCGCTGCAGCTATTGCATAGTGCCGTATGTTCGTGGCCCAGAAAAGTATCGTGAATGCGCCGACATCTTGCGCGAAGTGCGCGAAGCTGCTGCCCGCGGCGTAACGGAGGTCATGCTCCTTGGCCAGACGGTGAACGCCTACAAGGACGGCAACGAAACTTTTGCTTCGCTTTTGAATAGGGTTTCTGAAATTGACGGCATCAAGCGCATTCGCTTTACCAGCCCGCACCCGCGTCACTATACAGACGAACTTTTGCGCGTGCTCATTGAAAACCCGAAGGTCTGCCACCAGGCTCACATTCCTCTGCAGAGCGGCAGTAACGCCATGCTCAAGAAGATGCGTCGCCAGCACGACATGGATACATATTTCGGCGTAATCGATGCGCTGCGCAGCGCAGACCCGCTTTACCACATTTCAACAGATATCATCTGCGGCTTTGTGGGGGAGACCGACGAAGATTTTGAACAGACTCTCGAAGCGGTGCGTCGTGTGCAGTACGATACCGCGTTCATGTTCATTTACAGCCCGCGCAAGGGCACGGAATCTTACAAGGAAACCGAGACTCTTTCTGAAGACGAAAAGAAGGCTCGCCATACGCGCCTTGTGGAACTCCAGAATTCCATTACGCTCAAACGCAACCAGCTTATGCTTGGCCGCACGGAAACTTTGCTCGTGGAACGCAGCTCCAGTCGCGATGATGCAGAAATGATGGGCCGCACTGATAACTACAAGAAGGTGGTGTTCCCGGCTGACCCGAGCGTAAAGCCAGGCGACTATGTGCAGTGCAAAATCGATGACATTCGCGGTTGGACGCTTCGCGGAACCTTGGTGAAATAAAAAAAAGGCCGTTGAAATGAGTTTTGTGAATCTCCCATCTCTCGTCTCTCGTCTCTCGTCTCTCGTCTTATTCGTAACAGTGCTCTCGAACGCCTATACGCTTGCCGATGCGGAGCGCGCCTATGTATCTCGTGATTTTGCTACTGCAAATGCTGCGTATTCGGCAGTGTGCCCGACACTCCCTGCCGCAGAACAGGTCTCTTGCGTGTACTGGCATACGCTTTCGCTTAGCCAGACCGGCAAGGCGTCTGATTTCAAGGCTGCCGGCAAAAAGCTCGATAGCTTGATTGCAAAAGTCTCCCCGCAGGATTCGCTCTACTCGGACCTCGTGATGACGCGAGCCCAGTTTGAAATGTATTTGAAAAAGTACGGCAAGGCCCGTGAATCGCTTCGTCACGCCGCAGAAACTTCCCGAAACCCGAACAGTTCGACGCTCCAGCAGGTTTGTGCCATGCTCATGAAGGTGGACAAGGCCAAGGAAACGGAGGAGCTTTGCTCTGCAATGAAGGATGGTTCGCTCGTTGCTGTGCTTGCCGCCGATAGCGCCGTGCAGGATTCCGACAAGGTTGATTCGGCCAAGGCGGTCCCTGTAAAAATGGATTCTGTCAAAGTGGATTCTGTCAAGGCGCCTGTCGTTGCCGATACCGTAAAAAAGGATTCGTTGAAACAGGACTCTGTCAAAGCTGATTCCGCAAAGGCTGAACCGGCGGTGGTGGATGCCCCTGAAACATATTCGCTCCAGGTGGGGGCTTTCAGTAAGCGTGAAAATGCGGAAATGCTTGTGGCAGCTCTCAAGAGCCGCAGTATTGAAACCAGGATCGTGGAACGGATTTCTACGGATCGTGTGCTCTATTTGGTGCAGACTATGCCGTTTGCTTCCCGTGCCGAAGCCGTTGAATTTGGCGAAAAAACGTTTGTTCCGCTCAAAATGGAATATAATCCGGTAAAAAATCCCTAAATATTTCAAAAATATTTGACTGAAGCCCTCGCAAAATATGAAAAGTGTTCTATATTTGTGAGCACTTCCCCCGCCGGGGTGGTGAAATTGGTAGACGCGCCGGACTCAAAATCCGGTAGAGGAGACTCTGTGAGGGTTCGATTCCCTCCCCCGGCACTAATCATCTCGCGAGGTTTCAATGTCGGTTTTCCGTAAAGCATTGTCCGTTTTGGCCGTAACATTATTTGCGGCCTCTTTTGCTTTTGCCGACGATGAAGATTGGAACTCCTCCTATAACGACGATTTTTCCAACTCTTCCTATGAAGAGTCTTCCGGTGACGCTTCTGGCGACGATGCCTCCGTGGGTTCCGCTACGGCAACTTCCGACGAATGGGACGGCTTTGATTACAAGGAAATGGGTTTGACCCAGGCTGAATTCCAGGATGCGAAGGCTGGCGGCATTTCTCGTGAAAAACTCACAGAACTTGTAGAAAAGGGCGTTCGTCCGACCGAATACTTGCAGCAACCGTGGAAGCGTATGCGCATTTCTGAAGATGAATGGCTTGAAAATCGTACTTCTGGCATGGAAGACTCCGATATAGACCGTTCTTATAGAAATAGAGCTGGTAACCAGAATACTGCATACCTCTCTTTCCTTATTCCAAGCCTTTATCAGTGGACTGCCGGTGAGACCTCCAAGGCTATCTGGATGGACGTCCTTTGGGCAGCCGGTGTCGGTGGTGCCATTACTTTGTCCATTACAGATGACGAAACAAGCACCTGGATGTATATGTTGATACCGGTAATTGCCGCTCATATGTGGTCTGGCCTCGATGCCTTCCTTTCCACAAAGAACGACAACAATCCTGACGCAAACCGCTTTAGCTTTGGCATTGCTCCGACTCCGGATAAGGGTGTCGCAAGCATGTTCTTGATGCGCTTTTAATCCAAGATGACCGTAGAACTTCTGAAATGCAAAATTCACCGCGCTACGGTGACCGATGCCAATCTGAACTACGAAGGTTCCATAACAATTGACCGCGATTTGATGGATGCCGCAGGCCTTTTGCCTTTCGAAAAAGTTGGCGTTCTCGATGTGAATAACGGTTCCCGTCTCGATACCTATGTTATTGAAGGTCCTCGCGCTTCTGGCACGATCTGCTTGAATGGTGCAGCTGCCCGCCTGGTGCAGCCTGGTGACCTGGTGATTATCGTGGCCTACGCTTCGATGAGCCCTGAAGAGGCAAAGTCCTGGCAGCCGACGGTCATTCGAGTCGATGCCAAGAACAAAATCTTGAAGTAAGAAACAACGCGCTACGGCGCGTTTTTTTAATTTTGCACAAACACTTCATAGTCTAGTAACTAGTAACTCATAACTAGTAACTATATTTACTTCATGCGTTTTCTACTTCCATTTCTTGTGCTAGCTTCGTTTGCGTTTGCGCAAACGGCGGGGGAGTCTATACCTTGGAAGCGCGAAGGTTTTGATCCGGCGATTCTTGTGCGCAAGGACATGCCCGAAGATTTTTCCTTGCACCACATGTTCTCTGTTGGCTTTGCTGGCAATTCCTGGGGATATGCTCGTAGCGGTGCGACTTACTTGAGCATGATGGAATACCATGTTTCGCCGGACCTGCGGGTTTCTGCCGCCATGGGGTTCTCTACGACGCTCTGGTCGACTGCTCCAAGCAACCACCCTGATCCGTTCCATGACGATGTGATGAAGCCGGAATTACGCATTCCTTATGTGGCTCTTGATTATAGAATTTCTAAAAATGCCAATATGCGCATTCAAATTAGCGACGGTAGCTACTGCGATGGCTATTTTTATGATTCTTGCTGGTATCGTCCGTACCGCTATCGCTATTGAAATGCTATCTTTTAGGCGTGAATTTGAAACTTTTACCGTTAATTGGTGCGTTGGTGTTTTGTCTAACGGCTTGCGAGGAACCTAAACAGGCGCAAGTTGTAGTGCGTACTTCGTATGCTGGCGATGTTGACGTGCGAAATAGCGGTGGAGTTTCTGGCGCGTCTTCTGCCATGCGCGATTTTTTGCGTCGCAACGGTTTTGACGTGGTGTCTTATGGTGACGCCGATGTTCAGAACTCGGACGAAACTATTCTTGCAGTCCATACTCCAGACTGGGAAGGTGCAAAGCCTCTCGCCAAATTGCTGAAGACGGAAAATGTACTTTACATAAAAGATAAACGAGCCTATGTGGATGCAACCGTGTACGTGGGCAAGGATATTCGAACTATTATACAACAGGATTCACCATGACTGAAATCAACAAGGATACTCTCCCGGAATCCGTAAATCTCGCGGCTTCCATCTTGTTCGACCTTCGTGCCGAAAATGTGGAACTCATGGACCTTCGCGGCATTAAGGATGTTACGGACTTTTTCCTCGTAGCTAACTGTGAAAGTGAAGCTCAGATGCAGGCCATTCTGAATGAACTTTCCAAGGAATTCAAATCCAAGAAACTCACTAGCCTCGGTGTAGAATACAAGGCTGGCGTGCGCTGGGCAATTTTTGATGCCGGCCTCGACTTGATGGTGCATTTGTTCGAAGAGACAAAGCGTGAAGAAATTGATTTGAATCGTCTTTATAGCGACGGCAACATTGTTGCACTCAACGAAGCTGACTTTGTACGTGAATCCAAGAAAACGGTGGAATCTGATGAACTCATTTGAGCAAGAAATCGCAAGCGCTCTCGAAGCGACCGGTACATTTACTGCAGACGCGGCTCTCAAGCTTTTGTCTGTGCCGCCTGATACGACCCACGGCAACTTTACGATCCCGTGCTTTTCCCTTGCAAAGACAATGCGCAAGGCTCCAAAGATCATTGCCGAAGAACTTGCGGCACAGGTCAAGCTTCCTTCGGGACTTTCCAAGGTGGAAGCTGTCAACGGTTACCTGAACTTCTTCATTGACCGTGGTTTCCTTGCAAAGTCCACTCTTGACGATGTTGCTGCAAAGGGACTTGAATACGGCCACGCCGCAAGCAACGGCAAGACTGTCTGCATTGACTTTAGCTCCCCGAACATTGGTAAGGAACTTGCATTCCATCACTTGCGTTCTACAATGATTGGTAACTCCCTCAGCCGCATTTACAAGGCTGCTGGTTACAAGGTGGAGCGCATTAATCACCTTGGTGACTGGGGTACCGCATTTGGCAAGCTGATTGTGATGTACTTGCGCGAAAACCGCCCGACAGACCAGGAAACTCTTGATAGCTTGACAGTCAAGGAATTGAACATTCTTTACGCTAGCTTCTCCAAGATCAGCAAGGAAAATCCTGGCATGGAAGACGAAGCCCGTGCAGCATTTACAAAGCTTGAACAGGGCGATGAATTCTATCGCAAGCTGTGGCTTGCATTCCGTGCTGCAACGCTCAAGGAACTCATGCGTATTTACGACATGATGGGCGTTGGCTTTGACCATTACACTGGCGAATCCTTCTTTGAAGACAAGATCCCTGCAATTCTTGATGAGCTCCGCGAAAAGCAGTTGATGATCAAGAGCCAGGACCTTGACGTTGTGATGCTCGATGAATTTGACTTGAACCCTTGCCTCATTCGCAAGAGCGATGGTTCTACACTTTATGCAACTCGCGACTTGGCTGCCGCTTGCTACCGTAAGGCGGAATACAACTTTGACAAGTGCCTTTATGTTGTTGACCTCGGCCAGGCCTTGCACTTTAAGCAGGTGTTCCACGTGCTCAAGAAGATGGGTCGCGAATGGTACAAGGACATGTACCACATTCCGTTTGGCGTGATCCTTCAGATGGTTGACGGCAAGTGGGAAAAGGGCAAGACCCGTACTGGTACAGCAAGCCTCCTCCGCGATGTGATTGACGCTGCTCAGAAGAAGATTCTTGAATTCATTGATGCTAAGAATCCGGAACTTGAAAACAAGGAACTCATTGCTCGCCAGATCGGTATCAGTGCCCTCACATTCAACGATCTTAAGAATGACCGTGTGAAGGATGTTCGTTTTGATTGGGATGCCGTGATGAGCTTTGAAGGCGACACTGGTCCGTATGTTCAGAACGCACACGTCCGTCTTTGCAGTATTTTGAAGAAGGCCGGTTACACGCCTGCCCTTGCAGATGTTGACTACGCTCAGTTGACTGATGACGCGGCATACGAACTTATCAAGGTCCTTGCAAAGAAGGGCGGCAAGATTATTGCTGCTTGCGAACAGGATCAGCCGAGCGTTCTTGCTCAGTACGCCTTGGAAATTGCAGAAACGGCTCACAAGTTCATTCACGAAGACCGCGTGCTCGGCAGTGCCGAAGAAAAGTCCAGGCTTTTCCTTGTGCAGTGCGCACAGGTTGTGCTCGAGAATGTGCTTGACTTGCTCGGCCTTTTCCCGATTCGTCAGATGTAGGACAGAATACAGAGAACAGATCGTTCGCTGCGCTCACTACAGGCTACAGAAAAGAGTTGTTCCGTTTTGCGGAACAGCTCTTTTTTTGCTTTTTGTGCTAGAGCTTGATCAGGAGTCAGTGACAGGAGTCAGGAATTGTAACTTACCATGTCATGGCGAGCGGAGCGCGGCCATCCAGGGCTATGTTCTGGATCACTTCGCGTTGCTCGTGATGACTGTTAAGAGAAGACAGAGGACAGAAAACAGAGGACAGAAAGAAGATGGAAGACGTAAGACGGAAGATGGAAGAATGAAATTATTAGTTGATAA
>JAZLFR010000014.1:0-1940 GCA_045615885.1 Fibrobacteraceae bacterium
CATCGGGAAGGAGGAGCGTGAAAGTGAGGACGCGAGACAACTGAAATTATTCTGACATGAGAAAGAAGGAGATAATGACATCGATACAGGCACGGCTCAAGGGGCAGGTGCCGGAGTTGAAGTACATCGACAAGGACTGGGAGCAGCTGGAAAGCGAATATCCGGCCGTGAACTGGCCGTGCTGCCTCATCGACATCGAGAGCGTGGAATACGACGACGGACGCGCCGTGCAGTTTGCGAACGCCACGGTGCTGCTCACCGTCGCCGACCAGAGGACTGCCTCATCGAGCGCGGGCGCGGCGCCGGCGCAGGTGGCGGAGGCCTATTCGACCATCGACCTCGTGGAGGCCATCGACGCGAAGCTGCACCTGTTCAGCAACGGCGACTTCGCGCCGCTCGTGCGGAGGTCGTTCAGGAGGATAGCGGCAGGGACGGGATACGAATGCTACCAGGTGACATACGTGACGGCGTACAGGTGCGAATATCCGCCGAACATGATGCTTGTGCGGGCCACGCCGGTGATCAACGCCGAGATTGACGACTAAGACAAATAAAGCCCCCGAAACTTCGGGGGCTTTATTTATTTCTGCTTGAAAACGGTTTTGGCGGCGCGTTCGACATTCTCCTTTATTATGTCTTCGACAATTTTCTTCACCTCCGGCGCGTCGCCGATGAAACGCCTTTCGGGGATGGTGATCACATCGCCGACCTTCTTCAGCGCGAGCCACTTCCACTGCACGTCTTTCGTCTCGTTGTATTTGTACCAGAAGAATTTCTTCATCTTGGCTGTCACCCTTATCGTGCCGCCTTCGTTGTGTATGGCGGCGTAAGGCTCGGAACTGGTGAAGACGACGGCGGTTCCCCTCACCTGTGCGCGGATGGAGCGGCGCAGCTTGCCCGACTGCATCAGTACCGAGCCTCGGTTGTTCTGGAACTTTCGGGGCGGCCATTTCCTGCCGAAGAAAGCCTTGCGCTCGAAGTTGCGGTCGAACTCATCGAGCAGCTCGACGCGGATGTCGGAGAGGATGTCGTTTAAGAGTTGCTTCGCGTCCATGGTTTTTGTAGTATTTTTAAAACCAACTCAGATTTACACCTGGTTCGGACAGAATTTCGGAAACAGCTGTCCTTCGCAGGGACAACTCTTCCCGGTCTTCTGGCGACACTTGACATTCACGGGGAAGGGATGATAACGGTTGGGCTATACACTGCACTTCCACTTTGCGTCCTCTGCGCTTTGCCCGCCTCATGATTTGAAGCATGGACTGCAAGTCGTGACTGTCTGAATACAATGGGTCAAGCATTAGAACACAAGTTTTCCGATTATTGCGCCAGACCGCGAAGCGCAAAATCAGCTGGGAGAGCCACTGCGGTGCTGACCTCAACAAGTGCAGCAGCCTTCGCTGTCTCGGTTGCAGCACTGGCTCTGCGTCAGATACTGTCATACTTGGAAGGTGAATAAGGTCTTCCTTGGTTTTCTCCTCGTCCGACAGCCACCTGTGGAAGTCGCGCACAGGCGTGTGCGCCTCCCTGAACATGCGCTCCGACATCGTTTCGGAAAACACGGTCTCGCCGTCGTGGGTTATCGTGTAGGTGACGTTCCTGACCGCCTGTCCAAATCCGTTTCGTATGGCTTCGGTCTCGTAATCTACAGTGATTTCAATTTTTTCTTTCATTTTTCTCTTACTTTTGCGGAATTGTTCAACCTAAAATTTACCCTCCTACTCCGTCCAAGTTCTGAGGTGCATAAACAGCACACCTTCACACTTGACAAACCCAGGCAGCTTGGCGAAAGCCTCGCACACGCGCTGTGTGTCGGGTCTATCCATGTAGAAGTGTAGTTCGGTGCGGATGCTGCCATCCTTGTTTTCCCAGATAACAAGCCCTCCCAAGAGCAGCTCGCTGCCGGGGTTCTGCTCGATGAAACCGGTGATTTTGCCGAG
>JAZLFR010000015.1:0-24387 GCA_045615885.1 Fibrobacteraceae bacterium
TGCAGAACCAAGGGCGTTGCTGTCGCATGCTGCAGGAAAATTCATAGCATTGCTCCAACTATATAGTCCCCCGAATCCATTATCACAATACCAAGGATCGTCGTTGTAACAATACTTAGTGCCCCGTCCTTGAGTGACCCCTCCTAAAATCATTTCACCATAATTCAAATTCTCTGCAAAAATAGTGACAGAATCAATATCTCTATATCCGTACTTCACTCTTACAGTTTTATAGACCTTGCCATCGCGGGTGTCTGTCATGGAGCCATATTCTATGTCCGGATTGAACTGTTCCGACATGTCGTAATAGCTACTGCTGGATGTCGCTGAACTAGAAGATTGTATTTCTACCCAAAAACCATTTGTGCAGATATAATCAATTCCAGTTTTTAAAATCGTCATTATTTCACCTTCTTCTGCAGCTTCACAAGGCAAAATTAAAGTAGAGGATGATGAATTTGTTATTCTACTTGATGAAGACGCCCCTGTTGACTCAGAGCCTTTGACACTGGAGGAGGATCCTTTAGTTTTCGAGGAACTGCTGGATTCCAGGTCAAAGCCTGGAGTGACAGAAGAGGAAGAGTCACCGTTGACGCTGGAGGATGATTCATCGTCCTTAACAGCGGAACTCAGGGAACCGTTTTCGCCAAGTGCGCTGGTGGAGTTGGAGTCATCGCCGCAGGCATTAAAGGCGAACAGCGCAAAAGCGACCGCGCTGGTGAGTGTGATTTTTTTGAATGTGTTCATATTAAAACTCTGTTAAATGTGTCTATGCAAATCTTGCGGTGTTGATGGATGCCGATTTTGCAGTCATCACGAGCAAATTTTCCCTCTAGGACCGACCATTAAGAACTTTCCTTATTCTTTTGTTAAGCTTTACTTAAGCGACTCTAGCTAGTAGTCCTTTACACAACGAATCTGGGTTCCATCCAGTTTGTATTGCGTGGAACTTTTAATGTCATTGACATCTGCGCCAAATCCGCCCCCTAAAGCAGAATTTTCCGGTTTTTTGGTGGATTCGGCAGGATATGAAAAGTGAGCTAGTTTATGATATTCTGCAAAGTTTCCAGTTTTATAACTTCTTCGTCCAGAAGCCACCATGCTTAATCCAGATTTGTTGGAGCCGTGTCCGCCGCCTTCGTAGGATACAAAAGATTTCATTGCATCATAACTTCCTGTCCCGGTCACATAGAAAACGGCAAGCATTTCCTTCTGAGTCATAACGTGCCAGTCATCGGGGCAGATTCCCTGGTGGAATCCATCACCATCAGGGTCGATTAAGTCAGCACAGCTCTTGCTGTTGCATTCATAGGGCAAAGCCATCATTTCTGCCCACTGGTAATAGGCTCCATACCAGTCATCGCAATATTCCGTGCTGTCACGGTAGCAGTAACCTTCCACCTTGGTGTCGTCATTCTGTTCATCTGCGGCCAGGGTCATTTTTTCACGATATTTCAGATTCTGGGCAAACACCGTAAACGAAATCTGCACACTGTCCGGGCCATACTTGTTCGTTATTTCAATGGTCGCATACTTGGTTCCATCGCGTCGATCAACAAACTCGCCGTAAGACATGCCCATTTTTAACGGGTCTGGGCTCTTTTTGTATTCGTGACTACTGCTGGATGCTACAGAACTGGAGGAGGGGGGTACGTATAAAACCCAAATTCCGTTGATGCATTGGCAATACTCTCCATCAAGTATAGCCTTTGCGTTTTCTTGAGTACATCCCCCCCCGAGATGACGAGTAGTACTTGACGAGGAGGTTCCTAAGGAGCTACTACTCTTCGCTACAGAAGAACTACTTTCTTCTTTTTTGACAGATGAACTTGATTCTTTTTTTTCTTCAGAAGACGAAGAACTATTAGAAACATCAGGGTCCTTGCCGCTACTGCAAGACCCCTCTGTTTTCGAGGAACTGCTGGATTCCAGGTCAGAATCGGAAGTAACAGAGGAGGAAGAATTGTCATTGATGCTGGAGGATGATTCATCGTTCTCAACAGCGGAACTCTGTGTGCAGTTTTCACCAGAAGCGCTGGTGGAGTTGGAGTCGTCGCCGCAGGCGTTAAAGGCGAACAGCGCAAAAGCGACCGCGCTCACCAAACCAATTTTCTTAATCGTATTCATAAAAAACTCCGAATATATTCCCCATAAATTTAGTTTTTCTAAAACATCTTTCCCCTAAAAATAAATTTTATTAATCAGAATTTGCCTAGTTTCCCATACGCCTCACCCCGAGGCATATAGAACATCTTGCATCCTGCATTCGCGTTAGGGATGGTTACCCGTATGGGCCGAGACTCGCGTAGCGCGGCTCGGTGAGCGAAGCGAATACAGCCCGACCCCGGCCTGTCATGAGCGAGCATACTGCTGGATTGCCGCGCTTCGCTCGCAATGACACAAGGCCGGGGGAACGCCCCAAAAATCAGTTGAAACGGACAAGCCCTTTGACAATGCCTCTTTAAAATCCTATATTATGGATGAGGATAATGCTATGAAGCAGTTTACTACATCCGAAGCAAAGAAGCTTTTGAAGGATATTCTTGCCGAAAAGAAACAGCGGGCAGAATACTTCAAGGCCAATGGTACTTTGAAGGGCTTTGTCCCGGCAAAGTAGTTTTTGTGATTTATCCGGTAATTGAAGATTGCGACACCTTTTATTTTGAGACCGAAACTCAAAATAAAATTTCTGTCATATTCAACGACTTGACTTCGCAATTTGAAGCCAACTTCCCTATCTTCTGCGTGGACATCTATCGCGTAGAAAGCGGTTTGCTGCCAAATAATCATGTAAACGATATTTCTGGAAGTAATACTAGAGATACCATTGTTTCGATCATTCGAAACTTCCTGGACAAATTCGACAGCGCCTTGGTTGCGTTCATCGATACATCGACCGACAGTAAGGGGCGGGCAAGACACAGGCTTTTTCAGTCCTGGTTCCGTATGTATGGCGAAAACGAATTTACCATCACCCCAAGAGAAATTTTCTTTAGCGAAACAGAGTCCTATTCGTTCTTGATTATCCGCAAGTCTTATACAAACGCAGATTCCATAATCGAGGCTTTTGATAACTTTATTAAGCTGGCCAATGAGACTGATGACTAGCGTTTTGCGTTAGGGATGGTTACCCGTATGGGCCGAGACTCGCGTAGCGCGGCTCGGTAAGCGAAGCGAATACAGCCCGACCCCGGCGGCGGTTCTGTTGTGCGTGTCCCGGGAGCCGGGGGAACGCCCAAAAGTCGAGAGCAACACGAACACTGTTCATTCTGCCAAAACGCATGGGAGTGTGCTTGCGCCACGCTTAAATGTCAAATGTAGGAAGAGTTTCGAAGCTCACTATGGGCTGGTGACGATTCATCCGTGGGCCGACGGTTTGTAGAGTTTATGATGAATTCCATGGCAAGGAACCTTGAAAATGAAATCCAGGCCTTCCTTCGCACCACGGAAATGGGGGGAGAAAGTCCCGAAATGGGGGGAGAAAACGGGAAACGGGGGGAGAAAACCAGTTTGCGGATTCTTTCCACCCTAAGGAACAACCCCCGAATGACCACTGCGGAACTGGCCTCTGTTGTCGGAATATCTCCGAAAGCGGTGGAAAAGCAAATCGCAAGACTCAAGAAGGGCGGAAAACTCCTGCGTATCGGCCCCGACAAGGGCGGTTACTGGGAAGTGCCTTAGACGGTTCTGTTACGCGTGTCCCGGGAGCCGGGGGAACGGCCACTTGACGCATATTGAATATTTGTGTATATTACCACAAAAAAGTTATCATAAATATTCATCGCTATGTCAGAAAAATCGAAAGTTCTAGATCTTGCAACAAAGCAAAATGGCGTTGTTACTGCAAAAGACGCTGCTCTTCTCGGAATTCCGAGCAGAGCGTTATTTGACTGTGTTAAAGACGGTATGCTGCTTCGAGACAATCGTGGCGTGTACATAGTGCCCGACCATTTTTCCGACGAGTTCCTTACCGCCCAATACAAGTATCCAAAGGGAGTTTTTGCGTTCAACACGGCACTCTGTCTATGGGGTCTTAGTGACCGTGTTCCACAACAATTGGAAATGACATTCCCAAAGGGGTACAACACGTCTGCAGCAAAAAAATTCGGTATCGCCTGCAAAATCCTAGTACAAGACAGATACGATGCGGAAATCAGCTCCGCAAAGACGCCCAACGGCAACATGGTCCGAGTCTATAGCATCGAGCGAACTTTGTGCGACATGCTCAAATACAAGGGTGACCCCGAACTTTTCTTGAATGCCATAAAGGTGTACATGGCGAGTGCCAACAAAAACTTGAGCAAACTTTTTTCAATCGCGAACTCGTTCGGCATGCATGATAAAATCCGCCCCTATGTGGAGGCCCTCCTATGAACGCTATCAATGTGATGCAGTTGAAAAACAGCAACACTTTGTCATAGGAAGCTGGACGAAAATTCCATTAGAGAAATTCTCCAGGAAATCGTTCAAATTGATTTAGACGACGGTTTTTCCTTCAGCATTAAAGGAATTGAAACGATTCGTGAAAAGAATCAATATTCAGGCCTTAGAGTTCATCTGAACGCAATTTGCCAAACACTTTCGATTCCGTTTGCCATGGATGTAACTGTCGGCGACAGGATCACGCCGCATGAAATCGAGATGTCGTTCCCGTCCCTGTTCGGCAATACCAAATGCTGGCGAACGAAATCAGCGTAGAAACTTTAAGCATAGCAATAAGCGAAACCGCAAATTTCCGTAACAATGCCGCAGTCTTGAACGAAGCCTCCGAAATTCTTCGCAGCATCAAGGACAGTGAGATTTTGGCGGAATATTGGCAACGATACCAAAAGACTTTCTCTGTAGCAAATAGATATTCCTTTGCCGAGGTCTGCGCCTCTATCGAAGCAATCGTAAAGCAAGCTTTATCCACTTATTAAACCGGAGATAATCTACAAATTTGTTTTTTCTCCTTCAAATTCCTATCTTTTCAGTAGGTTAATGTAATTGAAAGATGAATAAAGGTTAAAATGAAAAACAAGGTCCTTCCCATTGTCGCAGCGGTCGTTTTGCTTGCCGCCGCAATCGTTTCATTCACGGTTCCTCAAAAGCAGGAAACCGAAAGCAAGGATCTTTCCCGTCAAGAAGCCCAGCCGGTCCAAGCTTCCGTACAAAGTATCGGTTTTCCTGTAGATGACCACATCACCGAAGAGCCGTACATCACGCTCTCCGAAGATGGCTCCCACGTCACATTCCCCGCAAACAAGGTAACCACCAAGGCGGCCTTCTTTGATTACGACGTAAACGGCACCACGGTCGAAATCCTTGTGGTACGCGCTCTAGACAACACCATCAGAATCGCATTCAACACCTGCCAAGTTTGCCACGGATCTCCAAAGGCTTACTTCGCTCAAGAAGGCGGACATCTTATCTGCCAAAACTGTGGAAACCGATTCACCGCCATGGACATTATGCCTGGTTCAAATGGCTGTAGCCCCATGAGTCTCACTTACGATGACTACACTGTAGAAGATGGCGTCATTACGATTCCTACGGAACTTCTGAAAAATCATGTTCGCGATTTCAAGAACTGGAAAAAATCCTAGATGAAATTCAGTTACCGTGTAGAGGGCATGACCTGCCCCCATTGCGAAGCCAAGGTGGAAAATTGCGCCAAGGCGTTTCCCGGTGTCACCTGCGCCAAGGCCAGTTTCCGCAACAGCCGTCTCACCATCGAAAGCGAATTGCCTATTGCCGAAGCTGACCTGAAAAATGCCATCGAGGAAGCTGGCTACAGCTTGGTTCTCACCCCGCCGACGCGTCAGCGGGACTATTCCGTCTTCTACATCCTTGCCATTGTTTTTGGGCTTTTCATTATCGCCAACCGGCTTGATCTTTTCGCCTTTTTCAGAGCCTTCCCTGTGGTTTCTGAGGCGGGAACCACCTACCCTCTACTTTTCCTCATTGGGCTTTTTACATCGGTCCATTGCGTGTCCATGTGCGGCGGGATTTATCTTGGCGTAAATTCCATTGGAGAAACAGTCAACCCTATTAGGCGCGCGTTTTTCTACCACAGCGGACGCATCATCAGTTACACTTTGGTCGGAGGATTTTTAGGTGCCATCGGCAATGCGGTTTCCATCTCCTTGAAAGTTCGCGGAACCATCGGGTTGTTGGCAGGGCTCTGGATGCTCATCATGGGCGTAAACCTGTTTGGGAACTTCGGCATTCTCCGAAAGTTTCAAGTCCATTTGCCCGCAGGCGTTGCCCGAAAAATTCATAAGGCAACAAAACACAGTCCCTTCTTTTTAGGAATCGCCAACGGTTTCATGCCTTGCGGCCCCTTGCAGGCCATGCAGATTTACGCTATCGCCAGCGGAAGCTTTTTCGCCGGAGCATTCTCCATGTTCTGTTTTGCGCTCGGCACATCACCTCTGCTTTTCGCCTTCGGAGCTGCCGCCGGATTTTTACGAAAGAACTTGCAGAACATTGTGCTAAAAATCAGCGCCTGCCTGCTTTTGTTCCTCGGATTCTTTATGGTGCAAAACAATCTTGCCTTGGCGGGAATCGACTTGCCAGATATTGCCTTGCCGGGATCCGCCAGTAACAGCGCACACTTTGTGGAAGCCACCTTCGACGGTCACCAGCAAGCAATTACCACAACGCTTGGCACCGGGAAATACACCGACATCAAGCTAAAAAACAATATTCCCGTTCGCTGGAACATTGTGGCCCATCCCGATTCACTCAACGGCTGCAACAATGAAATTGTCCTGCCCGCCTTCGACAAGAAAATCATGTTGAAGCCAGGCGATAACATCATCGAATTCACGCCCAAGGACGCAGGTGATTTTATATACACCTGCTGGATGGGCATGATCAAGAATCACATCCGCGTGGAATGATTTTTTCAAACGATCTAGTGACTATCGCAGCCACAGTCCGTGGGCGCACATATTGAACCGCAGGAATTGTCGGCGGGTCCGCAGCAGGCGCAGTCGTGGTTTCCGCAGGTGGTTCCGTAAACAGGCTGCACATCGCGGCCCATGGCTTCTAGCATTTCGCGGTCGCCGCGGATTGTGGATCCGGAAGTAGTCAGCATGTTGCCGGTAATGGTAGCACTGGCACCAGCCTTAAATACGCGTTCCCCGTTGTTGGTCATGGTCAGGCGACCTGCGGCCAGGCGGATATTCGCCGTAGGGTTCATGTAACGGAAGAAGGCGAAAGTGCGCAGCGCATCTTCTTCGGGAATAGGCGGCATGTGTTCCAGGGGCGAACCCGGAATCGGCATCAGCACGTTAATAGGAATGGAGCGTACGCCAGCTTCAAACAAGCTAATCGCCATATCCAGGCGGTCTTCCCAAGTTTCGCCCATGCCGATGATACCGCCGGAACAAACGCAAAAACCTTCGCTTTGCGCAATCTTGATGGTATCGATTTTCATCTGGTAAGAATGGGTGGTACAAATGTTGGGGAAGTTCCTCTGGGAGGTTTCGATATTGTGGTGATAGCTGGTAACGCCCGCAGCACGCAGCCTCTTGAATTGTTCGCGGGTCAAGAATCCCATGGAAGCGCACAAATTCAGCTTGGTTTCAGCCTTCAGCCTCTTATAGATTTCCAGAGCCTTGTCAAACTCCTCACCCGAAAGGGAGCGACCGGATGTCACCATGGCAAAACGGTCAACGCCTTCGGCCTCGTTCGCCTTGGCCTCCGCAATCACCTTTTCTGCATCCAGCAGGGAATAGACCTCGCAATTGGTGTGGTTATGGATGGACTGTGCGCAATACTTGCAGTTTTCAGGACAGCGACCGCTGCGAGCATTGATAATCGTGCATAAGTCAACCTTATCGCCGCAAAGTTTACTTCGGATGTAATCGGCCCCTTCGCACAACTGCTGCAAATCGCAAGTCAAAAATGCATTCAAGTTATCACTACGGGTCAAG
Source organism: Fibrobacteraceae bacterium (assembly GCA_045615885.1). Lineage (GTDB taxonomy): Bacteria > Fibrobacterota > Fibrobacteria > Fibrobacterales > Fibrobacteraceae > UBA1765. Next base: position 7,923 of record JAZLFR010000015.1, read on the forward strand.
CGACGGCCCGCTACAATTTCTTTTGCAAGGGCAAGAACATCCATATAAACTCCTATGATAAAATATGGCAAGCGCAAATCTAGAAAGCCTAAAACTCGCCGTCCAATACATTATTTTTAGAGCACGAAATCAAAAATTTTTATAGCACAGGCCAAAAGCGCAACGAACATGGCAAGGTTCACCCATTTCTGGTACTTCGCAAAGAATCGACGCAACGCCACCCCAGTCAACAACCAAACCATATTGCACATGGGGCCTGTCAACGGCAAGAAAGCGGCAAGCAACATTACAGCGGCAAAGCTCTGATTATACGGCAACAAAAAAGAAGTCTGCGCCGTAATGCAAAAGATCATGATTTTCACATTGGTCAGTTGCACTAGAACGCCGGATTTAAAGCCGAAGGAACCAGCGGCATTTTCCGCAACGGAACCGTCGGCAAATACGTTTTCGTCTTCTCCACTTTCATACTTTGCACAAAGCATCTTGAAAGCCAGCCACACTATGTAGGCAGCCCCAACAAAGGAAAAAGCGTTCACATATTCGTTCAAGGCGTTTCCTAAAAAATAGGCCAACACGCCGGATACAAAAGAGACAATGGCGTAACCCGTAAAGATGCCCCGCCACTGCCGTAACGCGACCGATCGTCCAAAGCGAATGGCCACCGACAGGGAACACAAATTGGCAGGTCCCGGGGTTATTCCCGAGACCAGGCAGTACAATAAAAACGATGGAATAATTTCTACAGGCATTTACATCCTGAAAAAACCAACTTTTTATACAATGGCAAGATTTTCATCCGTAGCCACATCCCCTTCCACATGGAAGGAGCGGAATACGGGATTTTCATTGTCCATCAGCGAAAGGATCAAGTAACTGGCGTGAGGATCGTACGCCAATCGCTTATCCTCATCAGAAGGGCGCGACGGTGTATCTGGATGGGAATGCCAGTTGCCAAGAGGTGTCAGCCCCTTTGCACGCATATCCTTTACCGCCAAGAACTGTTCCTTGGGATCCATGGAAAAGTGTTCCCTGGAATGGTCAATGTTGGTTAACAAATACACTTCCTGAATGAGTCTGCCCTGGTCCGTAATTTGACCGGCAACCAGGCCACAGGCTTCTTCAGGATAGCATTTCCGGGCGTGTTCCAGAATCTTCTGGTAGTTTTCTTTAGACAGAGTAACCATTAGTGTTTCAAGTCGCAAGCTGCTTGTTCGTAGTCAATAAGTTCCGTAATGGTGGGGTGTTCGCCGCAAACCGCGCAGTTTTCAGTATGAGAAGGCAGCTTCACCTTACGGAATTCCATAGTGATTGCATTGTAGGTCAGCAGATAACCAGTAAGCAGATCACCAACGCCAAGAATATACTTGACCGCTTCCATTGCCTGAAGGCTACCGATTACGCCGCCCATGGCACCAATGACACCAGCCTGCTTGCAGGTAGGCACAGCATCCTTCGGAGGGGGTTCCTCAAACACACAGCGATAGCAGGGACCCTTGCCCGGTACGTATGTCATGAGTTGTCCCTGGAAACGGATGATACCCGCATGGGAGAAGGGTTTCTTAGCCATGACGCAAGCATCGTTAATCAGGAACTTTGCCGGAAAATTATCGGTACCATCAATGACAAAATCGTAGTCCTTGATGATGTCCAGAATGTTATCGCTCATGATGAACTTCTGGTAGGTAATTACCTTGACATCAGGGTTCATGGCATTGATGGTTTCGCGGGCAGATTCCACCTTGGGCTTGCCCACATCACTGGTGGAGTGGATAATCTGACGCTGCAAATTGGAAAGGTCAACCACATCAGCGTCAACTATACCGATAGTGCCTACACCTGCCGCAGCAAGGTACATGGCCGCAGGAGCGCCCAGGCCACCGGCACCAATAATGAGAACCTTCGCATTCAAGAGCTTCTTCTGGCCCTTGGCTCCCACTTCCTTCAAAATGATATGGCGGGAATAGCGTTCAAGCTGTTCGTTAGTAAAAGCCATTAGCAACCACCTCCCATAAAGTAGAGGAATTCAACATTATCGCCATCCTTGAGGACGGTTTCTTCAAAGGTGCCGCTCTTTACGAATTCATCGTTCAACGAGACGGTCACATAAAGGGGATTGTCAACCTTCTCGGCTTCGATAAGCTGGGCAACGGTCAAGCCATCCAGATATTCTTTCTTGTTTCCTGCAACGGTAATAATCATTTTCATTTCTCTTTTTATTAAAGTTCCTAGTCGCCAATTTTGCGAATGATCAGCGTGTAAGTAGAATCGTCGTTCTTTGTCAAGGAAAGAACCTCGTGGCCCTCTTCCTTGAAACTGCGCGGCACATTCTGCACCGGTTCACCATCGTTCAAGCGAATGGACAGGATCTGGCCATCGTCAAGTTCTTCCAAGGCGACCTTAGCTTTAACAAAAGTGGTAGGGCACTTGACATCTGTAATATCAACTGAATCGTCAATCTTAAATTTCTCAGCCATTTTAGCTCCGTACTGTTTAATGGTTATTGTTGTTTTTGACAGCAAAAAAATAGATTGGGAAAATGATATTGTCCAATACTATCTTTTTATGCTGGAGAATAGGTTTTTTCTATAAAAGTCCTTTTTACAAGCAATGCCTAGATGATGTAATACCATTCTTCGCTTTGCTTCAGTTCCTCTGTTTTATGGCCACCGGCTGTAGTGCGAATATCCAGCTGGATATTTTTAAGACAAACTCTCGAATCAGGAGCCACGGAGCTTGTAATAAAGGCATTGCCACCGATAATGGAGTTTTTTCCAATCACGGTATCGCCGCCAAGAATGGAAGCGTTGGCATAAATAGTTACGTTATCTTCAATAGTCGGGTGGCGACGGACACCAGAAAGTTTTTGTCCGCCACGAGTCGAAAGTGCACCTAGGGTGACGCCCTGGTAAATCTTCACATTTTCACCAATGACCGCAGTTTCGCCAACAACAATGCCAGTCCCATGGTCAATGAAAAAGGACCTGCCGATGGTTGCACCGGGGTGAATGTCAACACCCGTAATGGAGTGGGCATACTCCGACATCAGGCGAGGCAGAATAGGCACTTTCAAAAGGTAAAGTTCATGGGCGATGCGGTAAACGGTAATGGCAGTAAACCCAGGATAAGCAAGGATAATCTCATCGAGGCAGCAAGCGGCAGGGTCACCGTCAAAGGCAGCCTGCAAGTCCGTTTCCAGCTTTTCACGGATTTCAGGAATCTTGGAAAAGAACTTCTGACAGATTTCGTAACTTTCAATCTTTCGCTCTTCCGAGGTCATGGTGCCGCGAAGTTTGCAATAGTCAAGGGCAAGAGCCACCTGTTTATGCAGGTGATAGAACAGGTCTTCGATAATGACAGCAAAATGATTCTTGGGATTGTAAATCTTGTAGGAACGATCCCTGAAATGACTAGGGTAAATTATCCTAAAAAGGTTGTTTACAAGATCACGAACTTCCGCCTGATCGGGCTTATTATAGATATCGATGGTATCGATATGCTTGCCGCCATTGTAGTCATTGAAAATATCCCTAACAACCTTTTCAACAACTTCGTCCTTGATTAACTCGTGCATAATAAAAATTCGGTAAAGGCATAAAAAGATGGGGCCGGCAAAGGCGCGCGACCCCATCGACATTATTTAGGCGAACGTTCTCAATGCACGAACAAGTGCATCAATATCATCCGGTGAATTGTACAGTGCAAGGGTCGGTCGAACAGTTGTTTCCAAGCCAAAGTGACGGAGCACCGGCTGGGCACAATGATGACCTGTACGAACTGCAATGCCATAGCTGTCTAGGCGCTTACCCACTTCTTCGTCAGAATATCCATCCAACTTGAATGCCAGCGCAGAAGCCTTGTTCAAGGCCGTTCCCACTAGGTGCAGGCCCTTGATGGTCTTCATTTCCTTCAGTGCATACTGCAGCAGTTCATGTTCCCACCTATACACGCAAGGCATGCCGATTTCAGACAAGTACTGAAGTGCAGCACCCAGGCCCACTGCGTCAGCAATGCTTCCGGTACCGGCTTCAAACTTGTTGGGAATGCCGTTGTAAATGGTACGTTCAAAGGTCACATCGGCAATCATGTTACCGCCACCATGGTAGGGCCTTGCAGCCTCCAGCAGTTCCTTCTTGCCATAAACCGCACCGATTCCAGTGGGAGCAAAAATCTTGTGTCCAGAGAACACCAGGAAGTCTGCATCCAGGGCGGAAACATTGATAGGAATATGGGCAATGGATTGTGCGGCATCCATCAAGACTCTCACGCCATGGCGATGAGCGATGGCAATGATTTCTTCAATGGGAGTCACAGTTCCAAGGACATTGGAAACATGGGTGCAAGCAACGAACTTCGTGCGGTTCGTAAACAGAGCCTCGTACTCATGAAGTTTCAGCTGTCCGGTTTCATCACAGGGAATCACCTTGATTACGGCGCCGGTTTCTTCGCAGATGAGCTGCCACGGCACAATGTTTGCATGGTGTTCCAGAATGGACACGATGATTTCGTCACCGGGCTTAAGCGTAGGCTTTACGTAAGCGTTGGCCACCAGGTTGATACCTTCGGTAGTGCCACGCACGAACACGATTTCTTCGGAGGAAGGAGCACCAATAAAGTCACGAACAATACCGCGGGCATTTTCGTAGGCATCAGTGGACCTTGCAGCCAAAGTATGGGCGCCACGATGTACGTTGGAGTTTTCATGCTCGTAATAGTACTTCAGGCGGTCGATGACTTGCTGCGGCCTCTGGGTGGTAGCACCATTGTCCAGCCACACCAGCGGATTTCCGTTTACCTGTTCAGAAAGAATGGGGAAATCTGCACGGATCTGGGCAAGAGTCTTGCTACCGATTCTAATAGATTCATTCCTGGAGTTTGCACCGCTATTGGCGTTACCCTTATTGACGCCATCCCCATTCAAGGAAATGGGAGCGTCAATCTGGCGGCTATTCTTGGCGGCATCATCCTTAGAAAGCACCTTGGGAGAATAGCTTACGGGAGCTGCAGTTTCCTGAGGCGCTGCAACGGCTTCAACGGCGTTAAGCCAGTTGTCCGTAGAGTTTCCACCATAGGCAAAGGGATGTTCCCAGTCAAAGCTACCGTTTGCATCGGGCACATAGCCCTGGGCAGGAACGTAGCCGTGGCCCTGAGCAGCAGTCTGCTTTTCATCGGCAGGAGCGATCGCCGCAGCGGAAGCCGCATTGCTTTCGTCCACCAAATCCGGGAAAAGCTGATTTGCCAACTGCTCCAATTCTCTAGCATTGGGAACGCCGGCCAAATCCTCCAGGGACTTTGTCTCTGGATTATTCGTAATCATAGTATTCGCCTACCTCAACATCTTCGAGAACTGCGATTGCGTCGTCAGCGAGAATTGCTGCAGAGCAGTACAGGGAAAGCAGGTAAGAAGCAACACCCTTGTCGTCGATGCCGCGGAAACGCACAGAAAGACCGCGAGAGTGTTCGTTCTTGAGACCAGCCTGGAAAAGACCGATTACGCCACGCTTGGCTTCGCCGGTACGGACCAGCAAGATGTTGGTCTTGCCGCTCTGGGACTTGGGATTCTTGAGGCCATCCACCAAAAGCTTGTCGGTAGGAACCAGAGGAATGCCGCGCCAGGTAAGGAAGTTGCCACCAGCGATGTTTACAACAACGGGAGGAACGCCGCGACGGGTGCATTCGCGTTCAAATGCTGCAATGGCACGAGGATGCGCCAGGAAGAAGGATGGTTCCTTCCAGACCTTAGAAATGAGTTCGTCAAGATCATCCGGAGTGGGGCGGCCGTCGGCACGACGGGGCTGGATACGCTGGCTATCCACAACATTCTTCAACAAACCATAGTCATCGTTATTGATGAGGAGGCTTTCCTGACGTTCGCGAAGAGAATCGATGGCGAGAGAAAGCTGTTCCTGAACCTGGTCATACGGAGAGCTGTAAAGATCTTCGATGGAGGTATTGACGTTGATGATAGTAGAAATGGAATTCAATTTGTATTCGCGGGGTTCGGTTTCGTATTCCACGAAGCCATCCGGAATAATGTCAGTCTTCTTGGTCTGGCTGCAAAGAACATCCAGCGGAGTTTCGCCTTCCACGACCTTGTTCACGCGGAACAGACCTGTTTCAAGGCCCTTGAATTCCAAGAACTTGGTGAGCCACTTGGGAGTGAGCGCACCGAATTGCGGTTTGGTCTTGGTAACGTTGGCCAAATTGTAGGCAGCCTTAGCGCCCAGGGCGTTAATGCCAGTATTTTTTGCGTTTTCATTCGCCATAATGGTTTACCTCTTTTTTGATTTATGGAAAAAATTTTATAAGATTTTTCATTTCCTATCGTTTTGGTAGGAAAATAGAATATAAATACTTTGTTTCCAACCCCTTTCCCTCATACTATTTTTCTATCGCTGGACAAACATTTCAATTATAGCCAAGCACCTTCATGAATGAACATGATGTCCTTCATGGCATCCACACCGCCCTTCAGGTTGTACATGGGGCCCGTATAGCCAGCTTCCCGCAAGGTGTTTACGGCAAGAATGCTGCGCTTGCCCTGCTTACAAATGAAAATGGTATCCTTTGTCGGATCCAGTTCGTTCTGGCGACGTGCCAGCTGCCCGATAGGAATGGCGATGGCTCCCGGGAAGCGGAGAATGGCTCGTTCGTGAGGCTCACGCACATCAATAACCGTAAGAGGTTCACCATCGTGAATTCGCTTGGCAAGAACTTCTGGTTCCACACCTTCTACAATTTCTTCCTCACTCAATACCTTCAGGCCGCACAGTTCATCGTAATCAACAGCCTCCACCTGGGTAATGGTGGGATGCTCACTGCAGACAGGGCATTCCTCGTGGCGTTTTACATTTACAACGCGGGAGGTCAGGTACAGCGAATCAATAATCAGCAACTTGCCCGCCAATGTTTCGCCGATACCCGCAATCAGTTTCAACACTTCATTAGCCTGGATGCTTCCAATGATGTTCGGAAGCGTACTGATGGTTCCGCTGGATGCGCATGTCGGCACAAGTCCAGACGGAGGCGGCTCCCTAAAAAGGCAACGGTAGCAAGGACCATCATTCAAATTGAAAATAGCTACCTGTCCTTCGTACTGATAGATGGCACCGAAAACTTCGGGAACCTTATTCAAGGCACAGGCATCGCTCACCAGATAGCGGGACTTGTAATTGTCGGAACAATCCACCACAATATCATAACCCTCGATCAAGGACTGGATATTTTCGGCAGTCACCTCTTCCTTCACCGCGTCCACCACGATGTTTCGATTAAAACTCTTGATCTTATCCTTGGCGGAAGCTACGCGGGGGCGGTTCACATCCCTCAAAGTATGCAGCACCTGGTTCTGCAGGGATTCCAGGGTAACATCATTCGGATCCACAATCTTGATGGTCCCCACACCGGCAATAGCCAGGTTCTGGATTACAGCGGAGCCCAACGCACCGGCCCCGATAACCACCACCTTGGCAGCCTTGATCCGCTTCTGGCCCTTCACGCCTATTTCACGAAGCATCAGGTGCTTTCCAAACTGTTCCACTTCCTTGTCGTCAAAGGAAACAGCCTTGCGTCTTTCATCGGAAATTACACTTTCAATGGGTGCGCCGCCTGCAATGGTCGGCAAAAGAAGAATATCACGACCGGCAGCCAGTTCCTTTTCCCAAAGCAAGGTGTGTGTACGATTTTCTTCACCTACAAAAATCTGGATAAAACTTCTCAGCTTGCCTTCGGCATCGTATAAAATTTCAGAAGAATCCGGAAACTTTTCCGCCAGCTGAGCCAGAGCCTGCTTCACATTCAGGGCATCCACTTCAACACTGGCATTCTTATCGAAAAAATTTCTAAGCGTTGCAGATATATAGACTTTAGCCATTTTGATACTCCTTGTCTTGTATCACCGTCACGATTTCAAATGCGGGCGTAGCGGGGGTCGACTTATAGTAAGCCCTTGCATCCACTACATCGCCGTTTTGAACCGACACGATAACGTACGCCAGTTTTGGTATCATGAACGCCTGATCTTCAGAAGAAGGAACCGCTTTGCAATCCGGATGGGAGTGGAAAAAACCAACAATTTCCAGTCCGGATTTTTCAGCAAGGCGTTCTACTTCATAAAGTGCCAAAGGCGATATGGCGAAATGAACATTACGCTTGTCAACATCTACCGCATTATCCAAAGTCCGAATTTCCCGAACTTCGAAATCCGCCAGACAGCCAAGCAAAACACCACAACATTCATTGGGATATTTCTGCCTAGCCTCTTCTGCAATACGATCGTTTATTCCGCACAACCTAACTTGCATTTTTTCAGCTTCTTAAATACAAGTCAAAGATAAAACACGAAAAGCCTATTGTCCAATACTTAATTTTTAGCCTACGTTATAGACTTTTACTATACATTTGAATCCACACAAAAAAAAGCCCACGCTTTCTGAGCGCAGGCTTTTTCAGGAAAACTAATAAGCAGGTTTTATCCCCAGACTTCGTCGGCGATTTCCTTAATCAAGGCGATCTTTGCCCACTGTTCTTCTTCGGTCAGCTTGTTACCCACATCGCAGGAGGCAAAGCCACATTGAGGGCTCAGCTTCAGGCGTTCCAAAGGAATGTACTTGGTCGCTTCCTTAATGCGGGCGATAACTGTCCCCTTGTCTTCCAGCTTGGGGGACTTGGAAGTAATCAGGCCAAGAACCACAACCTTGTCGGCGCTTACCTTTGACAAGGGCGCAAATCCGCCGGAGCGTTCGTCATCGTATTCCAGATAGAGTTCGTTCACGTTTTCGCGGGCGAATACGTAGTCTGCCACGGAGTCGTAGGGGCCGCTGGTAAAGTAGGTGGAGTGATAGTTGCCACGACAAATGTGGGTATTGATCTGCAAGTCCGCAGGTTTGCCTTCGATGGCCAGGTTGTTTACGTGCAGTAGCTGGTTCTTTACCACATCCAGGCTGATGCCTAGGGATTTGTAGCGCTGGGCGGCGGCATCGCCAACAATTGCACCCCAGGTACAGTCATCGAACTGGATAGTTCTGCAGCCGGCATCGTAAAGCTGGGGGATCACGCCGCGGTACGCGTAGGCGATGTCTTCAATCAGTTCATCGTTTGTGGTGTAGAACTTGCGGGTGGTTTCAATGTTCTGCGGAATGATGAGCTGCTGGAAAAGCTGGGCCGGTGCGGGGATGGTCTGCTTGGCTTCATGACCGTCACTTTCAAGAGACTTCACGAACTTAAAATCTTCTACAAAGGGATGAGGCCTTACGCGAATCTTGCCTGCCAAATAAGTGGCTTCAAGGTCAGCCACTTCGCCAGCGAACTGAACACCACCGCCATCTTTCTGATGGGCGATGCCGTCAAAGCCCCAGAAAAAATCCAGATGCCAAAATTTGCGATTGTATTCGCCATCGGTAATGTAATGGAGTCCAGCCTTCTTCTGTTTTTCTACCAGTTCGCGAATGGCATTTTGCTTAACAGTCTTGTACTGAAGTTCAGTAATCTTGCCGGCTTCCAGATCAGCCTTGGCGTTCTTCAAATTTGCGGGGCGCAGGAAACTGCCCACCACATCAAAATGGTGCGTATTTGACATCGTATTTTTCCTTTTCATGTTGTCGCAGGGCTTAAGGAGCGCACTAGGCGCAAACCGTCGCCGCCACGCTGTCATCAAAGACAGTATTCAACTAAGAGTTATTTCTTAGATGCCGCCAAATATAGATGGGAACTATCGCTTTGTCCAATACTTAATTTTTAGAGTTTGCGATAGGTTTTTGCTATACGCCTTTATGAAAGAATCGATTCCACTTGATTTCAAAGGATCTTTTCTTTTGCAGGTGTATGACGAAAGTAACGCCAAAGACCATCAGCAAAATCGCCAAGAAGCACACCATAAAGTTGTAGAAAAATATGTGTATGTAATGGTCGAACAAACCGTCGCTTGGAGTCTTGAAACAAAGAATCAGGGACTGCACGGAGCGATAGGCGTACATACCAGGAATCATGGGAAGCAGCGCCGGGAACGCCAAGGATTCGCAGGGGCACTTCCAGACTTTTCGCAAAAAGACTGCAAACATTCCGATAGAGAAACCTGCTACGAGACTCGCCCATATAATGTGAAAGCCGCAAAGGTTCATCAACACAAATCGGGTGACGTGGCCTATGGCCGCCACAAGGCCGCAACCTGCGAAAATCCGTTTAGGCACATTGCTGATGCTTCCAAATCCGATAGCTGCAATGGAAGCGAAAAATCCGTCTTGAAGTAATGTCAGTAACATATTAGAAGAAATGAAGGTTGGTGAGAACAAGGCCTACGCAAAAACCTAGCGATAGGCAGATGGTTAGAATGGCGCCCTTAAAAAACTGGCTGATGCAACCCAGGAACATTCCATTCAGCAAATTGCTAAGCGAATTAATATACGGGATTCCTGGAACCAGGTAAAGGATGCTTGTAGCGAGAGCCACATTAGGTGTTTCTCCAATCTGAAAAACATAGCCGCTAGTGCCAATGACCGTCGAAACAACAGCCGCTAAAATCGTACCCATTCTAAAATCCAGCTTGAACCGCGAGCACAAAGTTCTTCGCAAGTAAAACCCGCAGGCAGTCGCCGTAGCCACTATAGCCATGGAAATAAAATCCCCGTTGAACAGCCTACAGAACGAAGCGTTGGCAAGGCTCGCCAGCACAAGAACAAGATTTGGGTGCAGCCTTTTTACCGCAAGAATCTTCTGGAACTTTTCATAAAAAACTTCGGGAGAATAATTCTCTGTCACCGTTTCCTTGGCAAGATGATTCAGCAAAATAATCCTGTCAAAGTCAAGGGGATTCTCCTTGATCTTCTGGTTGATGGTATAAGTTTTCTGAAGTTTGTCATCTACAGCGCAAAGGAGAATGTGCTGCGGCAAGCCTGTCACTTCGGCATGAATTCCAAAGTGGGTCGAAAGGTACGCCACGCTGGACAAAACCTGCATACTGGTCGCGCCGCAAGCAGCCAGCGTCGCCGCAAACTCCGCAATCATTTTGCAAATAATGAATTCCTGATTTTCCTGTTGCTCAAGAATTTCAGAAACCGGCGAAGCGTTCGTCCCTTTCTTCGTGAAAAAAGTTTCATAAACAATCAAGAAAAGAACGATTACAAAACAGACGCCAATAAGAACGGATGCATTTCCAGAGGAAACGCTAGTGATGTCAATATCAATTCCCATGGAAATGCCCTCAACAAAACTAGTCTTCGATGCAGCGGACAGAAGCTGCAATATCCTTGTTGAAGTGTTCCACGGTAATGGAGCCGCTATCACTGATATTCAGCATATAGGCGCGAACCGCATCGTACTCGTCATCGATCCAAATGCGAGCCGACTTGTCGCGATCCACATAGTTGTCTTCATGGTAACGAAAACCTGCGTTAACCACATTCAGCTTTGCAAATTCACCAGACGCAATCAGAGATTCGTACTCAACTTTTGTAGGAACATGCCAGCCAAGAGGACAAGCCTTCTTTGCAGCAGCCCAAGTATAAAGGCGACCATAGTCAAGACACATCTTGAAATCATCGCCATAGCAGTAGCTGAAATCCGTGTAGAAATTGGCATTCTGTGCAAACCACTTTTTTCCATTGGCATTCACGACCTTATAGACATTCTCGCTACATTTCAAGGATGTTTGATCATCACTGAATTTGCATTTATGGAAGTCTTCGCAGGCGGTAAGGACGAAGGTTGCGGCAATTGCCAAGAAGGGAAGAATTTTCATCATTGTGAACTCCTATGTTTTTTGTTCGGGCCACAATGTAGAATGTCAAAGTTTTCTTGACTAATACTTTATATTTCTGAAAATTATAAGTTTTTAAAATACAATCAATTTTTATGATAGATAAATCACGGAAAGTGAATGTTTTATATAGCAAAAACCCACGCTCTTTGAGCGCGGGCTTTATGGCAAGACTTTGCTTGCAAACATATTTTTTAGTGCATTTGTTATAGCAAAAACATGTCTAGGATTTTGCATTTTTTAGCTCGGTGTATGTTTGCAGATATTTTTCCATTTCCAGGATGTAGGATCTGCAAATGGTGCTGAGCATAAAATTCTTTTTAACGATATAGCCGATTTCCATGGTTCGGTCGTCTTCGCCCTTGGCGTCTTTGAAAGGAACGGCAACGTAATCGGAACCGTTGATTTCTTCGCTAATGATGCCGGAGCAAAGCGTGTAGCCGTTTAGGCCAACCATCAAGTTCAACATTGTTGCTCGATCGTTTGCCTTGATTGTTTTGTGATACTCGTTGGTGCTTAGAATTTCTTCGGCAAAGTAATAACTTCCGTTTTCGCTTTGTTCAAAAGAAAGGCAAGGATATTGGTTTAAATCCTTTAGGTTCACAGACTTGTTTTTTGCAAGAGGGTGGTCCTTCCACATATAGGCGTAAGCGTGGCAGTCAATGAGCTTGTGGAATTCAAGGTCGTGTTCCTTTAGCAAATAGGTAATGTATTTGCGATTGAAATCGCTTAGGTAAAGGATGCCGATTTCACTTTTGAGAGATGCTACATCGTCAATGACTTCCTTTGTCTTGGTTTCTCGAATGGCGAATTCGTAATCGTCAATGTTGTAGAGCTTTACCAAGTCGACAAAGGATTTTACCACAAAGGAATAGTGCTGGGTAGAAACGGCGAACTTCTTTTTTTTCTGTTTAACCTTGCTGTAATTTTCAAGGATGCTTTCGTAATGATGGTAAAGCTGGTTTGCCTGGGCTACAAAATCCTCGCCTTCGGGGGTAAGCGTTATGCCTCGGCTGGAACGGTTGAAAATTACGATACCGATTTCATCTTCCAACTCATGAATTGCGGCGGTCAAGGATGGCTGTGAAATGAATAAGGCTTCTGCAGCCTTGTTAAAGGAGCCGACTTTGGCAATGCCTATGACATAGCGTAGTTGTTGTAAAGTCAAGTTTTATACCGTTGGTTAAAAGTTTTCGGAAGCAAGATGTAATATAAATATATTCCTATCGTTTTTGTAGGGTGCGTTTTGAAATTGCTACAAAAAAAGAGACCCCCGGGCGGATTTCATTTACCCAAGGGCCTCAGGTTGTACGGAAATTTTATTTCAAGAACAAGTATTCCACAGTTTCGGTCTGGATCTTGATTCCCTTTTCGTGCGCGTAAAGCTGGAGCAACGCGGAAGCGGCTCCCGCAGCACCTGCATAAAGGCCGGTGTAAGTTTCCACAAAGCCAGGAATCTTACGAGTCCATGCAGCGTACCAGCGACGTCCCTTGTCATCGTTCCAGGAATCGCCCAGCAACTTGTCTGCAGTGACCTTCGCCTGTTCAATGTAGGACTTGTCGCCAAGAGCTTCAGCAGTCTTCACGAAATGCGCAAGAACGCCAGGAGCGCCACAGCAGAGGCAGTAACTGTTCCAGTAACCCGGAGTATGCTTCAGCGGAGCACCAGCCTTCAGAATTCCCTTCGTCAAAATGTCAACCCACTGCAAGTTTTCCTTGTCGCCGGTAATATCATAAAGCTTGCGGAAGAGAATGGAAGTTCCCACAGGGCCATGGCAAGTGCTTAGATAATAGAAGTCGTGGAAACGTCCCAGTTCCGGATTGTAGAGGTACGGAATCAGAGCTCCGTTTTCATCGCCTTCTGCAATGGCTGCAAGGAACTTCACCACTTCATTTGCCTTGTCCAAGTATTCCTGATTCTTGGTTTCTTCGTAAAGAAGAACGTTCAGAAAAGCCGTACCTGCAGCGCCGTGACTAAAGTTGGGGAATGCAGATTCCTTGGACTTCCAGCCAACCAACGTGAGGTCAACATTCTTGTAGTAAATGCCGCCTTCCTTGGCATGAGTGATGCGAGTGTCCGTAAAGGCGACTACGCGTTTTGCGGCTTCCAAGTATTTTTCGTCACCGGTCTTGCGATAAACATACAGGAAGAAGAAAGCGTAGGAACCATCAGCCATCAAGTCGGCTTCCGTGGACCAGTGAAGGATCTTTCCGTCATCATGACCTGCAGCGATCGCATCATCGGCAGACTGAATCAGAAACTTGCGGTAGCGTTCATCTTTCACATGTGCGTAAAGCTGATCCAAAAAGATAGCCTGCCCCGCCGGAGACGCATAGACGCTTGTTCCCCAGCCCTTTACAGGCCAGATGCCGCCTTCGGCACCTTCCAAAACATCCTTGAAGAACTTTACGCCTTCGTAAGTATTCAGAATGTATTCCGCAGCGTCTTTTGCTTCCTGCAAATACTGTTCATCTTTCGTCACTTCGAAAAGCTGCAAGAAAAACTGGCCGATACCAGCCGAGCCTGCGTAAAGGCCCTTGGGGGTAATCATCAGATCACCAGCGTATTCGTTACCCGGTTCCGGACTTACCTTCCAGTACTTTCCCTTCGGCGTTACCACTTCGTTATTCTTCAGATACTTCACAATCTGGAGAACGGATTCCAAATAATCTTCCGTAGACTTCGCAGTCTTCAACGCAATATTCTGTACAAAATTCAATTTCATTCTAAAAAAACTCCGTCAAAAAATTTTTCCTAGCTTAAAACTTGAGAACATTCACACAGTCACTTTTCTCTCGTCTTTCGTCTCTCGTCTTATTTCTGCTTCTTGTACAGTTCCGTAGAAAGGTACTTGTAACCGTTATCGGGGTAAATCACCACGATGTTCTTGCCGGCAGCTTCAGGGCGCTTTGCGATCTGGATTGCGGCGGTAAGGGCGGCGGCAGCAGAAGTTCCTAAGAAGAGGCCATCGGTCTTTGCAGTTTCCTGTGCAGTTGCGTAAGCGTCTTCCGCCTTGATGTCGATAACTTCATCGAACTGGAAACCGTTATCGCGATTGGTCTTGATGAGGGTAGGCACAAGAGGTTCAGCCACACCGTGCAAAGGCAAGGTTCCATCTACGATATGACCGGTAAAATCAGGGCTATCCGGGCGGGAGCTCTTTGCAGCCTGCACACCCACAATCTTTACGCCAGGATTCTTTTCGCGAAGGTAACGGCCTGTACCCACGATGGTGCCGGCAGTACCGCCCATTGCAACAAAGTAATCCACCTTGCCATCCGTGTCTTCCCAAATTTCTGGGCCGGTAGTCTTGAAATGGAATTCCTGGTTGGCTTCGTTTACAGTCTGACCAGTATAATAGAAACCCTTTTCCTTGGCGATGCGCTTGATACCATCAATCAAATCATCAAGCACCAGGCCCGTCTTTTCGAAATCCTTGACTTCTTCAATATCGTAGAAAGACTTTACATTCAAGCCGTAGCCTTCAAAAATCTGGACACGTTCGATGGTGGTGCCCGGTTCCAGATAAGGTTCAAATTCGTAACCAAGAGCATGACCGATACCGGCAAGGCCAATGCCCGTGTTACCGCTAGTCACGTCAATAAGGGTGTCGCCCTTCTTAATCAGGCCGCGACGTTCACCATCCTGGATCAAAGCGAGGGCCAAGCGGTCCTTCACGGAGCCGGTGGGGTTCAAGTATTCAAGCTTACCAATGATGTGAGCCTTAAGACCATACTTTTCTTCGTAATTGGAAAGTTCAACAAGAGGAGTGTGGCCAACGAGTTCTGCAATAGACTTATGAATCTTAGACATGTTTGAAATCCTTTTTTTGATTTGGTAATACTCAGAAACCGGTTTGTTCAACCTTTTTTCCGACTTTATTCGGCCCGATTTTCTGATTTTGATTTTCGCCCGGCACCGCGCCAGGTCTTTCGTCCTTAAGTTTTTCCACTTGATTAACTACTTGCTTTGACCAAACCATCAAGGACTTTTGATATTTGAGCGAAGCAGTTATCTATTCTTCTGCATGCCTTTCGGCATTCGACAGTCACTACACATATAGGCTCCTTCGAATGCTTAGGTGAACTTGAAAACACTTTCTAATTCCCTATCAATCTTGTAGGAATAAAAATAGAAAACCCCTGCCTTCTGGCAAGGCGTTAGACATATACTATTTTTCTAGGGTTGGATATAGAGTTTGACTATATCGCATTTTAACGATTCCGCGATTTTTCATGTTGCCGGTCCATCGTTAAAACTTGATGGATGTTATTCATTTCAGCAATTTGCCTTGCCCGATACTTTCCAAAACTGTCATCTGCGAAATTGCAATCTGGTTCAGCTTTGTCAGGCGCTCGCTTTGCGTTACACCCTCGTTGATCAAGACGGAGTTTAACGATTCCATGTTGCTGAGGCAAATCAGCTGGTTGACCGTCGCGTAATCACGAACGTTCCCTGGTAGTGCAGGGTTGGCTGTGCGCCACTCCGCTGCTGTGAAACCGAACAGAGCCTTGTTCAATACGTCGGCCTCATTGGCATATACGAAGGAAATTTCTTGTGGAGTGAGCGTCGCAGGAATCAAGTTCTGCTTGACAGCGTCAGTGTGAATATGGTAGTTAATCTTTGAAAGTTCCCGCTTTACGGACCAGCCGAGTTGTGCCT
Source organism: Fibrobacteraceae bacterium (assembly GCA_045615885.1). Lineage (GTDB taxonomy): Bacteria > Fibrobacterota > Fibrobacteria > Fibrobacterales > Fibrobacteraceae > UBA1765. Next base: position 24,335 of record JAZLFR010000015.1, read on the forward strand.
GCTCCGCTGCCTTGAGACGCTGGAATTCTCGAATTAGATAAAGCTCAAATTCA
>JAZLFR010000016.1:0-60031 GCA_045615885.1 Fibrobacteraceae bacterium
GAAGACGAAAGATGGAAGGCTAAAGCGAGCAACTAACAACTAATGACTAACAATTCTTTAGAGACTAGGTTCTAGAAACTAGAGACTAGAAACGCGCATTTACATTCCCTAGATCCTAGCCCCTAAATCCTAGATCCTAAATTCTATACCCTAAACTATGATTACCTTGACTATTGACCGCAATTTTTCTGGCATGAGGCTTGACCGTTTTCTTCGTCAGTCGTTCCCGAATGAAGGCCTTTCTACGTTTTTCTCCATTTTGCGCAAAAAGAAAGTCCGTGTAAATGGTACTGTTGCAAAGGCTCCGCAGATGTTGCAGGAGGGCGATGTCGTTTGCATTTACGAAAACTTGAAGAGCGTTCCTAAAGAAGATGGCAATGTCGTGGCATTCCCGGGCGCACAGGGCGCCGGTGGCTGGGTTGCCGCTAAAAAGGAAGCGCAAAAGGGCTGGGTTTCTACAAAGTCTGGCTTCAAAAAGCAGAATACGTTTGCCGATGCAAAATTTGTTGAGCAGAACCTCGACATTGTTTTTGAAACGGAAGACTTTGTCGTTGTAAACAAGCCCTCGGGAATTCCGAGCCAGCCTGGTTCCGGCACGCGCGAAGGCGAATCGCTTGTTGAACTTCTGTGGCAGTGGGGCGAAGACAGCGGCTTGGATTTTAAGCCCACGATAGCTCATCGCTTGGACCAGGAAACATCTGGCCTTTTGGTTGCTGCGTTACATGGCGATACGCTCCGTGAACTTACGGGCCTCATTCGCGAACACAAGGTAAAGAAGTTCTACTTTGCTCTTGTAAAGGGCAATTTGAAGCGCGAAAAGGGAACCATAGAAATGGCTCTTGAACGTACGGATTCTGCCCGCGGTTCCAAGATGAAGACGGGCGATAGCGAAAATGCTAAGAAGGCTGTTACGCATTATGCGGTGCACACGCGCTTTGAGGGTTTTGACCTTGTAAAAATCAGGCTTGAAACCGGTAAAATGCACCAGATTCGTGCGCACTTTGCGGCCATCGGCCACCCGCTCCTTGGGGATACCCGCTATGGCGATTTTGCACTCAACCGTGAAATTAAAAAGACACTTAAACTCAATCGCTTGTTTTTGCACAGTACTCGCCTTGAATTCGATTGGCACGGCAAGCACATAGTGCAAGACTGCAAGCTCCCTCGCGAACTTGATAGTGTTGTGAAACAGCTGAAGAAGGTTGAATTTTAAGGAATTCTTAAAAATTTATTTAATACAAATTAAATTTTATAAAGCTGCACCCCGGTGTGGCTTTTTTGTTGAAAAATGCGGCTTTCGAGGGGTGATTTGGACAATGTCGTTTGTCATGTTTCAAGCCTTTTGCTAAATTTGCGATGTTCAAATTTTTATGTGATTTATTCACAAGGTACATACTATGGCAATGCAAGATATGAATGACCAGGTGGTAGCCCGCCTCGCCAAGCTCGATAAGTTCAAGGAAATGGGTATTGAAGCTTACCCGCACAAGTTTAACCGCACTCACGATTCCAAGGTCCTTAAGGAAAACAAGGATGCTCTCATAGCTTCTCAGGAAGAAGTTGCTTTTGCAGGTCGTGTAGTGCGCTTCAATCGCAAGGGCAAGATGTGCTTTATGCACCTGAAGGATCGTTATGGTCGTTTGCAGGTAGTTTGCGCTCGTGACGAAGTTGGCGAAGAAAACTATGAAGTCGTAAAGATGACTGACCTTGGTGACTTCATTGGCGTGAACGGTACAATGTTTGAAACCCAGAGTGGTGAATATTCCGTGCGCGTAAAGAAAGTTACCATGCTTTCTAAGGCAGTGCGCCCGCTCCCTGTTGCCAAGGAAAAGATTGACGAAAACGGTAACAAGGTTGTGTTCAACGAATTTGCAGATGTGGATACCCGCTACCGCCAGCGCTATATCGACATGGCAATGAATGACGATGTGAAGGAAGTCTTCATCAAGCGTTCCAAGATTATGCAGGCTATCCGTGAATACCTCTTGGAAAAGGGCTTCATTGAAGTGGAAACTCCGACTTTGCAGCCGATTTATGGTGGTGCAAACGCTCGTCCGTTTACCACTCACCACAATGCTTGCGACATGACCCTCTATATGCGCGTTGCTCCGGAACTTTACCTGAAGCGTTGCATTGTTGGCGGCATGGAAAAGGTCTTTGAATTCTCCAAGAACTTCCGTAACGAAGGCATGGACCGTACCCATAGCCCGGAATTCACCGGTCTTGAATTTTACGAAGCATACGCTGACTACAACGATATGATGGTCCACTTCGAAAATATCTACGAACGTGCATGTATTGCTGCAAACGGTACAACCAAGATCATGACACAGGGCAAGGAAATCGACTTCAAGGCTCCATGGCCCCGCTACAGCATGATCGAAGCTATCGAAAAGTTCGGTGGCCTCAAGGTCAACGAAATGAGCGACGAAGACATCAAGAACAAGATGGAAGAACTTGGCGGTCACCTGGATGGCGAATTCAGCCGCGGTCGTGGCATTTTGGAACTCTTCGAACTTACTGTTGAAGGTCAGCTCATTCAGCCGACATTCATCAAGGACATGCCGACTGAATCCACTCCGCTCTGCAAGAAGCACCGTACTGTTGAAGGTCTCATTGAACAGTTTGAACCGTATGCAAACGGTTGGGAACTCGGCAACGCCTATACCGAACTTAACGACCCAATCCGCCAGCGTGAACTTTTGGAAGACCAGGTTCGTCGTGGTCGTGGCGGTGAAGGCGAAACTCACCCGATGGATGAAAACTTTATGCACGCTATCGAAAGCGGACTCCCTCCTACAGGCGGTGTCGGTTTCGGTATCGACCGCATGATCATGCTCCTTACCAATCAGGAAACCATCCGCGACGTGCAGCTCTTCCCGCTCATGAAGCCTGAAGTTTAGCAAGCGGAGCTTGCTAGGTTGTAGACGAAAGACGAAAGACGAAAGATTTTTAGACAGGAATTGATTTCTACAGATGTTTGCTTACAGAAAACTTAAAGTTTATCAGAAAGCATTGCTTTGGGTTTTGGATGTATACAACTTGTGTAGAAAATTTCCTTCTGAAGAACGCTTCGCTTTGATGAGTCAAGTTCGTCGTGCTGCAATTTCCGTAACATCAAACATTGCTGAAGGAATGGGACGATCTTCTAATAAGGAAGTTGTTCATTTTCTCGAGATTAGCTTTGGATCTCTAATGGAAGTTCAAAGCCAGATGGAAATTGCGCAGATGTTGAATTACATAACAAAGGAAGAAATGGAAGAACTGGATGGTAAGACTGTTGAAATTGCAAAAATGCTGTCAGGATTAAAGACATCAAGATTGCAATAGCCTATCGTCTTTCGTCTATCGTCTTTTTACCTCTATGTCCAAACTCGAATTTCTCATTGCCTGGCGTTACCTGGGGGCTCAACGTAAGAGTCTCTTTGTTTCGCTGATCGGCATTTTCAGTATGCTTGGTGTTAGCATCGGTGCGTTTGCGCTGGTGGTGGCGTTGTCTGCAGTGAACGGCTTCGAAGAAGAAGTTACGGAACAGATGATCGGCAAGGACGCGCACGTGGAAGTGCTTTCCTACGATGCGGAACCGTTTGAAGATTACGAAGCTCTCATCAACCAGATCAAGGAGGCTGACCCGAACGTGGTTGCCGCGGCTCCGTACCTGATCTACAAAATGGGCATCAGTTCGCGCAAGGTAAATGACGGCATCGTGATTTACGGCATTGACCCGGAGCGCGCGAAGAATGTTGTCGACATTCACCAGAAAATGCGCTGGGGCAAGTACTCCGTCGACAGCCTCCCGGACATGGGTGGCACGCAAAGGCCTGGCATTATTCTTGGCATTGGCCTTGCCAACAGGCTTCGCGTAGTTGTCGGCGACAAGATTGTTCTGCAGACTTTCCAGAGCCCCGATGCCATGATGAGCAGCGGTGGCCCGAAGATGATGCAGATGGTCGTGAGCGGAATTTTTGAAACTGGCCAGTATGAATACGACGGAAACCTAGCCTACATCGGCATTCCTGAATTTCAGAAGTTGCTGAACATCGGTGACAAGGTTTCTGGCATTCAGCTTCGCGTAAAAAACTATGACGAAGCTTCAAATACGGTCAGGGTCTTGTCAGATGCGCTTCCTTACACATACTATGCAATGGACTGGAAAACAAAAAACATCACCCTCCTCAAATGGATGAATTATGAAAAGTTCATTGTCGCTGCAATCATTTGCCTCATCATTCTCGTGGCAGCGTTCAACATTATCAGTTCACTGATCATGGTGGTGATCGACAAGACCAGGGAAATAGGCATTCTTCGAAGCATGGGCTTGAGCAAGGCTGGCGTGATGCGCGTGTTTATGCTCATGGGCAGTTTCATTGGTGTTGGCGGAACGATTCTAGGCGGTTCTATAGGCCTTGTGCTTTGCCTATTGCAGCAGCACTACCGCTTTATTACATTGCCAGGAGATGTGTATGTGCTTCCGTATTTCCCTGTGCAGGTGCATGCCTTCGATGTGCTTATGATTTTTGTGATTAGTATTGCCCTTTGCATTTTGGCGACCCTGCTCCCGGCATGGAAGGCAAGCAGGCTTGACCCGGTTGGTGCTATTAGACATGAGTAGTTTAGGTGAGAGACGAAAGAATAAAAAAGACGCTTCGCGCAGAGATATGTAATGGATATAATTCAAATGAATAATAGTGTGCATAATGACTCGGGAAACATCTCTCGTCATTCGTCTCTTGTCACTCCTCTATTGGAAACGCGTGGATTAACTCGCGTGTTCGAAGAAACGGGCGAACGTCTCGAGATTTTGAAGGGTATCGACTTTGCCTTGAACGAAGGGGAGTTCGTTGCCTTGACGGGTGCTTCTGGTTCCGGCAAATCGACCTTCCTGAATTTGATCGGTTTGCTCGATACGCCGACTTCGGGTGAAATTTTATTCCGTGGGCAGAACCTGCATAAGCTTAGTTCTAGGGAACGTGACGATTACCATCGCTTGCATTTGGGCTTTGTGTTCCAGTTCCATCATTTGCTTGCAGAGTTCAATGCGTTTGAAAATGTATGCGTGCCGGCCCGCATTGTAGGCGTTCCTTTGGCGGAGTACCGTGAACGCGCGGAATCGTTGCTCGAAACGGTCGGCCTGAAGGATCGCATGAAGCACTTGCCTCGCGAACTTAGTGGAGGTGAACGCCAGCGTGTTGCCGTTGCCCGCGCTCTCATGAACCGTCCAGAAATTTTGCTTGCCGACGAACCGAGTGGCAACCTGGATGAAAAGAATGCAGTGATGCTGAACGAACTTTTTTCTGAATTGAACAAGAAATTTAAACAGACCATCCTCGTGGTAACTCATGATGCAAGGCTTGCGGCGTGCGCAACGCGCAAGGTTACTATGCATTACGGAAAAATTATAGATGGTTAGGAGAATGTATGCAAGGTGTATTTTCAGATCGCTTTAAAACTGTTTTGCAACTGGCCCGTGCAGCTGCCGTTAGCCTTGGCAGTGAGTCTGTCGGCACAGAGCATTTGTTGCTCGGTCTCGTTCGTGAAGGTGGTGGTGTTGCAGTAGTGACGCTCCGTCGCATGAATGTCGATTTAGAGGCCATGGTAAGCGATATCGAAGAATCTCTATCTTCTACCGGTGGCATGATGACCATCGGCTCGCAGCAGATGATTCCGTTTTCTGCGCGTGCAAAGGCCGTTCTCCAGATGTCTGCCGACGAAGCCCGCCGTCGCAACGAGGCGATGATAGAAACCGAACATTTGCTTTTGGCTTTGCTTGAAGTGAACGATTCTCCGGCAGCTTCCATGCTTTCTAAGTACAATGTGACTTACGATGGCGTGCTCGAAGAAATTGAAAAAATACTGACCGAAGAAAAGGCGGAACAGCAGATTGCCCAGAACCAGCAGCGCCAGGCAGCTCCGCAAAAGAGCAAGTCCAAGACTCCGATTCTTGACCACTTTGGCCGCGACCTTACGGAACAGGCTCGCCAGGGCAAGCTTGACCCGATCATTGGCCGAGCCTCCGAAATTGAACGCTTGATCCAGGTGCTTTGCCGCCGTAAAAAGAACAACCCGGCCCTCATCGGCGAACCAGGTGTTGGCAAAACCGCAATCATCGAAGGCCTTGCTCAGAAAATCGTTCAAAAGAAAATTCCAGAAATCCTTGAAAACAAGCGCGTTATTTCTTTGGATGTTGCAGCCATGGTTGCCGGTACAAAGTATCGCGGCCAGTTTGAAGAACGCATCAAGGGTCTTATCATGGAACTCCAGCGAGTGGATAATTCCGTGATTTTGTTCATTGACGAATTGCATACGATTGTTGGTGCTGGCGGTGGCGACGGAAGCCTTGACGCATCCAACATTTTTAAGCCGGCACTTGCCCGTGGCGAACTGCAGTGCATCGGTGCAACGACGCTCAATGAATACCGCAAGTACATTGAAAAGGACGCAGCCCTGGAACGCCGCTTCCAGAAAGTGATTGTCAATCCGCCGACTGCCGAAGAATCCATTGCCATTTTGAATGGCCTTCGACCGAAGTACGAAGCGCACCACAAGGTCAATTACACGGATGAAGCTATCCATGCTTCGGTCACGCTTTCGGAACGCTACATCAACGAACGTTTTTTGCCGGACAAGGCTATAGACATTCTCGATGAAGCTGGCGCACGCGTGCGCTTGAATAGCCTTGCAACGCCGCCGGAAATTCGTGAAATGGAACGCCGCCAGTTGGAGCTTGCAAAAGAAAAGGACGATGCCGTAGCTGCGCAGGATTTTGAAAAGGCTGCAGACCTCCGCGACGCCGCAGAAAAGCTGAAGACTGATCTTGATGCCCGCCGCGAAGAATGGAGCGCCCAGAAAAAGCTTGAAAACCTGGTCGTTGACGAAGATACAATACGCGATGTGATTAGCCAGATTACAGGCATTCCTATTTCTCGCCTTGCTGCCGCAGAGACGCAAAAGCTTTTGGACCTCGATGCAGAAATCAAGAAGCGCATCATTGGCCAGGACCAGGCTGTAAGTGCCGTAGTTCGAGCAATTCGACGCAGCCGCGCTGGCATTCGCGATACAAAGCGCCCTCTCGGTAGCTTCCTGTTCCTTGGCCCGACAGGTGTCGGCAAGACGGAACTTGCAAAGGTGATTTGCGAATCGCTCTTTGGCTCTGAAGATTCCATGATCCGCATCGACATGAGCGAATACATGGAAAAGCACAGCATTAGCCGCTTGATCGGTGCGCCTCCGGGATATGTTGGCTTTGAAGATCAGGGCGGGCAGCTCACGGAAAAGGTTCGCAAACGCCCCTACTGCGTTGTGCTTTTGGATGAAATCGAAAAGGCTCACCCAGATGTTTACAACTTGCTCTTGCAGGTTCTCGATGATGGCATCTTGACCGATTCCTACGGCAGAAAGGTCAGCTTCAAGAATACGATTATCATCATGACGTCGAATGTCGGTGCGCGCGAAGTGCGCCACAGCAGCGGCATGGGCTTTACAAAAACCAGTGCTGCAGACGATTACGAACGCATGCAGAATGCAATCCGCGATGAAGTCAAGCGAGCCTTTACTCCGGAACTTTTGAACCGCATCGACGACCAGATCGTGTTCCGCAGCCTTTCCAAGGAAGAACTTGTTTCTGTCGTTGACATTCAGCTTGCCATTTTGCAGAAGTATCTTTCTGAACGTGGCATCATGCTTGAAGTTTCCCATGAGGGCAAAAAGTATATCGTTGAAAAGTGCTACGACCCGACGCTCGGCGCTCGCCCGATTCGCAGGGCCATTCAGCAGTATATCGAAGACCCGATTGCAGAACGTCTGCTCATTGGCGACTTCCACGACTTCTCTACAATCTCTGTAGATGTTGATGGCGACGAATTGAAATTCAACACCGAGGCATTGCCCAGTTAGTAGTTAGTTGTTAGTATGTAGTTTGAAAGTTGTATGACCACGGGGCACCAGTCCCGTCTAGAAACACTAACTATTAAGTACTTCCTACCTAAAGGGCAAAAATAAGTATTGTCTATCACATCTAAAATCAGAACATTCTCTCGTCTCTCGTCTCTCGTCTCTCGTCTATATTTCTATAATTGCGTTTGAAAAAAAACAAACAATCAAACAAAGGATACAAACATGGCAAAGATTCCTGCAGTCCTTATTTTTGGCGCTCCAGGTTCCGGCAAGGGCACCGTCGGTGCTAAGCTTGCTGCAACAACTTCCCTCAAGCACCTTTCCACTGGTGACATCTTCCGTGGTATCGCTCCGTCTAGTGAATCCGGCAAGCTCCTTGCATCCTATTCCAGCAAGGGTCTCCTCGTTCCGAACGAAGCTACCGTTGAAATTTTCGGTCGCTATGTTGAAGGTCTCGTAAACACCAACAAGCTCAACCCAGAAAAGGACACCCTCCTTTTGGACGGTATTCCACGCACTGTTGAACAGGTTGACCTCATCAAGGACATCGTTGACGTCAAGCACATTTTCGTTCTCGACATCAAGGACGAAAAGACCATCGTTGCACGCCTCTTGAACCGCGCAAAGATCGAAGGCCGCAAGGACGACGCTGACGAAAACGTCATCAAGAACCGTCTCAAGGTTTACAAGGAATCTACAGCTAAGGTTCTCAAGAAGTACAACTCCAAGATTATTTCCCACATCGTTGGTGACAATACTCCGGACGAAGTATTCTGTGATGTTCTCGCTGCATACGTAAAGTTCTGCAAGGCAGAAGCAAAGGCTGCAGCTCCGAAGAAGGCTGCTGCTAAGAAGGCTCCGAAGAAGACTGCCAAGAAGTAATTGTCTAGCTTGCGAAATGAGGGAGCGTGCTCTCGCATTTCAGGGCGGCAAATTGCTTTACCCGAATTTGGGTGTGAAGGTCTGTAGGTTTCTACAGGCCTTTTTTGTTTCAAAAAACTCTTTCATTTATGTTCCGACTTTTGATAGCTTGTGTGAAAGAGGTTGTGTATGATTTTATTTTGGATTGCGTTTTTAATTCTGGTCGTGTTTTTGCTTGCTCTTGACCTGGGCGTGTTTCACAAGGCGGACCGAGAAATCAGCGTGCGCGAAGCGCTCTTGTGGACGGGGTTCTGGATTTTGCTTTCCATGCTTTTTGGTGGGGTGGTGTATTTCTTTTTTGGTACAGAGTCATTCATGCAATACCTTACGGGCTACCTGATCGAAAAGACGCTTTCCATCGATAATGTGTTTGTTATTGCTGCCGTTTTTTCGTATTTTGAAATACCTGCAAAATATCAGCACCGCGTTCTGTTCTGGGGCATTTTTGGAGCCATATTTCTTCGTGGCGTTTTTATTTTTTCAGGGCTCACGTTAATCCATCATTTTCATTGGGTATTTTTTGTTTTCGGGGCGATTCTCGTTATTAGTGCAGTGAAGATGTTTGTGCAAAAACAGGATTCAAGCTTTGCATTCAACATAGACCGTTTTGTATTGCATTTGAATAAAATGATTCCGATGGAACGCGAAATTCATGGGCACGCATTTTTCGTGAAACGGAACTCGCATTGGGCCGCAACGCCGCTCTTTCTGTCGCTTGTCGTAATTGAACTTTCCGATGTGATTTTTGCGGTAGATTCAATTCCGGCAATTTTTGCAGTGACTGACAGCACATTCATCGTCTTTACGAGCAACATCATGGCCGTTCTCGGTTTGCGCTCGCTCTATTTTGCGCTTGCGGCAATGCTTCGCAAGTTCAGCAGGCTTAAATACGCAATATCTGTGATTTTAGCTTTTGTCGGCCTAAAAATGCTGCTCTCCGGGGTAATTGTGATTCCAACAGAAATTAGCTTGACCGTGATTTTTGTCGCTTTTCTATTAGGAATTCTGTAATGGCATTGACCTAAATTACTACTTTTTTTGCATGCACTTTGCTCCAGTAGAAATTTTGAAGTCGGGCCGTGCGAAGGCTTTGGCGTTTCGCAATAAAATTCGTGGATTAAAACGTTGGCAAAAAATTTTGCTGATTCTTGTTGCCGTGTGCCTGCCTGCAGGCATTGCGCTTTCGTCGCTCTTGTTTTTGAAATTCAATCAAAAAAAATAAACCTCCACTATAAATTCTTAATTTTAAATTCTTAATTGTGAATTGTTAACATGCGTCTTTCTTCCCGACTTCCTGACGATCTTTCGATGAGCCCTTTTTTTGCAGCACTGGAAAACTGCAAGGCAAAAGCGGAATCGTACATCGATATGACGGTAAGTTCGCCGATTCGAGTTGGGATTCCTGCCGATTTGGCAAGTGCAGTGGAGGCTTCGAAAGGGGAGTATGGTTCGTGGGTTCCTGACGCTTGCGGCAGGGAAGAATCTCGCAAGGCCGTTGCCGAATACTATGCCGCCCGTGGCGGCGATTTTTCGCCAGAGCACATAATGCTTACGGCGAGTACGAGCGAGGCGTATTCCATATTGTTCAAAACGTTCTGTGACCCGGGCGACTGCATATTGACTCCGCTTCCGGGTTACCCGTTGCTTGATACGCTTGCTGCCCTTGAGCACTTGGAATGCTACCCATATTTTTTGAAACAGCTCGGCAAGCGTTTTGTAATTGATACCGATACGCTGATTTCTGCCCCGGACAATGCAAAAATTCTGCTTCTTGTTTCGCCGCACAACCCAACCGGCCATTGCGTGAACGAATACGAATGGAATGAAATGGTTTCGTTCTGCGAAGAACGAAACATGGTGCTTGTTGTAGATGAAGTGTTTGGCGATTTTGCGTTTGAAGACAAGGTAAAACGCAGCTGGCTTTTTGAACGGGTAAATACTGCAACCTGCCCGATATTTTGGCTGAACGGTTTAAGCAAGACGGTCGGTTCGCCGCAGCTAAAGCTTGGCTGGATGGCTATACATGCTAGGGAAGAAGATTTTCTGCCGATGCGTGATGCTCTTGAATTTGTTGCCGACGCCTACTTGAGCGTATCTTCGCCGGCGCAGGCATTGGGCATTCCTCTTTTGCAAGGTTCGCTTGCCTATGAAAAAGTAGTGCAGGAACGCTTGACCGCCAATTTGCACTCGCTGCGCAAGTTCTTCCCGGAATCGGCCGATTGCCCCAGGGTATATGGCGGTTGGTATGCCACGATCCGCATTGGCGGCGACGATGAAAATCAGACCCTTGCGTTGCTCGAAAAGGCGAATGTGCTTGTGCAGCCAGGATTCTTTTTTGATTTTGATGAAGACGGTTGGATAGTGATTTCGCTCTTGCAGAAACCGGAAGTTTTTGCGGAAGGCGTTGAACGAATTTACAGGTTTTCTTCAATCCAGGCGTAGCGCGCACGCATCCATGTAATCATGGCCTCTACCGCCTCGTCGTAAGAGTCATAGGGGTCCTTCAAAGCCCAGTTTTCTGTATTGGACAAAATTGGCCAGCGCTTGTATTCATTTTTTATGACCTGGTCGATTTCTTTTTTGTACAAAGGCACGCTGTCGATCAGTGCCTTGAATGTATTGCGATTTTCGAGCCAGTATTCCTTTGCAAGTTCTTTTGTGTTGAACCCATAACCGTTGAATATCGTAGAGAACCAGCGCCCCCTGCGAATCCACCATTCTTCGGGCATTTTTACATCATCTCTCGGTTCATTGCCGAAGCTAATGTCAAAATCCCAGACGGGGCCAAAATGAAATGTGCCACCTTTTTCCCAGGTAAAGAATGAGCTTCTTGCAAATAGACCATCTTCGTTTTTGGAAAATTCTTGAATCCAGTAGAACAAAATAAAGTCGTCCATGTCGATCCAATCGTCTAGAGTCAACGAATTTCGACCCTCCCATTCGTACAGGTATTTTTCAAATGCGTTCAAATGATCAAGAACAAGTTGCTTTGATTCTTCGCCGATGTTCTTTGGATACTTGATGTGGAAATAATTTTCCCGTTCCGTTACAACATACGGATCGTCTACTTTTTTGATATCTTCTTTTTCTATCAGGAATGTAGAATCGCTTATGTTCACTCTTTCCTTGCCGACCTTGACGGTTTCAGAAAGCAGGTAAAGCCCCATGTATTTTCTGTTCAGGTAGAGTTCCACAAAGTGTACTTTTGGAGTGTATTTTGCACCGAGCCATTCCGATAATTTGTATGCAATGAAATTTCGCAAATGTGTTTTGTCGCCGTAGTTTGCGATAAGGGCCCAATCCTTGTTTGCTGGCATTCCAAATAAACTAATTTTTTTATCGAACTCTAGTTTGATTCCGTACTTGGGCATTTTGAAGCTGGAGTTACCACGGCCGTGTAGCGTTAAATCTATAACATCGCTTTCAGGCGCGCGTTTTCCGTAAATCTGCAGTCGTGCCTGCATTTCTTCGCCACGGTATCTGATTTGCTCGAAATTGTGAGTTTCAATGACGATGCGCGGGTGCCCTGCGTAAGGGTATTCGGAATCGTCCATCGGCAAATAGTCTAGCGAATCGTCGGTACCTTCCCAAAAACAGCCGTACAAACCGCAGAGCATAAGCGCTTGCAGCAGTTTGAAGATAATTGTTTTGGCATTTTTGCGGATTTCTGGCATATTGCGTCTTGCTCTAGTGTCTAGCGTCGAAACAAAAATATAATTTCTAAATTACACGGCATGTTCCGAACTTTTAGCAAATGTGCCTATGTCGTGGTTATGGCTTTGTGCCTTGGCCCTGTGCATTCGTTTGCTACAGAGGTTCTGCGCCCCGTTTTGCCTCCTCAGTCACGGATTGCCTTGCAGACTGCTTTTGAGCTTGATGAAGATGTGTATAGTCTGGATTTGCAGGCTTACGCTGAATTTGCCCCGCAACCTTGGCTCAGCATTTATGGAGAAGGCGCATTTCGCTTTTTTAGCTTGAGCTACGAATATGAGCTTGCCGGCTATTTGCACAACTGGGCGAACCTGCATGTGAATGGTTTTAATGAAACGTATCTCGGTGCAAAGTTCAAGCCGTTTAAAAATGTTGGGCTAGATGTGAACTGGCAATTCCCTCCGGGCGAAGGTTCTCGAAAGCACCGATTCCATCGCTTGAATGTAGAGCCGTTTGCCGTCTATCATTTTTCGAAGCATCTTGTTCTGGGGGCATCTGTGCGTTACAACAAGTTTTTGGAAGATGCAAACTACGAGCCCGGTGATGAATTTGGTCTAAAATCTTCATTTGTATGGAATGTGTTCTGGAATGATACTGCCCGCACCGGTTGGGAACTTTCGGAGGCGTTTTTGTACCAAGCTCGCCTGCAGAATTCAAAAAACATGAATTTAGACCGGCATTACAGAAATATGCAAGACAAGTATCGCGGCATGAAGCTTGCGTTCGGGGTTACCCGTTATTTTGCTTTTTGGTCGGTTTTGATGGGTTTTGGCCTGGATTATGAAATGCACCGGGGCACCTTGTTCGGCTTTGAAGATGGCCACAGGGTTGGACTTCACATAATTAGCCCTATCTAAGACACTTTTGTAACATGAAAATTTCAAGCCGTACATTTTTGTTGCTATCTTTATCGAAAAAAGTAGAAAAAACGGTGTATTACGCAATTTTGTCAATTGGCACGATTTTTGCTTGATGTAAGGCGTAATTCATCACAAGGAGTACACAGATGAGTGTAAAAGATATGTTTGGTAGCTTGGTCTTCAATTCCAAGACCATGAGCAAATACCTCTCTAGCAAGACTTGCCAAAGCCTTCTTGCTACGATGCAGAACGGTTCTCCGCTTGATCCGTCCATCGCCGATGAAGTCGCTGAAGGCATGAAGAATTGGGCAATTGAAAATGGTGCTACTCACTTTACTCACTGGTTCCAGCCGCTTACAGGCGTGACCGCAGAAAAGCATGACGCTTTCTACAATCCAGACTTTGAAGGTGGTGTAGTAGTTTCCTTCTCTGGCAAGGAACTTTTGCAGGCAGAACCGGATGCTTCCAGCTTCCCGTCTGGCGGCCTTCGTGCTACATTCGAAGCACGTGGCTATACCGCTTGGGATCCGACAAGCCCGGCATTTATCAAGAAGACCGAAGACGGTGTTTCCGTTCTTTGCATTCCGACAATTTTCTGCGGCTACAACGGCCAGGCTCTCGACAAGAAGACTCCGCTTCTCCGTTCCCAGGCTGCAATCGTCAAGCAGCTCTATCGCGTAGCAGACCTTCTCGGTCTTTCCAAGGACAAGCGCCCGTATGCAACTCTCGGCCCTGAACAGGAATACTTCCTTGTCGATGCCGACGACTATGCACAGCGCCCGGACCTTATCCAGACCGGCCGCACCTTGTTCGGCGTTCGCCCGGCTCGTCACCAGCAGCTCGACGACCATTACTTTGGCCAGATCAAGCCGCGCATTTTGGCATTCATGGCTGAAGTTGACCACGAACTCTGGAAGCTCGGCATTCCTGCCAAGACCCGTCATAACGAAGTTGCTCCTGCACAGTTCGAAATCGCTCCGGTGTTCGAAGAACAGAACCTCGCTGTTGACCACAACATGCTTACCATGGATGTGCTCCAGTCTGTAGCAGCTCGCCACGGCCTTGTTTGCCTCCTCCACGAAAAGCCGTTCGCTGGCGTTAACGGTTCCGGTAAGCACAACAACTGGTCCATCACTGGCCCAGATGGCAAGAACTGGCTCTCTCCGGGCAAGAACCCGCAGGAAAACATCAAGTTCCTCTTCGTTCTTACTGCAATTATCAAGGCTATCGACGAAAATGCAACACTCGTTCGTGCAGCTGTTGCTACACCGGGTAACGACCATCGTCTTGGTGCTAACGAAGCTCCTCCGGCAATCATCTCCATCTACCTCGGCGATCAGTTGACCGACGTCGTGAACCAGCTCAAGTCCGGTGCTGCAAAGACCTCCAAGTCCGAAAGCAAGATGGGTGTTGGTGTTGATTCCCTCCCGCAGATCGCTCGCGATGCAACGGACCGTAACCGTACAAGCCCGTTCGCATTTACCGGTAACAAGTTCGAACTCCGTGCTGTCGGTTCTACCGCAAGCTGCGCAACTGCAAACACTGTCTTGAACTTGATCGTTGCCGCTTCCCTCGACGAATTGCTCTCTTCTCTCGATGCCTCCGTAAAGGCTGGCGAAAAGCTCGAAGAAGCAATCCAGAAGCTCATGACCAAGGTTATCAATGAACATGATCGCATCTTGTTCGATGGTAACGGCTATAGCGAAGACTGGGTCAAGGAAGCAGAACGCCGCGGTCTCCCGAACTTGAAGACCACTCCGGAAGCTCTTGAAGCTTACAACGATCCGAAGTATGTGGCTCTCTTCGAAAAGTACAATGTGCTTTCTGCAGAAGAACTCAAGAGCCGCTACGAAGTCGGTATCGAAAACTACAACACTGTTATCCAGCTCGAAGCTGAATGCTGTGCCATGATTGCCAAGACCATGATTTCTCCGGTTGCTATCAACTACGCTACAGAACTCGTGGATTCCGCAGACGCAATCGAATCCAAGCACCTTGCAAAGCTTTCCAAGAAGGCTAACGACCTTGTTGACGGTCTCCTTGAATCCATCGAAAAGCTCGATGAAGCTATCGACTGCGAATGCTCTGCAACCAAGAAGGATGCAATGCTTGAAGTCCGTAAGTACGCTGATGAACTCGAACGTATCGTTCCAGACGATCAGTGGCCGCTCCCGGGCTATGGCCAGATGTTCTTCGTCGGCTAATTAGCTTAGAAACCAGGCTTAATGCCTAGGTGTGCAGGAGCCCCGGTTCGTAAGAACCGGGGCTCCTTGCTTTTGTCCAGGCGAGTTACAAAAATGTAAAGCGAGGTTTGCTACATTTTACGGCATGGAAAATGATGTTCAAAATCAGGTCGGCGGCAATTCGGGCGCTTCCGAGGATGGTTCGGCAAAGCCTGCGGCCCGTGTAAAAAAGATGCGCGGCTGGCTTGGTGTTAAAAGCGAAGGTCGAGTCGGCCATTTTGATGACGGCGGCGGATTCGTTGATTACGGAGAAGGCCACTCCGGCTGGAATAGATAACCCTTGAAATTTTTGAAAAAATCAGCTTTGTATTCTGGTTTTATTTCATTTGTATCGCGTGAAATTTTATTTTTGGCTTTGAAATTTTGTTAAAAATGAACTTTTTTATGAAAAATTAAAAATTTGTATCGCCTACTATTGACTTTTTTAGAATAAGTTGTTATATTATAGTCAATCCAATGAACACATTTCGGCCGGTTGTTACTGCTAGCAGCCGGCTGAATTTTTAAAGTTTCAAATGCGCGCTATAACTGAATACACCTCTTACCGCAAGTTCCTTTTGGACTATTATAAGGAACAGCACGATCGTCGTGGCTTTACATGGCGTGACTTTGCGGCTTTGGCAGGGTATTCGTCCCCGGTTTTCTTGAAGCTCGTCTGCGATGGCAAAAACAATTTGAGCGAGCTGGGTTTGGAGCGCGTCGCAAGCGCCCTCGGCTTTACAGGTGCCGACTTGCAGTATTTTAGGGCCTTGGTGCATTACGAACAAGAAAAGAATGCTAAGCGCCGCGAATCGCTTTACGCAGAGCTCCGTGAAGTCGCCAAGGCAAATTCTTTCAAGGTGATTGGCGAAGACCAGTACGATTACTTTGAATCCTGGCGCAATCCCGTGGTGCGTGAAGTTGCTCCGCATTTGAATACTACGCGTGCCTCCGATATTGCGGAATGCTTTTTGGAAGATACGAATGCTGCCGATGTCAAAAAGGCGATCGCTACGCTTTTGAAGGTTGGCTTTTTGGAACGCACCGAAAACGGCTATGTTTCCGCCTCGAATTCTGTTTCTACCGGCATCATCGATGCCGGTAAAATTGCAGTGCGCAACATGCATCGTCAAATGGGCGAACTTGCCGTAAAATCCATTGATGCTGTCCCTGCCGCAGAGCGCGACATCAGCGGCATGACACTCGGTTTGACTGCTGAAGCTTTTGATCGCATTGTCGAAGAAACGGCAGCGTTCCGCCGTCGCGTGGCTGCCATCGCTTCTGAAAGCGCTTCTACCGAACGCGTGTATCGCATGAATTTTCAGTTGTTCCCGCTCACAAAAAAATTGCCGCAGGCAGAAGGAGGCGACAATGCGTAAGTTGAACATGCGTACTGTGCGCCGCCTGTCGTTTGCGTTGCTTGCCGCTTCGACTGTGCTTGCGTTGCTCGCCTGTGGCGAAATCAAGGTCTCTGGCGGTGTGAGTGAAGAGACAAATACGCTTGCTGGCGTGCTCGTAACTAGCAATGGCTCTCAGCTTGGAAGCGTAGCTCTGTTTGCGCGCTCCGTGCAGAGCGATACTGTCAGGGAATTTGTTGATACCACGGCTTTAAACGGCCGCTTTGCCTTGGAAGTTCCTAAGGGCCTGTATGCCTTGAGCGCAGAAACAGGCTCCCAGGTTTACTACGAAATTTTGAATGTGGCTGACGATGCCGAAATCAGGGCTGTTACAGAAGTTGCTGATACCGTTACAATGCAGTTTGCAGGTTCCGTCGAGGTCGTGGCTTCGCTTCCTGGCACTGGTATTGAGGCAACTTCCAAGAATGGTAGGCTCGATATGGCTTTGCCGCATGATGTTGCCGTTCTCGTGGAGCCTAAAGATGAAGTCTACGAAAGTGCATTCTTCCGTGTAAGGGAAGGGAGCATTGCGGGGCCGTTCCCGGCAGAAACTGCTCTCGATACCTTGCTTGACTTGCCTTTTGCAAAGAATGTCGAAGGCACTTTGACATTGCCTAAAAAGATGAAGGTCGCTTACGAATGGAACTTTGAAAATGTAGAGCCCGCTAGCGTTCCTTATGTTCTTTACAATGCAGAAAAGCTTTATCTGTATGGTGAGCCGGTTGTAGAAAATGGTGCTGTGCATTTTGCTAATTCCAGGCAGTTTGCCGTGCTTGAAACTGATGGCGGCGCTTTTGACAATGCGAAGGTTTTCTCGATTTCTTTCAAGGTGAAGTTTGATTCCATTCCAGCTCTCGAAAGTTATCGCAAGAACTTGCTTGGCAAGGTTGGCTTTGGTTCCGAGGGCGATGAGAGCGCATTCAGTGTAGCTCTCGTAAAGAACGAATGTGGGCAGAAGGGTGCTCGCATTGCATTCTTTGTCGCGGGTGAAAATGATTTTGCGTCAGATTGCGACAATGCCGTTTTTTCTGCAAATGAAATTGGAATTTCTGAATGGATTTATGTTGCCGCTTCGTTCGATAATGGAAAGCTTCGCATTTTTGAAAATGGAGCTTTGTCAAGCGAAAGTGAAATTGATGTGAAAACTCTCCGTGCATCTACGGAATCCATTTACATTGGCAAGGAAAATGTCTCAATGAACGTGGCTAGCGTTACTCTTGGCTTGAGCGCCTTGGGCAATGCCGATGCCTACTTCAACTACTATAGACAAGGAGGTCGATAATGATTGATTCTGTCTGGTGTGAAATTAATGAAACCGGCCACATCTTGAGTGCAAATGACCGCTTCTGCAAGTTGTTCGGCTTTACTGAAGAAGAAGTGACCTGGCACTACATTCGCGATCTGTATCGCTACCCGCAGGACTGGGAATCGTTCAGAAATTACGGCCCGGAAGAAAGCGGCAAGCTTTGCTTTTTCGTTCGCCTAAAGAACCGTGCCGGCCGCAGCTACAAGTGCTCCCTGGAACGCTCTTCAAGAATTGAGGATGGCCGCGTGGTTTACCATTTGGATATTGCGCGCGTAGGTTGCTCTGCAATACCGCAACTCAAGATTCCAAAGAACTTCCGCTTCTTGACAGAAGTCGCGCTGGTCGCCTCTCTTTAATTTGCTAGAACTTGATTCCTACCTAGTCCCGGATTTATTCCGGGATTTTTTTATGGAAATGCAAGCGAGGGCTGCAATGTAGATGAACAGGAACAGGAGCAGGCCGCGCTCTACATAGTCGCCGATGTGCGTATAGACCGTATCGTGGCTGCGAAGAGGGAGCTTGCCGGTCAGCACGCGTTCCGTGAAAATTTTTGTGTTGTCGTAATAGTTGCCATACTGGTCTATAAAGCCTGAAACACCGGTGTTTGCGACGCGAGCGACCGGGTAGGCATGCTCTATGGCCCTGTAGCGAATGATGTTTATGTGGTTGTATGGGGCCGGGCTTCTGCCAAACCAGCCGTCGTTCGTAATGTTCAACATCATGCGGGATCCTTTGCGGATTGCGTCGCGAATGATGTCGCCGAAAATGGCATCATAGCAAATGAACGGGGTCCATTGGAATTTTCCATACACGGGCGTTTCTGTGCCTGTTACAAAATCGCTTTCGCCAAAATCGACATAGCTCAAAATATCGAGATATTTTTCGAATGGAACTTTTTCGCTGAATGGCACAAGATGTTTTTTTATGTAGCGGTCGTATTTCTTTTTGTCTTGCGAAAAAAGGAATGCCGCGTTATAGACATAGTATTTTTTGAAAATGCGGAGCGAGTCCGGAATGCGTTCGTGGTCGAGGGCGCCAATGATTACGTCTGCATTTTTTTCGTGGCCCAGTTTCCGCAACTTGTTTTGAAGCCCCGGCTGACGCTTGATGTGGTCTGGAATTGCTGTTTCTGCAAATGCAATCAAGTCGGTTTCGTAATTGATACTGTCGAATGCAAAACCAAAAGTCTTTGTCGTAACGGAATCAAGGTAGTCTAGATTCCATTTGTCTGTCTGCGGGACGCTTGGCTGTATAAGTGTAATCGTGGGGGAGTCTTCGCCCGGATTTTCATGGAATGGCTGAGCCTCTTCCTTGGAAAGAACAATGGAACCCTGCACAAAAAGAATGGCAAGAACAAAAAGTGGCGTTGCGCAAAGCACATACTTCTTTTTCAAGAAACCGTAGGCAACAGCCATGTTGCTGTAGAGCACGATGCAGGTGTAGCCGAATATGCCTATGTACGGGAGCATCTGCAGAACTTGCAATTGATTGCCGAGCGTGTAGCCAAGGTGCGTCCATGGGAAGGCAAGGTCTGTGACCGTGCGCGTCATTTCTAGGCCGGCCCAGGCGAGTGGGAATAGCGCAAGGAAAATGCGCTTGCCAAAGACGCGCTTGTTGCGAGCCCAAATGAAGAGCGCTGCACCTGCAATGTTGTACGATGTAAAGAAGCAGAAGCCGAGGAACAGCCCAAAGAAAATCATGCCCGAAGGACCGACTGCCATTACATTGTAGATCCACCAGAAGCCGATGACATTGTAAAGCATGCCAGACCAGTATGTGCCAAAAATGGCGGCCTTTGGCGACTTTGTTGCAAGCACAAAGAACCAGGGGGCTAGCAAAAGGAGGGAGGCCGGGCCAAGTGGCAGCGGCGGGAAGGCGAATGCAAAAAAGCCCCACGAAATGGCACAGACTGCAGCCGCATTCCTGCATTCGGCATCTTTGAAGCAGCGAACATTCCAGCGGATAAAACGGAAAACCCAAATGGCTATGCAGGGCAGAGCGCAGCTTGCTAGTTGAATCAAGCCCACATGCGGCTGCTTCAAATAGCCTGCGACAATGCCCAAAAGCAGAATGGCAGAAAAACAGAAAACGTTTTGCGGATTGCAAACAGCCTTGTTCCACTTGAACGGCAAAAAGAAGGGGAGTGCAATAAGCAGTGGTAACGCTTGCAGAGGTTGCACATAAAAGCCTGGCTCATCTGGAGCAGCAAAAAAGAGGACGATTGTGCAGACTGTCAAAAGTGCAAGATACGACTTGCGAACATTGCTCATTTTTTTGAAATAGTCTATCATTGCAATTCCAGATTGTCTAATCCGCCTTTCCCTTGCGGGTGGAAAATCAAGACGAATTCCCCTTTGGGCGGATGCTTTTTAAAGTGTTCAAGAATTTCTGCAGATGTGCCGATGATGTGTTCTTCGAACTTCTTTGTGAGCTCACGCATAAGGGCGATTTTGATTTCGCCAAAAACTTGCCCGATTTCTTCTACGAACTTGTCAACGTTGTGCGGGCTTGCGTAAAAGATTTGCGTGTCTTCTCTGTCCTTCAGCTTTTCGAGCAAGTGAATGCGCTGTGCGCTCTTCTTTGGCGAAAAATACTGGAAGCTAAAGTGGTCCGTCGGCATGCCGCTAGAAACGAGCGCCGTGATCATGGCGCATGCACCGGGGACTGCACGAACATCGATGCCTTCGCGAACGCATTCGCGAACGAGGTTGAATGCAGGGTCTGCAACGCCGGGTGTGCCAGCATCGCTAATCAATGCGATGTCGCCTTCGTTCTTCAAATACTCAACATACTTTGGAGTCACCTTTTCTTTGTTGAAGTCGTGGTAGGCTTCCATAGGCGTGCGAATGTCGTAAAAGTCAAACAGCATTCTGGAGTGCCTCGTGTCTTCTGCAAGCACCAGCGGAACTTCCTTGAGAATGCGCACGGCGCGGTAGGTAATGTCTTCCATGTTGCCGATTGGAGTTGCGACTATGTAAAGTGTGTGTGCCATAGAAAACCTTAAATGTTGTTGAAGTCCATGGGTTGCTGCGGAGTCAAATCTTCTTGCAGGCGGCGAATCAATTTTTTATGCATGGCGCTTGCGGCGTCATTTACAAGATCTACGCGATAGACTCCGTAAAAAAACGCTTCTACCTGTTCGTGTTCCACGATGTCTATTTTGCGTGCTGTAAAGCCGTCGCATGCAATGCTTGCCTTCAGTTCAAAATTCCAGATTTCGTTTACAGGGAGTGCGGGCCAGAGCGGAATGAAAGCTGCGCCCACGACCCACGCGCTTTTGCTGGAATCGGCTGGGGTCACGTTGGCGTAAATTTTTGCTTCGCCAGAACAGTTCTTTGAATAGAGTGTAGTGTCAATCGCGCCTGAATAGGCCGCTACTACGGAAGAATCTAGTGCAATCGTTTCGCCTGCGTAAAGCAGGGTAATGCTTTTGAAAAAGGAATTGCTGCCGACTTTGGGTAAATGTTCCGTGGAATCAATTTTTGCAAGATTCAAGGAGCAGGCTGTAAAAAGAACACACGCAAAAATAGGGACGAACGCAGTTGCGCTACGCCATGCCACTCTAAAAATCTGCTTGCAAAAATCCACGCCCTAAAAGTAGAATTTTATGGGGCAAAGCTTAAATAGTTGTTGATTAAAAGCCCAAATATACCTGAAATTTGCAGCTATGTAATATGGTGTGCTATGCATGCTTGTTTTTTTTCATAACTCTCGTCTTTTGTTATATTTTTTTTGTCATGAAATTTGAAGCTCGTGAAATAGAATTCGCGGTTGCGGAGAGTAATATGCAACAACAAGAATTTGGTAATTGGCTTAAGGGTGTTTTAGAACCGCAAAAGTTCAAGGATTATTGCCCGAATGCAATTTGTGTGGAGGCCTCTGGTGATGTCAAGAAAGTCGTGACTGGCGTCTCCTTTCGCGATTTGCTGATAGACGAGGCGATAGCCCGCGGTGCCGATACGATTATCGTTCATCATGCGCATGGTTTTTGGAACAATGAGCCGCGTCTGCCGGTTGGTGTGCTTGGCAAAAAAATTGCGAAACTGTTTAAACATGGCATTTCGCTTTACGGTTTTCACCTGCCGCTCGATGCCCATGAAGAAATTGGCAACAATGCTTTGATTGCCAGTGCCCTTGGGGCAAAAGTGGTGGCATCGTTCATCAGGGCGGGGGAGCGTGACATTGCCTACATCGCCGAATTCCCGAAGACCATTACCATTGAAGAATTCAAAGCCGCTTTGCAAAAGGCCATGCCGTTTGGTGCCAAGGATTCGTTCTTTTACGGTTCCAAGGAAATCCGTCGCGTAGCAATTTGTTCCGGTTCTGCCTCTTCCGACATTCCGGAAGGTTTTGCGCTTGGTGCAGATGTTTTCATTACGGGTGAAATCAAGGAAACGACTCCGATCGTGGTCGAAGAAAACGGCTGGAACCTCGTTGCCTGCGGCCACCATCGCACTGAGGTGTTTGGAGTGCGTGCCCTTGCCGAAAAAATCCTGCGTGAACTCGGCCTGCCTGCCGAATTCGTCGACATTGACAATCCGATTTAAGCTTTTCTCAATGCGGTTGTGACGCAGCTAATAAGCAAAAACGCGCGGGTATAACCCGCGCGTTTTTCAATGGATTCCGAACTGCAAAAATGCAGCCAGTCTATTATTTATTCTGGAGCTTCAATTCCTTGATGTGGTCAAATTCGGAGCACTGGATAAGTTCCACGTTGTTACCCATGGCTGCGCTACGGGTACGGTCGCTACCGTGGCTCTCTGGAATCAAGAAGCAGAAGTCGTAAGATGTGCCAGCATCGGTCGGAATGCCGAGCTTGAACACGCGCTTGCGCGGGGAACCCTTCTTGAAGTATTCTACATATTCGTAGGTGTTCTTGACCTTTTCGAGGCGCTTTTCTTGACTGAATGCCATGTCGCGCTTGATTGGGCCAGAAAGTTCCACCGGCAAGGAATTCTGCAAGCGGAGCTCAAGGACATCGCCTTCGCGAACAAGGCTTGCGTTCTTCGGGGCAATCAGGTAACGCTGTTGCGGAATGTTCTTATAGGCCTTGTGACGGGACTTACGGACACCGCAAATTTCACGCATGTCTGGGTTGGAGCTAAAGTCGATGTCGCGGCAGATTGGCGGCAAGTCGGTTGGAACCTCAATTTCATCACCATTGGATGAACCGGCACAACCGGCAAGGAATGCCAAGGAACAGGCAGATAAAAGGGCAATAAACTTCATATATCCAAAATTTAATTAAAAATTACGGAAAAGAATAAAAAAATAAGAAACTTCTTAAAAATTATGCCTGTGAATGTATTTGAATTTTTACAAAATACCTTTAAAAGAATAATCTTGGGTTTGGAATCTTGAAAATGTGATTTTTTTGAGTTTTGTTTTGTATTTTTGGCGAACTATGAAATTGCTTATTCTAGCTCTAGGATTTTTTTGCTCTTTTGCATTCGCTCAAGAGACTGTTGAAAGCATAAAGAAGCAGATTCGCGCCGTCGAAGAAGAAACGAAACGCGAAAATGCCCTGCACGAAGCCGAAAAGAAGCGCCACGCCGATTTTATTGCGGCCGGTCGCGAAAAGGTGGTGTCTTTGAACAACCAGATGAAGGCAGTGCGTGCAGAAATCGATTCCATGAAGGCTGAAATCGGTCGTTTGGCCGAAGCCCGCAACAAGGCCGCCTCTACGGCCCACTGGTACGAGGGCAAAAAGACCAAGTACCAGAACGATTTGGCAAAGTTCCTGGAAACCCTGGTTCCCATGCTTGATGCAGATTTCCCGTATCGCAGTGACGAAGCCGTGCAGAGCCTCAAGGAAGTCGCAGAACAGCTTAAGAAGGGCGTAATCAATTCGGACGATGCCCTTGGCCGCGCCCTGGAACTTTTCTCGGAACGCATTCGCCTTGGTTACACGACTGAAACCTGGAAGGGTGTATTGACTTACGAAAACCGCCAAATTTCTGGTAGCTTCCTTCGTTACGGAGCCGTTTCGATGGTGTTTGTGTCTACTGACGGCAACGATGTGCTTTGGCTTGCTCGCACTGAAGATGGTTATTCCTGGCAGAATGTTTCGGGTGACATGGAAATGAGAGCCCTGCTGAAGGAGGCCATGAAGGTTGCCGAAGGCAAGACCGCCCCGAAGCTCGTTTTGCTCCCTATTTCCCTCTATACAGCTCCGGTTGTTGAATCTAAAGCTCCTGCAGCAAAGCCGGCTGCAAAGGCTGCACCTAAAAAGGCCGCCAAGCCGGTTGCTCCTGCTGCAAAGGAGGCTGAATAATGAAACGTTTGTTATTTGCTCTGATTACTTGCGGTGTCGTTCTGCATGCCGCTCCGCCTTCCGAAATTGACCTGGTCAAGGCCCGTGCCGAGTTGAACAGTGCAAAGGCAGACCTCGAAGAGGCCCGCAAAAAGCGCGACATGGCCGTAGCTTCCCGTTGGAAGGACCGCGAAGCCGCGAACCAGGAACGCGAACTCTTTAATGAAAAGTTCCAGGAAAACAAGGAAAAGCTCGAAGTCCTGATGACGGAACGCGCCCGCCTGCAGGAAGATGTTCGTGTCGGTCGCGAGGATCTGTCGCAGATGCAGGCAGCAACTGAAACGGCCCGTGCGGAATTCCTGTCTTTGGCAGCCGGCCCTGAACGCTTGACCACGCTTTTGCAGATGGCCGAGCAGGGCGTGCCGTTCCAGATGCCCAAGCGCGTGGAACGCTTCAACAAGCTCAAAAAAGAGATGCAGCTCTATCGCGACGATCCGCTGCGCCTTGCCAAGGGCATTTTTAACGTGGCAAGCGAAGAAATGGCTTTCTCTCGCGCTGTAGAAAGTGAAGATGCGGAACTCGTGTTCGGTTCTACCGTAGCTATCGGTAAGCGCCTTCGCCTGGGTGGCATTTACGCCATGCAGGCTGCCGACAATGGCCCGGCCGCATTGATGCTCCCGGCAGTTGGCGAAAAGAAGCGCACCTTCAGTTGGCAAGAAAACCTGTCGCCAGAAGTGCGAGCACAGGTTGCCGCAGCCTTTGCCGCCAAAGATTCGGCTATGGTGTTCGTTCCGGCAGATGTTTTGCTCAGCACGGCACTTTCTTCTGAAATTGCAAACTACGCAGAAATGACATTTGAAGACAAGGCAAAGGAATTCTTCAAGAACGGCGGCATTTTGATGTACCCGATTGTTGCGCTCTTCTTGCTAGGCCTTCTGATTTCTTTGGAACGTTTTGCCGTCGTTCTTGTCAAGAGCTTTGGTGGCAGTTCCCGCAAGGTCTTGAAGCTTCTTGCAAAGGGTGATGTTGAAACTGCGAAGTCACTTGCTCCGAAGCTTCACGGTGCGGTGGGCAAGGTTTTGAAGAAGGCTCTTGCCAAGCCGTATGCAACGCGCGAAGAAGCCGAAAAGGCCATTGAAGAAGTTTTTGCTGCAGAAACTCCGGCCCTTGAACGCGGCCTTTCCACGGTTTCCGTGATGGCAACGACAGCTCCACTCCTCGGCCTTCTCGGTACAGTCATGGGTATGATCCAGTTGTTTGAAGTCATTACCATGCATGGCACCTCCGACCCTAAGCTTTTGGCCGGCGGCATTTCCGTAGCCCTCGTGACGACTGAAGCTGGCTTGATTGTTGCAATCCCGTTGCAGCTCATTCATACCTTCCTTTCGAATCGTGTGGACCGCTTGACTGCCAAAATGGAAAAGGCTGGCCTTGCTGTTCTTAACGCCCTTTGGATTAAGTAGGAATGTCTTTGCAAGCGTAGCGTGGCAATCTAGAGAATTGTTGATATGACGGAACTTTCGGTACTAGAAACTGTAATCGGCCTAGCCTCCCGTGGGGGCTGGGTGTTGATTCCTATTTTCTGTATTGGCTGGTACGCTTGGTACTTGACTGTAGAGCGCTATTTCTTTTACCGCAGCTTAAAGCGTTCGCCCGTTCGCAAGTTTTGGAAAATCTTGAAAGAACAGGGTGATGAAGCTGCCGCCATGTACTTGAAGAAAAAGCACAAGGGTTATTTTACCCACCTTGCAGAAGCGGCTCTTTTGCAGCGAGCAAGTGGACCGAAGGCTGTAGAACATGCATTGGAAGCTGTTCGGCATGATGTTGGCATAGAGCTTTCAAAGTCCATGCGCTCTATTTCTGTTGCTGCTTCGGTCGCTCCTTTGCTTGGACTCCTCGGCACAGTTTCTGGCATGGTGCATACATTTGAAATTATTGAAATGTTTGGCTTTGGCAATCCTGTTTTACTTGCCGACGGTATTTCTGAAGCGCTCCTTACAACACAAGCCGGCCTGCTAGTTGCGTTCCCGTTAATGCTTGCCTACAACTATCTTTCTACTCGCATCGACAATCTGGAAGATTCTGTTTGGAAAGAAGCCCTGAAACTAACAAGTGAAACTTAGTGTAGATTCAATGAAAATTGTAGTTGATATTTTTTCTTTCTTGCATCTTGATCTTGCATCTGGAATCTGATTATGAGCTTTATTCGAAAAAAGACACGCAAAGACAGCATGATAGACATCTCTCCGATGATGGACATGGTGTTTATATTGCTCATCTTCTTCATTGTGACCTCGACCTTCACTCGCGAAACGGGCATTGATGTTACAAAGCCTAAGGCAAGCTCTTCCAAGGAGCTCGCCAAGGAATCCATTTTGATCGGCATCACGCGCCAGGGAACGATCCACATCAATGAAACCCAGGTGAACCTATCTTCGCTGAACACGATTTTAAGGCAGCTCGTGGCGGAGTCCCCGGACCGCCCGGTAATCATCGTTTCAGACAGAGATGCTCCGTCGGGGGCTATAGTCGATGTGCTTGACGAATGTAACTTGGCAAAAGTCAAAAAGGTATCAATCTCAGCTGAAAAGGAATAGATAAGAAACCAGAACGCTTCGCTACAGAAACCAGAAAACAGAAATTGTAATTTTCAAAATTTTTACCTCCTGTATTCTCACCTCTGTCCTCTGTATTCTTTCTTGGCTCTTGCATCTTGCATCTTACTTATGAAAAATTTCTTTACTACAGCACTTAGAATGACGCTTGCGCTTGTTATAGCGCTGGCCTTGAATGCTGCATTCTTCTTCGCGGTGCCAGTGCTCAACGCACTTCTCTTTGATCGTGGCGAAAAGAAGGCTAACGTTGTTGAAGAAGTTACTGAAGTGGAATATAACGTGCAAGAAAAGAAGCGTGAACCGCAAAAGCGTACGCTTCGCACTGTGATGCAGCCGAACACCTTCAAGACTACGAGAACATCTGCCGGGGCTGACCGTTCCAAGGGGTTCAAGATGGACCTTTCGCTTGCTCGCGGAGAAGCTGGCGATGGGGTAGGGGTGTCTGTCGGAGCGTCTGAAAACATTATCTACGAAGCTGGCGAAGTCGATGAAGAAGCACGCGTTTTGCGTGAAGTGAACCCAGTGTTCCCGGAACGAGCAAAGAAGCTTGGTGTGACCGGCTATGTTAAAATTTACCTTGTGATCGATACCAATGGCGATGTCGTGCAGACCGAGGTCGTGAGTGTTGATCCGCCGGGCTACGGCTTTGATACGGAAGCGCTCAAGGCTGTTCGTCAGTGGAAATTTGAACCTGCAAAGCTCGGGCATTTCCCGGTGTCGCAAAAGGCGACAAAGGAGTTCCGCTTTGCGAGGTAATAAATTTTTCTTGTTTCTTGTTTTTTGTTTCTTGTTTTTGCCGCAGGCATTTGCGCAAGGCAATTTTGCAAAGGCGAATGCTCTTTATGACCAGGGCAATTTCAAGGAAGCTGTCAAGTATTACCGTGCTGCAATTGACGACGAAGAAGAACGCCGCTACGAACCCTTTGCGTGGTTTAATTTGGGCAATGCTCTTGTGCAGCTCGAACGCCCGAATGTTGCCATGGTTGCCTACAAGCGCACTGTGGAACTTTTGCCGGACTTTGTTCGTGCGTGGGCATTGCTTGGCGACCTGTACTACATCAATGGCGACATAGGCCTTGCCCTTGCTGCATACGGCCGCGCCTCTGAACTTGGTGAAGACACGGACCACCTGCATTTTGCCATGGCCGAATGCTATTTGAAGGGCCGTGATTACACTAATGCGGAACGCCATTATGAACGGGCACTCCGCTTGAACCCCGACCGCATGGATGCCTGGTACGGCCTTGCCGATGTCTATGAAAAACTCGGTGATTACGAAAACGCTATCAAGACGCTGAACAATGCGTTGCAGTTTACTGCTGCCGCCGGCGCCGATGTGCATTTTACTCTTTCGCATTTCTATACCCAAATGGATTCTACGCGCAAGGCCTTGAACTCCATGGAAAACGGTCTTTTGATGACTCCAGAAAATGTTTCTGCAAGGCGCTACCTTGCCCACATGTATATGAAGGCTAACGAACCGTGGATGGCGTTGTTCCTTTTGGAAGACGGGTTGCGTTACAAGCAGGGCAAGTCTGAGCTTTACGTAGATATCGGTCAAATCTATTTTAACCAGAAACGCTACGACGAGGCTTTCGAAAATTATCTGAGTGCCTGGAAACTGGGATCTTCGCAGGGCCGCATCGGAGCCGAAAACGTTGGCCACATTTGGTTTAATGCAGGCGACGAGGCCAAGGCAAACGAGCTCTACAGGCGCATAAGAGAAAAGAAGTGATGGAATAGGATCTAGGGGTTAGACGAGAGGGATTATTAGGATCTAGGATTTAGGATCTAGTGGTTAGTGAATGTTGAGTTCCAATGTGTAGGGTACAGGGGCTAGGGTATAGAATTGTAATTACACATTGTCATTGCGAGGGCCTTTAGGCCCGTGGCAATCCAGAATATTCTTTTCTCAATGTTTCTGGGTTGCTTCGTCACTACGTTTCTCGCAAAGACATGGAAAAACTACAATCCTCTGGTTTCTAGTTTCTCTTTTCTGACTCCCGACTCCTGACTCCTGTCACTGACTCCTATTTTCTGTCCTCTGTATTCATGGCTTCGCCATAGAGGCGGCTCGCTCGCAAAATGTTTATGCAAGCATACGCTTTGCTCACTTCGAGCACACTCACGTTTAGTTAATGCTTCGTCATTACATTCCTCGCCATGACACGAAAAAAAACAATTCCTGACTCCTGTCACTGACTCCTATTTTCTATTTACCTTTCTGTCGACAGCCTACAGCCGACTGACTCCTAACTTCCGTCTTCCGTCTTCCTACTGATTCCTGACTCCTGTCACTGACTCCTATTTTCTATATTCTATCCTGCATCTGGAAACTGATATATGAAAAAGAAAAAAGTTTGGAATTCCCCGAATGGCGCCGGCGTAAGCCTTCGCCCCGAAGATTCAATCCGTAAGATCCTTTGCAACATTCGCGAAGGCCGCAGCCCGGTAGTACGCGACGAAGACGACCTGCTTGAAACTCTCGCCAAGCAGCTGCAGCGTATCGACGGCCTGAAAGACGCCAAGGTAAAGCTTGAACTTTTGGCTCGCGTTCTCAATACAGACGCCTTGCTTTCCAAGTTCGATTCCGAAGACCTTGCCGACCTTTATGCAGAAACTTCAGAGTACTTTGTCGAAGAAGCTGCCGAATTTGATGACAAGGGATACCTTGCTGCCGTCGTGCATGACCTGGTTGTGCGCCATTCCGGTGAAGATGGCCGCGCCGCCGTGTTCTTCTCGCTTTCTGAATTTTTGCCAGAAGATATGATCCGTGCAATGATTGAAGAAGTGATGAATACGGTCGAGTCTCACGATCTTGAAAACGAAGACAATGCGCTTCTTGCCCTTTCTGACATTGCAGACGGCATTAACGATGCCGATATGTACGAAAAGGTGAACTTTTTACTTTACCCGAACCGAGAAAATTCCGTTTTGATTGATGTGGCGAATGTCTATCTTAGCGCAGGTCGATTGGCAGATGTCAAGCGCCTCATGGCTGAAGTCAAGTTCCCGAAGGACGAAGACTTTGAAGACTACCTCGATTTGAAGGTCGCCGTTGCCGAACAGGAAGGCCGCCATGGCGAGGCCGCCTCCGTCGCAGAAGAACTTTACGAAAACTTCCCGTCCGAAATGAACCTTGGCAAAGTGCTCGGCATTGTATCTGACGCCCGCCGCAAGGAACTTCTTGATGCGCACGAAAAGTTCCGCCTGGGCACAACCATGACGGCCGGCTATTTGCAGATTCTTGAAGCCTACAATGAGTTTGCACGCATGCAGAGCTACATAGACCGTTTTGGCGAAGAGGCCCTTGCAGCCCTCCCGGCAGATGTTTTGACCCCGATTGTTGAAAGTCTCGATACAAAAAAGCAGACCGAGCTTGCAGAGCGAATTCGCCGATGGATTGTAGAAGAACCCGAAGATTTGCGCGATGACGACGATTGATGGTAAATTTTGGAGAAAAACGCAAAAAGGCCCAGAAATGGGCCTTTTTTTGTAACCTGTTGAATATCAATGGGTTATAGTAAAATTGCAAAAAAATGTGATTTTATATATGTAAAAAAGACAAAAAAAATTGTTCATTAACAGTTTAAAAACTCTATATTTCGGTGGAATTGTATTAAAAATGCAATTTTGGGAGTGCCAAAATTGCGTTTTGCAATGTTTTGGTTTATTGGAGAAATAACTAAATGAATCCGAAGTTGAAGTCCGTATCCGCCTTGCTTGCTGTTGGTACACTTGCTTTTGTTTCTGGCGTGACCGCCCAGGAACCGGCAGCTCAGCCTGCCGAACAGGCACCCGCAGAACAGGCACAAGAGGAAGTTAATCCTCCTTCCATAAATGGCATTCCTGGCGAATCCATTCAGGAAGGCGGTAAGTTTGCAAAGATCAATCTCGCCAAGTATGTTTCTGACGATGTAGACAAGCCAGAAGCTATCAAGTGGAGCGTTACCGGCCAAAAGCAGTTGAAGGTGACCCTCAATGGTTCTGAACTCACACTTGAAGCTCCGGACCAGTATTGGAACGGTAGCGAAGATTTGACTTTCACGGCTACGAACTCCAAGGGCAAGACTGCTACGGAAACAGTCAACTTTACCGTTGAATCCGTAAACAATGCTCCTGAATTTGTAAAGCAGATCGAAGGCCAGTCCATCGACGAAAAACAGCAGTTCAAGGAAATCAAGCTCGACGACTACATCAAGGATGTAGACCACAAGAAGTCTGAAATTACTTGGGAAGCTAGCGTGCAGCCGGTTGGCAAGGAACAGGCCGATGGCGACCTCGATGTCCAGATCGGTGCGGACCATGTGGCAAAGATCGTCATTCCAGACAAGAACTGGTACGGTGCTGCAGAAATCACCTTTACCGCAAGCGACCCGGAATACGCTTCCGTTTCTTCCAAGGCAAAGTTCGAAGTCAAGCCTGTGAACGATCCTCCTGTTCTCAAGCAAATCCCGAACCAGACCATCGAAGAAAAGAATGTCTTTGAACCGATCAACTTGGCGGACTACGTTACTGATATCGATGACGAAGTCGAAAAACTCAAGTGGACCGTTGAAGGTGGCAAGGATCTCAAGGTAAAGATCGACAAGTATGGCTCTGCAGAAGTTGTTCTCCCGAACGAAAACTGGAGCGGCCCTGCCGAAACATTTACATTTACCGTTACCGACTCCAAGGGTGCTAGCGCATCTACCAAGGTAACATTCACTGTCAAGCCGATCAACGATGCCCCGGAATTCGTGGACGCAATCCCGGACCAGACTATCGAAGAAAAGCAGCAGTTCAAGCCGATTGCCCTCGACAAGTATGTCAAGGATATCGACGACGATTTCTCCAAGCTTAAATGGACCGTCTCTGGTAACAAGGACTTGAAGGTTGAAATCAAGGGTGCCGAAGCCAAGGTCCTTACTCCGAACGCACTTTGGAACGGCGAAGAATCCATCACGTTCAAGGTCACCGACGCAGCGGGCGCTACTGCAGAAACAACTGCAATGTTCGCAGTGAACAGCGTGAACGACGCTCCGGTTCTCACCAAGCAGATTCCTGACCAGACCATTGATGAAAAGAAGCAGTTCCAGCCAATCAAGCTCGACGACTTCATCTCTGATGCCGACCACAAGAAGGAAGAAATCAGCTGGGAAGTTTCTGTTAAGCACCAGGGCAAGGAACCGGAATCCGGTACGCTCGATGTAACTATCGATGACAACCGCGTTGCAAAGGTCAACATTCCTGACCCGAACTGGAACGGTGCCGTTGTTGCAACATTTACAGCAACCGACCCGGATGGCGCTTCTGTAAAGCAGGACGTAAAGCTCACCGTCAAGAGCATCAACGACCTTCCGAAGTTTACAACCCAGATTCCTGACCAGACCATCGAAGAAAAGGGTGAATTCGAAGGCTTCTCTCTCGATGACTTTGTTGCCGATGCAGACCACTCTAACGACAAGCTCAAGTTCGAAGTTAGCGGCAACAAGGACTTGAAGGTTACTATTGACAAGAACCGCTCCGTTTCCATCAAGACTCCGAACGAGCTTTGGAACGGTTCAGAAAAGGTTACCTTCACTGCTACTGACCCTGAAGGCGGCAGTGCAAAGCAGACTGTCACATTCACTGCAAAGAGCGTGAACGACGCCCCTGTAATGAAGGACATTCCGGCACAGACCATCAAGGAAAAGGAACAGTTCAAGGAAATCGATCTTAGCCAGTATGTAACTGACCTTGACCATGACTATTCCAAGCTCAAGTGGGCTATTACCGGCAACAAGGACTTGAAGGTTAACGTTTCTGGCAAGACTGCAAAGATCGTTATTCCGAGCGCATTGTGGCATGGTGAAGAAACGCTCAAGTTCAAGGTGACTGACCCGGAAGGCGCAGCTGATGAACGCGAAGCAACATTTACTGTTGAATCCGTGAACGATGTTCCGGAATTCGTAAAGCAGCTCCAGGATCAGACAATCCAGGAAAAGCAGCAGTTCAAGCCGATCAACCTTGCCGAACTCGTCAAGGATGCCGACAACAAGTTTGATGAATTGAAGTGGGAATTCGCAGTGAAGTCCTTGAAGGGCTCCGGCGAAGGCTTGCAGGTAAATGTTGACAACAATCACATGGCCAACATCGTCATTCCGAACAAGAACTGGAATGGCGCTGCAGAAATCACATTCAAGGTAACTGACCCGGAAGGCGCTAGCGCTTCTTCCAAGGCAACATTTACCGTGAACAGCGTGAACGATGCTCCGGTATTTGCAAAGCCGATCAAGGATCAGACAATTCAGGAAAAGGCTGAATTCGAATCCTTCAGCCTCGCTGAACTCATTACCGATGCCGACCATGACTTTAGCAAGTTGAAGATCGAAGTTGCTGGCAACAAGGACTTGAAGGTAAATGTCGGCAAGGACGGCGCTGTCTCCATCAAGACTCCGAATGCTTTGTGGCATGGTGCCGAAAAGGTTACTTTCACTGCTACCGACCCGGAAGGCGCTTCTGCAAAGCAGACTGTCACCTACACAGTCAATAGCGTGAACGACGCTCCTGTAATGAAGGACATTCCTGCCCAGACCATCAAGGAAAAGGGACAGTTCAAGGAAATCGACCTCAGCCAGTATGTGGCCGACCTCGACCATGACTTTAACAAGCTCAAGTGGGCTGTTACTGGCAACAAGGATCTCAAGGTACAGATCTCTGGCAAGACTGCAAAGGTTACTGCACCGAACGCATTGTGGCATGGTGCTGAAACTTTGAAGTTCACTGTGACCGACCCGGAAGGCGCTAGCGATTCCCGTGATGTGGCATTCACCATTGAATCTGTGAACGATGTTCCGGAATTTGTGAAGCCGCTCCAGGGCCAGACTATCCAGGAAAAGCAGCAGTTCAAGCCAATCAAGCTCGACGATCTCGTAAAGGACCTCGACCACAAGGTCACTGACCTCAAGTGGGATTTCGAAGTCAAGCCGCTCAAGGGCTCTGCCGACGGTCTCCAGGTCAATGTTGACCAGAACCGCATGGCAAATATCGCTATTCCGAGCAAGTTCTGGAATGGCGCTGCCGAAATCACATTCAAGGTAACTGACCCGGAAGGCGCAAGCGCTTCTTCCAAGGCAACATTCACTGTGAACAGCGTGAACGACGCTCCGGTATTTGCTCAGCCGATCAAGGATCAGTCCATCAAGGAAAAGGGTACATTCCAGGACTTCAGCCTTGCAGAACTCATCAAGGATGAAGACCACGACTTTAGCAAGTTGAAGGTTGATGTATCTGGCAACAAGGATCTCAAGGTCTCTGTAAGCAAGGACGGCAACGTTTCTGTGAAGGCTCCGAACGAACTTTGGAATGGCACAGAAAAGGTTACCTTCACTGTAACAGACCCGGAAGGTGCAAGCGCGAAGCAGACTGTCACATTCGCAGTTGCAAGCGTGAACGACGCTCCGGAATTTGTAAAGCAGATTCCTGACCAGAAGATTAAGGAAAAGGGTGAATTCAAGGCAATTGCCCTCGACCAGTTCGTTAAGGATCTTGACCACCCGGCTAACAAGCTCAAGTGGGCTATCGAAGGTGCCAAGACTTTGAAGTTTGCCGTCGATGCACAGCATAACCTCAAGATTACCATTCCGAACAAGTACTGGCATGGCGAAGAAAAGGTCAAGTTCACTGTGACCGACCCGGAAGGCGCATCTGCATCTCAGGATGTTGTATTCACTGTTGAATCTGTGAATGATGCTCCGGCATTTACAAAGGAACTCCAGGACCAGACTATTGACGAAAAGAAGCAGTTTGCTCCGATCAACCTTGCAAACATGGTCAAGGACTTTGATCACAAGCCAGAACAGCTCCAGTGGTCTTATGTAGCATCTGCATATACAGATGCCGCTCCGGCCAAGGCAAAGAAGGGCAAGAAGGCTGAAGCTCCGGCCGCCAAGGATACCGACTTGAAGGTCAGCATCTCCAAGGAAGGCGTTGCAACGATCTCTACCCCAGACAAGTACTGGCATGGTGCTGCAAAGATTACCTTCACTGTAACCGACCCGGAAGGCGCAAAGGCTTCTAGCTCCGCTATCTACACGGTTCGCTCCGTGAACGACGCTCCGGTAATTGCTCCGAACGCATCTACCGGCGAAAAGATTCGCGAAGGCGAAAAGTTCAAGTCCATTAACCTTGGCATGCTCGCTAGCGATGCAGACCACAAGCTCTCTGAACTCAAGTGGGATATTACAGGCAACAAGGACTTGAAGATTGTTCGCAACAAGGACAACACAGTTGACATCAATGTTCCGAATGCTCAGTGGAGCGGCAAGGAAAACATCACCTTTACCGTAACTGACCCTGAAGGCGGCAAGGCTGCTCAGCGCATGACCTTCGAAGTGACCCCGGTAAACGATCCTCCGAAGATTGGCAAGATTGCCGGCCAGAAGATCAAGGAAAAGGATTCCTTCAAGCCTGTCAAGCTCGATGACTTCGTCAAGGATCCTGACAACAAGCCGAGCGAACTCAAGTGGACTGTCGTTAACGCAAAGGACATCAAGAAGGGTCTCAAGGTTGACGTAACTCCGAGCCGTCAGTTGAACGTAACTGCAGAAAACAAGTACTTCTGGTGCGCTCCGCAGCCGATCAAGTTGAAGGTCACTGACCCGCAGGGTGCTTCTGATACCGTAACGGTCGTCTACGAAATCACCTCTGTGAACGATGCTCCTGTAATGAAGGACATTCCTGGCCAGAAGATTAGGGAAAAGGCCGAGTTCCGTGATATTCAGCTCGACCAGTTCGTTGCTGACCCGGATCATAAGAAGGAACAGCTGATTTGGACTGCTACGGTAGCTAAGGTTGCTGCTGCAGAACCGGCCCCGGCAAAGGGCAAGAAGGCAAAGAAGCCTGCTCCGAAGAAGGGCAAGAATGCTCCGAAGGAAGAAGCTCCGGCACCAGCTGAACCAGATGTAACCGTAACAATCGACGGCAACCGCGTTGCTCACATTTTGCTCCCGTCCAAGTACTGGAACGGAGCCCGCAACATTACATTCACAGCAAAGGACCCGGAAGGTGCCAGCGTTTCAAAGACAGCTCTCTTCGAAGTCGAATCTGTGAACGATGCTCCGGTAATGAAGCCGATTGCTGCCCAAACCATCAAGGAAAAGGAATCCTTCAAGCCGATCGACCTTGCTGACCTTGCAAGCGATCCTGACCATCCGGCTTCTGCATTGAAGTTTGAAGTTGGTGGCACTCGCGCTCTCAAGGCTTCCATCAATGCCAAGAAGCAGCTCGTCGTTGCAACTCCGGATAAGTTCTGGAACGGTTCCGACAAGGTAACCCTCACAGTAACAGACCCGGAAGGCACAAAGGCTACACAGCAGATTGAATTCAAGGTAACTCCGGTAAATGACCCTCCGAAGATCGGCAAGCTCGCTGGCCAGACCATCAAGGAAAAGGAACGCTTCCAGCCTGTTGACCTCGCTGCAGCCGTTGTTGACCCGGATAACAAGCCGAATGAACTCAAGTGGTCTGTTTCTGGCAACAAGGACTTGAAGGTTGAAATCAAGGGTACCCGTGCAATGGTTACCACTCCGAATGAATACTGGAACGGTTCTGAAACGATTACCTTCAAGGTTACTGACCCGGCTGGCGCTTCTGACGAAGCAAAGGCTACCTTCAAGGTAAATCCGGTTAACGACGCTCCGAAGTTTGCAAACTCCATCAAGCCGTTCGAAATCAACGAAAAGCAGCAGTTCCCGGCAATCAAGATGTCTGACTTCGTAAAGGATCCAGACAACAAGATTTCTGAACTTGTCTTCACGATTGATGACGGCCTGCCGCCGGGCAAGGACAAGAAGGGCAAGCCGACAAAGGCCAAGGGCCCGACTACAAAGCATGCCTTGTCTTACGACTTCGATGCTAATGGCGTTTTGAATGTGACTATCCCGGATTCCTACTGGAACGGTCAGGAAAATGTTACCATCAACGCTTTCGACCCAGCCGGTGAAAAGGCTTCTGCCCAGTTCCGCTTCGTTGTAAAGCCGGTCAACGATAATCCGGTCGTTACAGAAATTCCGGGCGAAACAATTCTTGAAGGCAAGTCTTTCAAGACTATTGCTCTCGACAAGTACGTCAAGGACCCAGATAACAAGCCGAGCGAAATCAAGTGGATGGTCAAGCCGACCAAGAACTTGAAGGTTGACGTTAACGGTTCCCGCGTGGCTACCATTACTCCGCGCCCGAACTGGTCTGGCGAAGACTATTTGACCTTCGTAGCCACTGACCCAGCTGGTGCTCGTGCACAGGCTACGGCAAAGTTCGTTGTAAAGCATGTGAATGCAGTTCCTGAAATGAAGGATTTGCCTGATGTCAAGGTTACTGAAACCGAATTGAATGCTCCGAGCCGCAATGGCGTTCTCGCAACCTATAAGGTTCCGCAGATTGCTCGCGACCGCGATCACAAGATTACGGACTTGAAGTGGTCTTGGACTGGCAACAAGTTCTTGAATGTCAAGTACGACAAGGTCAAGGGCACTATCACCGTGGCTCAGCCGTATGAACACTGGAAGGGCGCTCCTGAAAAGATCACCTTGACAGTAACCGACCCGGAAGGCGCTAAGACCTCCAAGACCGTTACCTACACTGTCATTGCTGTGAACAACCCGCCGGTAGCCGTTTCCCAGCACTACCAGACTCAGGAAGGTACAAAGCTTAGCGTTCCGGAATCTGAAGGTTTGATGAACGGTGCTTCTGACCCGGATAACGAAAAGCCGGTTCGCGTAATGCTTGTTGCCAAGCCGCAGAACGGTACCATCAACTTGAACGAAAAGGATGGTTCCTTCACTTACGAACCGAAGAAGGGCTTTAGCGGTCTTGATGAATTCACATTCAAGCTCCAGGATAAGGGCGGTGCAATGTCTGCCGTCACTACTGCAGAAGTGAATGTGACATTCAAGATGCGTGATGTTCGCGGTGGTGCAGCTAAGGCTGAACCGAAGAAGGAAGAACCTAAGAAGGAAGAACCGAAGAAAGCCGAAAAGCCAGCCAAGGGCAAGAAAAAGAAAGGCAAGAAGTAATTCTTTCTGATAGCATAAAAAGTTCCCGCGGAGTTTACTCCGCGGGAACTTTTTTCTATTTTTCTGCTGAAACAATTCAACTCTAAATGAGGTCTTTTATGAGCTTTATCGATGACGCAAATGCAAACTTCAAGAATCTGCAGCAGAACTCCTACCCGGGTCGTGGCATTGTTCTTGGTACAAGCCCAGATGGCAAGTATTTTGCACAGGTTTACTGGATTATGGGCCGCAGCGTAAATAGCCGCAACCGCATTTTCGTTTATGAACCGGAAACCGGCTTCTTGAAGACCAAGGCATTTGACGAAAGCAAGTGCTCTGACCCGCATCTCATCATCTACTACCCGGCTCGCCACACTGCTGGTGCTCACATCATTACCAATGGCGACCAGACCGATACTATTTACGATGCTCTCAAGCTTGGCGGCACTTTCGAAAGCGCTCTTTCTACCCGCGAATATGAAGATGATGGTCCGAACTTTACTCCGCG
Organism: Fibrobacteraceae bacterium; assembly: GCA_045615885.1. GTDB lineage: Bacteria > Fibrobacterota > Fibrobacteria > Fibrobacterales > Fibrobacteraceae > UBA1765. Next base: position 38,699 of record JAZLFR010000016.1, read on the forward strand.
TATTTCTGGCATTACCTATAGGAATGCTGACCCGACCGTTTACAAGCTTTCCATCTTGAAGAGCCGCAATAACTCTGAAGACGCGGGCTGCGACCGCTTTACCTATTCTTACGAAAAGGCACTGCCGGGCCTTGGCCACTTCATTTCTACCTACAAGGAAAACGGCACTCCGATCCCGAGTTTCAGCGGCGAACCGCAGCTCATGCCGATTCAGGCAACCGCCAAGGAAACTCTTGAAACTTACTGGAATGCTGTCAACGAAGACAACAAGGTTTCCATGATGGTCAAGTGGATCAACCGCGAAACCTTCGAAGCCGAAACACTCGTCATCAACAAGCTTGGCTAGTGATTAGGGTATAGGATCTAGGATTTAGTGGCTAGGATTTAGTGAAATGTTAATTTCCATGTTGTCGGCTGAAAGGTATGAGGTCGCTTCGCTTTGAGGTCGATGCTTCGCATCTAGAGGTATTGTAATTAGCGTTTCCTCTAGGCGCATAGCGCCGACCCCACACCTCAAAGCACCGAAGGTGCGACCTGATTCCTGTGCTCTGTCCTCTTGCATCTTGACAGTCATCACGAGCAACGCGAAGTGATCCAGAACATTGCCCTGGATGGCCGCGCTTCGCTCGCCAAGACACGGGGAATTACGATTCTTCCGTCTTCCTACTGATTCCTGACTCCTGTCACTGACTCCTATTTTCTATTTACCTTTCTGCCGACAGATTACCAACTTCCGTCTTTCGTCTTTCGTCTTCCTACTAACTTCCATCTTCCTACTGTAACCTATGAGCATTGAAGAATTCACTGACCCGCGCGACGGGCGCACCTACAAGATCGTTGTCGTAAACGAAGCCGTCTGGATGGCCGAGAACCTGAACTATCGTTGTGACGGTTCTTTTGCATACGACAACAACGATGCAAATCGTAAAGGCAATGGTCTTCTCTATACTTTTGAAGCAGCCCAGAGGGCATGCCCTAAAGGTTGGCGCATTCCTACGGAACGCGACTGGGAAGAGCTTGCCAAAAATGCTGGTGGGGTAGATGCCGCTGCACTTTTGCTGCGTGGTGAAGGTCTTGGCTTCAAGGCACCTCTTTCGGGGTATCGTGAGGCGACTGGTGAATTCAAAGGAATGGGTGAAAAGGGGTGTTTCTGGTCTGCCGAAGCTATGGGTCCGTTCGCATATTATGCAGCCATTTTGAAAAATTCAGATGCACTTTTGCGATTGTTTGGCTCTGCAAACTCGGCTTATTCCATCAGGTGCATTTTTGACGATTGACCTTGGATTTAATACTGTTCATCAATATTTTTGATAGAAAATCATAAAAAAAGCGACCTTCAGGTCGCTTTTGTGCATTTCATCTAAAAATAATTCCTTTTATCCGATTCGTTTGTAAATTTTTCTTCTAAACATGGCTTTGTTTTGCTAAATTGTGGTCCGAATTGGAATATATACTGGCGATTCTTAAGGAGAATCTCAATGGGAAAATTTACGAAACTCGCTTTGGCTGCCTTGCCGTTCATGGCGGCGCAGGTTTTTGCGGGTCAAACATACACCAAGGAGGAGGCAGTCCGTATTGCCATGGAAAAGTCCTCCGAGGTGCAGACTGCTGAACAGGATCTTATTTCTGCTAGGTCTCAGGTGGAAGCCGGTTACGGCAACGCCTATCCGTCCATTGACCTCGATGCTACCGTTACCCGTATTTTTGGCTTGGACGATGTAACGAAGAGTTCGAAAATTACAGGGGCTGCTTCCCAGATGGCTGCCGGTACCGACGAAAATGGCCATCCGCTTGCAAATGCATTCGACACACAGGTTGTCGGCCCGGCTTTGGACGGCATGTCAAACGCTTTGGCTAAGCAGGGGTATCGCTGGCAGTCTAGCATTGGCCTTACCGCCACCCAGATACTCTATGCCCAGGGAAAGGTCAGCACGGGTATCGAAATCGCAAAGGCCTACAAGCGCATGCAGGAAGTCAACTTGGATAATGCCAAGTCCAGCGTCCGCTACAATGTGGAAACTGCCTTTGACCAGTTGATTTACCTGGACTCTGCCGTTGCAATCATGGAAGCTAGCATCGCCTTGACGCAAAGCCACATCGACTATGTTACGCAGGCTCACGAAAGCGGGCTTGTCGGCGAACTTGACCTGATTCGTGCTCAGCTCCAGCTTGATGAACTTCAGTCCAGCCTCGAAAAGACGAAGAAGAGCCAGGTGCTCGCTCGCAATGCTCTTTTGAATACAATGGGCATGGATTTCCAGGCTGATGTTCAGTTCACTGGCGATCTCAAGGATCCAAATGCTGGCTATGCATTCCCGGACACTTCCATGGCAAATGTCAAGAAGCGCCGCAAGGAACTCGTGATGCTCGAAGAAGCCGAAAGCATGAAGACGAAGAACGTGAACATTGAAGAAGGTGGTTACAAGCCGACTGTTGTTCTCGGTGGTAAAATTTCTTACGGCAACAACCAGAACGAATTCTATAAGTGGGATGCCCCGGATTGGGACAAGAACATTACGAAGGTTCTTTTCTTGAATGTTTCCATGAACCTTTTCAACGGCATGAAGACCCGCGAAGGCGTTGCCCAGGCTAAGTCCAGCCTTCGCAGCACGCAGATCCAGAAGGAAACTGCAGAACGCGGCTTCCGCTTGCAGATTGAATCTTGCGCAAATACATTGCAAGATGCAGAGAGCCAGCTCGTTCTCAAGAAGCGCTCCGTGGAACTTGCACAAAAGAATTACGACTTGACTGAAGCTGCCTACAAGGTCGGCAAGGCTCCGCAGCTTGATTTGCTCGATGCAAACATGAGCCTTCGCTCTGCAAAGCTCAACTACATGGAAGCTGTGTTGAACTGGAATAACGCTTACAATGCCCTGCTTCAGGCCACTGGTGAATTTTAAGAGATAAGAGGATGAAAATGAACAAGACTCTGAAAACAATCATTACCCTCGCTGCTGCAACACTTCTTTTCGTTGGTTGCGATAAGAAGGAAGAACAGGCTGCCAAACCGGAACAGAAGGCAACCACCATTGAACAGATCCAGGCCGAAAAGGGCAAGCCGGCTCGCGTTGTGACCGTCGGCAAGTCCAAGTTGACCGACGTCCGCAAGTTCAGCGGTACTATCGAAGGCATGCAGCAGTCCTACGCTATCTCTAAGATGGGCGATCCGCTTGAAAAGATCAACGTTCAGGTCGGTAGCTCCGTAAAGAAGGACCAGGTCCTTGCTGAATATGTGTTTACAGGCGACAACACTGGTTACCAGCAGGCTCAGGAACAGGTTGCCCTTTTGGAAAAGACAACCGAACGTCTTCGCGAAGTGCATGCCAAGGGCGGCCTCAGCCAGCAGGATCTTGACCAGGCTGAAATCCAGTTGAAGATTGCAAAGATGAATCTTGAAACTGCCCGCCGTGCTTCCATGATTCTTGCTCCGGCAGACGGCATTGTTACCGAAATGAACTGGAAGGTCGGCCAGACCCCGGGCCTGAGCGTGTTCTGCACCATCGCAAAGCTCGACCAGGTCATTTTGAAGTTGAACGTGACTAGCCAGGATATTGGCCTTTTCAAGAAGGGCGCGAATGCAGTTGTTACCTTGAACGGCGAAAAGCTCAAGGGTAAGGTTTCCCTCATTCCGCTCGCTGCTGATTCCAGAACACGCTTCTTCCCGGTTGAAGTTACTTTCAACAACAAGGGCAAAAAGCTCCTTCCTGGCATGTATGTGACTGCTGAACTCGATGCCCGCCAGGTGAACGGCATTACCGTTCCGTACGAAGCTGTTGTCTATCGTAACGGTTTGAACACCGTATGGACCATAGATGCAGAAGGCAAGGCAAAGCGCAAGGTTGTCGAAGTCGGTGTCCGCACCAAGGAATCTATCCAGATCGTTGAAGGTCTCGAATCTGGCGATGTTGTTATGGTCGAAGGTATGTCCAAGATGAACGATGGCGACAAAGTCCTCGTCGTGGAATAATGGAACCGGGAGATTTACTGAATGATTAAGGCCAGTATTTACAAACCAATCACCATGCTCATGGTCATTTTGACCATCGTGGTGTTCGGTATCTACACCTACAGCATGATGGTGGTGGACTTGATGCCGAAATTCGATATTCCGGTTGTGACTGCCGTGGTTGTCTATCCGGGCGCTAACCCGGAAGAAATCGAAACGACTATTGTCAAGCCGATGGAAGATGAAGTGGAACTTGTCGATGGTATCGACTATGTGCAGGCCATCTGCATGGAAAACTACGGTATCTTGATTGCCATGTTCAACATGGGCATCAATGTTGACGTGGCTGCAAACGATGTTCGTGCAAAGATCGAACAGGTCGCCGCCGACTTCCCGGACGCTGTGCAGGCTCCGATTATTTCCAAGGTTGACATTAACGCTTCTGCAATTATGTCCATTTCCTTTACCGGTCCGGTAAATCCGACCGAACTTCGCCAGAAGGTGGAAGACGACATTGAACCGCTTTTTACCTCTGTTTCCGGTGTTGCTAGCGTCGATATCTTCGGTGGTACGACACGCCAGATCAATATCGAAGTTGACAAGGAAATGATGATGAACCGTGGCGTTGACATCACGACCATGATGGGCCTTTATGGCGTGTCTAACGTGAACAACCCGGTTGGTGAAGTTATCGGCAAGCACAAGAATACATCTGTGCGTACTGCCGGTAAGTTCAAGACGCTTGACGAAATGCGAGACATGGAAATTCCGACTGCAAACGGCGTAATCAAGCTCGGCGAAGTCGCCCGCGTCAATGACACTGTCAAGACCATTACTTCCGCCTCCCGTTTCAACGGCATCAACTCTGTTTCCCTGGATATCAAGAAGCGTTCCGACGCAAACGTGGTGGATGTTGCACAGGGCGTGCTCAAGCGCATGCACGAAATCAACAAGACGCTCCCGGCTGGCTTTGAACTTCACCTGGTTTACGACAAGTCCGAAGCTGTGAGCGAATCCATCGACAACGTTATCCAGAACATCGTCGTTGCAATTCTTCTTACTTCCGTATTGTTGCTCTTGTTCCTTGGTAAGCTTTCAACGATGCTCATCGCAGCTCTTACCATGCCGATTTCTGTGATCGGTTCCTTCACGCTCATGTACTTTGCCGGTTTCGGCATCAACATGATGAGCTTGATGGCCCTTTCTTCTGCAGTCGGCTTGCTCGTTACGAACTCCATTGTTGTGCTTGAAAACATTAACGCAAAGCTTATGGATGGCCTTGACCCGAAGGAAGCCGCCTATAAGGGAACTTCCGAAATCATGGTCGCCATCATGGCATCTACGCTTACCAACGTTTGCGTGTTCGTGCCGATCGCCTTCATGAAGTCTATCGTCGGTATCTTCTTCAAGACCTACGGTATGACCATGGTGTTTGCTACAGTCGTGTCTCTCGTCATTACCTTTACACTTACGCCGCTCATGGCTGCATATTTGTTCAAGGGCAAAAAGAAGGACGAAAACGGAAACATCATCGAAGAAAAGCCGGGTATCATCGCTCGCATCATGAGCATCTTCCCGACCTGCCTGAATGGTATTCGTTTCATTTATTTGAAGACCCTTGGCTTCTGCCTTTCCATTCCGGGTGTTATTTTCCAGGTTGGTGCCCTTGTTGCAATGGTCTACTTTGTTGGCTACATGGCAAAGAACCACATGACTGTGGAACTTTCCCCGAAGCAGGATCAGGGCATGATGAGCATCAAGCTTGAAATGCCTGTGGGTACAAACATTGAAACTACCGATAGCGTTACAAAGATCATTGAATCCAGAATCAAGGACCTCCCGGATCTCGACCGTTACAATGTGACTGTCGGTGGCGAAAACGGCTTTGCCTCTGTGAACCAGGCTACGCTCCGCGTGCGTCTCAAGAAGCGCCAGGAAGGCCGTACTCGCAGTACCGACCAGGTCGTTGACTCCCTCCGCCCGTTCATGGCAGACATTCCGGATGCATACATTTCTATGAAGAGCACTTCTGCATCAGAAATGAGCAACAACAGCGCCGGTGACGTTGTGCTTGAAGTTAGCGGCCTCTACGCAGACTCCGTGCATAAGGCTGCAGACATCGTCAAGGATCGCGTGATTCGTGAAATTGAAGGTGTCGTAGAAGTCAAGTCCAGTTACGAAGCTGGTAAGCCGGAAATTCGTCTTGTGCCGAACCGCCAGGCTTTGGCTGACTACGGCGTAACGCTGAATACGCTCGCTACCTACAACTATATTGCAGTTAGCGGTTATGAAGCCGGTACCTTTACAGAAAACGGTGAAGAATACGATGTGTATGTGATGATGAGCGAAAAGGATCGTCAGAGCCACAGCGACATTGAAAACTTGCCTATGCTTACCCCGAAGGGCTATGTATCTGCCAGCGAACTCTTCTACATTGAAGATGGCGCAGGCCCGACAAAAATTGAACGCAAGCGCAAGCGCACCCGTGTTGACGTTTCCATGAACTTGCTCCCGGGCCATACCACTGGCGAAATCATGGGCAAGCTCACTGAACTTACAAACAACATGAAGGATGAGGTTCCGGATGGCGTTACATTCGGCTTTGGTGGTAACGCCGACATGCAGAATGACATGGTGAAGGAATTCGTTGCTGCAATCATCATGGCAATCCTCTTGACTTACATCTTGCTTGTAGCTTTGCTCGAAAGCTTCGCTCAGCCGTTCATCATCATGACGACGATTCCGATGGGCGCCATTGGCGTGTTGCTCGGCCTTATCGTTACCGGCAAGGCTCTTTCCATGATTGCGTTCATGGCCATCGTTATGCTCATCGGTGTGGTGGTGAACAACGCTATCTTGCTCCTGGACGAAGCGAATAGACTTTTGCGAAGCGGTGCCATGGGTCGTCGCTCTGCAGTGCTTACCGCTGGTAGAACAAAGTTCCAGGCTATTTTGCTTGCAACATTCGCTTCTGTTGTGGCCCAGCTTCCGCTCGCATTCGCAATGGGTGGTGACGTTGCTGCAATGACTCAGCCGATGGGTATCGCTTCTGTGGGTGGTTTGATTGTGTCTGCAATTCTTACCATGTATCTGATCCCGACATTCTTCTGGCTCCCGAATGCCCTCTTCCACAAGGTCAAGAAGGCTGGCGGTGCAGTCAAGCGCAAGGTCATCAAAAAGTAGTTCTTCAATTTTCGAAGAATAAAAAATCGGAAGTCGTTTGACTTCCGTTTTTTTTTGTGCAAAAAAAACAGAGAACAAAATTTCTGTTCCCTGTCTTCAGTTTTCTGTATTCTAATTTTAGAACAAACCAGGAATCTTCATGCCTTGGGTGAGTTCGTTCATGCTGGACTGGCTGGCTTCATCCTTCTTCTTGACGGCGGAGTTCACTGCAGCCATCACGAGGTCTTCCAATGCTTCAACGTCGTCCTTATCGACTGCATCCGGGTTGATCTTGATCATGGTCATTACACCCTGGCCGTTGAGCACGACCTTGACCATGCCGCCACCTGCTTCAGCTTCGTAGCTCTGAGCGCGAAGATCGTTCTGTGCCTTTACCATCTGGGACTGCATCTTCTGCAAGTCCTTGAGCATTTTCTGCATATTCATAGGATTACTCCGTTAGTTGTCGTTAGATTCCGAAACGCTTTCTTCTTGTTGAGGTTGGCGTTCCCTTGGCAACCGGCGTGTGCCGAGCCATTCTGTGTTGAAAAGTTCGCGAAGCTTCTGCAAGTTCGGGTCTGCTTCCAAGTCCATTTCGTATGGGCTAAGCTGTCGTTTGACTGGCTGCCCGGCACTTGGTGCTGCAAGGGTGACCTGCAGAAGGATCTGTGTTCCAAGCAGGCCTTCCAGTTTTTGTACAAGCTTGTCTTGGAGTTCCGGTGTCGAAGTGAACTGCTGGAACGACCAGCTTGGCGAGCCATCGAATTTGGCCCTGAACGTAAGCATGAGTGGGAACGGATTTGCGTTCATGTCGCTTGTGCTTAACGATGTTCCTTCGAGAGCGGCGGCAAAGAGCATGTCGCCTTCTTCGGTAATGCTTTTTACGATTTCGCCCCAGGCGGCGCAGATTTCGTGGCGGCTGTAGCCTGTCGTTGCAAGTTCCTCTTCAAGGAATGCATACATGCCCTGAACCCGCGTAGCTACAGGTGGTTCCATTGGCGCATTGCCAAAAGAGGCGTCCGGGCCGTCGTCAAAAATTTTGAGGTCGTCGAGGGAAATGTTCTGGTTTTGCGGAGTCTGCCTTGGGGCCTGCGCCGGGGCAAAATCAGCTAATTTTTTTTTTGCCTCGCCAGAGGCGGGGGATTGGAGCGTCGCGAGAACCTTGCGAAGGTCTGTCAGGTGGTCGAGCCAAGCCATTCGTGCAAGAGTTGTTTCTAGCAATAGGCGCGGGTTCGAACTGTAGCGGAGCGCTCCCTGCGTGTCGGTTACCATCTTTGCTATGCGGAGCAAGTCCCCGTTGCCAAGGGAAGCCCCGGCCTGGGTAAGCTGGCCGAACAGTTCGTCAGAAATGTTCAGGCTTGCTGGCGTCACGGAGCCGACGCGAATGTAAAGGACGTTGCGAAGGAACTTTGCAAAACCGTCGAGGAACGGCGCATATTCGACACCCATGGAGGCAGCCTTTTCGACCATCAAAAAACAGTTCTTGATGTCGTGGTTGCCGATAGCTTCGATGAGTGAAAAATAAAGTTCGTTAGGCGGAATGCCGAGCACGGAGCGCACGGAGTCAGCCTTCATTTCGTTGCCGGTAAACGCGTAAGCCTGGTCAAAGTAGGTGAGGGCGTCACGCATGGAACCGTCCGCCTTTTCTGCAATGATGGAAAGGGCGTCGTTGTCGGTCGAAATGGTTTCCTGTTCGCAAATGAAATTCAAGCGGGAAATGATCTGCGAAGAAGTCAGGCGCTTAAAGTCGAAGCGCTGCACGCGGCTAAGGATAGTCTGCGGGACCTTGTTGACTTCTGTCGTTGCGAATATGAAAATGACATGCGGTGGCGGTTCTTCGAGCGTCTTGAGGAGCGCGTTGAATGCTCCGGTCGAAAGCATGTGGACTTCGTCGATGATGAACACCTTGTACTTGCCGATCATCGGGGCGTACTGCACGCGCTCGAGCAACTCGCGGATGTTATCGACGCCGGTGTTACTTGCAGCATCGATTTCCAGAACATCCATTGGCGTGCCGCCTTCAATGTCCTTGCAGCTTGCGCATTCGCCGCACGGGTGCAGCGGGTCGCCGCCAGTGCAGTTGAGCGTGCGGGCCAAGATACGTGCCGAAGTCGTCTTACCGACACCGCGGGTACCGGTGAACAAGAAGGCATGGTGCAGGCGCCCACCCTCGATTGCATTTTGCAGGGTTTGAGCGATATGTTCCTGACCGACCATATCCTGGAATGATTTCGGACGCCACTTTCGGGCCATTGCCATATAAGCCATGGACAACAATATAGTAAAAAAGATGGGGATGGGGGAGAAGACTGGAGTTGGAAGACGAAAGACGGAAGTTGGTAGTCAGTCGGCTGTAGGCTGAATGTAAAGACAGAGGACAGGAGTCAGTGACAGGAGTCAGGAATTGTAACTTCCCATGTCATTGCGAACGTAGTGAAGCAATCTAGAAACATTGAGAAAGCAATGTTCTGGATCACCACGCCTACGGCTCGTGATGACAAGTTAGGAGAGAACAGAAAACAGAGTACAGGCATCAGGTCGCACCTTCGGTGCTTTGAGGTGTGGGGTCGGCGCTATGTGCCTAGAGGAAACGCTAATTACAATACCTCATACCTCTAGATGCGAAGCATCGACCTCAAAGCGAAGCGACCTCATACCTCTCAGTCGACAGTCGTCAGCCTACACCCTAGACCCTGAACCCTATCCTCTAAAACAATGGAATTTAACAATCCTCTTTCGTCTTTCGTCTACCAGCGAGGCGGTCTTTCGTCTAACCCCTAACCCCTAGCCCCTAAATCCTAGATTCTACCATTAAAATTACAAAAATGTAATAATAACTCTCAAAAATGCGCTTTGTACCAGTTTTGTTCGCATTTTGCCCTCAATTTCCCATTGCTCGAGTTTGAAAAATCTATTTTTGGACGAAAGAGGTTTTTATGCTCGAAAGTAATGATATTTTGAAACTCGCTAAGCTTTCACGCTTGAGCATTGACGAAGCGGATATTCCGGCAATGGCAAAGCATCTTGATGGCATGCTCGGCCACATGGAAGCTCTCCGCGCACTTGATCTTTCCAATGTAGAACCGATGACCGGCGTCGAAGACGGTGCCATGGTGCTTCGCGAAGATGTTCCGATGCAGGGTTTTACCCTTGAAGAAGCTTTCAAGAATGCTCCGCAGACTGAATCCGATCACTTCGTGATTCCAAAGGTCATTGGTGGCTAACTAGATTATGGTTCCTGTCCATTGCATTGTGCCCGCCCGCATGGGATCTTCCAGATTCCCGGGCAAGCCGCTTGTGCGCCTCTGTGGCCGCGAGATGATCCTTCGCACTCTGGACAGAGCCAAACTTGCCGACTGTTTTGAACGAATTGTATGCGCTACGGATGACGGGCGCATTTTCAATTTAGTGCGTGACGCTGGCTACGAGGCCGTGATGACTGGCGAAGCTGCTACGGGCTCTGACCGTGTGGCTGAAGCCGCCAGGATTTTGGACCTTGACCTTGTCGTGAACTTGCAGGGCGATGAGCCTACTGCAGACATCGACATGCTTCGCAACGTGGCAGACACCTTGCGCAAGCACCCGGATTGCTGGGTGACTGCGTCTTCGCCGCTTCGCAGGGAAGACGTGCATGTGCAGACTGTTGTGAAAGTCAAAACAGAAAACGGCATTGCCGTAGATTTTATCCGCGACATCCCGGAAGAGGAGTATTGCTTGAATTCCTCTGCATGGGCTGAACACCGCGGAATATACGCGTATTCAAGGCAGGCTAGAGTGGAGTTTAGTTCCTTGCCTAGAACGGCGCGTGAAGTTCATGAGTCGCTTGAGCAAATGAGAGTGCTCGGGCGTCGTGATATTTGCGTTGTGGAGACGTTGAATAGGTCGGCCTCGGTGGATGTGCCATCGGATGTCGCCGTCCTAGAATCACTGATTGAACAAGAAGAAAATAGGTGAGGATTTATGAACGACCCTCTTTGCTCCTATAACGGCAAAACAAAATTCATCATCGTAACTGGCGGTGTGATTTCTGGCCTCGGTAAGGGAGTTGCAGCTGCATCTATCGGTGCGCTCCTTTCTGGCAGAATGAAGGTTGTACCTGTCAAGTGCGATGGTTACTTGAATACGGACCCGGGTACCATGAACCCGACCGAACATGGCGAAGTCTTTGTGCTCGACGATGGCGGCGAGTGCGACATGGACTTTGGCCATTACGAACGCTTTTTGAACGTGACTGCCAAAAAGGACTGGAGCCTTACGATGGGTCGCATCTTCAAGATGATCCTCGACAAGGAACGCCGTGGCGACTACCTCGGCCACACTGTGCAGTTCATTCCGCATGTTACGGATTTGATCAAGGAACAGTTCTACCGCATTGCAAACCAGGAAAACGCCGATGTGCTTTTGATTGAAATCGGCGGCACTGTCGGTGACCTTGAAAACCAGTTCTACATTGAAGCCGCCCGCCAGCTCAGCCACGACGTGGGCCGCACCAATGCAATGTTTGTGCATTTGACTTACGTGCCGATTCCGAGCGGCGTGAACGAACAGAAGTCCAAGCCGACGCAGATGTCCGTGCACGACTTGAACCGCCTTGGCATTTACCCGGAAATCGTGATTGGCCGTTGCGAAGAATACATCAAGCCGCACCTCAAGGAAAAAATCGGCCTCTTCTGCAACCTGCCTGCCGAACACGTGATTTCTGGCGTCGATGTAAAGCATGTCTATGAATGTCCGCTCGTCTATGACCAGGAAGGCATTCCAGAGATTCTTTCCAAGCGCTTGAACATCTATGCTCGCCCGAACCTTGAAAAGTGGAGCAAGCTCGTGGAATCGCTCAAGCGCAACCAGGTGAACCCGCGCAAGACTTTGACCGTCGCCATTTGCGGCAAGTACACTGCCCTTGAAGATTCCTATGCTTCCGTCGTTGAAGCTTTGACCCATGCTTCCGCTCATTTGGACCTTCGCGTCCAGATTCGCTGGGTCGATACCGAAAAGGCAGAAAACGGTGAAATCTCTGTCGAAAAGTCCTTGCAGGGTGTCGATGCTGTAATCGTGCCGGGTGGCTTTGGCAGCCGCGGCATCGAAGGCAAAATCCAGTACATCCAGTATGTGCGCGAACACAAGATTCCGTTCCTTGGCATTTGCTACGGCATGCAGCTTTCCGTTGTTGAATTTGCACGCAATGTTCGCAAGATCAAGGGTGCAAATACGATTGAAGTCGCTGGCGCTGGCGTCGAAGTTGAAACTCCGGTTATTGCCTACCTCCCTGGTCAAGAAAAGATCAAGGAAATGGGTGCTACCATGCGCCTCGGCGGTCACGACGTGCTTCTTCGCGAAGGTTCCAAGGCAGCTGAAATTTACGGTGCTAGCGTAGTCCGTGAACGTTTCCGTCACCGCTACGAAGTGAACCCAGAATATGTAAGTGCAATCGAACAGGACGGTCTCGTATTTTCTGGCAAGGCTGCAGGTGAAGAAAACATCATGCAGATCATGGAACTTACCGATCACCCTTACTTTATGGCTTGCCAGTTCCACCCGGAACTTAAGTCTTCTTTGTTACATCCGGCCCCACTCTTCTTAGGATTGTTGAAGGCCGCCGATGAACAAGAATGAGAAACGAGCTGTACTTTTAATTTTCTTCCTGTTTTCAGTGGGCCTTGCGGCCCGGTATATTCCATGGACTCTCCCTGAAGTAGGGGAGAGCTCCGTGGATTTGTCTTTTTTAGGGGAAACTTTACATACAAATGAATTTTTGAATGTTCCGGAGGCTGATTCCGGTGCCGTAGCTTTAGCCGTGGATTTCGAAAAAAAACGGGAGTATAAGGCAAAAAAATCAAAGCCCAAGGTCAAGCTGCCTGTGTCGATCAACAGCGCCTCGGCTGACGTCCTGTGTGCCATTCCGGGGGTCGGTCCGAAGCTTGCAGAGAAGATTATTGCCTTCAGAAAAGCCAAGGGACCCCTGAAAAACGAGTCGGACCTTAAAAAAGTGCCCGGAATTGGAGAAAAAAAATCAAAAAACATCCTGCCTAACGTGATTTTTGATTAGTTTTAGGGTGTATAACCTTAAATAGCTAACATTATGAGTGATAGTAAGTTACATCTTGGTTTGGACGCAGGCGAACTTTCCCTGAAAGTTGTGCTCTATGATGCTGCTAACAATGCGATTGTTCGTGCAGCTTCCCTCGACATGCCTGTTCCTCCGCTGAACGACGTTGCCACATTTGAAAACGCTCTGCAGACCTGGCTCAGCGAAAATCAGATAGAAATTGATGACGTAGCCTCGATTTCCTTGACGACCTCCTCCTTTAGAGCTGTCGTAAAGCAGATTGTCGTGCCGCCAGAAGTTGCCGACATTCCGGCTTACCTGTCCTGGTACCTGTCTACGCTCGTCAATGATTCGCCGAAGCGCTATTTCATCGACTACCAGATGATCTATGAAGATAAGGAACTTGGCTCCACGGTCCTGTTCGTTGCTCTCCGTAATGAATGGGTCGATGCTGCTCGTAAGGGTTTCCGTAACAAGAAGCTCGCTCCGCAGCTCATGAATGTCGATGTGATTTCCATGATGAATTTGCTCGAAGCGTCTCTCGAAGATGCCGCCGAACTGCACTGCGCGGTCAAGGCTGACATTGCCGGTGTGTCTGTCATGTGGATTTCCAAAGACAACCTCCGCTTGCTCCGTGGTGTTTCGACGATTGAACTTGTCGGTCGCGAACAGGTGGATGCTTACCAGATTCTTGCACATGGTATTGCTGAACAGCTTGAAGATGCTAAAAAGTCTAGCGGCATCGATACTCCAAAGATTTTCCTTTGCGGCGATATCGCAACCGACCAGTTGTTCTTCAATATTTTGAAGGCTCACTTGAAAGGTGTTGAACTTGAACTGATTGACAAGTTCCCAAAACTCGTCCTTCCGGAAAATCCGGACGAGGCAGCCTTGTTGCCGCTTTGCGTGGGCGCACTTGGGGCGGCAGTCCAAGCTGCAGCATCTATCCCGGCTTCTACAACTAAGGAGGCCTCTGTATGATTCATGTTAATTTGATTGAAGCAGCAAACCGCAGTGCAAACGCCTCTTCTGCTGTAGTTAAGCCGATCCGCGTCATCAAGACGAGTGCCGGTTCCGAAGCAAAGAAGAAAAGCAACTTTGCAACTATTGCTGCCGCAGCTGGCTTTGTTCTTGTTGCGGGCGTTTGTTCTATGTTCGTCTTTGGCTTGCCTAGCTTCCTGGAAGGCGTTATTCCGAATTCCGTTCTCGATGCTGTTGGCATTGAACACGCTACTTCGGCTAGCTCTGCTGAACTCGCCTCTAAGCGCGCCGCTGCTGACGCCAAGGCCAAGGCTGCTAAGAGCGTGACAGGAATTGTCGGTGAAGTCAATCCGGGCATTTTCCCGGCAAAGACTGAACGCACGCTTTACAAGGATTACTTGCCGCTCGAAAAGATGCAGTACCAGAAGGCCACCTTCGGTCAGTTGATTGCATTCTTGCAGACTGCAACTCCAGAAAACACAGGCTTTGCTAGCATTGTGTATGAAGCTCCTAACTACTTCTACATTCGCGGCGCTTCCGACGCTCCGGTTTCCCAGCGCGCATTCATGGAACGCCTGCGCTCTGTAAGTCTTGACCTTAAGGCACCGGAAGTTCCAGCAAACGAAAATGCTTTGGACATCGACGCTGTCGGTACTCTCCGCATGGAAAATGTAGATGTAAGCAAGGGCGGCTATGCATTTGTGAAGGCAGATAGCGTAAACGCCGAATTGCAGAAGCTCAAGGCTCTCGACGGCGCAGCCAAGCTTACTTTCAACGGCATCGAAAAGCCGAAGGTTGAAGACTTCGGCGTGTACAAGCGCTATTCCTACAAGGTTCGCTTCCTTACAAACTTTGTGCAGTTCAGCAAGTTCGTTGCTGCATGGAAGGAATCCGATGTTCGCATGGGCGTAAACAATGCTGTCTTGGAACGTAGCGGCAAGGACGTTGCCATTACGCTTTCTCTCGACATGTTTGTAACTCCGTAAGCATGGGAATTCGTGTAACAGGTGGTGTTTTTCGCGGGAGAATCATTGATTCCCCGCTTAGCAACGCAACGCGCCCCACGGGCTCCATGGCCCGCGAGGCGCTTTTTAATATTTTGCAGGGCGCAGACGGTTTTGCCGTGCTAGACCTGTTTGCCGGTTCTGGTATCATGGGCATCGAGGCGGTAAGCCGTGGCGCTGCTTCCGTTGTTGCTGTTGAAATGAACAAAGCTCAGGCTGCAAAAATTAAAAAGCAGTACCAGACGCTTGGCATTGCAGACAAGTTAACGCTTCTTGAAAAAGATGCATTGACTCTTTTAGGCAACGATGCCTACTTGCAGAAGTTCAATTTGATTTATGCGGACCCTCCGTTCAAGAACATGGCCTACCCGGATTTGCGACCGTTTTTGAAGTTCCTTGCTCCGGGCGGAGTTGCCGTTTTCGAATGCCCCAGCCGCAATTTGCCAGAATGGACCAGCGAAGGCAAGGTCCGCAAATATGGAGAATCTTCGCTGGCTATGTTCTTTAATGAAGAGTGAGGAACTTGAATTGAAAAAATCTTGTTTCTTGCATCTGGCTCTTGCATCTAAAAAATTTGAAATTAAAATTGCCTTATGAAAGCTGTTTTTGCTGGTTCCTTTGATCCGTTTACCGTTGGCCACCTTGATCTGGTGGAACGCGCTGCGCCGCTTTTTGAAGAATTGATTGTGCTTGTTGCACGCAATTCGCAAAAGAAAAGCGCATTTGAAGAAGCACTCCGTGTAGAATGGATTCGCAAGGCTACTTCGCATTTGAAGAACGTTCGTGTCGATGTGCACGAGGGGTTGACTGTTGATTACATGAAATCTGTTGGAGCCAATTACCTTGTACGCGGCATTCGCAATGCAAGTGATTTTGATGTGGAACAGAGCTTGTCTGTCAACAATAAAAAATTGTATTCTAGTGCAGAAACATTGCTGCTGGTAAGCGCGCCGGAACATTTGGCTGTTTCTAGCAGCGTTGTTCGCGAACTCTTGAAATTTAACGCCCCCATTGACGGCTATGTGCCCGATTGCATTTTGCAAGATGTTCAAAATGCCTGGAGAAAATGATGTTTGGAATGAGACCTTTTAGATATTTGCCCAAGGCAATTCGCGTGCTGCTGATTATCAATGCCGTGGTGTTTTTGCTAGGCATGCTTGGTGGTGAAGCACTTACAGTCAAGATCCGTTTTTATGGAGCCTTGATTCCCGCTTTTATGGTGGAACCGTGGCGCTATTTGACATACGCATTTGTTCATGGAGGCTTTTGGCACTTCCTCTTCAACATGATGATGCTTTGGATGTTTGGTGACGAGGTATGCGACTATCTTGGCGAAAAAAAATTTGTAGGCCTTTATTTGTTCTCTGCGATTTTTGCAGGGCTCTTTAGCATTCCATTTTACATATTCGGTTTGCTTTCACCGTATTCCTTGATTATCGGTGCGTCTGGCGCCTTGATGGGTGTGTTTGTAGCGTATTACAAGTTCTTTCCGGAACGAACATTGCTCATGTTCTTTGTGATTCCTATGAAAATCAAATACGCAATTTGGGTTTTGATTCTGTTTGATATTTTGCTTTCTCGTACAAATGATTCCATCGCACACTTCACACATTTGGGCGGTGTTGTGGCTGGCTTTATCTTTATGGCTTTGTTTAGTGGCAATGGTCTGTTTGCAAACGGCATTCGTGGGCCGCGTTTTAAAAAGCCGAAGTTCAAGGTGTATTCCAATGAGAATGTTGAAGATGCCGAAGTGCTTGAAGGCGAAGTTTTTGACATGGACGATAACAAGCGTCTTGATGAAATTTTGAAGAAGGTCAAGGAACAGGGAGTGCAGTCTCTGACATTTTCTGAACGTGAATTTTTGCTGAAGAAAAGCAAGGAGATGAATGGAAGAAATTAGGATTTAGGGGCTTATATTAGACGAAAGACCGCTTCGCTGGTAGACGAAAGACGAAAGAATTTTTTCTGGCTATTAGTCATTAGTTGTTGATTACTCGTTTCTGTCTTCCTACTTTCTTCTGTCTTTATGGCTTCGCCATAGATGCTACTCATTCGCCAAGTGAATTTGAGCAAGCTCAATTCGTTTGGCTCATTTCGGGCGCATTCTAGTTTCTAATCTCTACTGTTTCTTCCGTCTTCCAACTTCCGTCTTCTGTCCTCTGTTTTCTAAATATAAACTGGAGTAAAAAATGAAAAAAGTTCTTGGTGTGGGCGCTGCCCTTGTTGATTTACTTGCTAATGTTGATGATGCCTGGGTTGCAGCTTCGGGCAATGCAAAGGGCGATATGGCAATGGTCGAATTTGACGCCCTCGAAAAGCTTCTTGCAAAGGCTCCTAAAACGGAGCGTGTTCCTGGCGGTTCTGCAGCCAATACGATTGTTGGCCTAGCAAAGCTTGGTGGCAATGCCGCATTCCTTTCTAAGATCAAGGACGATGAACTTGGCAAGCTCTACACGGAACATCTGAAATCTGCTGGCGTAGAACCGATCCTGAAAAAATCCGATGTTGCAACAGGCTGCGTGCTTTCTGTCGTTACTCCTGATGCACAGCGCACTATGTTCTCGTTCCTTGGCGCTTCCAATACACTTTGCGATGAAGACGTAACGGAAGATTTGTTTGATGGCGTTGACCTTGTCTATTTGGAAGGCTATCGCGCCTTTGCTGCAGACACATTCCGCAAAATTTTGAACATGGCAAAGGAACGCGGCATCAAGACTGCCGTTGACTTTGGATCCTTTGGCGTTGTAAATGTTTGCCATGCATTGTTCGAAGAAATGTTCGCTGGCCACAAGATCGACATGATCTTTGCCAACGAAGACGAAGCAAAGGCTTACACCGGCAAGGAACCTTTGGAAGCCCTTGCTGAACTTTCAAAGTATTGCGAAGTTGCCATCGTAAAAATTGGCAAGAAGGGCGCGTACATATCTGAAAATGGCGTTGTAACAACAGTTGCTGCAGGCACTGCCAAGGCTATTGATACAACAGGTGCAGGCGACTTGTGGGCTGCAGGCTACCTGTATGGCTATTTGAACGGCTTTGACGCTGCAAGGTCTGGCAAGCTCGCCAGTGCCGTTGCCGACGAGGTTGTGCAGGTTCAGGGCGCCATGATCCCTGAAGAAGGCTGGGCCCGCATTAAGAAGTCAATGTAATATAAGCTGGGGCGTTAACCACGCAAAAAAAGAAACTCGCAAGAGTTTCTTTTTTTTGTTTTGCGGAAGAGGTGTGTTTGAATTTTATTCAATTTTATATCTGTATTGAATAAAAAATGTACTTTTTTGTTCAATACGATGGTTTTATTGATTAAAAGTGCGATAACCTTACCATTGTAACATGGAATGATGAACGGGTCATTGAAAAGAACGGGTATGTTATTAAGGTCGTGCCCGTGGAAAAATTTTGAATATTTTTTATCTTGTAGGTGATTCAAGGAGAAGTTTCGATGAGAAAGCTGTTTTATGGAATAAGCGTCGTGACCATGGTTTTGGGCATGGTGGCCTGTGACGATAGCGTTTCTTCTGCAAATAACGAAGATGCGGACAAGGAATCTTCATCGTCTGTTATTTCGGAGGACGCTTCATCTTCCAGTGTCAAACCGGGCTCTTCCAGTAGCAAGAAGGACGACCCGATGTCCAGTAGCAGTGTAGTTAGCTCTAGTAGCGAAAAGTCTTCTAGCTCTGTAAATTCTTCGTCATCGATTGAATCCAGTTCTTCTTCAAGTGTCACCTTGAGCGAAGTCGAAGGGTCTAGTTCCTCCAGTGTCATTCCGGGCTCCGACCCGGAATCCAGCAGCAGCGACGGTAATGACGATGGCAAGTCCTCGTCCTCTAGCACGGCTAAGTCCAGCAGCAGCGAAGGGGGTGGCGGTGCCAGTTCCTCCAGCGTCATTGCGAGTAGTTCTTCTGAAGAACTGGTCAGTTCCAGCAGTTTCAATAAATCCTCCAGCAGCAGTCGTGGCCTTTTTGAAATGTCGAAGGATGAATTCTTGAATCCGAAGGTTTCGTATGGCGAGATGACAGACACTCGCGACAATAAGACCTACAAGACTGTAAAAATCGGCGATCAGGTGTGGATGGCCGAGAACCTGAACTATGCCGATTCTACAAAAATGCCGAGCTTGAAGGGTAAGTCCTGGTGCTATGATAATAAGGCAGAGAATTGCGATGTAACCGGTCGCCTTTACACCTGGGCTGCGGCCATTGACTCCGTTGCCTTGGCAAACGATGCCGACAATCCTCAGACTTGCGGTTATGGTGAGAACTGTACGCTGCCGACAGTTGTTCAAGGCGTGTGCCCCGAAGGCTGGCACCTGCCGACATACGAAGAATGGCAGACCTTGTTCACAACGGTGGGTGGCTCTAGTAAGGCGGGTACGGCACTCAAGTCGCAGACCGGCTGGAAATCGCAGACGGGCGATGCTGCCGATAGGGATGCCTACGGCTTCTCCGCGCTCCCTGCAGGCCGCAACTACAACGGTTTCAACGATGCCGGCTACGGCGCCTACTTCTGGTCTGCTAGCGTGTACGGTAGCTACCTCGCCGACGACATGTACTTGTACTACGACGGCGAGGGTGCCAGCATGGGCAGCAACTATAGGAACCGCGGCTTCTCTGTTCGTTGTCTCCAAGACTTCAACTAAACTTTTACCTAAAATAGGTTGTCTAATTCATTTTATTCAATTTGCTTGCTGTATTGAATAAAAATCAACCTTTTTTGTTCAATATGGTTGCTTTGTTGACTAAAAATGCTATTTTTAAGGCATGAAAAGTGCCGTGCTCAATCAGCGAAAAGAACGGGATCGCCTTTTGGCGGAGCCTTACCTTACACGTCAAACGGTGTATGATTTTGATGCCTTGCTCCGGAGCCCGAACATAAAGTTGTTAACGGGGCCTCGTCGCGTGGGAAAATCCACCCAGGCTATTTTGATGCTGCGCGGGAAGAATTTTGCTTACCTGAATTTCGATGACAATGAATTGCTAAAAGGCTGGAACGAGGAACAGGCGGAAATGCTGCTGAACGAGGTGTACCCGAATTTTCAGTACCTTTTGCTTGACGAAGTCCAGAATGTAAGTGGCTGGGATGTTTGGGTCGGAAAGCTTTTTCGTCGTGGGTACAACCTGGTTATAACAGGTAGTAACGCCAACATGCTTTCGGGAGAGATGGCAACCGTGCTTACGGGGCGATATCTTGAAATCAAGATGCTACCTTTTAGTTTGTTTGAAACATGCTCGTTTAATCGGGAATTGACCAAGGACGATTATCTTAAAAACGGGGGTTATCCAGAAACGGTGTCGCATCGGGCCATAACGCAAACATACTTGCAGACACTATTCGATTCCATTGTGTACAAGGATGTGGTCCGCAGGCACAAAATCCGAAATGTTACGGACCTGAATAATGTGGCTACATTCCTTCTTGCAAATTTTACGGGAACATTCAGCTACAACGATGTGGCGGACGACCTTGGCCTATCCAGCGTTGCCACGACAAAAAAGTTCATGGACTATTTGCATGAGCCTTTCCTGTTCTATTATCTGGATAGATACAACAACAAATTAAAACTGATGAAAAAGGCTCCGCGCAAGGTCTATGTGGTTGACAATGGCTTTGTTTCGTCGAGGGCGTTTAGTCTTAGCGAAAATCTGGGAAAACTTCTGGAAAATCAAGTCTTTATTGAATTGCTTCGCCGTGGGTACGATACCGAAAAATCCTTGTTCTACTACCATTCCCGCAATGACAAGGAAACGGATTTTGTAGTTCGTGATGGTAACAAGGTAAAGCAGCTAATTCAAGTTTGTTACGAGATGTCGAACGAAAAAACAGAAAAGCGAGAGGTGGGTAGCCTTGTGGAATGCGCCGGCGAACTGAAGTGCGATAACCTTACTATCGTGACATGGAATGATGAACGGGTCATTGAAAAGAACGGGTATGTTATTAAGGTTGTTCCCGTGGAAAAATTTTGAATGAGATTTTTTTGTCTCCAAGACTCCAACTAAACTTTTACCTAAAATAGGTGACTTTGGGTAAATGAAAAACTCCCCACCACAATGGTTGGGGAGTTTTTGTATCTAGATCCTTCGCTAACGCTCAGGATGACACCGTGAGGCGCATGGTCTCCGCGATGTTCTAATTAGGAATTACTAGCAACCTTCACAGCTTCGATGGTCTTCAGCACGGAGCCGTCTTCGATTGCCTTC
>JAZLFR010000017.1:0-19708 GCA_045615885.1 Fibrobacteraceae bacterium
GGAATCAAGTTCTGCTTGACAGCGTCAGTGTGAATATGGTAGTTAATCTTTGAAAGTTCCCGCTTTACGGACCAGCCGAGTTGTGCCTGCTCCGCTGCCTTGAGACGCTGGAATTCTCGAATTAGATAAAGCTCAAATTCAGTTGAAACCCAACTTGCAAATTTGAATGCAATATCTTTTTGCGCAAATGTTCCGCCATTTTTTCCGTTTTTTACAACAATTCCAATAGAATTGGTTGTTTCAATCCAACGGGATGGGCTCATGGTGAATGCGTTTGCTCCAGCCTCGGATAAAAGGGGGTCGAATTCGACCCCTTTAAAATTTAGATTGTTCAATTTTTCCCAAAGGCCTAGGTACTCTAAAGTGTTTCTGGTTCGCATCCAGTTTTTTACAACATCTTTAGGTTCTAGCGGATTTTTTATTTTGGCTATATCGGTAATGCAGATGTAATCTTCATTTTCAAAACGAAAGGTACGAATATTCTGTTCCATGACAATCATTGCCTTGCTCATATTTACTCCTTTGTGTTACAAGCTGGAAAAAACACAAAATTCACTTCAGCAATTTGTTTTGCCCGATACTTTCTAGTACCGTCATCTGCGAAATTGCAATCTGGTTCAGCTTTGTCAAACGCTCGCTTTGCGTTACACCCTCGTTGATCAAGACGGAGTTTAACGATTCCATGTTGCTGAGGCAAATCAGCTGGTTGACCGTCGCGTAATCACGGACGTTCCCCGGTAGTGTAGGGTTGGCTGTGCGCCACTCCGCTGCCGTGAAACCGAACAGAGCCTTGTTTAATACGTCGGCCTCATTGGCATAGACGAATGAAATTTCTTGTGGCGTGAGTGTCGCGGGAATCAAGTTCTGCTTGACAGCGTCTGTGTGGATATGGTAGTTAATCTTTGAAAGTTCCCGCTTTACGGACCAGCCGAGTTGTGCCTGCTCCGCTGCTTTGAGACGCTGATACTCTTTTACCATGAGTAATTGGAATTTGGGGCTAATCCACATTCCGAAATGGTATGCGATATCGCGGTGAGCGTAGGTTCCTCCGTATCTTCCAGATTTAGCAATAATTCCGATTGCGTTGGTCTGGAGAATCCATTGTTTTGTTGATAGAACGAAATTGTTGGAACCGGCGGCATTTTTAATTGTACCGAATTCGGTATAATTAAAATTTGGATTATAGATTGATTCCCATTCCCCAATATATTCGATGGTATTCTTTGTACTGAGCCATTTGAAAATGATATGCTCTTGCAATTGACTCTTGGCCATATCCGTCAATGAAATGTAATCTTCGCCATTTACATTTTGAACGGAAATTTCGGTATTCATAACTTCAATCTTGCTCATATTTACTCCTTTGTGTTACAAGCTGGATATAAAAACACAAATTTAATGCACAAATGTTCTAGTGAACAAAATATAACTAATTTTATAGGCTGTGTCAAGTCAATTCGTACGCCGAGGTTTTGCTAAAACATGATTGTTTAAACGCGTTTTGTTAGCTGCGATTTTCCTGGCCGGGTTTTGAGGCTGTGTCAAGCCATTCCGTATGACTATGAAAGTGCTGTTTGTTGGTTGTATTTGCGCTGCGGCGCCAAAGCGAATAAACAGTTGTGATGTGGCGATTTTGAAGTAAAAATGCAGTTTTTGGCGGGCTGACGAATTGGAAAATGTTTGCTAGCAAGTCCCGACCATACGTTTCGGCTTGACACAGCCAAAAGAAAAAACTTTTGAAATTTTTCAAAGCGCAATGTATTCCGATGTTTTTTTCGCAACAAAATTTTTGATTTGCAGAAATGATAATGAAAAAAACACCCGGGGTGTATAATAATTACTTCAGGATTACCTTCTGACTGTAAACCTGGCTGCCCTGCTTGATCATGAGGATTGCAGGACCGCGGGTTTCTGCCTTCAGCTGAATGCTGTTGCTGCCTGCCTTTGCGTTGATGTTTTGAGTAGCAATCATCTGACCTAGTCCGTTTATAAGAAACGCCTTGGCCGAACCTGGTTCGTTTCCTATAAAGATTGCGTTTATGAGTCCCTGCTGAATATCAATGGAACGCAGGCCAACTCTAGTAAAGTCTGTGTTTACAGGCGTTGTAATTCTTGTTTCGCCGTCATTGATGGTAGAGGGAGCAAGGCCACCCACGGCAATGCCTTCGCACTTCATTTCTTTATTGTCATTGAAGTCCAAGAACGTTACCTTGGTACCGTCCATCTTCCACAGGATAATGTTGTCCAATTCCAGGGAGGCATCCACATCTACGCCTTGAACATTGATGCCGATGGAGACAACCTTGGAGATGTCTTCAAAATCAATGCCTGGACTGCTGGAACCATCAAAGGATATTTTGATGTTCTGCCATTCGCCTGTAAAGTCGTCAAAGTCACCAAGGCTCACCTGGTTCCATTTCCAATTCGCGGACATGTTGAATAGGGTGACAGAGGACCAACTGCTGCTTGTACCGTTAAACTTGATGTCAAAGGACATGGCTGTATATTGGCTCCAGTCCTGGGCGGCAAAGCCGTAGCTAAGAGTTCCTGTTTCTGCGGTGTCGCTTTGGGCTTTGTAAATCACCTTCATTTCACGATCGCTATTATCCAAGCTCTTTTCTACAAGGGCGTCGATGGAGTTGCCTTCGAACTTGGGCAAACCATAAGCGGCACGCATGGCGTTCAGACTTTCGTAATCCAGGATGCCGCGGTTCTTGTTTCTGCGGATGATGGTCATGTTGCCGTTGCCTTCGTCACCGGTATCCCAGATGCAGGGCACGAAACCGTACTTCTTGGAAAGTTCCGCAATTCTGCCGTAATAGTCGGCGCGAGACTTCAGATGCAGTCGAAGGTCTTCACCTTTCAATTCAAGACGCTTGATGACGCCGAATTCACCGATGACCATAGGAATGTCCTTGAAGTCTTCTCCTAGCATGGCGAAGACGGAATCCACGTATTCGGGGCTGGCGTAGGCACCTTTCTTAACATTGTGAGCGACATCTGTGGTGGAGTAGTTGCCTTCGCCCCAATAACGCACGGTGTTGCCCCAGTCAGCATCCTGTTCCATCAAGGCGAACGTATAGGGATAGAAGTGGAATTCTCCCATCATGTAGTCGGTGCCGGCAGGGTCTGCGGGGAAGTTTCCCTTCAGGTAATTGTGGGCCTTGTTCTCGTCGGTGTCGGGTGCCTGCACGATGATGGTGCGTGTGGCATTGTTGCCACCGGAACTGCGGACTGCCTTGATCATGGTTTCGTGATAAGCCTTGAGGGTCTTGGCGTTATCCTCTTTCAGCCCGTCGCCGCTTTCGCCTGGCTCGTTGGTGCTGGCAAACAGCAGGTGTTCGTCGTAGTCCTTGAACTTGGCGGCAATCTGTTCCCAGTAGGATTTCTGGCGGGCATTGATTTTTTCGTCTACGGAAGTTCCGATATGGTCTTCCAGCCAGCCGTTATCCCAGTGGATGTTGAGGATGGCATACATGTCTCGCTTGACTACGTAATCTACCACGGTCTTTACGGAATCCAGCCAGGCGGCATTAATGGTGTTTTCGTCTCCGTCAGGAGTATAAAGTGTCCAGTTGGAATCTACGGCGATGGCGTTGGAATGGCTGTACCAGGCGCAGGGAATGCGGACCGTGTTGAAACCCGCGGACTTGACGGAATCGATCAGCTCTTGGGTGGGAAAATCGTTTCCCCAGGCGGAGGGATTCATGGGAACTTCCAGCGTGTTTCCGATGTTGTAACCCATTCCCATTTTCGCGAAGACTTCTTTTGCTGTGGGAAGTGCATTGGCTGAACTAAATAGTAGACCAATGCAGCAGGGAATGCTGAAAATTCTTTTGAAATTCATCGGAAGGTCCTCTGTTTTTTGCCTTTCCATAAACTATTCAAAAAAAAGAAAGGCTATGTTCTTTCAAAGTGTAGACCTAATATAACTAAGTAAAATATCACACCCTTTTACTTACTGAGATTTACCTATCTAAAAACTGTATCTTAGATACTTGGTCTAACCTAATTTTTGTTGGTTTAGACCATTTTTTAGTATTTTTTCAGTAAATTCAACATAAAATGGCAGTCCTACACATTAGTAGAACATAGCCAAAAGAAAGGCTGTGTCAAGTCAAAACATACACGCCTTCGCCTGCTGCAAAGACACTATTTAAAATCTGTTTTATGAATGCGGTTCCTGGCCAGGCTATGTCAAGCCATTTCGTAAAAAATGGGCAATAGATGCGCTGAAAAAATTTGAGTGACTCCTACTGACATCCTGGATTATCTATATTCCCTGTGTACATAAAGAGTTTTGCTCTTGTCCACGTTTGAAACTTCGACACTTTCATTACCAAAGGACAAGACGAACGCTCACGCCTGTCGCTTGGACAATCCAAGTGGCATCGTTTTTGTTGCGTTGACTTTATTGAAAAGTTGACTTACATACGACCTTTTTGGGGCGTGGGTTGTTTGTGCTTATTTTGGTAGGGCAGTCGAAGGCCTCAAACGGATAGGTGCATTCAATTCCACGCCTTTTTCTTAATATCGTGGTTGAACACAGGATGAGAGCGACTCTTGTTGAGTTTGCTCTCGTTCCCGTTTGAAACTTCGACACTTTCATCGCCAAAGAACCAGACAAACGTTCGTTGACCTATGGTTGCATAGGTCATGCTATACCCTGGGCATACTGCATCCACTCGGCGCCCGGGAAATTCGCGCGTGTATCCACATGGGCGTTTACGGGCGTGTTGTATTCTTTTTGAAAATGTCACACTTTTGGATGAGAAGTGAGTTGGCTTCTTGTCTTGTTCGTCGGTGATTTAATCCATCTGCAAGGCTTGCGCCGCTCCTTTGAGGGTGAACTCGTTCACTTTCAACAAGGAGCGGTTCGATGGCATTTACCTTTATTGACTTATTTGCTGGTATTGGTGGCATTCGAATTCCATTTGATGAACTCGGTGGCAAGTGCGTATTCTCTTCGGAGTGGGATAATCACGCCGCAAATACTTATCAAGTAAATTTTGGAGAGCGTCCTCATGGCGATATCACGAAAATCCATGAAAGCGATATTCCAAAACACGATATCCTGTTAGGAGGATTCCCTTGTCAAGCGTTCAGCATTATGGGAAAAATGCAAGGATTTGCGGATACGAGAGGAACAATGTTTTTTGAAATTGAACGCATTTTAAAATATCACAAACCCAAGGCGATATTGTTGGAAAATGTAAAACAACTGGTTGGTCATGACAAAGGTCGGACTTTCAAAGTGATTCAAGATCACCTCGCTGAATTAGGATATCATGTGAAGTGGAAAGTCTTGAATGCTCTTGATTTTGGCATTGCTCAACGAAGGGAAAGAGTAATAATAGTTGGGTTTAGAAATAAAAAATTTGCAAATAGAATGTCTCTAGATTTCGAACCAATTCCATATAACTTAAACGATATTCTAGAAAGCGAAGAGAATGTAAGCCCATCACTCTTTGCATCAAAACGAATAGTCGATAAAAGAAAGAAAAGCGTTGCGAAAAAAGATGTCTTTTTTCCTTCTGTATGGCACGAGAATAAGTCTGGAAATATCTCTGTCTTGCCTCACGCATGCGCTTTGCGTACAGGCGCTTCATACAATTATCAGTTGGTTAACGGCAATAGAAGATTCACAGAGAGGGAACTGCTCAGATTACAAGGATTTCCTGATACATATAAAATTGTTGGCTCTAATCAAGATGTGCGCAGACAAACTGGAAATGCAGTTTGCGTTAAAGTAATCAGAGCCGTTGCAATACGAATGCTGGAGATTTTGCATGCTTAAGCCCAAATTGAGAGATTCACATAAATTAGATTATTCGGAAGACTATCCTTTAAATGAAATTCCTGAAAGCGTAGTTACTAAAATTGGCGGCTACATGATCTATTTGCTTCATATAGGACGCAAAGATGTAAGCGGGGCCGATTGGGGCGATGCTTTTGCGCAAGCAATTGGCGGAACACACTTGGACTCTCCACTAGGCATTGCTGATGTAGTGAAAAATAAGGTGGCGTGGTCTATGAAGACGGTCAAGTGTCTTAGAAATCCTTTTGATTGTACGAGTGTAAGGCTTATAAGTGGGCGTTGCTCTCCAGATTATTCGTATGGTATTACAGACCCTCACAAAGATGTTCAAGCAACAGGTCGTGCCGTTTTGAATATATGGAACGAACGGGTAAACATTGCGCAAGATGAATATTCTCAAATAAGAACGTCTGTATTGATCCGTAGCGAGGATTTACTTTCCTACACCTTGTATGAGACTGAAAACCACCGGTTTATACCTAGTAACTATAAGTGGAGCGTAAACAAAAACGGTAATCTCATAGGAACGGAAATTGCTACTAATCGTGATGTGTTTACATGGCAGCCACATGGGAGCCAATTCACGATTTCAGAAAAGGTTCCCTCTAGCGCCGTTAAATTTAAAGTCAAACAACCTTCAGTGATATCGTATTCGGATGTGTTGGAACGGATTTATTTCGATGAAAATTGGGTAACTATTGTAAATGGAAGATAGACTTTGGCACTTTCTTTCGATCCGTATAAAATGCAGATCCTGGGTACAGCCTCTAGTGACTGGATGGATAATTCTAAGCCCTACCATAAAATCGTTGGCATCCAGCTGGATGTAAAGTCCGTAATGCGAAACTACCGTCGCAACGAAATTGCTCAATTCAAGTTGGCGGAAGTTGTGAGATCCGGGGCAGAAAGCACCTTGGAATACGCAACAAACGAAATTAACGCATGATGGAAAGGCTCGCCGCGATAGTGAATGAAAAATACTCTGCGTTTTTAGTGTGGTTTCGGAATAGAATACTTTGCGTTTTTTTGCGGGGTTTTCCGCTGAATTTAACTAATGTGCTAAAAAAAGACTCTAAGCATCGTTATTTTACTGTATTAAACACAAAATTTTAATAAAATGTATTTAACTTATTGACGGAATAAACTTTTTGACGTATATTTAGGTTGGAGAAGTTGTTCTTCGCCCCAAGAAAAAGGGCCAACCCGCAACTGCAATTGCTGGTCGGCCCCGCAAAGGACTTTGTAGTCACTTCGAGTTTTATAAAACTACATAAATCCTTTGCTCTTGGCAAATTCATTTAACCGCCCGCAAGGGCAAAGGAGTCTGCAATGGCAGATTACGGATTTTTATTACCTGTTACAAGTTCTCCGGTAGCCCGCGATGCCACCTACGTCAACGGCTTTCAGTCGCCTTCTGTAATTGGATTGCTTTCGCCTTCTTATTCACTGACCAGTTACCTAGCGGTACCAGAAAAGCCGTTGTTTGATCAGTACTTGCAATCCATCCAAGATATGGAAAAGCTCCCCTGTGTGAATTCATGGGAAAAGGACTGGCAACGCAAGAAAGGTTTGGAGCTGTTCAAGGTCCTTCGAGATTATGGTGGCTATGATGGCATAAGCTGGATGCTTACCTCTGGAATTGCCAACAGAATGTTGGACTATCATATTCAGTACAAGCATTCAGCTTACCCCAAGCACTTCGCTAGAAAAGGTAAATTCAGTAATATGCAGATTCCTGGCTCAAGCATCGTTGTGGATGTTCCACATTTTAATGCGGCGATAAGCAAGTACCTAGATGACCCTAACGATGATGCAGTAATCCCTTCGGAGTGGGCTAGCTGGGCCGGGGATATGTTTACTTATGCAGATACTTTGCAAAAATTCAGTAATCGCCACGATATTTCCTTGGATAGCGCAAGATATATAGCGAACAATTTCATTGGCGGAAATGATAGCGCTTTGAGTTATTCGTTTGACTCAAAAGATTTTTACGCAGACATTGACGCTCGTAATATCGCTCACCTTATAAAGCGAGGTCAATCGCCATACGAAGCGATGAACGACTACTACCGAAATCAAAAATTTGGTAGATTTAATCTGTTCGTTCACTCTTATGGAAGCTGGAAAAATTTTGTGAACAAGGTGAACTCGCATTATTTCTTCCCCATAACTCCAGGCGTAAACCCTGTGTTTATCAATGTGGTTAAATCTGCGTTTATACAAAGGATTCAGAAGGAACTTCTTCATGAAATGGGTCTGGATTAAATACGTTATCCTTTTGGTTGTAGTGTTCGTTTCATACGAGATAGTGGTCTGGAGAAATCTTATTCCGAAGTTGTACA
Organism: Fibrobacteraceae bacterium; assembly: GCA_045615885.1. Taxonomy (GTDB): domain Bacteria; phylum Fibrobacterota; class Fibrobacteria; order Fibrobacterales; family Fibrobacteraceae; genus UBA1765. The sequence continues at coordinate 8,161 of JAZLFR010000017.1, forward strand.
AAGGATTCAGAAGGAACTTCTTCATGAAACGGGCCTGGATTAAATACATTATCCTTTTGGTTGTACTAATCGGCGCATTCATTTCATACGAGATGGTGCTCTGGAGAAATCTTATTCCAGAGTACTTCTTTTCAATTTATTCGGACAAAATGCAATTGGGTGATATGGATGTTGTTGTCTTTCTTGATAAAGATGTAGTTCCAAAATCCATGCACGGATATCCGGTTCATTTCAATGTTTGGGTAAAGGGTGATAGTTTATTTTACAAGAAGACCCATAGTATATTCTTGGAACGTTACTTTGATGTGGATGCAAAAGATATTGAACCCTATTATGAGTATTTTCCACATAGAGGCTCTGTTAAATTTGTGAGTATTGTCAACGGCCCTAGATACAGTGATAAACAATATGTGCATATGTTGGCGCGGAATCGGGACGGCGTTTTGTTTGCTTTGACTATTGTGGAGAAGTTATTGGATTCATCAGGTAATATAACGAGTGAATGCCGTTTGTGTTTTCCAGAAAAGGAATCTTGCGATCAAATAGATGACGCGAAAAGTCAGCTAGGAATAAAAAAAGAGATGGCGAATGATTTGCTCCTAGGCGAGGAAATTCGTCAAATCGCGGATTGGCATGCCTGGCGTCCGGCAAGTTGTCTTGATTCTTTATTTAAAAGAAAGCAACCTTCAGATGTTGTTGAAGATTATTTCCGTGAAATGGGGCTGGACTAAATACTTTATCCTTCCGGTTGTAGTCGGATAAATCCTGCCTTGACAGAAATCAACGGAAAAAAATATGCTAACTGATAAATTCGCTATATCAAGTCTATCAACTCGTAAAAAACATATAAAGTATTACGTTTCTGATGATTGCTGAACACAAGGTTGAATTCAACGAGTTTATCTAACGCTCGATTGATGGCTGTGTTGGAAAGCCCAGTTTCTTTTGCAATCGACTTACTAGTATGTATAGGCATCTTAAAAAAGCACTCAAAAACCTGCTTTGCAATTTTCGAGGAGCACTTTTCATCTATCACCTGAATACTGCGTGTGTACAACTTTTCAATCTTGACTATGTTCTCGCTATACTTGATACTTTGCTTATTGACAATGTCCAGAAAGAACTTCACCCATTCGTTCCAGGCGCCATTACTACGAATATCGTTTAGCAACTTGTAGTATCTATACTTTTCTTTTTCAATAGCTTCGCTCAAGAACAGGTACAGTCTATCAATTTCGTGGGTGAAAAACAGGTACAAGACTATAATCATTCTGCCAATACGTCCGTTGCCATCTTCAAAAGGATGGATTGTCTCGAATTGAGCGTGGATTAACGCAGCATTTACGAGGTTCCGCTGTGTTGGAGAAGAATTGTTCATGTAACTGATGAGATTGTCCATCAGTTTCTTGACATTTGACGGTGCAGGAGGCGTGAACGAAACATCCTTTGTGGCTTCGTCCTTGATATAATTTTGCTTTACTCGATACCTACCAGTGTTTTCCGAGGTTTTGTGCACGTTGCCACTAAGTAAAATCCGGTGCATTTCCAAAAGCATTTCTTCACTGAATCGTCCATCACGAATCAAATAAGAGAGACCGCTATTCAAGGCATTAGTGTAATTGTCTAAATCCTTGTTACTTGAGCTCGTTTCATTTGTCGCCTTGTTTTCTAGGGATTCTTCAAGACTCGTGCAAGTTCCTTCCATGCTAGTTGAATGAAAATTTTCCTTCCAGAGCATGGATCGAGTGCAAGATTCTTCGGCGATAGACCTTTTCAAAGCAGTTAGGTAAATGCCCATATGGGACGTGGCGTCAATAAGTTCGTCAAAATATTCACGCTTATCTAGCTTTTGTAGTGCAGATTCGATAAACTCAGCTTTAAAAGGTTCTTTCATAATAAATACAAAAATACATAAAAATGTATTTTAAGAAAAGTGTACAAGTGTTCAGAAATTCACATAAAAAAGCGACCCTTTTCAGGATCGCTTTCACACTAACGGAAGACACTTTTTTTCAGCTAATTACTACTCGGTTTCACCGTAAAGGCTTACCTTGTTATCTTCCTTGGTGGTGGTGTAACCCGCATCCACCGGAAGCTTTACGCCGGTGATGGCGCTGGCTTCGTCGCTTGCAAGGAAGTAAGCGGCAGCAGCGATTTCGGAAGGTTCAATCCAGCGATTCAAAAGGCTCTTGTCTTCGGCGGCCTTGCGAAGCTTAGGATCGGAGTAGTCGTACTTGATGGCCATTTCGGTCTTGGTATAGCCAGGAGCTACCGAGTTCACGCGAATACCGTACTTGCCCAAATGGAAGGCAGCGGTACGGGTAAGCCCGTCAACAGAGGACTTGGAAATTCCGTAACCAAACGGAGACCATTCTGCAAAGGATGCCACAAAGGAGGACACGTTCACGATGGCACCCTTAATCTTCTTTTCTACAAACACGCGGGAAACATGCTGAATCAAGTAGAGACTTCCCCAGAGGTTCACATCTTCGGCCTGCTTGATCAGTTCCGGATCAAAGTTCAGGATATTCTTGCGGTGGCCCGTGATGCCGGCGTCATTGAACAGGGCGTCGATACGGCCATACTTCTTTACCACTTCGGCGATGACTTCCTGACCCTGCTTGTAGTTGGTCACGTCAAGCTCGTAGGCGGTAACGTCGTGGCCTTCGGCAACAAGCTTTGCCACTTCTTCGTCAAGTTCCTTCTTCTTGATATCGGTGGCGGCAACGGCCCAGCCTTCCTTCAAAAACTTCTTGACACCTGCAAGACCAATACCCTGTGCAGCACCAGTAATAAAGACAACTTTCTTTTCACTCATTTTTAAAATTCCTTTTTTTGCCGACTTCATTCGGCCCGATTTCTGATTTTGATTATTTTGCCCGGCACCGCGCCAGGTCTTTCGTCCTTAAGTTTTCATAACTACTTGCTTTGACCAAACCATCAAGGACTTCTGATATTTGAGCGAAGCAGTTATCTATTCTTCTGCATGCCTTTCGGCATTCGACAGTCACTACACATATAGGCTCCTTCGAATGCTTAGGTGAACTTGAAAACATTTTCTAATTCCCTATCAATCTTGTAGGAATAAAAATAGAAAACCCCTGCCTTCTGGCAAGGGATAGTTTTTATACTATTTTTCTAGGGTTAGATATAGGTTTGTTTTATAAGTCCAATACCCTGATTTTTGGCATGCAAAATGAAGATCGGGTTTGCCAGTGTAGAATTCTTTCTATATTTGGGCCCAAGATGAGTTCCAATAGCAATTTCATAATCGCCCTCGACGGCGGCAGCGGCACAGGCAAGAGCACTACCGCAAAGATTATTGCCAAGCGTCTTGGCATTACTTACCTTGACACGGGTTCCATGTACCGCGCTGTAACTTTTGCAGCCCTCGAAAAGGGGATTCCTGCAGAAGAAGGCCCGGCAATGGATGAATTGCTAAAAAATCTCAAGCTCAGTTTTGATTCCGAAAACCACATCTTGATCGACGGCGTTTCTTACGAGTCCGACATTCGCGGCATGCGCGTTTCTAGCAATGTGAGCATCTACTGCGCCCTCCCGTCCGTTCGTCGTGCGATGACAGAAAAGCAGCGCGAAATCGGTGCAAGTTCCAGTTGCATTCTCGATGGCCGCGACATTGGCACTGTGGTTTTCCCTAACGCCAAATACAAGTTCTTCCTTGTGACAGATGTAAAGGTGCGCGCCGAACGCCGCCTCAAGGAACTCCTTGAAAAGGGCGAAAAGGTTACTTATGAAGAGGTTCTCGAAAACCTGACCGAACGTGACCGTCTGGATTCTTCGAGAGCCAATGCTCCGCTCAAAAAAGCGGACGACGCAATTGAAATTGACACTACACAAACCTCAATCGAACAACAGGTGCAAAAGATTCTTGACTACGTAGGTGTAGTGGCGTAACAGGAATCCTTTTTACCATAACAAACAAAGGGAACGTATAGCGAATACAGAAAAGGTTTTTGTTGCTACTGTCTAGATCCTAGATCCTAGCCCCTAGACCCTGAGATGGTAATTAGCTATGAGTTCCCAAAAGAGATAAACTATGTCTCAGAATCTCAAATTCGGTACCCAGGCAGACCTGGACGAAATCCTCGCAGCAGAAGCAAGCCTCGGCAAGATCGGTAACTCCGCAGCCGCAGACGTTTACTCCAACGCAGCTATCCTCGAACCGGGCAAGCTCGTTGTCGGTAAGATCAGCCACGTGGACGACCAGGAAGTGCTCGTTGACGTGAACTTCAAGTCCGAAGGCGTGATCGATCGCGCAGAATTCAAGGATACTGACGCTCTTACCGTTGGTGCTGAAATCGAAGTTTATGTAGAAAAGCTCGAAGACGAAGATGGTCGTCTCGTTCTTTCTAAGCAGAAGGCTGATTTCGTTCGCGTATGGGATCGTATCCATGTCGCATTCGAAAACAATGAAGTCGTCCGCGGTACACTTACCAAGCGTATCAAGGGCGGTGTTGTCGTTGACCTCTTCGGCATCGACGCCTTCCTCCCGGGCTCCCAGATCGACCTCCGTCAGATCCCGGACATCAACGCTCTTATCGGCCAGGACTTCGACCTCAAGGTTATCAAGGTCAACAAGGCTCGCCGTAACATCGTTGTTAGCCGCCGCGTAGTTCTCGAAGAAGAACGCAACAAGCAGCGTGGCGACGTTCTCGAAACCCTCGAAAAGGATCAGGTCCGCAAGGGTATCGTTAAGAACATCACTGACTTTGGCGCATTCATTGATCTTGGCGGCGTAGATGGCCTCCTCCACATCACTGACATGAGCTACAAGCGCATCAACCACCCGTCCGAATTGCTCACCCTCGGTCAGGAAGTTGAAGTTAAGGTTCTTGACTTCAATGACAAGAAGGAACGCATTTCTCTCGGCATGAAGCAGCTCAAGCCGCATCCTTGGAAGGATGTTGCAGCTCGCTACCCGGAAGGCATGATCGTTAAGGGTAAGGTTGTTTCCATCACTGATTACGGTGCATTCATCGAACTCGACTCCGGTGTTGAAGGCCTCATCCACGTTTCTGAAATGAGCTGGACCCAGCACGTTAAGCACCCGTCCAAGATCCTCGCTGTTGGTCAGGAAGTCGAAGCTGTTGTTCTCAAGGTTGAAGAAGATGCAGAACGCATTTCCCTCGGCATGAAGCAGCTCGAATCTGATCCGTGGGATACCATCGAAGCTGAATTGCCGCCGGGCGCACGCGTTGTTGGCGAAATCCGCAACCTCGCTTCCTTCGGTGCCTTCGTTGAAATCAAGGAAGGTGTTGATGGCCTCATCCATGTTTCTGACATGAGCTGGACCAAGAAGATCACCCACCCGAACGAAATGGTTAAGAAGGGTGACAAGGTGGAATGCGTTGTTCTCGCTGTCGATAAGGAAAAGCGCCGCATTTCCCTCTCCATGAAGCACCTCACCGAAGACCCGTGGGATACAGTTGATTCTACCCACGCTATCGGTTCCGAAGTCAAGGGCAAGGCTCTCCGTCTTCTCGACCGCGGCGTTGTAGTTGAACTCGACGATGGTCTCGAAGGCTTTGTACCGGTTTCCAAGCTTGCTACTGAATACATCAAGGTTCCGGCCGATGCATTCAAGGTTGGCGACGAAATCCCGGCAGTTGTAACTGAAATCAACGTTGACGACCGTAAGCTTTACCTCTCCGTTGCTGACTACTTCAAGGGCAATGACGCTGACCTGTCTGCATGGCAGGAAGCTCACAAGCCGGGCGAAGGCTCTGCTGAAGCTCCGAAGAAGAAGGCTTCCAAGAAGAAGGCTGACGAAGCAGACGCTTAATTATTCGTAAGGCGAGTGTCGCGCCCAAGCTCGCTTGGGCATGACCGAGCCGAGAATAATCTGCTTAAAGCATGCGTCCCCGCGAGTTTACTCGCGGGGATGCTTGTTTTTTATATTGCAGAACATGCCCCAAGGGGCAGTCATTTTAGATAAATTAAATAAAGAAATTTGTGTTGCCTGTAAAAGGCAGGTAAAATTTTTTAGGTAATTTTCTTTATGGGCCTTGTCGTGGAATATGCGGCAAATAAAATTTTTATATTATAAAGTGTAATTTCAAAAAGGAAAACGAAAAATGGCAAGAGCCCTGATTATCGGTTGTGGCGCAGTAGCCACAGTTGCTATCAAGAAGTGCTGCACCGTCAGCGAAGTGTTCTCTGAAATCTGCATCGCTAGCCGTCATCGCGAAAACTGCGAAAAGCTTGCCGAACAGATTCGCCCGACGTCAAAGACTGTTATTACAACAGCTCAAGTCGATGCTGACAAGGCCGAAAACGTTGTAAAGCTAATCAAGGAATACAAGCCGGACCTGGTCATGAACATCGCGCTCCCGTACCAGGATCTTGCCATCATGGACGCATGCCTCGAATGCGGCGTGAACTACATGGATACCGCCAACTACGAACCGGAAAACATCGACGATCCGGAATGGCGCAAGGTTTACGACAAGCGCTGCAAGGAAGCTGGTTTCAGCGCCTACTTCGATTACAGCTGGCAGTGGGCATACGCCAAGAAGTTTGAAGAAAAGGGCCTCACCGCTCTCCTCGGTTCCGGCTTCGACCCGGGTGTTACCCAGGCATACAGCGCCTACGCTCTCAAGCACCAGTTCGATACCATCGAAGAAATCGACATCCTGGATTGCAACGGCGGTGATCACGGCTACAAGTTCGCCACCAACTTCAACCCGGAAATCAACCTCCGCGAAGTTTCCGCTCCGGGCAGCTACTGGGACACCGACGCTGACGGCAAGGGTCACTGGGTAGAAATCCCGGCCATGAGCATCAAGCGCGAATACAATTTTAAAGATGTTGGCCAGAAGGACATGTACCTTTTGCACCACGAAGAAATTGAATCCCTCGCCAAGAACATTCCGGGCGTGAAGCGCATCCGCTTCTTCATGACTTTCGGCCAGAGCTATCTGGACCACATGCGCTGTCTCGAAGACGTGGGCATGCTCCGCACCGACCCTGTCATGTTCAACGGTCAGGAAATCGTTCCAATACAATTCCTGAAGGCTCTCCTCCCGGATCCGGCAAGCCTTGGCCCCCGCACCGTGGGCAAGACCAACATCGGCTGTATCTTCAAGGGCACCAAGGATGGCAAGCAGAAGACTTACTACCTGTTCAACGTTTGCGACCACCAGGAATGCTACAAGGAACTGGGCAGCCAGGCTATTGCCTATACTACCGGCGTTCCGGCAATGTGCGGCGCACTCATGATGCTTACCGGCAAGTGGACCACCCCGGGTGTTCATACCGTGGAAGAGTTCGACCCGGATCCGTACATGGACGCGCTGAACAAGTATGGCCTGCCCTGGCAGGAAGACTTCAACCCGGTTCTCGTGGACTAGGGTGGATTTGAAAAAATCTGTTCATAGATTGTGATGCAAAAATGGGCCCTGAAAGGGGCCTTTTTTGTTAACTCAAAGTGTTTCAATGAGTTATGAATTGTAACAAAAATGTGTGCAAGATGTTATTTTAGGCAGGGGCGATAAATTTGGGGTTGGACCACCCTATCTAGTGGGGGATTTTCTATCTTACGGCCACATCTTGTGGTGGCGGTCCGGCCTAAATCACAAGATATTGATTTTTTGACGAAAAACGAGATCTCCGGAAGGAACTCGGAAAATTGCCAAATTTTTAGAAAAAATGCCAAAAAGAAATTGTTCTGTGACATTTTTTGGGATTCGGTGATTGTAAATTTGACCGAAAGGTCGTGCAAAAGGATGTGTAGAAGATGATTAAGTCGGTAAAGAAGCGTGATGGCCGCGAAATGCCCTTCAACATGGACAAAATTGCCCGTGCTATTGAAAAAGCTTTGCGAGCCTCTGGCGAACTCAACAAGGAAATTCAGGAAGAATCCCGCCAGTTGAACCTTTTGGATCCAGTATCCAACGCTCTTGAACGACATGCTCTCGATGTTGCCACCGGTGTGGTCGAAGATCTCGAATCCCAGGGCATTGACCGCCCGGAAATTGAACAGATCCAGGACTCCATCGAAAAAATCCTTGGCGAAAAGGGTTTGCACGAAACCGCAAAGTCCTTCATTCTTTACCGCGCTGAACGTACCCGCGTGCGTGAACTCAATACGCGCCTTATGCGCACGCTCCACGACATTACCTTCAGCGATGCCGCCAAGTCTGACCTCAAGCGCGAAAACGCAAATATCGACGGCGATACGGCAATGGGCACCATGCTCAAGTACGGCTCCGAATCTGCAAAGCATTTCTACACATCCATGATGCTCAAGCCGGAACACAGCCGCGCCCACCAAGATGGCGATATTCACATTCACGACCTTGACTTCTATTCCCTTACCATGACCTGCTGCCAGATCGATTTGAAGAAGCTCTTCAAGGGAGGCTTCAATACCGGTCACGGCCATTTGCGCGAACCGAAGGACATTCGCAGCTACGCAGCTCTTGCTGCCATTGCTATCCAGAGTAACCAGAACGACCAGCACGGTGGCCAGTCGGTTCCGAACTTTGACTATGCCATGGCCGACGGCGTTCGCATTACGTACCGCAAGGCATATCTTTCTAACATGGTCAAGGCTCTTTCCCTTTTGACAAGCAAGTCTGAAGACGACATTTTGCCGGTTGTAAAGAAGCTCCATTCCGAAATGGCCGAACTCAACATGTTCCCGACTTTGGAACCGAACGAAAAGTTTGCCGAGGCCGAAACCCGTGAACTTGCCAAGCAGTTCGACATGGAAACTGTGATTCGCGCCCAGAAGTTTGCCGAACACGATGCCTACAGCGAAACTGACAAGGCTACGTTCCAGGCCATGGAAGCATTCGTGCATAACCTGAACAGTATGCATAGCCGCGCCGGTGCGCAGACTCCGTTCTCTAGCATCAACTACGGCATGTGCACAGAGCCGGAAGCTCGCATGGTCATGCGCAACCTCCTCTTGACAACGGAAGAAGGCCTTGGCGGTGGCGAAACCGCAATCTTCCCGATCCAGATTTTCCGTTTGAAGAACGGCATCAACTTGCACGAAGGCGAACCGAACTACGACTTGTTCAAGCTCGCAATCCGTGTAAGTGCAAAGCGCCTGTTCCCGAACTTCAGCTTCCAGGACGCTCCGTACAACTTGCAGTATTACAAGCCGGGCCACCCGGAAACTGAAATCGCCTACATGGGCTGCCGCACCCGCGTTATCGGCAACAATTACGACCCGAACAACGAAATTACTTTTGGCCGTGGCAACCTGAGCTTTACATCCATCAACTTGCCGCGCATCGCCATCAAGATGAAGAGCAAGGACTTGTTCTTCAAGGAACTTGACCGCATGCTGCACCTTGTTAGCGACCAGCTTTTGGAACGTCTCGAAGTGCAGAGCAGAAAGCGCGTAAAGAACTTCCCGTTCCTCATGGGTCAGGGCGTTTGGATTGGTTCCGAAAAGCTCTCCTGGGAAGATGAAGTTCGCGAAGTCATTAAGCATGGCACCCTTTCCATCGGCTTTATCGGCCTTGCCGAAACGCTCGTTGCCCTCACCGGCAAGCACCACGGCGAATCCGAAGAATCCCAGAAGCTTGGCCTCGAAATCATCCAGTACATGCGTGATTTCTGCGATAGCGAATCCAAGCGCCTCGGCTTGAACTATTCCCTCCTCGGCACTCCGGCAGAAGGCCTTTCTGGCCGCTTTGTGCGCATGGACCGCAAGCGCTTTGGCGCTATCCCGGGCGTAACTGACCGCGAATACTACACGAACTCCTTCCATGTTCCTGTGTATTACCCGACAACGGCAATTCACAAGATCAAGACCGAAGCTCCATACCATGCGCTCACGAACGCAGGCCACATCAGCTACATCGAACTTGACGGCGACCCGACAAAGAACCTCGAAGCATTTGAAAAGGTTGTGCTCGCCATGAACGAAGCAGGCATTGGCTACGGCTCCATCAACCACCCGGTTGACCGTGACCCGGTTTGCGGCTTTGTCGGCGTGATTGACGATGTTTGCCCGCGTTGCGGCCGCCACGATGGCGAAGCTATCGCTCCGGAACGCTTGAAGGAACTCCGCAAGCGCTTCCCGGCAATCGTCAACTTCCGTGGCATTAACTAGAGAGTAGGGGCTAGTGGTTAGGATCTAGTTGCTGGTGAATGTTAATTTCCAATGTTGTCGGCTGAGTATTCTATGAATATGATTCCGTCGTCATCCTCGCGAAAGCGAGGATCTCTACGTGCTAGAGAATGACAAGGGACGTTACAATATCTTGAATCTTCCGTCTTCCTCCTGACTCCTGTATTCTGTTCTCTGTCTTCTAAATTATGGAATCTGCTTTTGAACTTTTGCGTATTGCTGGCATTGAGCCTGAGTCTATCGTAGATGGGCCGGGCATTCGTCTTACCGTATTTACGCAGGGTTGCCCGCACCATTGCCCGGGCTGCCACAATCCAGAAACGCACGACTTTAACGGTGGCCATTTTATTGCCATTGAAGAAATCCTGCGCATGATTGGCGATAATCCGCTTTTGGACGGCGTAACATTCAGCGGGGGAGACCCGTTTGTTCAGGCCAAGCAGTTGATTCCGCTTGCTCGCGAAATCAAGGAACGCGGGCTTCACTTGACAATTTTTACGGGGTATCTTTACGAACGGCTTTTGGAACTGGGCAAAACGGAACGCCCGGAATTCCTGGAACTGCTCTCGTTTGCCGATTTGCTTGTCGACGGCCCGTTCATTTTGGCCCAGCGCTCCCTGGAACTCCAGTTCAAGGGTTCCTTCAACCAGCGCCTGATCGATGTGCAAAAGACCCTCTTCGAAGGCGACCCGCTAGACATCGTGCTTTGGAAGAGCAAGTTCGAAGACTTGTAATTGGTTGGTGTCTATCGCCTAAACAAATAGGCGTGGCAAATCTAATACTAGACACTCTCGCAGCCATCATTAAACGCGGATTAAGTTGTTCAATACGCTAGATGTTGTTTGATTTTTTTTCTAGTACATAAAGCTTGTTCTAGTTATTTCTCTATAATAATATTTATAAGCAATCAAAAATACATTGATTTAGTATTAAAATGTACGAATAAAGATGTTGGTGAATCATCTCTTGATGATGCTATAAAAAAATATAATTGTATCGTGTTATTAGGACTGCCTGGTGGGGGGAAGTCTACTTTATTTGGCCATTTTAAAGAGCAGAACAACAAAAAGAAATATTTATATGATGGATTTGTTGAATTTGGGATATATCTAGTTTTCTGTTTTGAAAATGATCCTGTTTTATTGACCGAAAAACTGCGGAAAACAATTCCGAGTAAGTATGAAAACAACATCCAAGTAATTTGCATTGATTTACGAAATAAAGGGGTGTATACGTTCTAGAGCTCCTGCTGGATTTCAAGAACCTGAGAAAGAGGAATTAAAAAAAAGTCCACCTTGAGTGATGTGAACCCCGAAAGTTGGACAAAACTTTCGGGGTTTTCATGTATAAAAAACACACAAAAGAAGAATGGGCAAAAGCCTTGGAGCTCTATCAAGCTGGATACACATCTGTCGCAATAAGTCGAAAAACAGGTATCGT
>JAZLFR010000018.1:0-46356 GCA_045615885.1 Fibrobacteraceae bacterium
TTACGCGCCCGAAAAAAGGCATCCGAAGTGGCAAAGCTCAACGCCGGTTTTATGTAATTTGTCGCCGCCGTTGTCAAACTCTGAATTTATCCAGATTTATCAACCATTTTTTGTTAGTTCGAGTCTTGTATCGTCCACCAATGGCCGTCTCTGAATAAGAGACGGCCATTTACTTGTTTTATCAGTATTTTCAATGCTTTGCGGCGTTTTACACATCCAATCATAAAGCCTGTTATGTGTGCCACAAGTGGACAAAAGCGGACATTATAGACACGCTCATGTTGTCAGTTTGTTGTCAACTTTCCGCGCCACATAAAAAGCAAAAGCCCCTGCGCTTGCAATCACGCAAACGCAGGGGGTTAAATTTTGCAGCGCTGAAAAATTTACATCGCCATGTGCAGCGCCAGCCATGTCTTGGGGCCGCACTCGCCGTCCGCTTCACCGGATCCCATAAAATCCGATTGGAAGGCGATCAGCGCCGACTTGGTGGCGTAGCCAAACTTTCCGTCAGCGCCGTCAGCGCCGAGGTCGTAGCCGAGATATGTGAGCATACGCTGCATTTTCAATGTCCACTCGCCGGAAGCGCCATATTTGAGGATAGGCGCAGAAAGCTCGATCTTATACATCGGCTCATCATCTTCGGCGGGCGCAGTAGGCGAGCTCCCGCCGCCGCTGTGCTTCTCGCCGCCGGAGCTCGTGCCGTTGGTGAGCACCATGACGGTATGCGCAGTCTCGCGCACGAGAATGTCGCCGCGCAGCAGATAGGCGTCTGTCGTGCGGTATTTGGACGCCGTGAGAATGTCAAACGCGCCAGTGTCTTTGTACATCTGACGCATCCAGCTTGTCACAGGGGCATTGCCGCTGGTGTAAAGCTTCGTCACATCTACGCCGGCAGCTTCGGCCGCAACGGCCATAAATGCCGCGCAGTCGGTTTCGCATTTGCCGATCTTTGCGGCATCCCATCCGGCGGCTTTTGCTGCACTTCGGAGCGTATTACGCTCATACTGGTCATAGCCGATATTGTCGTTGGCGCAGCAGCCCTCCACGAATTTTGCCATCTTCTCGGCAACGGCGGCGGACTTGGCGCGGATCACGATATCCCAGCCGTAATCCCACCAAGTACGGACGCACACTTCCCCGCCAGTCTGATCTCCGGCGGTTCCGGTGATGCCGCCGGTCTCGGATTTACTCGCATGCCCAATCATTCGTCCGCCTCGTGCCGGCCTTTGACGGCAGTGTTATCTTTCGTCTGCCTCTGTCCGATTTCCTCCAAGACCTGCTTCAGCTTATCGAACCCAAACATAGCGGCATAGGCAGTGAAAAAGCCCAGAAGCACAGCGCCGACGATGTAATACCAAAGCAGCATCGTCGCCGTGTACGAGCAGTAAACGATCAGCGCCACAATGGCCAGTGCCAGGGCAACAACGAACGCCAGCAAAGTAGACGGGCAGGTCGGACCCCAAAGCTTTTTGAGGACTTCGACAATGATGTTTGTGATCGCCACCATAGCGGCGACGATGCAAAGGATTGCCGCGATCAGCGCGGCGGGGTCAAAAGTTGCGATGTTCATAATATGTACCTCCAAAAATTAAATAATGATTCCTGCTTTTGCAAAAAGAGCTGCAACGGCAGCACCGACAATCAGCCAGATAAGCTTATCCACGATCCCGTCCCAGCGGTCGCCGGACTTGCCGGTGAGCTTTTTGACGTCGGTTTTGATTTCCTTCAAATCCCCGTCCATGCTGTTTTGTCTTTCATCCAGACGAGCCATGCCCTCGGCGAGCTTTTCCATGTCACTCTGCCTTTTTGTCAAATCGTCAATACGCTTCGTGTTCGACCGACTGCGCGATTCAATTTCCTGGAGCTTGACGGCTACATCCTGTTCGTTCATGCCGCACCCCCATTGCTCACCCTCACATACAGATCAATGAGCTGCTCGAGGTCGGCATACACCGGCTGGCCGGTGCTGCGGAAGCGGTAGTAAAGACCGCCTTTGTGGGAGTAATACTTGCCCTCATACAGCTCCATGTTGTTGTTATAGGCGATGGGATTGTCGTGGGTGCCCTCGCCGCGTTTTTCGACCTTGGAAAAAAGCGATTCCGTACCGGGATCCCCGGGGCTCCATTGGCCGTCAAATGTGTACTTCGGCTGTTCAGTTCGCCACAGGCCATCACCGAAGCGGAAGCGGAAGCCTTTTTCAACTTCGGCGCGGCGATCTACCAGTGATTGATATTCCTCGTACATCCACGCAGTGTCAACGGCGGCATCATCCGTCTGGAGGGAAGCAGCGTCTTGGATTTCCCCGCGCAGTGCAAAAGCCTTTTCGATCTTGCTCATGCGAGCGCACCTCCTGTCACAATTTTAAGTGCCGCGCTTTCCTTTCCAAACGCAGCCAAAAGAGCGGCTGCCGCTTCATCCGGCAAGCCGACGGCGCGATTGATGCGGTATTCGTCGAAGGCATAGCCGTCTGTCGGTATGATTTCGCCGCCCTCATCCTCGACAGGGATCGTAGTCTCTGTGATGTTGACGGGGAGAAAAATTGTCCCCGCATCAACATGAGCTTCCGGCGCAAGCAGCGATGTCCGTCGGCTCAGCTCCCAATTTCCTCCGTTTGCGATCAAGTGCATTTTTCAACGCCTCCTTTGCGTAGTGATACATTTTCTTTCTCAATTTTTTGGAGTCAGCATAGCTTGCATGGTTATCCCACGCCTCAAATCGCTTCCAGTAGCTTTCTTCGGTCATAACACCGTCTGCCACCTTTTCCGCGTTCTCGCGAAGGTGCACGCGCTGATATTTAATATTTGTAGGGCTCACGCGGCACTGCACGGCTCCGGTGTCCGTAAGATACATGTGCATACCGAGAAACTTCACGCCGTTTTTCAACGGCTGTATCTGCGTCTTGTGATTTAATTCAAGCCCGAGTTCCATATACTTCTGGTGGAGCACGGCATCCAACTGTTCCAAATACGCCCTGTCTGGATGAACAATATAGCTGTCATCCATATACCGACCGTAGTATTTAAGACCGCGCTGGTCTTTGACGTAATGGTCGATAGGATTGAGGTAGTGGACAGCGTATGCCTGCGACGTAACATTCCCGATCGGCGCGCCAACCCGTTCCCCTCTCTCGTTCACAGCCCATGAGCTTTCAAGGATAACCTTTGTAAGCCAAATCCCGCTTTCGGGGCAGCCTATTTTAATGAGAGAATTTACGATATGCTCGTGTTGGAGATTGAAAAAATACTTGCGAGCGTCCAGTTTATATACCCAGCCGCTCGATCCGTGGTTGATGTAGTATCTCCGCAAGTTGCGGCGCAGATCGTCAAGTGCCGCGCGAGGACCAAGCCCAGCGCGGCTTGCGTAGTTTGCATTTATGAGGTGCTTATCAATGACAGGCCATAGCATATTGTCGCTGAAAGACGACAAAACTATCTTGTCTTGGAACGCGCAGGATTTCACATCCCGTTCAGCCGGACGAAAGACCTTAAATGCCGTATAGAGCCCCATCAGATAGTAGCGATACTCAAGCGACCATTTGAGCATACAAAGTCCTTCGAACGGACTAAGCGAAAAGCGAATAGCGGCTATTCTATCTCTTTTGCCGCTTTTGACGCGCCTGTACTTTCGGTACAGCTTCTTCAAATCAATGACATCACAAAAATACGGGTCGTAAACCTGTAAAGATGAGGAAGTCCCATTCAAAGGAGCTTCCTCTTTCGACCGTAATAGCGTCATACCTGTTTCCACGCATGACGCATCGACCGCGGACTCATCGCCCGTCTTTACCCTATACAGGGACGGAGCCGGCTCGCTTGTTGGTGATGCACCCATTTCAGCTTTCACTTACTTTCCTCGCGTTTCCACCAATCCCGGCCGCACCGCGTAGGTGTTGTTGGCGTTGTTGTTGTCGAACGAGCCCGTCGCCGTCACGTAACGCTCGTTGTTGGCGTTGGAGACATTGGCCGCAGCACGTGACGCAACACCCGAAACATATAGCCGGTCCGTGCAAAACCTTACTGGCTCACCTTTTTGAGCCAAGCAAGTGTCATGCTCTTTACGTCTTTTACTATCCGCTCGCCCTCCTCGGCGTATGCCTTTCGGATAATATTCCTACGGAAGCAGAGCCAAATGCACTCGTTCAAACGATTGAGCGCGCTGACGGAGTTTTCGAGATACTCAACCCTTTTCCTCGGGCGGAATTTTGCGTCAAGCAGATTGCACGTTATATCCAAACTATAATCCTGCATTCGCTCTCCAAGGCACCGCATATACCGCTGGGGCATTCCGTTGTTCTTGTTCTCCTCAAACTGGCTTTCCGGCTCCTTGGCTTTTTTGCTCGTCGCAGTGAAAACCCAATCTTGTAAATCCCTCGACCGGTCAACTACGGCAAGGTCTTTTGTTATAGGATCGTTACTCATACCGAAAATTATACATTCCTCGAGTTTCTTCGTGTCGTAAAGGGCAGATTATTACGATAGCCGTAAAAAATTTTCGGCCGGCTTCGCCGGTGTGACACGTATATCACACCGCCTGTACCTTGTATCGCAGATTGACATCGTCCCAAACTACCAAAGTAGAAAGTGGGAGCGACAAGCCCGGCCGCACCGCGCAGGTGTTGTAGGCGTTGTTGTGGGCGAACGAGCCCGCCGCCGTCACGCAACGCCCGTAGTTGGCGCTGGAGACATTGGCCGTCCGGAGCCAGTAGATAGTCTCCCAGTTCTCTTTTCGTTTGGCGTTGGTGTTGTTCTCGCCGGAGAACATATCGAAGATCGTGCCCTCCGGGGCATACGACGAGCCGGTATCGCCCATTTCAACCTCGGCGGGAAGCCACACCGTTTCGAGGTGCGTTTCCGTGCCGCTGCCGTCCACCGTGGGCAGCAGGTACACTTTGGTTTCGGGGATGATGACATTCTTTTCAGCTTCGGTGAAGTCGTGCATAAAGGCGTTCCGCGCGGCAAGCGTCGCATTGCACACATCGTAGTCGCTCTGCGCCTCAAACCACTCGCCGCCAGCTTCGTCCTTATTAAGCCACTGGACGAGGTTGGAGATACTGCCTCGGTTGCAGCCATAGTTTTTTCTATCGCTGTTCGGGTTAGTCGGCTCGGGTGCATCGAACACAGACGACGGCACCTGCTGATGGTGCATGAGGAGCTTCACGCGATCGGACGCTTTGTGACAGATATTCCAGATCAGCGCCGTGTTTCCATATCGGGCAAACTCGATCTCGGTTTCCACGGGAAGCGTGTCAATGGTGGTGGATTGCTCCACAAAAAACACATTGCAGGTGATAGCTCCGATGCGCTCGTCCTCGTCGTAATAGGTCTGCATCTGATCGTCGGAGTTAAAAGGAAATGCACGGTAATACCACTTAACAGGATTACTTATCGTTCCTACCTGAGTGGGATCATCCTTGTCGTATGCCTCATCATTGCAGGACACCGTGGTTGTTCCCGTGATCGTTGCGACATGAATGCCATCTGTAGCGTTCTGCGGGTAGCTCCCGAGATTGCGCCGGATCATGATACCGGCGGCGAAATTGGTGTCTAGCCAAAGCCAGTTGACTTCAACATAAGGCTCTGACGGATGAATTAAGATATAAAGCCGGACATTATAGGGCAGGTTTTCGGTGGCGGGTTCGGGCACATTGACCGTGACGGGGTTATATCCGTCAACTCCCGCCGGCGCTTCATACTCGCCGTTCTCCGTGACGGTCAGCGGCTCGACGACAGGATCGCGCCCACCGCCGCCTCCGCCACCGCCGAATATTTCGGCTCTGATTACATCGTTCATCAATGGCGCCTCCACAATGCAAAGCCGCCGCCGTCCTCGCCGACCAGATACGTAACGCGGCTGTCATCCGTTCCGTCGCCGGTGGCGATCAGTGACGACCCCGCCGCGAATGTGTCTTTTTCGGTCATGCCCTGAATGCCCGCGCCGGTCGTCGGGAGCGTTTCCGGCTCCTCCGTCGTCCACAGATCAGCGCGGACAAAGTTTCCGCCGAGCCCGTTGGGGCGCACGGGCACAGCGCTTACCGCCGTAATTTTTGCCATATCAAAATCCTCCTTTTATCTTTTGCCTTTAATGGCATTGAGTATAAAATCAACGACTCTCATATTCCTTGTCCGGCCGCCGAGCAGCGCCGAACGGACATAGATGAAGGACGGATCATCAAAGACCTCGCCGCCGCTGTCCGTGGTGAACTGCGTCTTGTAGCCGGTCTTTTTACCGCCGAAATGCTTGACGCTCGTGACGATGCCGATCGTGGTCGCGGTGCCGTCGCCGTTGTCCGTCTGGGCGATATCGTTGACGATAAGCTGCGGGCGGAACGGCCCCGTGATGTTTTCCTTGACGCCGGTGTTTTTCAGCCACTTGACCAGCAATCCTGCATAGGTCGAAATCTCACCGGCGGTCATGCCGGACAGCTCCTGAAAGTAAGTTTTGTTCGGCGGAATTTGCCAGGCGTCGTCACGGCTCACCGTCCGCGTGACCGGCGCGGCTTCCTCATCATCCTTGTTGGTGAGGTAGATTTTCGCATAGGCGGCATCTGCGTCGCGGGTCGTCTTGCGGCTAAAAACCTCATGCCGCTGGTCAAATACAAAGTAGCCGTTGGGCAGATACGCCGCGCGGAATGCCGCGTAGCCGTTGATGATCCGCCCCGACGGTGTCTCCAGCGTCTGGCGTCCGTCCGTCTCGGACGTATACAGATCGCAGATCGCATCCAGAGCATCCTGCACGGTGTCCTTCGGATCGAGCTCAAAGGTGTGCGTGCTCTGGTCGGGCTCGGACGTCACCTCCCAGTGGTAGTCATCCACTCCCGCCAGCTCCATGAGCTGTTCAAAAATATCCTGCGCAGTGCCCGTCAAGGTGCAGTGCTCACCGAGCTGCGTCTCCTTGAGTTGGTAGCCGCTGCGGTTTCGTCCGGAGATGGACACGGTCTCCTTCATCTCGTCGTATTGCACATCGTCCAGATACGCCACGCCGATCGTGTAGGGCAGGCTGTTGCCCATCCGCACGCGCAGCCGTATCCGCGAGCCGGGCTGAAAGAGCGTCAGATCGTAGTCAAAGAAACTCCGCCCGATGTTGGAGATCGTCGCGCTGCACTGCTGGATCGAGTTGTCGTTTTGGAGCGTCCACGTCCATGCGTCCGTGATGCTGCTCACGTCCATGGCGTAGACATAGCGCTCAAAGACCAGCCCCGAATCCGTCGCCGAGGCGAAGAACAGCGCGTAGTTGTCGGGGTGATCCATGCCGGTGTCAAGCCGCGTTCCCGCCTGCACGTCCGCCGCCGCCGTCCACGTCGCGCCGCTCCAGTCGCCGCCGGTTACGTCGGTGATCTCCGTGCGGAGCTTGCCGTTGTCGAGGAAAAGCGTCTGTGCCGCCTCGTCGAAAAACTCCGCCGTGCCGATCACGCCGTCGCCGCTGCCGACCGTGCGGGAGAAGTCCCATACCAAGTCCGCCATACTACACCTCCGAATACTCTCCGAGCTGGATGGTCACGGTCAGGTCAAAAACATGGTTTTCGTCTTTGGCAATCGTCTTGGTGTAGTAATCGGCGGTGATGACCGCGCCGACCGCGGGCGGGGTGTCAAAGTGGATGTTGTATTCAGGAATGTCCGCTTTTACCATAGCCCAAAACATTCCTGTATGCTCAAATTTCCAATACCGGCAGTTTTGATATTCAGTAGGAACAGCAACACTGGAACTGGTTGACCCGTTAAGCACAGCAACTTGATGCCATGAGTTCAAATTATTCGTTGCATAAACGACAACGCCACTTGTGCCGCGAAGAGCGTTTATACCAACTTTGCTGTAATGCGGATTTTCGTAGTATTCAATAGGCCCTAATTCTGAAAACCTATTCGCAGTCGGCAACTTGCTGAACCACGACATACCAGCGCTGTCTATTGAGTTCAGTTCAAATCCATAACTCCATTCTTCGCTGGACGGGCTGACAAAATGCGCTTTCGGAGGCATATTTAAGTCAACCGTGACACTGGTTTCTACAGCTCCGTTTATTTTTATGGTAGCCTCTGTTACAAACGGAAAAGCCGTCTTAAAGTCAACCGTTTCTCCGTCTCCTGTGCCGATTGGCTCACCTACGATGCTTGTTCCGCGATACCAAGAGCCGCCGACCATAAGCTGAAATGAACTGTCTTCTAATTGCATAGTTTCGTAAGAGCCAGTGCCACCGCCAAACAAAAAAATGGATGCGATGCCGCCATAGTTAAAACCTGATGCCCCAAGCCGTCCCATAGCAAATGTTACTTTTTTATCCTGCCGATTATAAGTTATTGCATTTGTTTTATATGAGCCGCTTCCATAAGGCAGAGAGGAATTGTAAAAATTTTCTGCATAGCAACCTCTACCGGCACCGACAATAGGGGCGGCAAATCCAGGTATGGCGGTATATGTTGATTTGGAGGCACCTGTAAGCCAGACCATAATATTTGAATAAGCAACAAATATACTGCCACCGTCCCATCCGCTTGCAGAAAAATGGACATACACTGTGGCGTAAATATTTATAATGTCAGTTGCCGTTTTGTTGATGGTTATGGGGTTACCGTTCATGTCCTGAAGCATAGCATGGGTGCAAAGGTTGCTCGTTCCCGTTCCGTAAGCTATACCGACCTCTGTAATACCAACACCGACCGCAACATTCTCTGCAAGAACATGTTTTTTTGTACGGGAGTAAACGCCGTTTGTCCTGTCAAGTGATAGAGCGGCGTCACCAGTTGCGGACAAATAACCAACATAATGAAATAACGATGTATCACTTGCTGACGGTGTTCCGCTCCCACTGCCATAAAACACATAGTTGAAATATGTTTCTGGCGTTAAAAGCCTGTTCCAAAGCTGATTGGTTATAACATTGTACCCGACCGCCTTATTCTTCACCTCGCCCGTCCTGGCATCCACCACCTCGATATCAAAGCGGTTATGGATAGAGGCGCGGACATTCGCGTTGATGGGCGTCGCCTTTTCGATTTTCCTTGTTTCTCCGCGTATCATAGTGTGTCCTCCTTATATATCGTCCACATGGGTAAGCACGCCGCTCGCCGTGATGGACGCGATCTCGATGTGCTCGTCGGCCGCCTTGTAGTCGCTGTATTCGATGGCGGTCAGCGTGCCGCTCGCCGTGATGCTCGCGATCTCGATGTGCTCCGCGTCGTTCTGATTGCCCTTCCACGGGATGCTCGGCGTGAAGTCGAAGCTGAACGCCTGCACGGGGCCGCCCTCGCCACCGATGAGCGCCGCGCCGTCGTAGGCCAGCGTGTAGCTCACGCCCTTGTTGACACCAAGCGCAAACCGAAGCGTCACGGTGTCGCCGTCCAGCGTCATGCCGCTCGGCGTATGCTCCACGGTTTCCAGTGTCCCGCCGGGGACATAGGTGTACTCTTGGCAGACGACCGCGAAGTGCGCGTAGTCGGCGGCGCTGAACTCGGTAAGCTCCTCCGAAAACTGCACGGCAAAGGATAGCCCCTCTGCGTCGCTCGTGACCGCCACGGGATGCGGCAAACCGCCGACCGGCGGCACCAGCCCCGTCGGGGTGAACTCCGCTCCCATCGGCTCCACGGTCTCCCCCGCCATCGTGACGAGATCGCCGCCCGCGTAGGCCAGCGTACATTCACCAACGGCGGCGTTGAAATTCTGCGTGGAGAATATCGCCGTCAAGCCGTCAAAAACGACGGACAGGGCGTGGAACACATTTCCGTCCTCATCTGTAACAGAGAAGTTCCTCGCGTTCGCCGCAAGGCTCGCGGGGTCGATGTGCCGGTCGAACACCACGGTGAGCTGCCGCCCGCCCGTGTTCAGAACGGACACGATCTCCGGCTGCCCCGTGCGGTACAGACCGCCGGACGCACTCACGCGGGTAAGCTCGATATGCTCCGCCTCCGCCGTCTCGCGGTAACGGATGGTAATGAGATTGCCGTTGGCGTCGATGCGCTCGATGTCGATGTGCTCCGCCATCTGGTCGGGCAAGCCAAGATACTTGGTGTAAAGCTCTACGATGCTTCCGTTCGACCTGCGGAGCTGCAAGGCCACGCGGTAGTCCCATGTGCGCGTCGCCGCGAGGTCAACAAAAGAGCCGGAGACAGCGGTGATCTGCGTCGCGTCCGTCCATTCGCCGCCGATGAGCTGACGGCCATAGACCGCGCCCGCCAGCAGGAAGAAAACACACAGGCCGTAATCCGTGGCGCTTGTGTCCGCGCTTGGGGCGCGTATCGCCGTAACCTTGGTGCAGTTGGCGGTGGCGAGTACCACGGGCGGCATATTGGCGTGGAGGATCTGCGCTTTCAGCACGCCGTCCTTGCACCAGAATACCCACGGCTCGCCGTCCGTCACAAACTCCGCGCCGGTCTTTCCGTGCGGCATTCGCCCGTCAAAGGCGATGGCCACATCATCCGCCGCCTCGGCGAAGCCGCTGTCAACAAAGACATGGTTCTCCATTCTGGCGGTAAACGGCGAAGAGCGCACCCGCGCCGTGCCGTCCTTGATGTAGGCTATGTAGATCTCTCGATCCGTACCGCCGCGCCTGGGGCGTTTCACAGCGATATCCGCCGCCGTTATGTTTGTGCCGGACAGGACGGTGAACCTTTCCAAAAACCGCGCCGTGCGCCGCGTCAGCGGCGTGGTGTTGCGGCTGATCCACGCTTCCAGGCGCGGGTCTGCGTCCGTCGCGGGCGTCTGGATCGGATTCTTCAGCTTGGCGAGATACCCCGCCGGTAAGCTCCTCACAGGGGCACCCCCTTACACTGTCTCTGAATAAAGCTCGACGATCTGCCCGCCGGACTTGATAAGCTGGAGCGCGATGCGCCCGTCCCCCGTCTGGTGCGCGGCGAGATCGACAAAAGTGCCGGACACGGCATCCACGCGCTGCGACGAGCTCCACGAGCCGTCGAATTTGCGGTAGTAGACATAGCCGCCGCAAAGATAGAAAGCCCACAGACCACCGGCGCCCTGTGCCGCCGAAATTTTAGTGCAGCTCGACGGGGAAAGCGTGTCCGTCTGATCGTCGCCGATGATGCGGCCATACGCCGCTCCGCCCTTGCACCAAAACACCCACGGCGCGTCCTCGTCAAAGCAAACGGCCACATCATCCGCCGCCGCCGAAAATCCGGCGTCTCGGAACAAGTGCTCGCCCATCTGCCCCTCGAAGCTCGACGCGCAGACCTTGGCCGCCCCATTCTTGATGTAGGCTATATAGATCATCCCGCCCCGCGGGATATCGCGCCGCACGGCGATGTCCGCCGCCGTCACGTTACCGGAGAGGATCGTGCGCCGCTCCAAGTAGCGCACCGTCTTGGCGGTGAGCTGCGTCTGCGGGCGGGATACCCATATCTCCTGCTGTGGCTCCGCGTCCGTCGCCTCGGCCTGCACCGCCTTTTTGATTTTCGTTTCGTAGCCGCTCGGGAGGCTTCTCACGGTATAGCCTCCTTTGACAGCGTAAACGTTGCCTTAAAATAATTCTGCGGCATACGGTCTCCGTATTTCAGTGCAATAAGCCGCCCGTAAAAATCTCCGCGCGAAAGCGTGACCTTGATAACATCGCCGTTTGCGTTGGCGGCGTCCAGAAGCGCCCTCTGCTCCCGCGTGACATAAGCCGTGCCGGGCATGGTCTTGATGGGGTCGCCGATGTTCTGAATGTAGGTTGTGCCGTCAAGGGCATGGGAAATAACCTGCGTCGGCTCGGACTGGATTTCAAGCTGGACAAACTCGGTGATGAATTGTCCGGCTGTGTAGTTCCGCATCTCGCTCATCTAAGCCTCGCCTCCTGTTTCATTCTCTCCACAAGCTCGTCCATGATAATGTCCTGCACACCTACCAGCTCGCCGTTGTTGTTCACGCCCTCGACGCGAATCGTGCCGGATGCGTTGATGTTATGCTGCACTGCCGACGAGTTGACCGCGCTCATGCGCCCAACGGAAGCGTCAAAAAGATTGGCGCTTCTCATCGCCGCCGCCTGCGCCTCCGTCAAGACCATTTCGCCCTTGTGGAGTTCTGCGATATATCCGTCAAACGGAACATAGTCAAGACCGCTCGCGTGAGAGCCGTTGACATAGTATGACGCTGAATATTGCGCTTTTGCCGCCGTTCTCACGGCGGACAATACTGCGTAATACAATGAGCTCGTTTTGTTGTTTACGGCGCTTATCATGGAGTTCATCAAACTGTTCCCCATGCTGGCACCGGCGCTCGCAAACTCGCTCTTGTACGGGGCAAGCCCGAGCAGTATAGCGGACATCTTGCTCTTGGTCTGCCTGTTCAGCTCGTCAAGTCGGCTCGCCACGGTGGAAACAATGCTGCCCATCGTATCGGTGGTAACGCCCAGGGCTTCGGTTGCTGCTGTCGCAACGGCTTCATTCGTCTCGGTTACTGTTGCTTTAAGTTCATCCGACGTTTCCCCGATTGCAGACGCACCCGTTGCGAAAGATGAAGCGGCTGCCTCGCCGGCAGCTTCCATAACGCCGTCTAATCCACTGGAATCTACTTCGGCCGCACCAAGCGCATCCGTGATTGTGGAGCCAAATTCAGTCCCGAGCGTAGCCGATATTACGCTGTAATCAAGACCTTCCGTGCTGAAAGCGTGCTCGATAAGGGCTTGTATGCTCGCGGTATCCCACTCCATATCAGCAAGCTCTGATTGCGCCTCGTATATGCCGTCAATAAGATCCGTTTTTGCGGCAGCAATAAATGTCTCGACATAGCCGCGAGCGTCCTCGTTTTCCTCAAACTTCCCGTTGAACTCGTCTATCCACGACTGCGCCGCTTCGCTAAGCTCGTCACCAGCATCATCAAGCGATTCGATATGCTCAATGATTTGCGCTATGTGATATGCGCTTTCCGCGTCGCCATCTGCGAGCGCGGAAACAACGACTTCCGAAACTCCGTACTTAATCGCTTTCCCAAGATTTTCGCCGTAAGTCGTTAAGTTTTTTGTTTGGGTTTCGATGTCCTTTTCCCATTGGGACAGCGTTTTTGTCGAATCGTCTACTTCATACTCAAACGTGTCGAACAGATCTACTTGACTGTCAATAGACTTCTTTGCGGCATCCTGCGCATCTGCGTAAGCGGACGCCAAATCCTCGAGATCATAAATAACGTCCTGGACAGCGCCCGTTATTTCAACGCTTTCGCCGGTCGCCGCTTTAACGGCGTCTGCATATTCGTTGACAGCTTCAGACGCAGTGGACGCCGCTTCGTCAACATCATCAAGAGCCTCCGACACTTCTTCAATGCCATCTGCGGCTTCGTCTGAATTTCCAAAAAGACGACCCCATAGATTTGCGCCAACTTCTGCACCAATCACTTGCGCGCCTAGATTCGGGATATTGAACATAGTCCCGAGGCCACCAAGAGCAGCGCCTTTGAACCCTGTTTCAAGAGCTTTCTTTAAAAGCTCGTGTTCATCAACGAAATTATGGACTGCGTCAACTCCGTCGGCGATTCCGTCAACTACTCTCGTTATTCCGACAACAAATTTATCAACAGCCGGAGTAAACAGATCGCCAAGATTCGCCCTCAACTCCGTAAAGGCGTTTTTCATCTTGGTTATGTCGGCTGCCATCGTATTTGCTTCGATCCCAGCCTTTTCGGTGAGCGCCGTGTTCTCTGCCCACGCCCTGTTTGCGTCACCTACCGCATCCGAAAGCCCGTATGCCGAATTTACAAACGCGCTCCATGATTGAAGCTGTCGAGAATCGGTAACGCCGATTGCAGCCAGCGCTGCAACTTGATCGCTTGATCCTTTAATTCCGTCAACCAGCGCTTGCAGCGCCAGTATAGGTTCGGACTTCCATGCAACGGCAAACTCGCCCGCCGTCATTCCGGCAACATCGGCAAATTTCTGTATATCGTCACGCCCAGACGACATAGCGTTTTGAATATCGGTTACTACGTTTGCAAAGGCCGTGCCGCCTCTTGACGCTTCAACGCCAGCCGACGAAAACGCCGTGCCTATTGCCGTAATTTCCGGAACGGTAAAACCTGCGACCGACGCGACGGCACCTATGCGCTCCATGAACTCCTCGATGCGCGGAGCCGTCGTTGCCGATGCGTCGCCCATAGCAGCGATTGTAGAAGCAAGTCGGTCGTAATCCGCCTCGCCCATATTTGTGACGTTTCTGATTCGCGCCATATTCGTGGCTACTTCATCAGCCGTCTGCCCCGTGACAACGGCGAGCTGCGCAATAATTTGCGTAAACTCTCCGATGTATTCTTTAGAAACACCAAGCTGTCCAGCTGTCGTTGCAATGGCTGCGAGTTCATTCGTCGTAACGGGGAGCTCCGTGGAAAGTTGTTTGAACAACTCGCCAAGCTCTTCAAGCTCTCCATCGCTTATATCGCCAACGGTTCGGCGAACATGCGCCATTTCTGCTTCAAAGTCAATCGAGGCTTCCGCGCATTCTTTTATGGCGTTTGCCAGCATCTTGATCCCTTGCGTTCCGGCAAGAGCCACAATAGAACCAAGCAGACCGGCAATGATTTCATCTCCGCCTTTAAGCCCAGAGAGAAGTTCTTCTAACGGGTCTTGCGCAGACCTTGTTTCTTTCCCGAAATTATCAATGGATGTCGCGCATTTATCCGTGCTTTTCTGCGCCTCGTCAAGATACTTGGTATTCTTCTCAAGAGCCGCCGTTGTGCCGTTGACAGCGATTTGCGAATTGTTGACCTTTGTCTCCCAATCGGAAACGCCTTTTTCGGCGGCGCGTAAATACGCCTCCTGTTTGACAAGCTCGGCGTTTAGCTCCCTGTCTTTCGCCTCAAGGTCTTTTACCTCTTTGGAGCCCTCGCCGTATTGTTTCTTGGCGGCATCGAGCGCAAGGTTGTTTTGCTGGATGGCGGCTTTCGTCTGCTCGATCTGCTGGCGGTAGCCCTCCGCCGCCGTTTTTGCGTTGTTTAACCCGTCGTTTGATGTTTGCAGTTTCTGGTTCTGAACATTCAGAACATCTTGCAGCGCTTTCTGTTTATCCGTCAGCGCAGCAAGGCTGTTGGCGTTTCCGGCATAAGAAGTCTCGACGAGCCTCAACGAGGACTGGACAGAGCGCAGCTCCGCGTTTATGTTTTTCAGCGCTGCGGTGTATTCGCTTTCGCCGGTGATAGCTACTCGCGTAGATATAGCTCTGCTGTTAGCCATTAGTCGTCCCAATCCTCCTTGGTGTCAGTTTTGTTTATGTCGTCGTAAATTGCGAACAGGTCAAACAGTGTCCCCGGTCTCATCCGCATAAGGTCACTCACGGAAAGACGGATTATATTGACCGCCTTGTAAATAATCCGCGGCCTCGCGCCCTTTTGCCCGTTTTTTTTTGCAGCTCCTCAAGGCCGAGATCGCGGTCGCCCTCTTTCTCCTTGATCTCCTGCCCGTATCCGATGGCGATTGCCTCCGCCGCTCGGTTGCGCAGCTCGATAAGCTCCACGGGCTTCATGCTTGTAGTGATGGCGGCCTCGTCGTACCGCTCCTCGCGCCCGTCGCAAATGGCCGCCTCGTTCGCCATGCGGACGACCGCCCAGCGCAAAGCCTCAAAGCCCTCCTTGTCGTCGCGCTGGATCGTTTCCAGCATATTGCCGACGGTGTTATATTTTTCAGCAGCGTCAAACATGACGCTTACGGTGTATTCAAGTTCAGCGGTGATTTCACCGATTTTTGCAGCTGCTCTTTTCATTCTGCCCTCCCATAAAAAATCGACCTCGGCATGGTACGCATAACGCGAGCCGAGGTCTGCATCATAAAGCGGGCGAGGCGTAAAGCCCCGCCCTTGCGGTTTAGAAAATGACGGCGATGGTGTGGTCTGCCGAAATGCCGGACACGGTATACGTGCCGCCGGAAATGGCGCTCGATTTCTCCTCGCCGTTGTCGTAAAGCGCGGTGGGGTCGCCCTCGATGGTGATGGCGAAGCTGGAGCCGGACGCAACGTAAAAGTCGCCCGTCTTGTCCACGCTCTTGCCGGTGCCGGTGCCCTGCGCGGAAACAGAAACAAGGAAAGATTCCGCAACGCCGGTCATGCTCTCGACCCATGCTTCCGCACTCGCCTCGTCGGAAAACTCCTTCGTTTCGCGCCATGCGCCGCCGGTGGCGGGCTTGATGGTGAAAGTGGTGGAAGTCGTCTGGAAAGTGATATTGCTGCCCTTGGTCTGAACATTGTCGTTGCCAAGAGCCGCTTTTGCGCTGGGGTAGTAGTAACCCTTGTAGCGCTTCACTCCGTTGCGCATCAGCACCTTGTAATAGGCAAGACCGCCCTGCGGTGCGCTGTCTCCGGCTTTGTAGGTAACAGTGCCGTTGCTGACGGTCGCGCCGTACACGATTGCCGCAACACTGTCCACCATATCATCGGTCTCCATGGCGATGCTCGCCTTGGAAAACTCGTTGACTTCTTCCGTCAGCTCGTCGTTTGCGTAAAGCTCGCCGCTGGCAAGGGTCACGGTGTTGTTGGCGCTGACCAATCTGCCGATGACCACGCCGCTATCTGCACCGTCGGGACGGAAGCACGGATGCTTGCATCCATAAACAGCCATAGTTTATTTCCTCCTTAAAATCCTTTTTTGGTTAAGTAGTCGTTATAGACCTTTTCCGCCGCGTCGTTGGCGGCGTCTGCGTGTGTTTCCACCGCGACACGAATAAAAGGGCGCGGCCCGGGGCCGCGCACCTTAACGCCGAACTCGTTCACAAAAGCGCGCTCGGCATTTCGCGTCGGGTATTTGGTAAAAATTTTGCTCGATGTCGTTGTTCCGTTGAAGGTCACGTAGATCGCTTTGCCGTCCTTGACCTTTCGCTTCTTGCCGATCTTGACGCCGCCGGCCACAAAGCCCTCATAATACTTTCCTTGCAGCATGGATGCGGCGCTGGCTTCTTCGGCGGGCTTGATGACCTCCGCCATAGCGTCCAGCATCCCGTCCATAACCTCGTCCGGCATCTTAGCCAATTCCTCAAACGACAAGGTAAGCTGGTCAAGTCCGTCAGTCGTTATGCTCGCCATAGTCAACTCCGTCGGCAGTCTCAAAGCTAAAGATCAGGTGTCGGTAGTTCGCGTCCGAATCCGGCTCAACGCTCGGCCATGTAAAACCGGCATTAAACAAAGCCAGCTTGGTTTTTGCCTTTCGCTCGGTCACATTGACGTCCAGCGGCGCAAACAGGTGGACGGTCAGCAGATGGCGCTCCGCACGTGGCGCATCATCCGCAAAGTTCGTCGGTATCGTCGCGTCGGTGAAAACGTAATATTCTGGCACATCCTCCGGCGGAACAAAGATCCCGTTCAGCGCGGGAATAGACGGCGTAATGCTTTCAAGCGTTTCTTTCAAAACCGCGTCAATGCTCACCGCGCCGCCACCTTCCTCTGCACCTTGATTTCGAGCCATGCGTTGCGATCTTCCACATTGTTGACGGATATGATTTCATAGGGTCTCGCGTCCGAGCCCTTGTAGAGGATCATGGTCTCGTCAATGGCGGGAGAGTAACGCATGGTGATCGTCGCGGGCTCTTTGACCTTTTGCTCCAGAGCCTCAAAGACTTCACTCCCGTGGGCGTTGACCCACTTAACAAAAACGGGGGATGTAAAAACATCCCCCTCGGTTTCATGCGGATAGCCGTCATCGTCGTTTGTTCGGGTCACACGGACAAACCGCACCACCGTCCGCATCTCTCCGGCGTTGGCGCTTTTAGCCATCGGATGCACCGTCCTTCATGTAACGGAGCTTGAGCGTCATGCCGTTTTTCATGCGCTCGATGTTCGCCACCGTCACATCGGGATAAGCACCGGAGATCCCCATGCTGCGATTTTCATAAAACTCTCCGGCGATCTCTTTGATGTACTGATCGTAGAGTGGGTTGGCTTGAAAATCGGGGACCCCGGCACTCTGTGCCTCCGCCTTTGCCGCGTCGATAAACGGCTGTAAATCCTCCGAGCTGTCAGGCGGCAAGCGCAGATAGCTCGCAAGGTCATTGACACTCACCGCCATACCAGCCTCACATCTTCACGACGTTGGTGAACACGCTCTTGCCGTCGTAAGTAACCTTGCAGCGGAAGCTCACGCCGTCGTCCGCAGAGGTGGTGGTCAGGGAGGCGGTGTTGTAGCCGGTGTAACTGGAAGTGGTGTCCGTCCAGACGCCGTCATCCTCGTACTGCCACAGGTAGGTGATACCGCTGGTGGGAGCGACGGAGGGATCGACATTGAAAACCGGGGTCGCGTCAATCTTGTTGGTTCCCTTGGTCGCAGTGCCGCCGATGATGGCCGTCGCAACGATGGCGAGACGGAAAGCGGATTTCAGCTTGATCTGGTGGTCGCCCCACGCGGTCAAGACATACTTGAACCAGCCCTTGTCAATGTCCTTATCAGCATCGAGGACAGCGACGGGATCGTAGTTCTGCTTGGCGAAATGGAAGTCGCCGACAACGGGGATAACGGCTTTGTCGTTGAAAACGACTTCACAGCCGATGACATCCTCGGGCTTTTTGCCGTAAAGAGGAATAGCGCCGTTGGCCATCGTGCGAACATAGGCGAACCAGTCCTGAGCGCGCATGACGCACTTCGCTTTGGCGCGGAAAGCGTCGGGAAGATCGCCGAGAGCCTTGCAGATGGCGTCGATAATGTCCGTGCCGTTGATAGCCTTGATACCGGCCATGTAGAAGCTCATGTGCTTGTGGTCGTCGTCGGCAGAGGTGGCAAAGGCGCGGACTTTCTCCTTGCGGGCAAGAGCCGAGCGGAGAGCGCCCTCGACCTCGGAAATAAGGTCGGTGTTGGTGCCGTAAACCACGGTGTCGGAAATCTGGACTTTCACCTTGGTCTTGTAGCGGCCAAAGGAAACACTGTCGGAAGAAACGGCAATTTCCTTGGCGGTCTCGCCGTCCACAACATCCTCCAGAAGATCGTCGTCGTCGATGTCAAAGGAAACGCGGGGCTCCTCCAGACCGGCGATCTGGGAGGTCTCCTCCACCTGACGCAGGGAGTTCTCCTCAATGGGCTCGGTGATGATCTCGTTAGACAGGTTGGTAGGCAGAAGCGCGGAGCCGTTGCCGAGGTCAGCGGAACCGGCAGGGATGCCGCCGAGACCCTGATAGGCTTTTGCCACATCGCCCTTGGTGGCGACAGCGCGGAAGTAGTCAGCCTTAGCCTTGAGCATAACGTCCTCGGCGCTTTCTCCGTTGACAACACCGGAGGCGACAGACTTCTTCTGGGCTTCCTCCGCCTCCTTGATGCCGTCCTGCAGCATACCGAGGCGGGTCACGAGCTCGTCGGCCTTAGCCTTCTTGGTGTTCAGATCGTCCACCGACACATTGGGATCGGCGGCTTTTGCGGTAATCTCGTCCTTGATGTCGTTGATAGCGGTGGTGAGTTCCGCCGCCTTCGACTTCATCTCAAAAAGATTCATTTGTTTTTCCTCCATAAAAAATTTTGTATTTTCAATTTGTGCGGACAATAATTAAAGCCCCCTTGCAAACTGCAAGAGAGCTTGACGCTGCGCCCGTTCCTCGGCGCTCATGGCGGCTGCCTTAAACTTTGGCATCAGCCGCTCGATTCGGTTTTCATAGCGAGACATATCGGAAACCTCGATTGCGTCCAGTGCATCAAACGCGCCCTCGATTTCCGCGTCCTGCTCCGCTTTGGTTACACCGGCGGCACGCTGAACGGGAACTGCACAGAAAGAAACCTCAAAAGCGTCCGTCGGTTTATCCAAAACACCGGCACACATTTTCCCGTCGTATGTTTGACCTTTGACATGCCCGCCCTCGCACTCGCGCTCCCACGTTCGCCAGTTCAGAGTGAGCGGCGAGCCGCAGATGGAGCAGTTCTGCTCCTTGCACTGACAGCCGATGGAAACCTCCTTCAAGATGCCTGCGTCGATCTTGTCGATAACAGGCTGCGTTTCCTCGGTGATGGGAATGTACGCGCTTCCCATGAGCCGGACAAACGGCATATTGTAGCTCGTCTTTTCCTCGGTGGTCTCGACCCATGTTTTGTAAAGCCGAGCCATCTGGTTTTCCGCGCTCCACCGATGGTCAATAACCATCGTCTTGCCCGTCATCATCGGCGCGAGCTCGTTGATTGTTTTCACGGAAAACATCTCATTGTCGCGGTCTACCTCGTTGTCGCATATCGCAACAGAAAAGCAATACACCTCATCCGGCATCATCTCGCGGACGGTAAGGCGGTTGATAGCCGCAATATCCGCATCGGTAACGACGGACTTCACAATAGGCGCGTTCATTTCTCACCCTCCCGAATGACATTGATGATGTCGGCTTTCTTCTTGGCGTCACCGAGGTCAATGCCGTGCTTCTCCGCATAATTGCGAAGCTCGCCCACTGTCATGGCGGTCAAGTCAATTTCGGCAGCTTCGGGCGCTTCCGCCTTGGGGCAAATCGCAGCGGCGCGATACTCGCCCCAGTTTGTGTATTTCGTTCCGGCTTTCTTTTCTTCCAGCCACGCTTCATACAGCGTCATTTTGTTTGCTCCTTTCGTTTGTGATATCTCGCCCTGTGTTGTAATCCACCTTTCCGGCAGCAAGCACACGGGGCTTTGTGTTTACGGTGTATTCAACAGTCGCCAAGTCCTGCGAGATAAACGGATGCGATCCCATGCCATTCGGAAGCGGAGCGTCGCCGTTCGACCGCCTCACTTCATCGACGAGCTTAATGCTGTTTCGGATCTGCTTACTGGCAACCTCCGCCCTTGTAGCGGCGTCCGCGCGGAGAATGGCGTCGATGTTGAACCGGAAACCGTATCCCTTATCCACGAGCTCCGGCGTGAGCAGTTTGATGTTAAGTTCCTGCTCATAAGCCGTAACGATCGGAAGCATGGTAAGCTGTAAAAATTCCAGCATTTCCTGCTCCTGGCTTCCGTAGCTCGTGTCGGAATAATCTCCCATCAAGTGAGGAGGTATGTTGTAGACAGTCGCCACCTTGGAGCGCGTTATTTTTTCAACCTCAAAAAGTTTTGGGTCAACAGGAGACGTTCCAAGGCTTTTTGCCTGAATCCCGCTTTCAAGCAGAAGAATGTTTCCCGCCGTTTTTCGGTAAGTATCCATAAAGTCGTTAATAGCTTGCTCACGCTGCGTCGGGCCGAGCTGTGTCGGAGCTTCCAGAACGACCGCCGCATTCACGCCCTTCTTCAACTGCTCTGCCGAAAACTCCATGATGGCGTCGTTGTATTTCAGCGTATTAAAAAGCACGGCAACAGGGCTTACGCTTGCATATCCGTTTGTCGAAAGAAACGGAACGGTTATCATATAAAAACCATGGACATAAAATTCATTTCCCGGAAGCTCCGGCATGATCCTGTACCACAATTCGCCCGTTTCGTTTTCTTTCATCGGCGTAACTCTGGCCGGGTCCAGAACATCTATGCGGTCAAGCTCTCCGCGCTTGTTGTAGACCTTTAGCCCGTAATTGACACCCGCCGTGCATCGGCAGGCCTCCATCGTCTTGATGAAGTTGCAGCTTGTCATACCCGTAGACGGCATAACTCCGACAAGGTAATTCAGTTTTTTTGCAAGCGGACTTTCATCTGCCAAGAGGTTAATTGGCACATCGTTCCGGCACAGCCGCACTGGCATAGCGGACAGCGCGTTGGAAATACGGCTGACCGCCGAAAATATAAGCTCGCTGTTTTGAAGCGTGTAGTCCGTTCGGCGAAAAAAAGAAAACCACGAAAACCGTATCCTGTCCTCACTCGGAACAGATAAGCCCTCCGCGATTTTTGCCTTTCTTGTGACTTCGCCGCTTTTAACCGCCGCGTCTATGATCGCCTGGCGGCGTTTCTCGCGCAGTCCCAATTTATAACCCCCTTAAATTAAGTACAGTTGTCAACTTTTTGTCCTCCGGTATCTTCAAAGGATTTGCCCTCATGTACTCGCAGTGAGCATCCAAAAGCGCGGCAAAAGCATCTATCTTCCTGTATCGGTTTTGTTTGGTCGGAAGATAGGTGGAGTTCGCACTCCGCTTCGTCAGCTTTACATTTCCGAGATACCAGTTAAAAAGCTTGTTGTTGTTGTGGATGATGTTGCCGTCAATAAACCGTTCTTTCAGATTGTCCAGCGGCGCCGTCAGTGTGATTTCGCCCTGACGCACCACATTCATAACAAAGCCTTTTTCTTGCAGATTGCGCACAAGGTCATACGCCTTGGCAGGGTCGTACCCGATACTCTCAATGCGGTATTTCTCACGCATTTCCAAAAACCAATTCAGGATATAGGTGTAATCGACATACTCCCCCGGGCATACCGTAAGCCAGCCGTTGTCGATCATGCTCTGCCAGTCCAGCTTTTCATTGTCCGCATCCATTTTCTTTTTTGGTACCCATGTATGCGTGATAACAAAAAACTGATTGTCCGGCAGCGGAAATTCCAAAACAGCCGCCGTAAAGTCCTCCGAGTTGGATAGGTCGAAACCGCCGTAACAAACAGATCCGTCCGGCAGGTCATAGGTTTTATTGTTTCTGAGAATAACCTTTGGATCGAGGAAGGAAAGCTCATCGACCTTTGTAAACACATTGAGCTGCTTATTGATGAAGTTGCTTTTTTCTTCCGGTATGCTTTTGACACGAGCCCATTTGTCTTTAAGCGTCTCAATATCAAGGAGCGTTCCGAGCGACGGATTGGCTTTCCCCCATTTTGTCCAGTCGTCCGGGTCGTCGTCCTCGTCGATCTCGTCGATGTAGACGAACATCCTGTCGGCGGCTCTTTGGTCTATCGCCTCATCTCGGTCAAGCACCTTTCCGCCGAGGACGTACAGGTCCATCAGCGGCCCGTCGATAACGCTTCCGAGAGTTGTAATATAAAAAATCAAGGGCTGTTTCCGTTTAACGGTTTTGCCCTTGATTACGTTGATAAGCTTGTAATCCCGATACTCATGTATTTCGTCGAAGATCCCAAGGTGGACATTCAGGCCGTCCAGATTTTTAACCTCAGACGAAAGAGCCTTGATGAATCCGGTACCATACGATATATCGGTTTTCGTTGCGTGGATGTGCTTTCTAAGCAGCGGCGAGCTGTCTATTGCGTTCAGGCATGATCCAAACACGATCTTGGCCTGATCTTTTGAGTTGGCGAGCGTATAAACCTCCGCGCCTTTTTCGCCGTCCTTTGTCAGCATTTCGATGGCCACGCCGGAAACTATCGTGCTCTTTCCGTTTCCCTGCCCCACGATACAAAGGCTTTCATTGAAGCGGCGCAGCCCTGTTTTTTTGCTCACCCACCCGAATGTATTTTCAATAACGAAAGATTCCCACGGCAAAACATCCGTTTTGTTATAAGCGCCCTTGGACGGAACAATGAACTTTTCTATAAAGTTCGGGACACGGCGAGCAAGTTCCGTATTAAACATCCACGGGTAATCCGGGCTCTTTTGCATTTCCAGTTCATCAAGAAACCGCTGGCACGCCTGAACGCGGCGCTTGCCCGAGAGAATTTTTCCACCGACAACATCCAGTGCAAATTCATTGCCCTGTGTGATGTTCACGGTTAAAAGCCCTCAAACTCGTCTTTATCTCCGCCCTCCACCGTCTCCTGCGGCTTGATCTTGTCAAGGAAGTCGTGGAGCTGCTTCATCACAGAGACATAGTTTTTCATGTATTGATTGTGCAGCTTTGCCGCCGTGCTCTCCTTTTTGCCGGACTGGTTTTCTCCGTTCTGATATTCCTCAACAAATCCGTTGACAACAACATCATCCGAAAGCCTGTCCAGCGTCACTTTCAGAAAAGCCGCCTGCGCGATCTCACCCTTGGCGAGTTCCAGTTGATCTTCGTCCGCGTTGGCGAACAAATCAAAAAGCCGTTCGTATTCCTGTTTGATTTCCTTGTCGTCCGGCAAAGCCTTTTTGACCTTATCCTGTTTCCCTGCCATGCTAGTCTCCTTCAAATTTTTCAGCGTTGCAAAATTTCAGATTTTATTTCCCAAATAAAAAAGGCAGACAAGCCAAGAAAAGCCGTCTGCCTTTATACTCTTTTTATTTAATTTTTGCGTAAAAACTCAAATTTTAGTTTGGCGCATCTGTAAATAATACTAATGTTTGCGCCAAAACTCAAATCCTCGCCAAACGCACCTGTAAATAATAATAGATTACTATTTGTATTTAATTCAGCGCAGCCGCGCTGTAATCTGCCGGGCAACACCCCTTTGACCACACCCCTCACGCCCGCATAGCCTCCGTACCAACGAAGGAGGGCTGCACGGTGTAGCCGGGCGGATATAATAAAAAATAGTGTAGGGGGGTACACTCTAAACCTTAATCACCCTAACCCCTATCGGAGTATTATCTATCCTTAATCTATCTCTACGCTTAGTCTGCTCGTGGCAGGAACGGCAGCAGGAGGTCAAGTTGGACAGCTCCAACGCCAAGTCCGGCCTGTCCTCCAGCTCCTGCACATGGTGCACCGTGTCGGCGATCCGGCTGCATCCGGCGAACCGGAGCTGACATAGATACCCGTCACGCTCCAGGGCGGCGCGGCGGGCATTCTTCCAGGCGGCGCGGTCATAAAATCCCTGCTGTTTCATCGTCGCCGCTTTTCCGCCGGACAGATCCCCGGCGCCTGCATCGACGCGGGCATATCCTCCGGCTTCCCGTTTCCCGTTTCCCGTTTCCCGTTTCCCCCCTCACGATCTGGACCACCGGCGCCGGCCGTATGGGTCACGATCCCGCAGGCTTTACCGCCGCCGTCAACCTGCACAACGGCACGATCCGCCGCCGAAGGTCAGCGCGAACGGCGAGGATTTATGCGCGCGCGTCAAGCTAGTATTTAATATATTATATAATCTCCCCCTTCCCCCGTTCCGTCGTTTTGACGAACACGAAAGGGAAAGCCGACCGGCGGCGCCGGCGGACAGCAAAGGCCGGAGCGCATCCACGCGCCCCGGCCTTATATATGCGGGCTCCATCGTTTCCGGCAGCACCCACGCACGGCCGAAGCCGCCGCGGGCGTGAAGCCCCAGCCGCAGGAGACAGCAGGCCAAAAGCAAAGGCGGCAACCCCCGAAGGAGCGCCGCCCATACTTTTTGACGCTATCAATATAACACAGCCGTTTTGAATAGTCAATGATGAAGTTTTGAAGATTGCGTTTTTTCTCCCGCTCGCCGCCTGGATATAAACGCGCCCCGGCGCAGATCACCCGCGCCCGCTCTCGTCGGTATCCTCTCCCGCTCCGATCACGCGCCACACGCAGCCAAGAACAAAGGCATTGACCGACTGCCCAGCCGCAGCCGCCGCCGCTCGGATCCGCTGGCCGTCGGCCTTTGACGCGAAAACGCGGAGCTGGTCGTATTTTTCCTTTGTGTATTGGATATCATACTTTTTCTTTTTTTCCATATCTCTCATAAAAAACCACCTCTATATTATTTTATAGCAAGCCGCCGTCATTGTACATTGTCACAACCCACAAAAACATTGTACACAGTTTGTGCACTTTTCCGCGTTGACATTGTACAGTGTCGCGGCTATAATCACAGACAGTAAGACATTGTACAGCGACACACCACCACGACAGGCCACAGGCCGGAAAGGACACGAAAATGGAACTCAGAACGAGAATGCTTGTAGACAGTGCCAAAGTTACCGCGCTTTGCATCAAAAAAGATTACTACACCTGCGGAACGGTTGACGAGTACGGAGAAATGCTTGCATCTTGCGAAAACGCAGACAGCAACGACGCGGTTTTGAAGATCGCGCTAGACATCTTCCATCACAGCAACCACGAACACATGGACGGAAGCCGCACCGAAGAAGTGGAAAACATTTGCTTTGAAATCTTGAACGACTGCACCTATTTTCTCGCGTCGATCGACGAATAACACAATGACCGTTCTATTATGGATCATCCGCGCCGCGCTGGCGCTGGCTTTTTTCCGCGCCGTCTGGCGCTGCATCACAAGAGCGCACGAAATCAACGACTTTTAAACCCGCTCCACCTGCTGACACTCTCGCGGGCCTGCACAGCCACCAGCAGCCCGCGCCCATCAAAAACTTAAACAAAGGAGATATAACACCATGACAAACTACTTCGAAAACATCGGAACCCTTGACGAACTGAAAAAGGCATACCGCCGCCTTGCCATGCTGCATCACCCCGACAGAGGCGGAGACCTGGAGACCATGAAAGAGATCAACCGCCAGCACGACGCGCTTTTTGAGATCCTGAAGCACCAGCACAACGCCCGCGCCGATGCCGACACCACCGGCAGAACGCACCGCACCACCGAAAGCCCGGAGGAGTTCAGAAACATCATTGACCTGCTCTTGAAGCTGGACGGGTTGAAAGTCGAGCTTTGCGGCTCTTGGCTTTGGATCGGCGGCGAGACCCGCAAGCACAAGGACGCATTAAAAGCGGCTGGCTGCAGGTGGAGCAGCAACAAAAAACTGTGGTATTGGCGGCATCCCGAAGATGCGCACCCTTACCACCGCGGAAAGAAAACCATTGGCCAGATCCGCACCAAGTACGGCTCGCAGTTCTTCACCGCCGACGGCGCCGAGGCCGTCGCCACCGCGTAAAGGAGGCGCCCTCCATGAAAAAGCCAAAGCCGCCCGTTTGCCCCTGCGCCATCTGTCCAGAAAATGAAACCCTCCGCCCGCTCGGCCTTTGTTCCGGCGGTACAGGAATCTGTCAAGCCTGCATGGACTACCACGCCGAAAAACGAGAATATAACATGATGCTTGAAAAGGAGAACAAGAAATGAAAAACACGATGCACGCGACGACGAATTATAAAGCCCTGGCGAAGATCATCGCCGCCATGAACGGCAGCAGCCACAAGCGCTTTGAGCTCCCCGAGATGCTCCCGCTCGTAATTGAAAAGCTTTACACCTGCAAGCGCGGCACCGTTTACAGCCTCGCGCACTACGGCGAGCAGAACGGCGATTTAATGCGAGATCCCGATATGGAGATTGCCATTAACACCGAAGCCGGCACCGCCGAGCCGCTGTCATATCAAAACGACTATCTCGGCATATATCACCAGGTCTATATCGAGCGCGACGGGAAAGAGCTTTACAGCCCGCGCATGAGAACAGACCTTGACGCTTTTCTCTGGCAATGGCTGAAAAACATCAAAGACCAGGGTTATATTACCGCTTGACCCGCGCCCGCCGGTGATACCTTGCAGCCGCCGCACACCTTAAAAGCGACGGCAGCCCACGAAAAATTATTATTTTGGAGGTTTACAAACATGAAAAAACATTCTATTTGGGCTATTAAATACATCGACGAAAACGGGTTTACGCTGTCCGTCGGTTATGCCGACGCGCTGGATCACCACGAAACCGGAGAAATCACCACCGATATTTTCGGAAATTGTATTCTTTGGGAATTTGAGATTTAAGGAGGTTACGAAAATGAAATTATGCGACGATGAATTTACTATTACCAAAGCCGACGACAGCCGCGTTATTTTCAGTTTTAACGGCGTTATTTCAAAGCCGGTTAAAATCGTACATGAAAGCGGTTGGGCGTGGAAATGCCAAAAGACGCAGATCAAGACGTGTAAAAGCATAGACACTTTTATTGCCGAAATGATAAATCCTGAATGGATCTGTTTTGCGCGGAAAATAGCGAAATTCTACTGCGTCGGAGGTAATGAAAATGCGTGATCCAGATTACACCGTCACCGACAACGCCGAGTATGGCAGCGTCGAGATCGCTTTTACAGATCGCCCGCCCTACGCCGTTCGGCAGGCGCTCAAAGCCCGCCGTTTCCGCTGGCACAGCGTCAAGCGCGTCTGGTATGGCTACCGCTACACCGTCGCCGCCATGCTGGACTATCTCGCCCCGCTCTACGCTTGACAGATTATGTTATAATTTTTACAAAACGAAAAGGAGATTAAAAAATGGAAAAATTTACAGTTCACTATAATGCGGGCCAGAGCCGGTACGGCGACAAAGGCGTGGATTATATGCTTTGCCGTGGGGAGTACGACGACGATGAGTTCGAGCTATACGCCGAGGCCGACCCCATCGGCCACTATGTATACATGCCTCACCTTGACGAAGAGAGCTACGACGACGCCGGGTACTACGAGTTTGACGCGAGCAGCGCATCTTACAAATGGCGCGGCGAAAAGGAAAGAGCCGACGTTAAAAGCAATGGCGAGCTACTGGACTTCGTGAACGAGCGCTATTGTCTCCTGCACTTCCCCCAAAAGATCTCGCCTTATGAGTGGACTTATGACGACGAGTGGGGCACATGGGATGAGCTGAAGAAGGAGATCTTGGAGCAGGCCAGCGATAAAGGCATCCCCGTGGAGCTGCTTGACTTTGGGGATTGAGCTTGACAGCGCATCAAAAAACGAAAAGGAGATTAAAAAATGGAAATGGTAAAAAACGAGTATGGATATGAGTTCGACCTTGACGCCGCCGCCGCTCTTATGGATGACGAAACGCGCGAGACTGTCCATGGTGAGTTTGCGCCATGCGACCCGCAGACTTTTTTCGATGCTTATTGCAAAGCGCATTACGAAAAGTTCGGCGAGGATTTCGAGCTCGCCAAGAAAAACCCCGTTTGGTGAGAGCGAGAGAAAAGGAGATTGAAAAAATGAAGATCAATTTTAAGGGATACAAAAGCAATTACAACTTGTTCATTGACGGACAATGTTTTTTCCGAGAAACAGACTTTTCAGTCGGCGACGGAGACGAATACGACTTCACCGTCCAAGAGTGCCTGGACGCCGATATACCCCGCATCGAGGAATACTTCGGCGGCCTTGATAGCGATACACGCGAAGCAGTAATTGATATACTGGAGACATACTACGACGGTCACGACAACTAACCAGGACGACACACAGCCCCCCCGCCACCATCGGCGGGGGCGCAGCCCTATATATTAACGCACGCCCAACGCATTGTAACGCATTACAACGCTTTTTGTGTGTTAACTTGATTAACCAGTACGCACATTAACAGAAAAGCGCGAAAACCGTTGATATAAAAGGAATATTTAACTTGACCGTAACTTGATCCGCTCGCGCCGGAGCTCGCGCAGATCGCCAGACTTGCAACCGCTTGCAACCGCTTGCAACCGCGCCGGCAGCACCTGCACCGGATCACCGGCGGACACCGGCAGACATCGGCAGCGCTCGCGCCGGATCACCGGCGGCATTATCGCGTATTTCCGCGCCCGTTTTTCCTTATACTCCGCGTTATATCAGCCTATACACATAGCAATCACCGCACGGACGAAAAATCCCCCAACGCTCAAAGCGTCGGGGATATTCTTTTCTCCGGCAAGCCTATACGGCCTCACAGCCTCCGGCGTAGATGGCAGCGCCGATCATTCCGCCCGCTCGCCTTTTCGTTTTTTCCAAAGCTTTGTCAGCACCGGAACACGGCCTGCATACCTCGTCTGCATTTCATCCGTCGGAGCTTCGGCATGGCGCGGATCAATAAGCTGTTTGTCTTTTTCCGTCACGACGAAACTTCCATCGACATTTTCAAAAAAGCGTCCTTTCACTCCGGAGGATAGAAAATTAACCGCGTGTCGTATGTCATCCGTAAACCGGCACCCGTCCTTTCTTCCGGACGGGTTGCTGCACCCGTCACAAGCGCGACCGTCGCACAAGTAGAATACTTTCATATCCTCCATCTGCACCCCTCACAATTCTTTTCTCTCCATCGCGGCGCGTCGCCACGGCACAGGATGCAAAGCTCATTTCTCGCCGCCCGCAGCGCGTCCGTTGTCTTTTTCAGCGCGGCGCGGGCGCTCCCGCTCCGCAAAAGGATCTCCTCGTTTCGTTTGATGAGCGTTTTGTAATCGTCCATGCTTTCCTCCCGTGTCCAAAAAGGCCGTTTCCGTAGGCGTTTTGCCGTACCTAAATTTCGATGGGGGCTATATTTTGCAGCGCCGCAAAATTTACCCCTATTGAAAACGCCGCCCCAGGGAACGGGGCGGCGCTGATCCGGCGCGCGTGGTGGTGTGTCGCGCGGACGGCCGGGGGCATTGGCCCCGCCGGATTGCCGTCTAAAAGAGCGGCGGGCCGGAAGCTGATCGACCCAACGCCATGGACACCGTTATCATAGCACGGCTTTGTGCAAAAGTCATTGCAAATTGTATTCAAGCTTCGGCAATTCGCATTTTGCTTTCCGTATGCCGCCATACTTCCGCAAAAACGCGCGGTAAACCGTTGCCTTGTCGCAGTGCAAAGCTGCGCCGATCTCGCCCATGCCATAGCCCGCTCGATACTTTTCCATAGCCCACTCTGTTTGTTTATCCGAAATAACATACTCGCCCTTTTTGCCCATAGCGTTTTCGCCTCCTATTATTCAAATCTAATTCTGTATATCCCGTCTCCGTTTTCCTCCGGCATGACGGAAAAATCCATGTGCAGCTTTGGATCGTTCAAGACTTCAACAATTTCATCCTCTGCATAAAGCTGACCTTGAATCATATCCTCGTATATGTTTTCAAGCTTAACGCGGATAATATTCACTACGCCTTTTCTGTTTTTCACTTTCAGCCAAAACGGCTTTCCGATTTCCATGCAGGCAAAGTCTATAAAATATGTACCGCAGTACGGGCATTGCGTGTCCGTGATAACCGCCCCGCAGTTCGGGCAGTTTTTCTTGTCGCCTATCCGCTTTTTGTTTTCAATGTCGTCACGAATCATTCGCACTCT
This sequence comes from Fibrobacteraceae bacterium, assembly GCA_045615885.1. Taxonomy (GTDB): domain Bacteria; phylum Fibrobacterota; class Fibrobacteria; order Fibrobacterales; family Fibrobacteraceae; genus UBA1765. Next base: position 30,590 of record JAZLFR010000018.1, read on the forward strand.
TCCACAATCAGTGGTTTCAACCCCCTCCCGCTCAATATATCTGCGTTTGCTTCTCCTTGTGGTACATGCGGATGCAGCAACGCCTCCGATTTTATTGCCTTCTTGATTTCGGCGCACAATTCTTCCGCATAACTCTTAAACTCCGGCTTTATGTTCCAGTTATCAGAAATTGCTTGGTCGATCCGGTCGATTATGCAGTACACATCCGATTTGCTGATTAAGCCGTCGTTCGCACTCTGCCCATCCTTCGGGCGCGCCCTGACTATGTTCGTGCTTGTCATTTTTTCTTGCCCTCTGCACAATAAAAATCTTCCTTTGTCGCGGCGCCGCAAATCCTCACGGTGACAACACCGTCGGCATCCATTTCGACGCCGGAGCATAGGGCGCAATCCTGCGTGTACCGATTCACACACTCCCCGCACCGCACAACCGGCACGGCATCCACAGTCGGCATCTTCTTAACTTGGATCCCGGTATCGTCTTTGTTTGCCACAATACGACAGCCCTCGTATGAAGAAACATCAATCAGTCTCATGTCAGCTCCTCCCTATCCACTTTTTGCTCATCCATCCATCTTCTTGCCATCAGCGCAATACCAATCATCACTCGGGGCAATGGCCCAAGTGTTTGTTGTTCTGCAATTTTTTCTTCTTGCACACTCTCCGCACCGCACCACCGGCACGGCATCCACTGTTTTCGCCTCTTTGTTCCTGTCAACAAAAGAAAGTTCGGCAACCTCCATGTCCCTATCCATTCTTCTGTTTACCGAAATGTAAATGCGCGGGTGATCTGTCAAATACCAAGACAAAACCTTGAGCAGCCGCAGCGCATCTTCATTCGCCATCGACGGCCTTACGCCTATTTTTATTTCGCTCATATCATCCTCCGGCGTCCAGCCATCTATAAAACTTCTGTCAAAATGCGGAAGTCCTTAAACCAGGAATTCTCCAACGTGATCTCAACAGGTTTTCCAACGAGTTCAGAAACATCATCGACCTTTGCGTCGTTGAGCAGTTTATGTATGCTGTCTACCAATTTTTCAATAGCTTCCTGCCGGCTTTGAGTTTCCCATTTGCAATGCTCGGAAATGTTGACCGTGTATTTTCCTCCGTCCGACACGCCGCCACCATCAAATCCAAAATCCAGCTTCAGCCCGAAAAGAAAAGGCATATCGTTCACCTTTCCAAACTCGGCTCTTACTATCTTTCCCAAAACCTTTTCTGTCATATTTCTCCCTCCATTCAATCTATTATTTCGACACAGCGCGGTGCTATCGTGTAACACCTTCCGTTGTATTCCACCTCCAAAAATGTTCCGTATAGATTTCTATATACGCCGATTGCATTAAGCTCCGTACCATACGGAATAGGTTTAATCCCCTGCGCCAACGCCGTTTTCCAATCCTCTTCCGGCGCGTATTTCACCGTCCGAACGCGATGCGGAAAAGTCCGCAATTCTCCGTTGGCAGTCCGCACCGCCAAGTAGTATTCAAGATCATCGTCTCTCATGTTAATTCCGCACCTCCGTCCATCTTCGCGCCGCATGTTTCACAGTACGGCGCCCTGTATTCGTCCCAATCATGCTCCTCGCCGCACTCCGAGCATATCTGGATACCGTTTTCTTCAATCCAATATCCATGCCGCACGGGTTCGGTGTACACAGTTGGAGCCGAATCCAAAAATTCAAGGCAATCCTCAACCGCTCCACAGGCTGCATAGTTACTCATCTCGTTATGGTGTTCGAACAATGCCTGCATTTTTTCACGCGGCGCGTCAGCATCAATCAGTCCCATGTCAATTCCTCCACATAGCACCACGACTGCGGCGGGCGCTTGATATAACACCTATCACAGTTGTTGCAAGTTGGTTTCGTCGGCAAAACACAGTGTTGGGCATCATACGGCTTCACAAACTCGCCAAGCTCCCGAGGCTCATCGTAGATAACGAGGTCGGATATGTGCCAGCCGTATAAAACATCGGTTTCTACTCCGGCATATTGGTCTATTTCTTCGTCAGTAAGACAATCTTCATTCACATCCCATTCGCTGTACCACCCTTCCTCGTCCATGCCATAATCGACTTTATAGACAGATTTATAAATGCCGTCGCACACAAACTCGCCGATGACTTTTCGTTGGCTCCATTTGAGACACCATTTAGGGCCGCTCGTGCAATAGATATAGCACTTGAACGGCGTGTCCAACTTCGGGCGGGTTTTGCGGACTTCGATTGTCTTTTCACCACCAGCAATCAGACCGCACCAGCGCGGGCGAATGGATAGCATTACGGCTTTACTCATTTGTCGCCCTCCTGTATCTTTTTCAGCGCGGCTTCGGCTTCTTCCCGCGTTGAAAACACAGTTTTTCCGAACTCGGACAAATCATTTCTGAAACGATGCGCGCATACGCCGTAATCTCTGTCCTTACAGGTCGCCATGCAAAGATTATCTTCATCCACACACACGCATCTGATGTCCGGCGCTTCTCCTACCATCTTCTGCACCTTCGTCTTGTTCCTGTTCAAGATATAAACATAGTCGCCAACCATGCACGGAACCACGACAACGCCGTTTCCTAGCAGATAATCGGCAACTTGGTTCGTTGACGGCATTCCATAATTGTCGTCGCAATTAAGAAAAGCCGCGTCCAACAGCTCGACCATTTTTTCTTTCTGTGTCATTCCTCCACCTCCTCACTCCAATCTATGGCTTGTCCGCTTTTTCTACAAACTCCGGCTTTTTCTGTTCATACCCACAGTCCGCACAGATAAGAATGCCATACCCGGGCTTTTCGATCAGTTTTCGATGGCAACGCGGACAAGTTGTGCGCGGTTTATTTCGTCTTTTCATTTTTCTTGCGAAACTCATTTCGTCTCCTTTACAAATCGAAGTAAACATCAATTTTCAATGACGACGCGCTCAACCGCCGCCATCTGTATTGCTCAAAAACTATTTTCAGATAATTTATCGCTGTTATAGGCTCAAAAATTTTCAGCTCTTTCCCCCAAACAGCTTTGTATTCGCAAAAAGAGTGCCTTGCTCCCATCGTTGGAGCCATCGCCGATTTACAATAGTTTTCATTCGGCTCAACTCCTTGCAAATACAAGCTGTTCCTTTTTATCGAATACCCAAGCGAAATTCCTCTTATATCAGTGTTCATCCAACAACATCCTATCTTCTTCCCCAATCTATGGCTTGTCCGCAGACCGAACAAAACCTTGGGCTAAACATTGCATCGCTTTTCGTTCCTTTACAGCTCGGACACGCCCAATGATATTTGAGTTTGTCTACTCTCGGTTTCTTCGGCTCTCGCAGTTCAAGCGCCTCGATTGCCGCGTCAATCGTTTCTCCGATTTCCTCGGCATCCACCTCGCCCATCCCCTCAAAATCAGCGGAAAGCATCATCTTTTGAAGAAACGGCTTTATGCCTTTCAGTCCTTCAATGTGTTGTTGAATTGTCATTTCTCCACCTCCGGCGGCTCTGGCAGCGGCATCCAGTGGGTAACCGAAATAACGTTGCCGTAGTTGTTGCGAAATTCGTCATCGTAAAAATATAGAGTATCCACCTCATCCTCTAAGCGGGAGCCGTCTGCGTACCTGATGCCCGAGAAATCAATCACTACATTATATTTCGTCGGGTGTTCTCCGTCTTTCGGATTATCAGGAAGCCGTTCATCGACGCTCACCCACTCGCGGCGTGCCGCCTTTTCCAAGGATTTTTCTAACAATCTTTTCATCGCTTCGTTCTCCAGCGCAAGCGCTTCGATTGCATCGGCGGCTTCAAAAATAATATCCGCCTCTGAAAAGTATCGGTGCGATCTGATCGCCTCGCCAAGTCGCCTCACATTTCTGGCGATTTTCCCGTAATCCTTTTTATCTCTCATTCTTCCGTCTCCTTTTTCCCCGCGATCCCGTCGAGCCGCTCGTCCCACTTATCCATCAGCGCAACAACGGCATTGTATAACGACCCGCGAACCTTCTTGTCGCTCTGCTTTTCAAGCGAATCAAGCACGCTCGCCATGGCGGTCTGCGCCCCATCGAACAGCACCTCAAACCTCGCAACATCGGCGTTGCTCATAATCTGTCTCTTTTTCAGCTCGTCCCGCTCGCGCTCGGCGGCGGCGAGCTTTTCCCGCAGCTCCGAAATGTCCGGAAGAGCTTTCATTTCCTTTGCCGCTTCCTCCGCCTCGGCCTTTGCCTTTTCCAGATCATCCGACAGCTTTTTGATTTTCTCGTTGGCGGTCTTTTCTTTGAGTGCATAGCCGTCTTTGATATTCTTCACAGCCTTTTTTACCTCGGCGTCCACGCGCTTCTGGAGCTCCTCCGCGCTTTCCTTTTCCACAGCCACTTCAACAGGCCGATGCTCCAGCTCGTCGATCATGGCCTCCGCCGCCTCCAGATCCGCGCCCGCCTTTTCCGCTCGGGCGTTCGCTTCCTCCGCGGCTTTCCGCGCTTCGTCCCGCTCGCGGATCGCTTTTTCAAGCTCGCGGGTGCTCATCTCGGTAACATCGTGCGCCTCGATAAACTCCTCCCGCTCGCCTTCCGGCAGCGCGAGCAGCGCCAGCGCATTGGTCACGCTCATATTTTGCAGCGCCGCAAAATTTACGGTCAGATCATCGTCAAACAAGCTCACCTGCTTGCTCCCGTAGGCGTTGTAAAGCCGCATATACCGCGTCGCCCAGGTCTGCGAAAACGGCAGGTTCTTTTCGATGTATTCGCCCCACTCGCCATGCTTCACCATGGCTTTGGCCTCCACGAGGCGGCGGCCTACCTCAATGCCGGTCGCAACCGTCACCATGGCGAGATTGTTTTGCAGCCGGACGATCTCACTCGTCACGACCTCGATTGTGCGCTCCGCCGCCATCACGGCAGCTTCCTTTGTCATAAGTTCATTCATGTCCATAGCCTCCAACTCTTATTTTTGATTATAAATTCTATCAATTTCCAAATCTCATCTTCGTCACAGCGATGGGAAACTCCTCAATCTCGCTCGACCATACCGCCGTGCCTTTGCCGTGGATAACTTCCCAACAAAGCGGAAAGCCTCCGATTCCGTCAAACAGACTTCCGAGCGTCGCGCCGTCCGGCAGATGCTTTGCCATCCGGCAGAACATCCAGTACCAGAAAGGCAGGGCGATGGAATTGCCGAGCGCCTTGTAGCGCGGAGTGTCGGACGGCTTGCGTTTCTTGCCCTTGCTGTCCGTCCATTCGCCGATGTCTGTCCAGCCGTCGGGAAAGCCTTGAAGCCGTTCGCATTCGGTCGGTGTAAGGCGGCGAACAATCCAGCGGATTTTTCTTTCGCAACGCAAAACTTCGCTACCGCCACCGTAGGACGCACCTTTTTCGTGCAGCGTCACGGATTTATCGTCCTGTTGCCAGTTGAAAAAACGTGTTTCGGCAAATGTCGTTCTCTCGCACACTGCCACGCCGCCTTGATTGCAAGCCGGATTTCCTCCGTTCAGATCAAGCGTCCGGCTCGTGTCGGCCTCATAGGTACCGCTGTTCAGATTCGGCGATTTCATGGCGTTGCTGTCAAAAGACGATATGCCGTAGCATTTCGGCTCGCATACAAGATCAGTTGCGTCCTTGTAGTCTCTCTGCTTGCACGAGCTTCCAACCTCTTTATCGGCATATTCCCCGATTGCCTGCATGGTATAGGCAACGGGATTAACGCAGTTATACGAAAAGCCGCCGTTCTCTTTCGCCTGTAATGCCCCGCTCTTTTCCTCGTTCACGACTCCGTTGCGCCCGTCGAGCGTGTAGGCAACAGTTCCCATTTGGAAAGCACAAGATCCCGCCTGTAAAGTCGCCCCGCATTCTTTTTGAAAACCTACGCTTCCCGCGCCGGCGCTCGCCTTTGCGCAGAATCCGTATGCCATTCGATCATTGACCGCAACGCCATCTCCAGAATTTCCGGCAGCTTCTTCCTGCGTCGGCTCGCCCTGTTCAAAATCCCCTGGCAAGCCCTCGCGCTCAAATAGTATCTCTCCGGCGCGTTGACCTCCAAAATCTGCGACAAGCGCGATTCTACGGCGGCGTTGGGGCACTCCCCAGTATTGAGCGTCGTGAGTTCGCCAAGCGATAGACCACCCATCACCGTCGATAGCTCCGGCCTTTGTCCACTTTTGCTTGTCCGGCAATCGAGGTAAAGAAAAGTCTGTTTCGACGATACGGACAACCTCCTCCAGCACGGCGCGGAAGTCATCTCCTCCGTTACTGCTGAAAGCTCCGGGAACATTTTCCCAGACCAGAAAACGGGGTCGAATAAATCTACCCATCCGTCCGTTGCGCTTATCATTTTCCCTCATCTCCTTTACCACTCTGACCTGCTCCATAAACAGACTGCTTCGCGCTCCGGCGAGTCCTGCGCGTTTTCCTGCAACGGATAAGTCCTGACACGGACTGCCGCCCGTGATGCACCAGACAGGCTCTATCTCGGCACCGTTGATTTTGGTTATATCTCCAAGATGCTTCATTTTACGTCACCCTCAACGAAACAATCACACAGCATCTTTTCTTTTGCGCCTTGGTAAAATTTTTTATCAATTTCAAATCCAAATGCGCTTCTCCCCGTGTCTTTCGCCGCCCGAAGCGTTGATCCGCTTCCGCAACACGGGTCTATAACAACATCATCTGCATCGGTAAAAATCTCGATAAGGCGTTTCAAAACCGCGACAGGCTTTTGCGTCGGATGTATTTTCGGTATATCTTTACCGTCTCGCTCCCACGGAAACCAGTCAAAAACCATTTTCCCTGTTCCGCGAATCGGTTTTCCCGTTTCCTCATCCATCTTCCTTCCGTTGTTGAATTTCGGCAGTTTGTCGCGATACAAAACAACGGCAAATTCGGTTGCTCCGACAATTCTCATATTTGCCTTCAGCACCTGCGCCGAATAATTCTTGCAAAAAAACAACGGATACCAGTTTGCAAATCCGTATTTTTTTCCATATTCAACAACGGTCTGAATCTGATCAAAGGCACAGAAAACGATCATGGCAGGCGCTTTTCCTTTTTCTTTCGGCTCCGGTTTCAAAAGCCTGCTGCAAAAGTGCATATATTCGGCTATTTTGAAATAACCGTCGGAATTAAAAAACGACTTTTTCGCCAATCCGCTTTCGCCGTTTTTATTGTCTCCGCCGTTGTACCACATAGGATTACTTCCGTATGCGTCCGCGCCGACATTATACGGAATATCTGCTATAACAAGCTGCGCTTTCGGGATGTTGTATTTTTTGAAGTTTTGAAAATTGTCGTTGAAGATTTCTATGCGCTGTTTCTTTCTGTGTTGTTCAGTCATTTGTAAAAACCATCTTTCTCCTGTCTCACCGTGCATCGATCTCCCGGCGGGCACGGCCTCCTTTTTCCGTGAAAGTCATAATACCGGCAAATCTCCATGATGACCGTGCCGTCGCCGCCGCGCACCACCCCAAAAAGCTCACAGCCTTGGCAGCGCTCCGTGTCAACCGGCAACGCCCGTCACGATCTCCAGCATTTTGTCCACGGCCTTTTGAAAAATATCTTTCGTCATGGCGCTGTCCCGCTCGGCGATATACACAGTTTCGCCGTTGGCAACGTCGTAGTAATGGATCTCAAACCACTTTGCCCCGTTGTAGCACAGCGAAAAAACGCGGTTCTTATTCATGCCGTTTGCCACGGCGCACAGCCTGACGAGCTGCGCCATATAATCCGCCACCATCAGAGTGTCCTTTTGCAGCGGTCTTTCGGTCATGGTGTGTTACCTCCCAGAAATCAATACCGGCACACCACCCTCGCCGTTTGTAACCGTCCACGGCTTCAAATCGTTTTCAGTCACATACTTGTGCCCGAAAAACAGCTTCATGTCTTTCCAGATCGCCCACGGGATTTTGTAGATGCCGCCCGAGGAAAACCCGCAGATCACCCAGCATTGAGCGCCGAAGCTCCTGTGCTCATCCAGCTTCTTTGCCTGATCCGCCGTGACCCTGTCCTGCGTGATCCTGTCCGTTGATGTAAACTTTGCCTCAAACACAGCCATCACGCCTCCGGCGAGCTCGCCCGAGAAATCCACATCGGACTTCTTTTCGTAGACGGCGACGAATCGACCGCCGCCGAGGTCTTTAATCGGCTTCATCGGCTCGTGGCTTTTCGATATGTTGGCATATCCCGCCCGCTTCGCTGCGGCAAATCCGGCAAGCAGACGGCTTTCAAAAAAGCGTCCCTGCGCATGGTTTACCTTTCCCTGCCACTGCGCAGCCGGATCTTTTCCGTGCTGATCGCGATGATACTCCACGTTCTCACCTCCGCCCGATCCTGTCAACGAGACGGCAAAAGATTAGCAGCAGTGGAATGGAAAGCATCCAGAATATATCCGCGTTGGCTCCGTGTCGCATCATCCGCACGCCTCCTTGTATTCCTCGTCAAAAGCAGGATGCAAAGCCAAATACTCCCGAAGAGGAATGCCGCGCAGTAATGCAAGGGCTTTTATTTGACTTCGTCGTTCCCCATCCATGTGATATTTCTGGATAAACTCTTCCTCGCTGATCCCGCGAGCATCAGCAAGGAGTTTAATTTGCTCCTCGCGTTCTTCCTCAAAACTTTTTCTCTCGCTCTCCCGCCGCGGCTCGCAAGCCGCGGAGCAGCCGCGCACGCGCTCGGGCGCGGGCGTATTCTTTCCTTCGTTCTCGACTACGTCTGGTTTCTCGTCTGTATTTGTACTTCTCGACTGTACTTCTACTTCTACTTCTCGGGCGCATTTGTTATCATCTGATATCAGTTGATAACATCCGTTATCATCTGCTATCAAGTGATAACATCCGTTATCAGATGGCGGCTCCGGAAATTTTGAGAACTTCGACCGGATCTGCTGGTGCTTTTCCCAATTTTGCAGTGCAAGGAACGGCCGCCCGTCTACTTCGTAGAGGGCAACCAAGCCAAGCGTCGCAAGCCTGTTGAGGGCATCGGCAATCGCTTTCTTTGTCACATTCTCATTTAAGGGAAAAAGCGCGGCGCGTAATATGGCAGGCCGCGCATCTCCCCGCCCGTAGTCGTCCAGATATACGATCAGATCGTCATAAACGACCCGCTCAAACCATGTCAGTTTTGAAATGCGCTCCGAAGTGAGAATGCAGTCTTTCAACATTCTGTTCGGCATATCATCTCACCAGCTTTCCGTTACGCCGGGATTTCCTCCCATGTAAAGCGGCCCTTGCCGCTGTTGCGCCATTGACCCATGCCGGAGAACTCGCCATAGTCAAGCCACTCGCGGATATAGTCAACATCCGCATCAACCAGACATTGCACAGTGAACTCCACACTTGCGCCGATGGGCACCTCCTCGCTGATGGCAAGGCTCACGCGCTCGCCCTGCGGCGTCTGTGCCCGCAGCGGACGCTGACAGCATCCGATTTCTCCGTCGAACAAAATCGGGATGCGGCGATCCTTTACAAATATCAAGGTGTCGATCTCTTTCTTGAAAGCCTTGAGGCCGGCACTCTTGGTTCCCGGAACTTTTTTGTTTGCCTGCGCAGCCGCCTTGAAAAATCCCTTGATCTGATAATCCCAGAAAAACGGCGTCCCGTCGTCGAGCTTCGGAAATACCGTCATGCCCTTTTCAACCACGGCATCCACGCCGAGCGCGGCGACCTCGTCGTCCACACTCGCCGCGTCAGGGCTCTTGCTCCCGATGAAGTCGCGGTAAATATCCTCGTTGGCGCTCGCCGTGCCGAGCACCGGCTCAAAAAAAGTAAGCCTCACTTTCAGTTCTTTCATGCTGTTCTCCTTTTGTTTTTTGTTTGTCGTATCGTTTCCGCGCCACGCTTTTCCTTTGCAAAACATGTCTGCGCCGTACCTTACTGCTCCATGGCATCGCCAAACCTCGCAATTCCTTTGCCGCGCTCTTCATGGCTATTCCCACGCAAGGCAGTTCACCGCAATTCCATTGCGCAACAACGCCATGCTGCACCAACGCGTTGCGGTTCTAAACATATCCGCAGCATCTCTGTTCGTTGCATCCATCGCCTTTGCTATGTACTACCTAACAAGACAATGCCGATGCTATGCGTTTCGGTTCCTTGGCGACGCCACTCTCCGCAAGACCATTCTTTTCCATTGCATTGCGATTCTTCGCTCTTCCGTTGCGGTGCTATGCCGTGCCGCGCCGCACGTCGCCCTCGCCTCACACTGCCTTGCAAAACAACTCCATCGCCGTACTCGTCTATGCTAAGCACTTCCGCCGCTATGCTCCGATCTCGATCTCAAACTGCGCTTTCTTGCGCAGGTATCGGAGGATGCAGCAAGTGCAGGACACGGGGTTTACCTTCCTGCACTTGTCGATGTCGCCGGCGCATACACCGTTCTTCGCCAAACACTCGGCGGCGATATGTAACGCGCGGCTGTCTATTAGATTTTTGTCCACGGCGATCCACCCCTTTTCTATAATGCGTCCACGCCGAAAAAAAACGGCGCAAGCTCCTCGCAAGCGGTCTGTATATCCTGATATACGACACGCTCGGATATGTTTTCTTTTCTCGCGATCTTGTCCACGGCCTGCCACTCTCGGTGAATAAATACGGCGTCAATGATCCGCCAGCGCCTCTTCGCCGTCTGCGCAGCGTCCGGCGCGGTGCAGCGGCGGCGGTATGCGTCCAGCATGGAATTGATATGCAGATACACAGCCTTTGTCCGCTGTGCGCTGCGCTGTATGCTTTCCACCACCACATCCACATCGCGATCCGGCGTCATAAGCTCGCGCATCAAATCGTCATAGCTCACGCGATCGGCGGTGTAGCTCGCCTCATATACGGCGCTGTCAACGAAATTTTTCAGCGTTGTATAATTTCCGAGCAACTGCCGGACGCTCTGCGTATAGGCGGCGCGGCGCTTTTCCCGCTCGCTGTCCAGCTTATTCAGCGCAGCCTTTGCGCCGATCTCCGCCGCCAGCGTTGCGATCTTCCTCTCGTCCATATCTTCCTCCGTTTGCGGCCAGCCAACCGCCGTTAGGCTTCGGCGACCGGCGGAACGAATTTGCGGATAACGAGAAGTCCGGCCCCGTAATCCGGGATGATCTCCAGCTTGTCGCCGACCTCAAACCCGAGAACCATGCGGTACTTCTTCGGGATAACGACGCGCCCGAGATCATCGACCTGCCGAATGATGCCGTTGGGCTTGATGTCGATTTTCTCGCCCTTGATGTTTGCTTTCATGTTGCTGTCCTCCTTTTTAATATGTTCCGGCGCTTTCACAACAAAGCTTCCGCGCCATACTTTCGCAGGTGATGCCCTGCGCGGGTATGTCATAGTTTCGTCGCACGGTTCGGGCGCTGATCCCCAAATACTCCGCGACCTTCGCAGGCTTCATAAGGTGCCGACCGCCGTTAAACTCCAGCAGCGCGGCGAGATTGTCGCGATAATCCGGCCTCTCCATCGTTTTACCACCTCTTTGTTTTTTTCTTGGGATGCTTGCTGAAGTGCAGACTTCGGATGCCCTTTTCGTCAGAGCGCCAAACACCGAATTTCAATCGCCGCTTATGTTCCGTCGGATCAAAGCCGCAGCCCACGCACTTATGATCGCAATTCATCAGCGCAATGCCGCAGTTGCAGCTCACAGCCTCAACGGCGTTTTTGTTCTGCTCGTCCATGGCATTCAAAACACACCGACGGCGGTAAGGATAAAGCTGACCGCGAGCGCAGCAGAAATTCCGACAAGCGCCGGAATGAGATACCTGTCCCTGCGTTTGATTTCCTCAAGCTTATCCTCCAGATCCCGGCAGCGAAAGTAACCATCGCGAACCACATCAAGAGCCTTGGAGCACTCATCCGAGCAAGACGGAAGCGCGTCCAAAACCGCGTGAACATCGGACTTTTTGATGTACTCCACCGCGTTGTCCTTGTCCGTTGCGACGCGCGTACTCTTGAGCTTATCAACCGCATTTTTCGCACGATTTCGGCTGACGCCTAATCGAAGGTGATTTTCCACTCCATCAAAGTAATATCTCTGTGAAAAAGTAATCATGCTCTTTCTCCTTTGTTCTCAATTCAAAATTTATCGAAGGTCGATGATAGAAGAAGTGTCGGAGGAATCGCCGGCGTAATAAGTCGGGTATTCTCCGTTCCAGCTCTGCGCGTATGTAAACGAAATCAGATCATCCGTAACAGAAGCGGCGATCTTTTGGTTTGCTTCCGCCTCCGCGTCGGCGGTGATCTTTGTAGCCTCCGCCTCCGCGTTTGCGCGGGCGATCATGGCGTCAGCCTCCGCCTCCGCCTGGATCACCTGCACCTGCGCCGCAGCGTCCGCTTCGACAACAGCCTGCTCGGCTTTTGTCTGCGCGGTCAGTTTATTCTGTGCGGCGACCTGTTTCTGCTCAACGGCGTCGGTGAACACATCCGTAAAGTCCATGTCCTCGACGGACGTGGAAACAAGCTCAATGTTGTAGCTTGCGAGTTTTTCCGAAAGATCCGCCTCAATCTTGTAAGCCAGATCGTCGCGCATCCCGATCAGATTTTCCGCAGTGTAATGCGCTGTGACGGTCTTGACGGATTCTGTGATGCATGGCGTCACAACGGTATCGTAGTAATCGCGCCCGATGGTGGAGTAGATCGTCATGGCGTAAGCCTTCGATATCTGATAGTTGATCGTGTAGCGCATACTGACTTCCTGAATGTCGGAGCTGAAGCACAGCAGATCAACGCTTTCTTTCTGTACTCGGTTATCCATGCGCACGACCTTCTGCCACGGAGCCTTGATGTGGAAGCCGCTGTCAAGGGTGTAGTTTGCGACCTTTCCGAAAGTCGTGACAATGCCGGTATAGCCGGTTGGCACCTTCGCCGTGCAGGTCAGCAAAAACAACACGGCAATAACGATCAAAAGGCCGAGCGCGATAAAACGCTTGATGGTTTTCTTTTCTTCCTGTGAATACATTTTTCTTTCTTCCTTTCCTTATTTCTCCTTTTGTGCTATGCTTCGACAAAAGGAGGTGATATAAATGATTCGTCCAACTCGTGAAGAAATTGTCCACGATCTCACGATGGCTTGCGTGAACGGATATGTGATGGATACCGTTCTGAAAGCAAACCGCGATTACCCCGATGTTGGCTTTACCGACATTTCGAGTGACGTGGTTGTCGAGTATCAACTTGCTCACGAAGCTATTGATTCAATGATTTTCGTGAGTGACACTGAAGATTAAATCTTCGCGGAGCGGTGAAGCATCGTGCCTGCCAGCGCGAGCACCCGCTCCGCTTCTTCATAGCTGTCCGTTCTTTCGCGGATGAAGTCGCAAAGCGCTTCTGCATCTTCTTCGTTTCTTTCCAGGCGTTCTCTCTTTTCTTTCAAGGCATTTGCGGCTTCGGATAACTCCACGCCGATGCTTCTGTTTCCCATGCTGTCTCCTTTCTAAATTTGTAATGTCGCGCCCGCGAGCGCGGGCGATGGATGCGGTGTCAGCTTGCTGTTTGTTGCCCATTTGGTGACCAGTAGAGCAAAAAAATATTTGCGATAAGTTCAACCGGCTTTGACAGGGCAATCGCGATGGCGGCAACCTCTGTTACATCCGGCTCTTTCTCTGCATTGATTATTTTGTTGAGGCGCTGTCGCGGCCAGCCCATAGAGGCCGCACACGCAGATTCAGACTTATACTCCTCTTTAATCAATGCGGAAAGTTTCTCTTTCATCTCGTCCAAATGCGTCTCTCCTTTCTGTCGCTCATTTGGTGACGCTACTAAAATAGCATCACCGCCTTTGTTTGTCAAGTGTTTGTTGACAAAATTTTTAGAAATGTCTTGTTTTTGGTGACGCAATATGTTATAGTGCGCTTCGAGGAGGAGTGAACATGAACGAAAAGCTATTCGCCGACAGATTGAGGGCAATAAGAATCGCTCGCGGAATGTCGCAGGAAGAAATGGCGAAGAAACTAGGAACGAGCAAGCAGGTAATAAGCCGATACGAAACAGCGCAAAGAATACCAAAGATCAGCGCGGTAGAAGAATATGCCAAAAAACTAGGCGTTGATATAATGTATTTTCTTGGAGGGAACGACAGCGCAAATATAGATTGCTTGTCCGAAGCAGAGAAAGAGTTAATTGGATATTTTCGCACCATGACAGCCGAAAGCCGCCAGAGCATTTTGCAAATTTCAGCAAATCTCGCCGCTCTCGGTCAACAAAAAAATAACGCCGATCCCGCTGTGGAAACGGCATAATTTGTAAAGGAGATATTATAATGAAAAAGAGTTCTCGCAAATTGGAAACGTGGTGCGATACACTTGAGGTGGTTGCTTGGATAAATTTTGGTGCCACCGCTTTGGCTGGTGTAATCGGTTTATTCTCCGGCATGGCGTATCTTCTTTTGGCGGTGGTCGTCGGCTTACTTTCTGTCGCCGTTTGCAAAATCATTATTCAATCTGCATATAACATTGCCGACATTCGGGATAAATTGTGCGGTGAAGATAATGCGGATTGCCCCGACGAAAGACAAGACGGATATTTCAAGCCCGCTAATCGCGTAAAATAAAAAAACAGCCGTCACGGTGCTGGAACACCGTGACGGCTCATACGGGGTGGATTTCTTGACCGACAATCCACCTCGGATTATATCAAATAATCGGAGGTTTTGCAACTATGCCAAAGAAGAAAATAGACTATGCCGCCATGTTTACCTTGCGAAAAGACGGGCGGTATTGCAAGCGCCTGCCGGACGGGCGTTATCTATACGACAAAGACCCCGAGGCGCTTTTCCGCAAGGTGGAGGCGGCGAAGCCCCGCGCCATGACCTTTAAGGAAGTCGCGGAGGATTGGGAAGTCAACCACGTTGAGAAGCTGGAGAGATCTTCCCAAGCGACATACCGCGCCCCGCTCCGCGAGGCTATAAAACAATTTGGCGAAAAGCCCATCGACGAGATCGACGCCGCCGACATCGACCGCATCCTGCTCGCCGAGAAAGACAAGGGCTATTCCTACAAGCACGCCGCCATGACCAAGAGCATCTACAAGCAGATATTCGACCGCGCTATTATCCTCCGGCAGATAAAGCATAACCCATGCTCGGCAGTCAGAGTGCCGAGAGGCCTCGCCAAGGGCACCGTGGAAGCGCCGACGGAAGAAGTGCAGAAAACCATAAGCCGCAATCTGGACAAGCCGGGCGGGCGCTTTATCGCCTTTCTGCTCTACTCCGGCATGAGGACGCAGGAGATCGCCGCGCTTCGCTGGGGCGATGTGGACGAGAAGCACGGCACAATCCGCATAGACCGCGCCGCCGATCTCCACGGCACGCCCATCATCAAGGACACCAAGACGGAAAACGGGCGGCGGGAGATCCCCATACTGGACGCGCTGCGCCCGTTCATTGCCAGGCCAAAAGGCGCAAAGCCGGACGATTATATTTTCAATCGAAACGGAAAAATCATGACGCGCTCGCAGATCAACACGCTTTATATCAACTGGTGCCGCGCCGCCGGTCTCGCGCATCAGGTGGTGTTCACGAACCGCCACCGCGGAAAAAAGGAGTGCACCCGCCACGAGTGGAGGCCGGATATAAACCTCCACCAGTTCCGCCACAACTTCGCCACAGTCTGCATCGAACAAGACCTTGACGATATGGCGATCCAGGAGCTAATGGGTCACGCAGACGTCGGTTTCACCAAGAAACAATATGCCACATTACGCGCCCGAAAAAAGGCATCCGAAGTGGCAAAGCTCAACGCCGGTTTTATGTAATTTGTCGCCGCCGTTGTCAAACTCTGAATTTATCCAGATTTATCAACCATTTTTTGTTAGTTCGAGTCTTGTATCGTCCACCAA
>JAZLFR010000019.1:0-55756 GCA_045615885.1 Fibrobacteraceae bacterium
TTAAAAGTTCCTGCTTTCTCGCCTGTTCATAGTCAAGGGAAACTCCAAGCGACTGCAGTGCCCCTTCAATTTCATATTCTTCTTTTGTCATTGCGTTGTTTCGCGTGCCGCCGGCAGCATTGCCGAACGGGGTTAAGCGCACTTCCGCTTAACCATATTATTAAAACGCGAATAAGCCGAGTGTTGCGCCAGCAAGCTTGCTTGCTGGCATTACCGAGGCGCATGAGCCTGGCTTCCGTTAGGAAGCCCAACGCTTTTTGCAGCAATATTCGGCACAAGTTTTTTGTAAAATTTTTAAGACGAGTGGCTGTTCTAGATTGCATTACAGGGCAAAGATCCTCGCAAAGACAAAGCAAACTTCGCTTGAAAACAAAAAAAATCCACCCTTGCGAGTGGACTTCGTTTAAGAATTCTTGCCGTTAGCCTTTTTGCGCAAGCAATGCTTCAAGTTCCTTGATGCGAGCTTTGTCTGCAGCAGACTCAGCCTGCAACTTGGCGATTGTCGCCTCGGCTTCTTTGCGTTCTGCTCGAATAGCATCGTTGGCACTGACAAAGCCATACAATTGTCCCAAACTTTTTACTGCCATCTTAAGTTTCTCCAATGCATTGCTAGTGAGAGTTTCTCCTAAATATAACTCAATTTTTTCTACGAGGCAAGTGGCCCTACTCTTGTCAAGCTTCTTCAACATTTCAGCGATCTGCGGCAAAAGCTTTTCAAAGCCTTCCGCATCGAACGCGTATTTCATCGTGAGTGCGGCAATGCCAGCCTCAGCGTTACGTTCTTCAAGGCAGTTTTTGTCGTCGATTTTTGCAAGGTTCACGAACACGCATTCAAAGGGCAGAATTCGGTTCTGGAACTTCGCACGATGCCTTTCGGCAAGCCTCTTGAACGGGTCCCATTCCCTGCTGCCGTTGTAGATGATGACGGCCTTCGTTGACATCCACGGGAAGATATCGCCGTTCTTGTTGACCATCACCTTGAAGACGTAGCGGTAAATTTGCGAGAACACGGTGTCGTCCGGCCAGGACTTGTGCTCAAGCAGAATGCCGAAGAACACATCTTCGCCGGTGACTGCCTTGACCTTGAACGCAACGTCCGCTTCGCCGCGCTCTCTCACTTCGTTGTAGGCTTCCGGGATTTCTTCGAGGGTCGTAAGGTCAACTTCAGAAAGCATCGCTGCAAGGTTTTCGTTTGTCTTTGATGCGATGTTGAAAAATGAATGAACGTTTTCGGGTACCGAATAGACGAACTTCAAAAATCCGTCGTGGTCACGGTTGTGTTTTGCATTTTCCATAAGTATGGGTTTAGTGCCGCCGGCAACACTACCGAACGGGGCCAAGCGACAGTCCGCTTAACCATATGTATTAAAACGCTTTTTCCGTGATTTTCCGGCACCGAAAAATTGTAAAATTTTAGAGACTAAAAAAGCCGGCACATAATACCGCTGAAAATATAGCTAGATTTATTCCCATGAAGAAAGCTGACAAAATCAAGTTCATCGGAAGCACACTAGACAAACTATTCCCCAATCCGCCGATACCGCTTGATTTTACAAGCCCTTACACGTTGCTGATAGCTGTGCTGCTCAGCGCTCAATGCACCGACAAGCGAGTAAACCAAGTCACCGAAGTTTTGTACAAAGAAGCAAACACGCCCGCAGCCATGCTCAAACTTGGCGTTGAACGCATTGCAGAAATCATCATGCCATGCGGGCTCTACAAAAACAAGAGCAAGAATATTTTTAATTTATCTAAAATTCTCCTCGAAAAACACGGCGGTGAAGTTCCAAGCACTTTTGAAGAACTAGAAGCGCTCCCAGGCGTTGGACACAAAACAGCAAGCGTCGTCATGAGCCATGCATTCAAAGTGCCCGCGTTCCCGGTAGACACACACATTCACCGCCTTGCTACACGCTGGGGACTCTCCGACGGCAGCAACGTAGAACGCACCGAAGCCGACCTAAAAAAAGCATTCCCAAAAGAGGAATGGGAAAAACGC
Source organism: Fibrobacteraceae bacterium (assembly GCA_045615885.1). Taxonomy (GTDB): domain Bacteria; phylum Fibrobacterota; class Fibrobacteria; order Fibrobacterales; family Fibrobacteraceae; genus UBA1765. The sequence continues at coordinate 2,000 of JAZLFR010000019.1, forward strand.
CACCTGCAAATCATTTACTTTGGCCGCACCTACTGCAAAGCGGCAGGGCACAAGCCCGAAACTTGCCCAATTTGCAGCGTTGTAGGCAGCAAAAGCAAGTAGCATTTTAAATTACTCATTTTTCAAAAATAAACTTTGCTATATTTCCCATCATATGGAATCTATAGCATCTTACCGAAACTACAGAAACTACATTCTCGATTTTTTCAACGAGCAAAAGAAACTCGGTCTTTTGACATGGCAGAGTTTTGCAGAAAAAGCTGGTTTTGCAGCATCTTCGCACCTTAAACTGGTATGCCAGGGCAAAGCGAATTTAAGCAACGAAGGCATAGAAAAAGCAGCAAATTCCATGAACCTGGTCGGCTTTGAAAAAGACTATTTCAAAGGCCTTGTAAGGTTCAACCAGGCAAAGCTCACTTCTGAAAAACTAAAAGCCTTTGCCGACATGGCCGAAATTGCCGAAAAGCATAAAGTCAAAATCATCAACGAAGACCAGTTCAATTTCTTTTCTAACTGGCAAAACGCAGTCGTACGCGAAATTGCGCCGCACGCCCCCGCAGGCACAAAGTCGTCAAACATCGCAAGACAGGTGCTCCCAGAAATAACCGCCGCCGAAGCTGGCAAGGCACTTCGCTACCTTGTAAAGATAGGCATGCTAGAAAAGCTTGAAGACGGAACATACAGGCAAACCGACAAGGTGCTTTCTACCGGCGACCCGGAACTTGCGTCCCTTGCAATTCGTTCGTTCCACAAAAAGATGGCAGAGTTTGGATTAGACGCAATCGACAACGTGCCTGTGACAGAACGAAATCTCACAGAAACTGTCGTCGGCATCACCCGCGAAAATTACGAACAGATCGTCGAAGAAATAAAGACTTTTAGAAAAAAGATTCTGGCGATTGCAACACAAGGCGAAGACATGGAAAGAGTCTATTGCCTGCACACAAACCTATTCCCGCTTTCACATAAAATCTGCGAAAGAAAAAAGGATAAATAAATGAAATCCCATATTTTTTCAGGTCTCGCACTGAGCTTTTTCACATTCATATTTTGTGCATGCTCCGAAGACAACACAAACAATGCGGGCGGCGGCGTAGATGTCGGAAATTCCGTTGCAATAGACACGGTCTTCTTGAAAGACACCATTACAATAGTCAGGGATTCCATTTCTAAGCAAGATACGATTATCCAGCAAGACACAATCGTAAAACAAGATACGATTGTAAAAAAGGACACGATAATCGATACGGTCATCGTCCAGAAGCCGGATTCTAACGAAACTCCAAAGGAAGATGGTTCAACGATTTCTGGCGTTGTCCAAAAAGGACCGTTCCTTACAGGCTCTTCAGTTTACGCGTTCGAACTTGACGACGAAAAGTTGCTGCAAACAGGCCGTGCATTCCACGGGAAAACCACAAGCAACGGGCAATTCAAAATTGCAAACGCTTCGTTCACTTCCAAGTACGCAATCTTAGAAGCAACAGGATATTTTATCAACGAAATTACCGGTAAGGAATCTGACGGTCAAATTACCATGCGTACTATCGCAGACATCAGCGACAAGGAAATGGTAAACATCAACTTCCTAACGCAGCTTGCTTACGACCGAATCACCTACCTAGTTCTCAACAAAGAAATGTCCATCGACCAGGCCAAACAGCAGGCCGAAGCAGAAATAATCAAGACCTTCTTCGGAACAAATGCAGGAGAAAATTTTGAAAACCTGAACATTTTCGGTTCCTCCGAAGATGACGCCAAGCTACTTGCGCTATCAATCCTCATTCTTAGCGACAAGAGCGACGCAAAGTTCTCGAAGACCCTTGCAGAAATTTCAGAAGACATTGAAACCGACGGTTCCTACGACGATGAAAAGACAAAGCTCAGCATGGCTGAATATGCAGCATTCTACATGGATCTCAAGAGCATTCGAAAGAACGTAGAAAAAATTGCAGACGGCTCGGTCCCTGACTTTGAAAAGGCAATTTACGATTACTGGACAAATACTTTCGGGCTTGGATTGTGCGCAGCCGAAAACGAAGGTGAAATCAAGAAAAACCAGAACGAAAAGAGCGCTTACAGCACCACAAACTTTATTTGCAAAAATAGCGTTTGGGAACCGTACTACCTGAATCCAACTTGTGACTACGGCATCTTTACCGACGAGCGCGACGGCAAAGTTTACCACACCACACAAATTGGCGAACAGACCTGGATGGCAGAGAATCTCCGCTACGAAGGCAACGGTTACTCCTGCTACAAGGATAACCCAGCCTATTGCAAAAAATCAGGACTCTACTACACCTACGACCAAATTGAATGCCCTAGCGGATGGCACCTGCCAAGCATGAGCGAATGGAAGACGTTGTTCGTAGCTGTCGGTGACACTGCAGTTGCGGCAGATTCCTTAAGATCCGTAGGCGGCTGGAGCGTAACAAAAGATCCAAGAATTGCAACGACAACAGATTCTCACTGCTTCTCGGTCGTCGCCGCAGGAGTCGTTCCCTTTGGCGATGAACTCGGTTCCGCCTACTACCCGTCTTCTAACGTTTTGTACCGCGTCGGTGAAACAACCCCGGTTGCATCGGCAAACATTGTCATTACGCCGGGCCGAAACATTCGCTACAGCAACATGTACTTTACCGTAGGAACCCCTGTGCGCTGCATAAAGGACGCGGAAGAGTAAAAACATCCATCTCTTTATAAGAAGCCGGCTTTTTAAAGTCCGGTTTTCTTTTTCATTTTTGAGCATTTTTAAAAAATGAGCGATTTTATACTTGCCAAACAGAAAATTATTTCACATATATGATACTACAAGCATTTATTTTATTTATATTATTTTTATTAATTGAGTAAATAAAGAGATTTCATGAAAAAACTCAGCAAAATCATCATCACCCACATCGATTATTTCGATGGGACCTGTTCAAACACCATAAAGGAGATTCAAGACATGGTTTACTTTGACGACAACTCCAGATCCCTCATTTTGACATCCAAAGAGTCTCCGGACGGCTTTTTCTTTGGCGATAAGGACGACCACTTCTGGGAAGTGATAAACAAGGTTAGTGGAAGAAAAACACCCCAAAACAAAAACAACTTTACTGAAGAAGAAAAACTGAAATTTTGCAAAATTTATCACTTAGCATTGGCAACTATTCACAACAAAAAAGAATATCCAGACCTTATAGCCACATTGCAAGAGAAAAAAAAGACTTTACCCATATACGTGTATGTTACCGATGAAAATACTTTAGAATTATACAATAAGTGGTACAAAAAAGACTTGGAAATAGAAGCAGAACTTCTACCAAGCACACACTTCAACGTTTCTATTTCTACAAAAGATTTAAAAGACGTAAAAAGCAAATTAAAAAAAGTTTTATTACAGTACATCGACAGAGCCTTCAAGCCAGTATACAACAAAGAATCAAAGGTCCTTTTTCTTGGAACCATGCCTTCTGACGAGTCCGTAAAAAACAACTTCTACTACGGCAATCCAAACAATAAATTTTGGCCAACAATGGAAAGAATTTTTGGTTACGACGAGAGAACTCTCAAAGATGAAAAGTCCCGTATAGACTTTTGCCACAAACATCACATCGCACTTTGGGACGTGGTAAAAGAATGCTCCATGATAAAAGGGGCCGACAACACAATTCAAGAGAATGCTGATGATTTCAAATGCAACGAAATAGAAAAACTCGTAAAGAAAACAAATATCACGAGCATTCTCTGCACCGGGAAAAAAGCATACGACTTGTATTGTAAACACTGCGAAGGAAAAGTCGGAATTAAAGCCATACGTCTAAATTCTACCGCGGGCAGAAATTTCAAGAATAAAGACGATATTTACGCAGAATACAAAAAAGAACTTCGAAAGATCTTGAAATAAGGACTCCCCATGCCCAAATGCCCTAATTGCGGAACAGTCGTACCAGACGGTCAGAAATTTTGTGGAGAATGCGGAACACCCATTCCCCAGAAAAAGAAGTGCCCACAGTGCGGAACAGAATGGCCAAGCGCCCAGAAGTTCTGCGGCGAATGCGGTTTCAACTTTACCTCAGCTAACGCTGCGCCCAAAAAGCCAGCAGCCCCTGCCGCCGAACCTGATGACGACAAGGAATACGAGGAAATCGGCGAAGAAGAAGCTCGCGAAGGCATTTTCACGGACCATCGTGACGGCCAGACATATAACGTGATAAAGATCGGCAAGCAGATCTGGTTTGCCGAAAACTACCGCGGCGAATGCGACGGCGTTCATGTGTACGACTGTGACATGGACAACCTAGACAATTATGGGGCCCTTTATAATTGGGACAGCGCCATGTCCGAAGTTCCCGAAGGCTGGCGCCTCCCTTCCAAAAAGGATTTCAAGGAACTTTGCGATTATGTTTCAAAGATAACCGGCGAAGATAACACAAGAGCCCTAATGTCTAGTACTGATGACTGGGACGAAGAATTCGGCTCTGGTACCGATGTTGTCGGTTTTAACGCAAGACCCGCAGGTTTCTACAACCCGGATTATTCCGAATATGAAGATCTAGGCATAAGCACCAATTTCTGGACAAGCAACGAAGACTCTTCTGAAGATGCATTTGTATTGAATGTTGCCGGTTCTAGTTTTGATTATTGTCTTGAAGAATCGTTTTTCAAGACCAGAGGCTTCTCCGTACGTTACGTCAAGGACTTTGACAAGGTGGAATTCGGTGAAATTTTCTGGACAAAGATCCGTGCCGCCGGAGAAAACTTCGGCAGCGATTCCGATGACGAAGTGGGCATGACTCCCCTTTCTGAAGACGACACCAAGGAATTAGAAGCCGCCAAGGAAGCCTTTTATGAAGGCGACTTCAAGGGCGCTCTACAAAAGATGTCTCCAGTTTTCCAGAATAACACCAACAACTTCGAAGTATATAAGTGGTGCATGCGAATTCTGGACCAGTACGACAAGGACGCCGCCTACGAAGTCGCAACCGATGGCGAAATTGCAGCAAACATCTGCGATGCAAGTTTCATTCGCATTGAACGCGCTCTCGAAAACGAGGACGTTGACGAAGCCATCGAAATTCTGGACGAAGCCAAGGAAAAATGGCCCGAAAATCCGCTGGTGTTCACCGCAGACCTGATGATCGGTTACTACATCAGTCAAGAGAATTATGATGAAACCCGTTTTGACGAAGCCGCCAACACCATCTACGATAATATGCAGGTAGGCCTCGAAGGCGACGATTTCGAAAAGGCATCTTGCTTGCAGTATGCAGAATGGCTTATTGCAAAAGTAAGGAACAAGCCGATACCGACACTCGAAATGGATTGCTGGCACTACATGGCGTTCCCAAAGAGCAGGGCCATTGAAGTCGTAGAAGAAGAGGAAGAGGAGAAGTAATTATGGCAGCCATCATTGGCATTGACATATCCTTTGGCAAATGCACCGTAGCAGCCTTTCAAAACGGCAAGCCGGGCATCGTAGGCTCCTTTGCTGCCGACGAATACACTCCGGAAGTATTTACCACCGCCAAAAATTTGGCAAGCGCCGTGCTCGCAGAGCAGATTACCCAAGCCGTGGTTACCGTACCTGCCGCTAGGGAACCTCGATTTATGGAGAGACTTTACGGCAGGGCACGAAAGGCAGAACTGGAAATTCTTCGGGCAATCTATAAAACTTCTGCCTTGGCTTTGGCCTACGGATTCATGAACAAGGAAGAAGGCACACTCTGCGTACTTTGCAACTATAGCAAGGGCGGATTTGACTTTTCCGTTATCGTGAATGATGACGGTTGCTACGAAACAAAATCAATTTATGGTGGCAAGGATAACACAATCTGGCCCGACAAAGTGGTAATTAGCAAAATCAAGTCCGGCATCCAGGAAAGCGAACTTGAAACAAAAAAAGGCAAGGCTTTCGTTCTTGGGGAATGCACGCAAGATGTGCACGCTGCTTTAAATGAAATTTTCCCTGTAGAATTTGCCCGCCCCGAAATGCTCGCCCTGGGAGCCGCTGTTCAGGCAGCCGTATTATCAGGACATAGTGCTGTTAAGGACGTACTTCTTCTTGAAGCAATTCATCAAGGCCTCGGTATTGAAGTGGGTAAGCGAGAGTGCCATTTTATCCTTGAAAGAAATACACTCATACCGACAAAGCAAACTGTCAAGATCAGACCCGTAGACGAAGACATTGAAAACTTCACCGTCCATTTTCTGCTGGGGAACAGTTCCAACGCAAGCAAAAATGAGACATTCCACGTTGCAAATTGCTGGAGCGGCAACAGCGACTCTCGCGAATACACCATAGTTGTTGATATTGACGCTAACGGATTATTAAACATCGAGGTGAAGGATTCCGAAGGTTCTACAATGACCTCATTGAACAAGGCGCGAATTTAAAAATTTCCCGTTTATGACGAGCGCCTCTACGAAACACGAACTTGTGGATATAACTCCAGATATTGCCCGCAAATATCTGGAGCACAACGACCACAACCGGCCACTCCGAAAATTCTGGGTGCATGAACTTGCGCTCCGAATGAAAGAGGGTGCCTTTGAAACTCGTCGTGACGGCTTGCTCATAGACGAATGCGGGAATCTTTTGAATGGTCAGCACCGTCTTTCTGCAATTATCGAAAGCGGCTGTGTAATAAAAATGTGGGTAACAACAAAAAATGTCAAACAAAAACAAGGAGTAAAATATGAGTGCTGTATGGGCATCCTATAAAATTACAGTCAACGACAAGAACAACTGCGAAGATGCAGGAATGGCTCAAAAAATTTTTGACTACTGCAAGGAACACTACGATTGGTTCCTGGAATGGGGCGAAGGGCCATTCGGCATAGAAGACAATGTGATTTCCACGGCTCCCGCCTTTGAAGACGCTGACGGATTTGACATGAAGTATGCTGGCGACTTGCTTGATGATCCTATCGGCTGGTTGCAGGAAGCATGCGAAGAATGCAAGCCGGAACAGCTGAAGGTCAGCGTGTCTGTTGACGCTTCCGAAACTGGGTCACAGTATCCATACAGGAAAATCGTGGCAACGCTGGAAGATGGCGAATTACGTATAGATACCGACTTGCAGTACAACGAAGTTCCTGATATGGAATCAGGCATATTTGACGATTGCGAGGAACTGGAAGACTTCCAGCCCTGCTTTGCCCCGGATTCTTTTTGCGATTTTCTTGCTGCAAAGAATTACGAAACCTCTGACGTCGGCGAAGTCCGCCTTGTCTTTAAGACCGATGACGGCGAAGAAACTGAACCTATTCGCATCAATCCGAATGATTGTAGCGATGTCAATGAAGCGCTTGAATGTGAAGACTTCCATCTGGAACAGGGATACGATACATCTTTGCGAGATGTCGTCGGCGAACCCGCTTGCAAGTTAGCGGATATCGACATCGAAAAAGTTATTGAAAACGGAAGGGAAAATTTTGGCGACTCGGCAGAATTTTTGGGACTCTCCCTGCCAGGCCTGAAGGCACCCATCATGCTGAAAGTTTGGAAAAAGTAAAAAGGAAACAAAAAGGAAAATCAATATGGCAATTGAATTTGGTACATTCACAGACCCGCGCGATGGCGAAGTCTATAAGACAATCAAGGTTGATGGCCAGGAATGGCTTGCAGAAAACTTCCGCTTCAAATGCAGATTCACCAATTCCCTGGACAACGACGAAGCAAACGACAAGAAATATGGTCGTTTTTACTCCGGCCGCATCGCATCGATGGTAGCGCCAGACGGCTGGCACTTGCCTACCTACGATGAATTCCTGAAGCTTGCCGAAGCTCTCGGTTCCAAGAAGCGGGTGGACCTAGCCTCTACAGAAGGTTGGGAGGAGCTTAACGGCACCAACAGCACAGGATTCAACGCACAACCACTCGGTTACTGCGCGCCCAACACCTCGGGCTCCAATGTAGTCGTCATCCAAAACGAAGGCGGAACATTTCACAGCAAAGGTGAGATAGCCGCGTTCTGGACTAGCGAATTGAACGAACCGACCCCAAGTTACCATTCTAATTTCCATGCGTTCACCTTAAGGCTGGACAAAGAGCAGCCTAATTACGAAATCAATTCCAAGGAAGACAACTGGGATACATACGACAACTACGACAGGCTCTCCGTCCGTCTCGTTCGCAATGCGGAATCCAATTACACTCCGCAATTCGGGACCTTTACTGACGAACGCGATGGCAAGACTTACAAGACGGTCATCATCGGCAAGCAGGAATGGTTTGCAGAAAACCTGAGCTTTAACGCCGAAGGCTCCAAGGTCTATGAAGACAATGCCGAAAACGAAAAGAAGTATGGCAGGCTCTACGACCTGGAAGCAGGCCTCAAGGCAATTCCTGAAGGCTGGAAAATGCCGGACCGCAAGGACGTAAAGACCCTCGTTGACTTCATTGCCGCAACAGCCAACACGACAAAGTATCAGGTCGCTCCGTTCTTGAAATCTAAGGAAGACTGGAACATCGACGGTTTCTTTGAAGGCTCCGATGCCGTAGGTTTTAACGCGCTCGCCGCAGGCATTGGCGAAGCCTATAAAGACGGCACATACAAATTCAGCGGCCTTGGAAAAGAAGCCTATTTCCGCACTGCAACAAGCGGAAAGCTCAACAGGCTTTGGGAAAGGGAAATGGACTTCAAGGAACCCACAGGTTTTTGCGATTATGACCTGATGAGCGTACGCCCCTTCCGCCCGTATAAGGCCAACGGAGGAACATCAAAAACTACCGCTAAAAAAGAACCCAAGGCAAAAGCGGAAGCTCCTAAAGCAACTTTCGAAACGGGCTCCTTTACAGATCCACGAGACGGTCAGGTCTATAAGACCGTAAAAATCGGCGACCAGGAATGGCTTGCAGAAAACCTGCGATTCAAGACCTCGGATTCGAAAATGTACAGTGGAGCAAAGCCTTATCAGGAAGATGGTTCAACCATTGCAAAACACGGCCTTCTTTATGAATGGTTTGACGCAATTCTCAATGCAGCTCCAAATGGCTGGCGCCTGCCTTCTTTAGAAGATTTCGACACCCTCAAGAAAACCTTGAAAACTCTGACAAAGTGCAAAAAGGATTTCGAAGGCGAAGCCCTGCAAGATCCGAATGGTTTTGCAGCAACGCTTGGCGGCTGGGGTCATGGATATTCTGATTTTAAATCAGCAGAACTTGACAAAACGGGATCTTTCTGGACATCTTCCGGTAAAAAGAGTGGTAGCGACGCATACGCACTCACACTAACCAAAGTGGACAACTCCTTCAAGAAAGAAGCCGTTTACAATTCAACCTACTTAAGCGTTCGACTTATAAAGGGACAAAGCCCTGCACGCCCAATTACAGGAACATTCACAGACCCGCGCGACAGCAAGGTCTATAAGACCATTGAAGTGGATGGCGAAACTTGGCTTGCAGAAAACCTGAACTACGAATGCGAAGGGGCTAGGGCATTAAACGACGATCCTGAAAATGCAAAAAAATACGGATTGCTCTACACCTGGGATACGGCAACGAATGTTGCGCCTCCAGGCTGGCATTTGCCAACAAACGAGGAATGGTCGGATTTCAAATGGAAAATCTCCGAACTTGCCGAAGGGCCCCTCTCATATAATAGCAATGTTCTACTCATGTCAGGTTCAAGTAGTGACTGGGGCAGTTCTGCCGGATTAGACTTCATTGGTTTTTCAGCACTTCCTGGCGGTTTCATCGATGAAAACGGAGTCCATCACGATAAGAAAGCCTGTTTCTGGACTGCAACCACATACAGGTTTAAGGAAACACGAGCAGAACGCATAGACATCGATAGTAGCGGCTTTGATGATTATCATCAAAGCGAAAAAACACAATACCGTTCCGTTCGCCTTGTAAAAGACAAGTAAAACAACGCTATAAACACCAAAGGTTCCTCCCACAAGGAGGAACCTTTTTTTATTTCAGCGATTCGCGAAAGCTTAGCCCTTCAGCAATTCATCAAAATAGCAGATGGTCTTTTCCAGACCCTTGCGCAAAGGAATCGTCGGTTCCCAACCGAGGGCGCTCTTCGCGAGGTCTATGTTCGGGCGGCGCATTTTCGGGTCGTCACCGGGCAGCGGCTGATAGACAATCTTGCTCTTGGAACCTGTTAAGTCCAAAACTTCCTTGGCAAGTTCCAGCATGGTGAATTCGCCGGGATTGCCAATGTTCACGGGGCCAATAATTTTCTCCTGGTTCATCATGCGGACAAAGCCCTCGATGAGGTCATCTACGTAGCAGAAGCTGCGAGTCTGGGAGCCGTCACCGTAAATGGTAATGTCTTCGCCCTTCAAGGCCTGCACAATAAAGTTGCTGACCACACGACCGTCGTTAGGGAGCATGCGCGGGCCGTAGGTATTGAAAATACGCACGATACGGATATCCACGTTGTTCTGGCGGTGGTAATCCATGAACAAGGTTTCAGCCACGCGCTTGCCCTCGTCGTAACAGCTGCGGATGCCGATAGGATTCACATTTCCCCAGTAATCTTCTGTTTGCGGATGCACAGCCGGGTCACCATAGACTTCGCTGGTGCTCGCCTGCAAAATGCGGGCGTGTACACGCTTTGCCATGCCAAGCATGTTGATTGCACCCATCACGCTAGTCTTGATGGTCTTTACCGGGTTATACTGGTAATGGATCGGGCTTGCCGGGCAAGCGAGGTTGAAAATGCGGTCCACTTCCAAAAGAATCGGTTCCGTCACATCGTGACGAATCAGCTCAAAACTCTTGTTATCGCGCAAGTGGTTCACATTCGCCATGCGGCCCGTAAAATAGTTGTCGAGGCAAATGACTTCGTGACCGTCATTCAAAAGACGTTCGCAAAGATGACTTCCCAAAAAACCTGCACCACCGGTAACCAAGCAACGCATAAAAACTCCTTATTCCTCTTCGCTATCGTGTTCTACAACAGCGGCCTTGTTTCCATTCAATGCCACCAGGCGAATGCCACGCAAAGTCAAGAACGGATCGTACTTATCGATAATCGTTGTGCGGCGAGCAATAGTCTTGCCCCAACCGCCTGTTGCATAGACAGGCACATTTTCACAACCAAGTTCCTTCTTGATCTGGCCAATCAAAATTTCGAGTTCAGCCAAAAAGCCAAACAGCAGGCCTGAACGAATCGCATCGTCCGTGTTATCGGCAATGACCTTTTCTGGCCATTCGATTGTCACAGGCAAAAGGCGTGCCGCCTTTTCGGTAAGAGCGTCGAGGCTAGCGTTAATGCCCGGGATAATTACGCCGCCCACAAAGGCGCCGTTCTTGAGCACGTCAAAAGTCGTAGCCGTGCCCATATCGACAATGATTGCGTTTTCAAAGCCAGCCTCGCGCATTGCAATCACGTTGCAAAGACGGTCAGCACCAGCCATGGACGGGTTCTGGTAACCAATCTTTAAGCCAAGGCAGTTCCTGGAATTCACGACCTGCACATGCTTTTTAAGCAAGGAATCCAAGGCCTTGATCCATGGGCGTTCCAAGGCCGGCACAACCGTAGAAAGGCCGACATGCGTGATTTCGCTAGGCTTGATCTTTGAAAAGCCAAGAAGGCCGCCGACCTTGTTCATCACTTCGTCGCTGGTGGTTTCCTTGCGCGTCGTAAGGCGCCAATAGTCAACAACCTTATCACCCTTGAAAATTCCAAGGACCGTGTGGGAGTTCCCAACATCAACAACAAGTGTAACAGAATCAGCCATACTCTCTACTTGCGCGCAGCGCCATCCTTAATCTTTCGTCTCTCGTCTTTCGTCTATAGCGCCAAAGGCGCGTTCTAAATGCGCATGGAAATATCAAGGGCCTTCACGCTGTGAGTCAAAGCGCCTACAGAAATGAAGTCCAAGCCGAGCGTTGCGATTTCCTTGGCGCGTTCCAGGGTCATGTTGCCGGAACCTTCCACCAGGCACTTGTCGCCGCTTTCCTTGATGATCTTCAAAGCTTCGCCCATCATTTCGTTGCTCATGTTGTCGAGCATAATAACGTCAACGCCCTTGTTCAAAAGTGCGCGGAGCTGGTCGAAGTTTTCAACTTCCATTTCGACCATAAGGTTCTGGGTGTTGTTCTTCTTGACAACGGCGAGAGCTTCCAAAACGCCACCAGCTGCAGCAATGTGGTTGTCCTTTACAAGCACCATGTCAAAGAGGCCCATGCGATGGTTGGAACCACCGCCAACGCGAACTGCATACTTTTGCAATGTTCTAAAACCAGGAACAGTCTTGCGGGTATCAAGGACCTTTGTCTTGCCGCCCTTCAAGGCTTCCTGGAAGGTGTGCGCAACAGTAGCCACGCCACTGAGCTGCTGAATGAAGTTCAGCAAGGTGCGTTCGCCAGTCAAAAGTTCGTGAGTCGTGCCGTCAAGCTCTGCGATCAAGTCGCCCTTCTTAACAACGTCGCCGTCCTTCTTGTGCAGGGTGACCTTGGCATTTGCCTTCATTTCCTTAAACACAAGTTCAATGATCGGGAGGCCGGCAACAACGCCGTCTTCCTTTGCAATCAGGCGGGCGTGCTGCTTTTGGTCAGCAGGGATAGTCCACATGCTTGTAACATCGCCAGTGCGAACATCTTCGGCCAAGGCCAAACGGATCATTGTCAAGGCATCTTCTGTTGGGAATACCGGAGTAGAATTGTCACCGTACATACTTATACATCTCCTTATCATGTGCTAGACGAGAGAACGGGCTTTGCCCTACAGACGAGATGTGAGCAAACGAGAGTCGCGTCCAAGCTTGCTTGGGCATGACCGAGCGCAGCCACATCCTATGCCGAAGGCATGAAAGACGAAAGAATTCTTATTGCTTAATCTCTCGTCTCTAATCTCTCGTCTAAAGCGCCACCGGCGCGTTCTAAATCACTGTGCGCCCTTTCCTGTTAAAACAACATACACGGTACGAACAAGTATCTGGAAGTCAAGCATGAGGCTCATGTTTTCGTAGTAATACATGTCGTACTGCAATTTAATTTTCACGTCTTCGGTGCTCGTATCGTAGTGATGGCGCACCTGCGCCCAACCGGTAAGACCCGGCTTCATTTTCAAGCGGCTAATGTAGAACGGAATTTCGTCACGGAGCTTTTCAATGAACACGGCGCGTTCCGGGCGCGGGCCAACCATGCTCATTTCGCCTCGAAGCACGCACAAAATTTGCGGGAGTTCATCGATGCGGGTCTTGCGCAAAAAGTGGCCGATGCGGGTGATGCGCGGGTCATTCTTTGTAGCCCACTGCGCACCGAACTTTTCGGCATCGGTACGCATGGTGCGGAACTTATAGACCTTGAACGGGCGGCCATACAGGCCGACTCGTTCCTGCGAATAGAAAATCGGGCCATGGTCATCGAGCTTGATAGCAAGGGCAGCAAGCAGGCAAACAGGCAAGGAACAGATTCCAAGGAACGCACCAAAACCAATGTCAATCATGCGCTTTACGCGCACCTGCCAAGGCGGCATGCTGAACGGGAACAGTTCGCGGAGCTCAAAGCCGTGCACGAGGTTTGCCTTGAAGTGGCCATCGACAACGGAATACAAATCGGGAACAACGTAAATATGGACCGGCAAATCGCAAAGCCACACGAGCACGCGCAAAATTTCTTGCACGGAACTACTGCTGTGGGCAATCACGATGCCGTTGATGTGCATTTGCTTTACAAGCTTTGCAAGGTCGGAATACTTGCCGAGCACAGGCAGGCCGCAAAGTTCATGATCAATAACCTGAAAACGTTCATCCACAAAACCGACCGGCTGCTGGCCGCGTTCCGGGGACTTTCTGAGTTCTTCAACAACATGCCTGCCGGTATCGGTCGCACCGAGAACGAGCAAACGGTTCGCACCAAAGCCCTTGCGCAAAAGTGAGCGCAAACCAAGATACAGGAACATTCTAAAGACGTTCACAAGCAAAACGGAACCGAGCACGTATGCAATGACGGCAACGAGGCGGGATCCGTAAACATAGCCGGAACCGACCGGTTCGCCAGCAACGAACTTGGTAACGAACTCGGAACCGAACATGCCAACTACACCCAGAATGCCACCGGCAAAAATGGTACGGGCCACGCGCAGAACCTGCTTGGTCCTAGATTCCAAAAGCCAGGAACGATAGAGACCAGTAATAGCAAACAGGGCAAACCACCCCACGAAGAGCAGGGCCCCAAGCGGCAAGTAGTCAACAAGCTGCTTGGTGCTGCTCACCAGGTCCGGGATGATTCCACTGCGGAACTGTATCCAGAAGGCGAACAGAAATACGAGTCCAAAGGACACAAAATCTGAAACGGCCACCAGGACGCGTTCTAGTGTTGACGAATGAATGAGTCGCATTACATTAAACGAGGAAACGGATCAACTGGCTCTTGTCGGCGACATTCGGGAGCGCATCGATTTCTTCGACGGCAGCAATGGCCTTGCTTTCGAGAGTTTTTTCAGTGATGACCACGACACAAACCTTGCCCGGGTCGTTCACGTTCTTCTGGATAATGGATTCGATGGAGATTCCGTTCTTAGCAAAGATGCCAGTGATTGCAGCGAGCACGCCGCAGGCGTCCTTTGCTGAAAGGCGGAAGTAGTAACGTGCGGAGGTGTCGGCCATCGGCACGAGGTCTGCTTCGTTTTCTTTGTTGAACCAGCCCATCGGGAGGGCCTTGCGCTTGCCGGCGTCGGTAGCACGGGCAAGGGAAACAAGGTCAGCGACAACCGCAGAGGCTGTCGGCATACGGCCGGCGCCTGCGCCGGTCTGCAAAGCTTCGCCAAGGTTATCGCACTGCAGGAACACAGCGTTCAAAACGCCGTTCACGCTGGAAAGCTGATGATTTTCTGGAATGAGGCACGGGTGTACGCGGGCATCGACCTTGTCACCTACGCGGTGGTAGATGCCGAGCAGCTTGATGGTGCAGCCGAGATCCTTTGCGCTAGCAATGTCTTCGGCGGTAATGTGGGATACACCCTGCACATAGATCTTTTCGAAGTCAACATGCTTGCCGCTGCAAAGGCTTGCAAGGAGAGCAGTCTTGTGGGCAGAGTCAATGCCTTCGATGTCAAAAGTCGGGTCAGCTTCGGCAAAGCCGTTTGCCTGGGCTTCCTTCAAAGCGTCTTCAAAGGAGAGACCGGCAACCTTCATGCGGGTCAGAATGTAGTTGCAGGTACCATTGATGATGCAGCTCAAATGTTCCACAGTGGAACCGAGCAAGCCTTCCTGCAAGCTGCGGATAATAGGAATGCCACCGCCAACGGCTGCTTCGAACAAGATGTGACAGCCGTTCTTTTCGGCAAGCGGGAAGAGTTCGTGGCCATACTTTGCAAGCAGGGCCTTGTTTGCCGTCACAACGTGCTTGCCGTTTTCGAGGGCAGCGGTAATCCACTTGCGCGGCATGTTGTAGCCACCAGCAAGTTCCACGAGCACGTCAATGGACTTATCGGCGATCATTTCGTCGGCATTGGTAGAAACGGTGTAACCCTTTGCCTTGTACGGTGCAACTTCTTCATCACTCTTTGCGCAGATGCAGGCAAGTTCAAGGTTTACGCCGAGGGCTTCACGGTAATAGGCGATTTTCTGTTCCAAAATCTGAATAACGCCACCGCCAACGGTACCGGTACCAATCAAACCAATTCGCATAAATAACTCCTGGATAAAATTTTACGGCGACAAATTTAAAAAATGAGAGGGTCTTCGGTCAGAACGCCTCTTAGACTGGAGGGCAGGATTCTTTCTGTAAATAAAATTTTATTGAACACCCTTTCATTTAATTCTTGTTTTGCTATAATGCATCTTGCTATATGGGTCAAAAAAAGGAGTTTTTATGGAAAACATCGTTTGGCTCAAGTCCAAAATCAAGACGCCGCCGCTTTCGCAGCAAGAGGAACAGGCTCTTTTCAAGCTGATTCGGGCAGGTTCCCGCTCCGCCCGGGACCGTCTTGTAGAAGCAAACCTGAAATTCGTGATCCAGGTTGCAAGGGAGTATTCGAACGACACACTCTGCGATGCAGACCTCGTGAACGAGGGCACGCTCGGGCTACTCCGCGCCATCGAAACATTCGACGACACGCGTGGTCTCAAATTCATTACCTACGCAGTGTGGTGGATCCGCGCCTACATCACGCGCTCCATTCAAGACAAGGGCTCGCTAGTGCGGCTCCCGGCAAACAAGTGCGACGAACTCCGCAAAGGCAACAAGACCGGCAACCTGAGCGAAGACCTTAAGATCTGGCAAAAGCCAATCCTTTCGCTTTCTGCCGAATTGACAGAAGATTCTTCCATCACCCTTATCGACACGATTCCCGACCAGCCGGAGGAATACGCCGACAAGCAGATCGACCTGCACAATTTGAACAAGCTGCTCGGCAAGTTCGCTACAAAACTCACCCCGCGTGAACAGGAAATAATCGGAACCTTATACGGCACCAGAAACCGCAAGCGCAAAAACATCGTGGAAATCAGCAAGATGATCGGAGTGTCCCGCGAACGCATCCGTCAAATCCGCGACCAGGGAATAAAGCGAATCGCCGCCATGAACGACGACGGTCACTACAACAAACAACTTTCTGAATTTTATGCTATCGCAAACAGATAGCAGACAAATTAATTTTTATCAGACTTTAGACGTATCGTTCATGTGAAGCACCTGCTCCACGAACTCGCCCACTTCTTCGAATTTACGGTACACCGAAGCAAAACGAACATACGCAACCTGGTCAACCGGGCGAAGTTCTTCCATCATCAAGTTCCCGATTTGATCATAGCCGACTTCTTGCTGCCCAAGGGCGAACAGGGAGTTTTCGACCTTCTTTACAATATCTTCGATAGACTGCATGCTTACCGGGCGCTTTTTGCAGGCCATGGTAACGCCACCCAAAAGTTTTTCACGCTGGTAAGGCTCACGACGGCCATCACGCTTTACGACTGTAAGCGGAACCTGTTCCACATATTCGTATGTGGTAAAACGCTTGCCGCAGCCAAGGCACTCGCGACGCCTGCGAATGGATGTTCCACTCACGCGGCTATCGACGACCTTGTCTTCTTCGTGTTTACAGAATGGGCAAATCATAATTAGACGAGAGACGAGAGACGAAAGACCATCGAAACCTAGACAAACGAGTGTAAAAATGTCCAAATTCTCTCGTCACTCGTCTGTAGGACCGAAGGTCCGTTCTCTCGTCTTACCTTAGTTATTCTTCTTGAAGTCCTCGACGTTAGCCTTGAATTCAGCAAGGTATTCCTTGGCTGCTGCAACAACAGCTTCCGGAGTATAACCGAATTCCTTTTCAAGCACGCCAGCCGGAGCGCTTGCGCCGAAGCGTTCGAGACCGCTTACCTTGCCGAAGCCACCAACAACCTGGGCAAAGAGAAGCGGAAGGCCACTGGACTTTGCAAACACCGGAGTCCAAGGAGTGATGATGGAATCCTTGTATTCCTTGCTCTGGCTCATGAAGAGGGCCGGGCTGATCATGGAAACAACGCGAACCTTGAGACCTTCGGCGCGGAGAACTTCTGCAGCGTCGTGGGTCAGGAGAACGTCGGAACCGTTAGAAACGAATGTGAGATCCGGGCGAGCGGAACCGCAGTTGTCGCTCACAATGTAAGCACCCTTGCGGCACTTTGCAGCGTCCACCTTGCGATCGCCAGGGAGAGTCTTCACGTTCTGGCGGGTAAGAATGATTGTCGTCGGGCTGTCGTTATTTTCGAAAGCCATTTCCCATGCGGCAGCAGTTTCAAAGGCGTCTGCCGGGCGAAGCACGAGCATTTCAGACTTACCGTTAGCCTTTTTAAGACCTTCGAGCAAACGGATCTGGGTTTCATGTTCAATCGGCTGATGTGTCGGGCCATCTTCGCCAACACGGAAGCTATCGTGAGTGTACATGAACTTGACCGGGAGGCCCATGAGGGCTGCCATGCGGAGCACCGGCTTCATGAAATCGCTGAACACGAAGAATGTTGCGCAAATCGGGTAGAGACCGCCGTGAAGAGCGATACCGCAGCAGATTGCACCCATGGTAAGTTCAGCAACACCGACCTGGACAAAGCCGCCCTTGAAGTCACCAGCACGGAAGATGCCAGTCTTATTGAGGAATGCCTGGGTGTTGTCGGAGTTAGAAAGGTCAGCAGAAGAGCAGATGCAGTTCTTGACATTTTCTGCCAAGTGGCCAAGGATTGTGCCGGAAGTTACGCGAGTTGCAACGCCTTCCTTGAGTTCAAGACCGGAGAGATCGATCTTTGGAGCCTTGCCAGAGAGCCATTCCTTGAGAGTTGCGGACTTTTCTGGATTTGCAGCGTCCCAAGCAGCCTTAGCAATCTTCCAAGCTTCGACTTCCTTGCGGAGTTCGGCCTTGCGAGCTTCGAATGCTTCGGCAACTTCCGGGAAAATCTGGAACGGTTCAGCAGGATCGCCGCCGAGGTTCTTTACAGTTGCGTCGGTAGAAGCGCCAGCTGCGTTGAGCGGCTGACCGTGGGTGGAAACGGCACCTTCGAAGGACTTGCCATCTTCGGCGATTGCGCCCTTAGCCATTGTGGTGTGGCCGATCACGATTGTCGGCTTTTCAGTTTCTGCCCATGCTTCCTTGAAAGCCTTGCGGAGGCTAGCAATGTCGGAGCCGTCGGAATCAATAACGCGGAAGCCCCATGCCTCGTACTGCTTCACGAAGTCGTGGCTCATCACGTCTTCGCAACGGCAGCTGAGCTGCACCTGGTTAGCATCGTAGAAGAATATGAGGTTGGAAAGTTTCAAGTGCCCAGCAACGCGGCCAACACCGTAAGCGATTTCTTCTTCAAGGCCACCATCAGAAACGAGGCAGACTACCTTGTGTTCGAGAATGCTGCCGAAACGTTCGACCATGAAGCGTTCCGCAATGGCGTTACCGAGGGCAACACCGTGGCCAATGCCAAGCGGGCCACTGGAGTTTTCGATGCCGAGGGCGATTTCAACTTCCGGGTGACCAGGGGTGCGGGAACCAAGCTGGCGGAAGTTCTTGAGGTCTTCCATGGTGAGCTTGCCCTGGAGGGCAAGTTCGGAATAAAGGAGTGCAGACATGTGGCCCGGATCCATGAAGAAACGGTCGCGAGCTTCCCAGTTCGGGTTTTCTGGGTCAAAGCGGAGGAATTCTGCGAAAAGGAGTGTGATTGCGTCAGCTGCACCCATTGCGCCACCCGGGTGGCCGGACTTTGCCTTTTGCACCATTGCAGCAGAAAGAATTCGAACGTTGTCAGCCGCTTTCGTTACTATTGCGTCTTGCACTTTTAACCTCTCTTAATAAGGCGATGAGCCGCCTGTAAAATTTTCGTGCCCAAAGATAGAATATTTAGGCTAACGTAAAAATGATTCAAACCAACAAAAAGCTTTTATAACCCACAAATTTTGCGAAGGCTATTGACTTCTTTTTCAGTAAGTTCGCGGTATTCCCCAGCAGGCAGATCCCCGAGGTCCACATCGGCGTATGCAATGCGCTGCAAATCTTCGATTTCGTAGCCAATGGCCTGCATCATGCGGCGAATTTCACGGTTCTTGCCTTCCGAAAGCACAAGTTCCACGCAATCGTCGTTAAAGAACACAGCCTCCGCAAACCCAACTTCACGGTCACCAAAGCTATTCTCGCCAAGGTCTACGCCATCAGTGAGCTTTTGAGCAGCATTTTCGCTTAGATAACGGTCTGTCCACACTAAATAGTGGCGGTACACTTTGTACTGCGGGAGCGTAAGCCTGTGCAAAAGTTCACCATCGTCGGTAAAGAGCAAAAGCCCGCGGCTCTGCAAGTCGAGTCGGCCAATGTACTTTAGGCCATGGTAACCCGGTGGCAAAAAGTCATAAACAGTCTGGCGGCCCTGCGGGTCACGATTGGTGCAAACGCAGCCGGCCGGCTTGTGGAACGCAAGCACGGTGGTCTTTTGCGGGGCCTTTATGACCTGGCCGTTTACAGCAACGACATCGCCCGGGTTGACCTGGCGCCCCAAATCGTGAACGATTTCGCCATTCAAAGTGACCTTTGAATCACGAACAAGTTCGTCGGCGCCCCGCCTGGAGGCTACGCCGCACAATGATATATATTTATTTAAACGCATAATTTAGAAGACAGAATACAGAAGACAGAGGACAGGATGTCTTTACAAGGGACAAGATGCCGCTTTGTTTCTGTTTCAAATATGTCGGGGAAAATGCGTAAAAAATAGAGAAGCGGTTCAGCTTGCCAAATCTCACGACTTTGCATCCGACTGGTTTACGCGCAAAAGGTAGATAATACGTGAGCAATATGCAAGGGCGAATTGTAGAAAACAGAAGACAGAGAACAGAGATGAGAAAATTCAGAATGCAGAGATGCCGCTAAGCGAGAGAAACAAAAATGCTTGCATTTTTACTTCCGAGCGACAAGGCAGCCTATGACGAAGTCATGAATGCAGAATTAATAATAGCTAACAGGCAACCATTCAACTTTCATCTAGTTGCTAAAAACTATATTTGAACCTATGAAATTTTTAGAAAAGCTTAAAATAACAAAAGTAGACTTTCGCATTTTGCTAGTGACCGCCGTGATTCTCGGGGCCGCCTTTGCCATTTTCCAGAATACGTCCGTCGCTAGCGCCCGCTCCATAGATATCAAATATGGCTACTATGCAATCCTGATCACTTTTTTAATCGGCTGCCTCGCATTCCTCTGGAATGTTCCAGAACTATGGAGCCGCCTCAAAAAGCATAAGCCGACCGGCGGAGCCATTGCACTTGGCATAGTCGCACTAGGCGTATTCTCGGTTTTCATCATGTCGAACATAAGCAACACGCACCGCGTGCTGAGCGACGAAACCAGCTGGGAATCCATGGCGCTCCAAATGTACTACGAGCATTCGGGCGGCATTTGCAACGAAGGCATCTGGAACGATGGCACTTTGGATTGCAAAACTGAAGTGAACAACTTCAAGGGCAAGGCGCTCGGGCTTCTGGAATCGTTTGCCTACGCCATGCTCGGCCCCGGCCGTGACGCAGCCCTTGCCGTAAACTTCCCGCTGTACCTGCTCAGCCTCGTGTTCTTCTTTTTAGCCATGCGCATCTGGCTGAAAAATGAAAAACTAGCGTTTGCCGCGATGATCTTTTTAGGCGGCATGCCTATTTACATGCTGCAGTCGCGTTCCGCATCTACCGAAGTTCTCTACATCTTCCTGCTTTCATTTCTCATGCTTTGGTACGCCCTTGTGCCCGCCGCCGAAGTCAAATGGAAGCACTTCGCACTAACCGTGCCAATCCTTGGGCTTTTTGCACAGACCCGTCAAGAAACCGTTTTTGCATTCATTCCGTTCGCACTCTACTATGCAGGCTACTTTAGGGAAAAGTTCTACCGCCTCCCCCTTTTCGTGGCATCGGTGATTGCCGTTTCCTGGCCAAGCATCAACACCATGGCAGCCTACCGCGGCTATGATTTCCAGGGTGGCGAACACGCAGCTCATTCCTTCGAAAATTTCTGGTTCAACATCAAGAGCAACATCGCCATCATGATGAACCTCGAAACAGACCAGGCCTTCGGAGGCATTCTCAAGAATCCGTTCTACACAACGTTCACAGTCATCTTGCTTGCAGCGACTGTTTGGCTTTTGGTACGCACGATCGCGTTCAAGCGCTACCGCCGAGGCGCACTCCTTGCCTTCCTTTTCTGCTTCCAGATTTTTGTAATTCTCTTTAATGTTTCTGGCACATTCGAAATCGACATCAACCAGCGCTATGTTCTTGTCGCCCTCCCACTATTTGCCATCATCATGGCACTCGGCATTTGCGACTTGCTGCAGTTCAGTACAAAGTGGTCTGTAAAGCTCAACCTGGAACAGGCGGCCAAAATCACGGTCGGCCTTGCCGTGCTGCTTTCATTTGGCCTAGCCATCTACCACGCTGGCAGCTTCAGGGCAAACATGCTCTACTATAAGAATAAGTTGCTCGGCGAAGAAGACTTTTTGCACCACAACCTGGCAAGCTACCCAAAGAATTCCATTTTCATTTACGCTCGCCCATGGCAGATGCTCGCTTCCGGCCATTCCAGCTTTAGCGAACGCACCTTCCTGAATTGGAGCAACTCCAAATTTTCTGAAATGATGCTTCTTTCCGACGGCAACATCTACGTGGTTCGAGGCCAAGACGGCCGCGGCAGCGTCGATAGAAAGTCCCGCGTCGTCGGTTTCAAGACCACGGACCAACTTGAAACCATTTACGAAGACTACAAGACCGAAACCAAAATTCAGGAAAAGCGCCTGTTCGGTTACCCGCTCACTGTAAGCAAGATCATTTCGAAACGCGGCGTTTCGCAATACCGCCAAGGGTTCTTCATCTCTGAAATCGAGAATCAAAAACTCGTCTGGAAAAAGAACTTCCCGGAAAGCATGGCGGGCAAGTTCACTTGGAACGGCGAACTTCGCGAAGAACCTCTTTTTGCAAATGCAAGCGACACCATCGAGCTCGACAGCACATGGTTCAAAACAGGCATGAACAGCGCAGTCATTGAATGCTACCTGCCAGATGGCGACACGGCAACATTCACCCGCGACATTTTCGTGCCTGGCAAATCCGTGGCATTGCTTACCGATTTGCCGCGCATGATTAGCGAACAGGCCTGGGGCGAACCGCAAAAAAACGCGACCGTAGAGCACAATGTACTCACGCTGAACAAGGTTCCCTACCGCTACGGTCTCGGCTCCCACGCACCGTCCAAGTTCCGTTTTGAAATTCCAGAAAATTTTGCAGGCAAGCAGATTACGCTACATGTTACATTTGGTCTTGACGATGAAAGCGTAGGCGGCGACGGAGCATCTTTTGTTGTTCGTGCAAACGACAGTGAAATTTACCGCAGCACAAGATTGTACTCTGGCGACTCGCATACGGCAAACATCAATCTTGGCAGTGTCCGTTTCTTTGACTTGGTGACTGAAGAAGGTTCCGACAAAGATTTCGACCATGCCGAATACGTAAACGCCTGGATAGAAGCAAACTAAAATGAAAGTTCTTGTAGCACCGCTTGACTGGGGCCTTGGCCATGCGACCCGTTGCGTCCCGGTAATTGAAGCCTTCCTGCGCGCCGGCGCGGAAGTTTCGCTAGGCGTGTGCGCAAACATTGCTCCATTCTACAAGGAAGTGTTTCCGGAGCTCAAGCAATTCCATGTGCCCTCGTACAGAATTACGTACCCGAAGCACGGCTACCAAATGCCCGCATGGATTTTATCGGAACTCCCCCGCATCATGAAGGTCGGCCGCCAGGAACATGCCATTGCGGAATCTCTCGTCAAGAGCGAGCATTTCGACATCATCTTCTCGGACAATCGTTTCGGCTTCTATTCCACAAAGGCAAAGTCTATCTACATGACGCACCAGCTGCGCATCGCATTCCCACGCGTGGCAAAAATATTTGAATATGTGGGCGTAAAATTTCATCAAAGGCGCATGGCGAAATTTTCGGAATTGTGGATTCCAGATATGCCGGCATACCCTGGGCTTGCCGGCAGGCTTTCGCACCTGAGCGAAAAGAACAAGGTGCCAAAGTTCTTTGACAAGTGCACCATGCGCTACGTGGGCCCACTCACGCGATTCAACGAAACGCACCTTGTTCAGAATCCCGAGAAGAAGTTCCGTTTTTTGGGAGTCGTCTCTGGTGCAGAGCCAATGAGGACTAGGTTAGAGAACCGCTTGCGCGAAGCGTTCAAGGCGATCCCGGGCGAACATGCGCTGCTCCTTGGCAAACCCGGGTCAGACCTAGTCGAAAAAGACGGCAACATTACCGTGTTCCAGCATTTGCCGACACTGCAGTTCGCAGAACTTGTGCAGAGTTCCGAATATTTTGTTTCGCGACCAGGCTACAGCACGGTAATGGACCAGGCCGTTCTAGGCGCAAATTGCCTGTTCGTGCCGACTCCGGGTCAAACGGAACAAGTCTACCTTGGCAAAATCCTTTCAAAGTCACATTACGCCCGCAGCCTCGAAGAAAGCAGGCTCACGGCAGAAAACCTGTTGCAGGCGTTCAACGGTGATGTCTGGACATTGCCAAACCAAAGCAAACAAAACCTTTTAGAAGAAGCTATAAAGCAAGTATAACTTATGCGCAATTTCATCTTAGCATTCCCGCTGCCAGTCACAGAAAGCGAAGCCCCGCAATTCCTTGAAAATATCCAGATCAAGGCAACCTCAGGTTCCATCGTGATTCCTGGCTGCACCTTGATGTTCGAGGCGTTCCTGAAGCCTGCCGTGCAAGGCCTCATTGAAGTTTTTTCTGAAAACGACAAGCTCTCTGACGCAGACGCGGCTGCAATCGCAGCGCACAAATCGCTCTTCTTCTTGAAGGCCCAAATCTCGACGGTCGACACGCTCAAGGAAGTCAACAAGGTAATCGCAAACATTCTTTCTGCAGGCGTTGCCGGCGTATATTTCCAGAATTCCGGCGCCGCCTGGAGCGCTGGCGCATTCGCAGAATGCGAACCGGAAACCTACCCGATGGACCCGTGGCTGAACTACATCGAAACGCAGAACGACATCTTTACGCTCGGCATGGAATCGTTTGGCCTGCCAGACATTTGCGTTTCAAAACTTGTCGACAAGGCAGATGCAGTCCGTGACCTGCTTTCATCTACAGCCGACGCTTTGTTCATTGAAAAGTTCCCGGCAGACACAGGCGCCGTTTTGGAGCTCGAAGAAGGCGAACGTTTTGAAATGATGAAGGAAACTCGCCTGCCGTTCAAAAAGACAGACCCTGAATTCAACAAGCAGGGAGCCTGGCGCTTGATTCGCAAGGCACAAGCAAACTAGAACGATATTTTTTGGTACTGTTCACGCACCTGGGCTGATGGCAGCGCATTGAAATGCCACCATTCGCTCGGGAGCGGAATAAAGCCAGCCCGCTTCATGACCTTGCGGAACTTTTCGCGGTCATCAACCTGGACTTGAGTCAAACGACCGGAGCGCAACGCTTCGGCTTCGTATTTTTGGCCGGCAGCTTTTTCAAAAGTGTCAAAATCAGTGCCCATGTCAACGAGGCCATTGTCGCTTTCTATGCCAAGGTCGATCGCCATGCCATAATTGTGCAAGCTGCCTGTAGCCGGGCTAGATACGAAATGCGAAAACTTGGTGCCGCGCACGGGCGCGCGCAGCGCCTCCTGGGCGTAGAGAGGGCGCATTGCATCAAAAATCACAAAGCGAACATTCGGATACTGATCAACAGGAAATTCGCTTGGCAAAAATTCAATAGCCTTCTTCAATTTTTTTGCAGCATCCTTGTGCAAAAAGGCGCGTTTGCCACCGCAGTAAAGATCATGCCCGGAAAGGTTGTTGAACGTGCCGTAACGAAGCTCCAGGCGAAGACCTTGCCAATCCGTAATTTCCACATACTCCTTGGAACGCTCCATGAGGGCATAGAACTTTTCGGCCTGCTTGCAAAAACGCTTTGGTTCCGCAGGCTTCGGCGGCTCAAAGACATCCTCATCCAGGGCGAAAGCAGAGCTCGCAAACAGAAGAAGCAGAAGAATAAATTTCATAAGGCGGTTATAGAATTTAGAAATAAGAAGACAGATCGGCGCTTCTCGCCTACAGAAAACAGAAGAAAGTAGGAAGACATAAGACGGAAGGAACTGTAACTTACCATATTCTGGATCACTTCGCGTTGCTCGTGATGACAAGTTAGGAGAGGACAGAGTACAGAAGACAGAGAACAGAGAATTGTATTTTCCCGTGTCTTGGCGAGCGGAGCGTGGCCATCCAGAGCAATGTTCTGGATCAGAGGCAAGAGCCAGATGCAAGACAGAATACAGAGAACAGAGGACAGAAAACAGGAGTCAGGTCGCACCTTCGGTGCTTTGAGGTATGGGGTCGGCGCCTGCGCGCCTAGAGGAAACGGTAATTACAACACCTCATACCTCTCAGTCGACAGACGCTAGCCTACAGCCGACACATTGGAAAGTAACATTCCTCTCGTCTGTAGGTACGCAGTGCCGTTCTCTCGTCAATCCTAATCCCTAACCCCTAGATCCTAACCACTAGACCCTATTTAAACATGATGTCTACGCCGAACTGCACGTAAAGCCCCATGCCCTTGGCCATGAGCGGCACTAGTTCAAACCTGTTGCCGTCCGCAGATACATTTTCGGTCACCTGCGAGCGTTCGCGGTCATTGCTTGCCCCAAGGAACTTGAGGGCATCAACATCAAGGTTTGCCAAAACATTATCCACTTCCACGAAGAAGCGAATTCTGTCTACGAAATAGATATCTCTCGTAAAATCAAGATTCACACGAAGGTCCGTGCGGAACAAGTCTGTGAATTCATGGTAGTCATGAATTTCGCGAGTACCATATTCTCCCTTGACGGTCGGCAGCGTAACCTTGTAATAGTAGAGCGGTCTGTGCCATGCGGCGTGGTGCGAAAGAATGAACGAAAGCAGCGAATCTTTGCGCGGGTAGTAACGGAAGTGGCTTACCATGTCGAGACGTGCGTTAGATTCCCAGGGAATACTTACATCGCGGTCACCAAGTTCATATTCACCGTAAATGGAACCGATGTTCGTACCCATGGAAAAATGATGGGAAGTTTTCCATTCAAGCGTTGCAGAAACACCGCTCACCCAGGCATAATCGGCTTCGGAAAGTTCTGTGTATTGCGCGTAGGCCTTCGGAGTCGGGAGCTCCGGTTCATAATAGTAGCGGCCAAAACCGTGGGCAGAAAGATCCATGTACTTTGTACGATAGCCGGCGCCAAGCTTTGCCGACGTGCCTGTCTTTACAAGGCCATGAGCATCGCCCCCTTCCACGGAATAATCCCAGTCGCCACGGTAAGCAATATTGCCAAACAAGCGGTAAGGTTCACCAAAGCGGCGTTCACCGTCGAGGGACGCCATCGGGGATCCATTGCCATCCATATCGACCACGGCTCCGCCAGCAAGAGCAGCTCTGTAAGCATCTTCTTCCCAATTCAAGCGAGACACCCAGGTGAGCACCGGAGCATTCAGATCGGTTGATGCACCAAAGTTGTCAATACCCTTGCGCTCAATGATATGGTAATCAACCAGGGCGCCCATGCTGAGCTTTGCCCCCATGATGGAACCAGCAAAGTTTTTGTCTAAACCAAAGCTCAAAGTCGTATGTTCCAAATCGTAGGCGTCAATCAAGGTTCTGTCGTCACCCGTTGCATTCCTGCGGAAACCGGTAGTATCGCGAAGCGTATCGGCTACGGCTTCACGAACAAAACCTGCATGCCAGCTAATGCCGAGCGGAGCATTATATTCAAGGCCAGCCAAAATGTATTCCTGCTCGCCCTTAAAAATGCTCACATTGCCCACTTCTTCTACGCCAGAAAGCGTATCTTGTCGAATGGCATATTCATCCTTGCTATACAACGCACGAAACGCCCAAGAGTCTCCTGTGGAATCGCGGCCAAAGAGTTGCACATAGCCATCGTAGGCAGAGAGCGTGTAAGGGTCGGAACTCTTGACATGGCAATCGCTGCAATCGGTATCGTCCATGCTAATGTCAGAGAAGAACTTGTCGCCCATGTTTTCGAGCATGCCTTCGTTCAGCCAGCGCACATTCACGCGGAGTGCGTCCCAAATAAAGAACGGCGTGGTAATGTCGCCTTCAAACATCGTAGTTGCCGCAGAGACTCTACCAGAAAGTTCCTTGTTTTCTACTTCAGGAACATATTGCACCGACGTTGCCAGCCCCTGGCCTAGTGGGCCTTCGCCATACTGGTCGTGGAATTCGAGGCCACTGAGCACATGCGGGTTCACAATAGAAAAGTTGCCAGGGAACCCGATATCCAAATGACGCATATTCGGAATGCGGAGCTTTCCCAAATGGTAAGCCACGTCGCTTGCTCGGGAACCATCGTAATAGAGGGCGCTAGAGAAATCTTTTTGACCGCTAATGCCCGGCATCTGGCTTAAATGTTCCGTAAGGTCAAAACGCATGCCGGCAGCGTCTTCCAAAGATTCCATTTCAATTTCACGCTTGGCTTCGAACTTTACCGGTTCTTCACCACCGATAATTGTGCTCTGGCCCAAATTGCGAACATTCGGCACCATCAAAACGATAGCGTCGAGCGGGTCTGCAAAATCGTCAAGGCTTACAGAAAGCGAATCATAACCTTCCTTGTAGAACACGAGCTTGGCACTTTTGGAATCAAGTTCCAATTCAAAGCGGCCTTGAGCATCCGTTTTGCCAATTTCTTTACCAGAGGCATAGCTTATCGATGTCCTTGAAACTGGAATGTCCGTTTCGGCTTCAAGAACCACACCAAAAAACGGAGCCGGATCGGCGGCAAATACCGCGGCTACAAAAAAGAGCACTAAACCAAACGCGTTGCGAAAGCGCATAAAAACCTCTTTGCAAAGTACCCAGCGACAAAAATCGTTTGAGCACTCTGCACAACTATATACAAAAGTAAAATAGTAAAAAGAGGGCTTGAAAATTAGTTGCAAGGCACCTGAACAAGGGCCAGGAATGTATTTTCACCACCTTACAACGGCATAACGCCTAGACATCACTCCGTAAAATCGTCGTCTTCACCATCTTGGAATGGGTCGGCATCGCAACTGCTTGCGTAATTCGGCGAAGGTTCACCCAGGCACCAGGCAAAGCCTTTGTCGCGCATGTCCCAATAGCCCAAATCAAGATGTGTCGAGGAACTAGATTTAATTTGTACAGAATCAGATGCTGCATCGGCACTAATGCTATAGGCAATCGAATCTAAAACAACTCCATCACAGGTTAGAATCAAATTCGCCTTTGTATTTGTCAGGCCAAACCATGATGGCAAATGCAGGAATTCCGTACTGTCGCCACCGACAGTCAAATACTGGCCAGGCAAAATGACCGTATTTTCTGGAATTGCTGAATTTGATGAAGTCGATTTCAGCCCAATAAGGCAATCATCCAAAACAATCGTGTCCAAAGTGGCGTTGTAAAACTCAACAAATTCAAATCCAGTGCCGCTTTGTGGTGGAATCGCAAAAAATTCCGAAATGAGCACATCGCCCTTCCTTGGAGTTCGACGGTTCCTTGAAAGATAACCGACATTCACATCGAGCGTATCGAACTTCTGTGTAGAAATGCCCAGCGAAAGACTCCCCTTCAGCGAAGTGAGCGCCCAGTTTACCGAAGCGTTTTCCTGATCCAGATAGAGCGAATCGTCCGCCCTGTAAATAAGGTCTCCATTTTTATCCAACAGTTCAAGCGATACCGCATACCACGCGTTCAACGGCAAGGCGCCACTAGAAAAATAGCCATACGGTTCTTCAATCTGCAGCTTGTACCTGTACGTGGAATCGATTCCCGTGAGCGTAAGTTCACCAGAAGCCACTCCCGCCGGATTACCGAGGCCAAGCGGAATTTTTACATCGACAAAGCCAAAAAGCGCAAGCAGAGAAAGCTGCAGATACGAACGCTCGCCACTCTTGACTTCCACTTCGGCCTCGCCCTTCTGCATGAGCACTCCCCCTGCATACAGCTTGCCGTAAAACTTCCAGAGCGACGGGAACAGCTCCAAATCAAGAGCTGTTTCATTTGCATTCAAGTTGAAATGCACAGTGTCTGCGCCCTCCCCGTGAACGACAAGGCTATCGAAGCGCACTGATTCGCTATACTTGAGGGCAACCTGCAACGATCCCTTGTTTACTTCGGGCGAGGCGCTTCCGCTATCCGACCTGCTGCAAGCAAAGAACATGGAACACAGGGCAACAATGCCCAACATTGCGTTTCTAATCATTTTTACTCCTTTTCTTGAAAATGATTTACGGACATAAAGTCCGTGTATTAGAAACGCTTTTTCACCCCGTTTCCGGTAATGAAAAATTCAAAAAGTTTAAATTTTACAAAGTTTACAATCGGGACGCTATTTTTACTACTTATAGTATTCAGCGTACCATTCCGCGAATTTGCGGAGACCTTCGCGAAGGCTTGTGCTCGGCTTAAAGCCAAAATCGCGTTCAAGAGCGCTTGTGTCGGCAAAAGTTACCGGCACATCGCCCGGCTGCATGGGCACAAGTTCCTTGTGGGCTTCAAAATCGTAGTCGGCAGACAGAACGCCTGCGCGCACAAGTTCCTGCTGCAGAACATCTACAAAATCGAGCAAGTTTTCAGGATTGCTGTTGCCAATGTTGTAGAGCGCATACGGAGGTTGCGGCAGGCCATCTTCACCCGCCACTTTTTGAGGAGCTCCCTGCATTACACGCACGACACCTTCCACAATGTCGTCCACGTACGTGAAGTCGCGCTTGCAGTTGCCATAATTAAAGATCTGTATTTTCTGGCCAGCCTTTAATTTATTTGTAAAACCGAAATACGCCATGTCGGGGCGGCCTGCAGGGCCATATACGGTAAAGAAGCGGAGCCCCGTGCTCGGTATGTTGTAGAGCTTGGAATACGAATGCGCCAAAAGTTCATTGCTCTTCTTGGTTGCTGCGTAAAGGCTCACCGGATTATCGACCTTGTCATCTACGCTATACGGCACCTTGGCATTGCTGCCGTAAACACTGCTGGAGCTTGCATATACAAGGTGCTCCACCCCGCTTTCTCCATTGTCGTAGGAATGACGGCAGGCTTCAAGAATGTTGTAGAAGCCAATGATGTTAGCTTCGATGTAAGCGTCCGGATTCGTTATGGAATAGCGCACACCAGCTTGGGCGGCAAGGTTCACAACGACTTGCGGCCTGTATTCAGCAAAAATGTTTTCAATCAGGGATTTGTCTGCAATGCTACCGCGCAGAAAAACGAACTGTTCGTTCTGTTCCAGTTCCTTGAGGCGCGCATTCTTCAGGTTGACATCATAATACTCATTCAGGTTGTCGACCCCGACGACGCGAACTCCATCGAAATCACAGAGCAGACGCTTGGCAAGGTTCGAGCCGATAAAGCCAGCCGCACCGGTAACAAGTATCGTTTTACCGTCTAATGAAATGTGTTCCTTTTCCATACCGCCTTATATTTTAGAAAATTTTCTATATTTTTCGCAAACTAAAGGGATTTTTATGGCTAGAAAAAATGGTCTTGGTCGCCTTGTAGTGTTCATAGTCGTGGGCCTTCTGCTCGGTGGCATTCTCGGAGAATGCCTTGGCCTATTGTTCGGCTCCCTCGGTGAGCTCATGAACGCCGGCGGTCAAAACAACATCGTTCGCAATTTGTTTGTGGGCCACTTCTTTGAATTTGGCTCCGGCAACCCGATTACAATCGATTTGTACATGGTCAAGTTTGCACTCGGCTTTGGCATCAAGCTAAATGTCGCAAGCATCGTTGGTCTTCTTATTTCACTTTACATTTGGAAATGGTC
Organism: Fibrobacteraceae bacterium; assembly: GCA_045615885.1. Taxonomy (GTDB): domain Bacteria; phylum Fibrobacterota; class Fibrobacteria; order Fibrobacterales; family Fibrobacteraceae; genus UBA1765. Next base: position 33,224 of record JAZLFR010000019.1, read on the forward strand.
CGGAGATAGGTAATGAGTACTTTGAAATCTCTCCAAAAGCAGCTTGAAAGCGGTGAAACAACCAGCCGCAAGCTTGTTGAACAGTCTCTTGCAAAAATTGAAGAAACCAAGGGTTTGAACGCCTTCATTTCTGTTCTTGCAGACCGCGCTCTCGCCAAGGCAGACGAAGCAGACAAGCGCCGCGCCGAAGGCAAGGCTCTCGGTTCCCTGGACGGCGTCCCAGTCGCAATCAAGGATAACCTCTGCCTGACCGGCACAAAGACTACCGCCGGTTCCCAGATGCTTGCACACTTCGAAGCACCTTACACGGCAACTGCTGTAGAAAAGCTCGAAGCAACTGGCGCCGTTATTGTCGGCAAGACAAACATGGATGAATTCGCAATGGGTTCTTCCAATGAAACATCTTTCTTTGGCGCTGTAGAAAACCCGCTCGATAGTACTCGCATTCCGGGCGGCTCCTCCGGCGGTTCCGCAGTCGCAGTCGCAAGCGACGCCGTGCCGGCAGCTCTTGGTTCCGACACTGGTGGATCCATTCGCCAGCCGGCAGCTTGCAACGGCATTGTCGGCCTCAAGCCGACCTACGGCCGCGTTAGCCGCTATGGCCTCATCGCCTACGCCTCTAGCCTTGACCAGATTGGCCCTCTCGGCCACTCCGTAGAAGACTGCGCAAGCCTTCTCGAAGTCATTTGCGGCCAAGACATGCACGACAATACCACGAGTGCCAGACCGACAGAAAACTTTGCCGCAAAGCTCGACGCGGGCATTGCCGGCAAGACAATCGGCGTTCCTAAGGAATATTTTGCTGAAGGTCTCGACGCAGGCTGCAAGGCAGCAATCGAAGCAGCCCTTGCAAAGCTCGAAAGCGAAGGCGCAAAGATCAAGGAAGTTTCGCTCCCGCACATCGGCTACGCAGTTTCCAGCTACTACATCATCGCTACTGCAGAAGCTTCCAGCAACCTCAGCCGCTTTGACGGCGTGCGTTACTCCTACCGCAGCAAAGATGCAAAGAACCTGTTCGACCTTTACGCAAAGTCCCGCAGCGAAGGCTTCGGCAAGGAAGTGCAGCGCCGCATTTTGCTCGGTTCCTATGTGCTCAGCTCCGGCTTCTACGATGCCTACTATGTGCAGGCCCAGAAGGTCCGCCGCCTGATTACCGATGACTTCAACAAGGCATTCGAATCCTGCGACGTGATTGCAAGCCCGACCATGCCGAGCCTCCCGCTTCTTCGCGGCGTTGGCGAAAGCGACCCGATGGCAATGTACCTCTCTGACATCTACACAGTCAGCCTGAACCTTGCAGGCCTCCCGGGCGTTTCTCTCCCGTGCGGCATGAGCGAAGGCTTCCCTGTCGGTTTGCAGCTCATTGGCAAGCCGTTCCAGGAAACTGAGCTTCTTTCTGCAGCTGCCGCTGTAGAACGCATTGCCAAGTAACATTGCTAAATAATAGTCGGCTACGCCACAAAAGTGAAAGGCCCGCGCTCTGCGCGGGCCTTTGCTTTTCAAAAACACAATGGGCAGTTTCGTTCCGCTCGCGGTAGCACTAAAGCAGCTTCCCCTCTTCGTGGGCTACGGCAGAAATAAGCTTTACAAATCTAAAGAAGCAAACATAGCAGAGCATTTCTACAAACAGCACCATGAGCCAGTAGTCAAACTTGCAGAACGTAAGGAAGCCAAGTGTAACGACGGCAGTCCATACCCACAAGCTAAAGCTCTGCACGACTCCTTCAAAACGGTATTCCCGTTCGGCAAGTTCCATCTGCAAAACGGCGAGAGCGTCTTTTAGTACAAAGTAATAAATGAACACGCCAAAGCCTGGAATCAGACTCGCGATAACCGCAGAGTAGCCGCCCATGCACTTCGAGATTCTATTGTCGACAAACTTGGAGAACCAACGCGCCCACAATACCACGGCCACGGCAATCGTCAAGACTGCGCCACCGACAAGCCACCAGATGATTTCAAAAAAGCCATCAACAAATTCCGGGTTGATCATGTCCATCGTGATTTCACCATAGATGCCTTCTTCTTCGGCAAGCGAAGACAAAAGCATCGGAAGCTCCCCATAGAACCACATGGCAAGCGTAACGAGCACGCCAACAAAAAGCGACACGCCAAAGGCCACCCAACCACAAACAACGGCCGGTCGAGCACGTTTTGCACTGATTTCTACACCACTCATGGCAAATAAAATAACAAATAGCAACTTCGCTGCTACTCTTGCCTTCAAAGCAAAAGCGGCGACAAGCTAAATAAAAGTTCTTTAATTTTACTCTTTTGAGCACTATTTTGCAATTTTTCTAAAAATTTTTTCTATTTTATGGCACATAGGAGCGTTTTGTGAAAATTTTTGACGCGAACACTCTTTATATTTGGCACGAATTTTTGTTTTAGTAATAAGAAACCTGAAACAAGAAACCAGAATCATTTTCTACAAAAAAAATGGAAACTAAAAATTTCTGTTTTCTGTATTCTGAACGACATTATGGCAGTTACATACGACGAAAGCAACATTAAGACTCTTGACTGGTACCAACATATTAGAATGCGCCCGGGCATGTACATCGGCAAGCTCGGCGATGGTCAGAGTCCAGACGACGGCATCTACGTTTTGGCAAAGGAAGTAATCGATAACTCCATCGACGAATTTGCCATGGGCGCAGGTAAAAAGATCATCATCACCATGGAAGACCACGCCTGCCGCGTGCGCGACTTTGGCCGCGGCATTCCGCTCGGCAAGGTAATCGACTGCGTAAGCAAGATCAACACCGGCGGTAAGTACGATAGCGAAGCCTTCCAGAAGTCTGTCGGCATGAACGGTGTCGGTACAAAGGCAGTGAACGCTCTTTCCAGCAAGTTCGTCGTGCAAAGTTTCCGTGACGGCCAGTGCAAAAAGGCTGAATTTTCCAAGGGCATTCTCGTAAAGGAATGGCCAATTTCGCCGTCTACAGAGAAGAACGGCACCGAAATCTATTTTGAACCGGACCCGGACATCTTCAAGAATTTCAGATTCCTCCCTGCATACATGGAAGAAAAGATCTGGAACTACGCCTACCTGAACAACGGCCTTTCGCTCATCATGAACGACAAGACCTACAACAGCCCGAACGGGCTCATGGACTTGCTCAAGAGCCGCGTAGATGAAACGATCCGCTATGACGTTATCCACTGCAAAGACAAGGACATCGAGTTCGCCCTCACCCACTCCAACCAGGAAGGCGAACACTACTTCAGCTTTGTGAACGGCCAGCACACGACCCAGGGCGGTACGCACCAGGCGGCATTCCGCGAAGGCGTCGTAAAGGGCATGCGCGACCACTTCAAAAAGGAATTTGAAGCAAGCGACGTGCGCAACTGCATTATCGCAGCCGTTTCCGTTCGCATCCAGGAACCGGTATTCGAATCGCAGACCAAGACCAAGCTTGGCAGCACGACCACCTACCCGGACGGTCCGTCCATTCGCACATGGATCGTAGATGTCGTTTCCAAGGAACTCGACAACTACCTGCACAAGAACGAAAATGTCGCAAAGGCTATCCTTGAACGCATCAACCAGAACGAAAAGCTGCGCAAGGAACTTGCAGGCGTAAAGAAGCTCGCCAACGAACGCGCCAAGAAGGCAAGCATCAACAACAAGAAGCTCCGCGACTGCAGCGTTCACCTTACAGACACCAAGAATCCGCTCCGCACCGAAACCATGATCTTTATTACCGAAGGTAATTCTGCATCCGGTTCCATCACCACGGCCCGCAATCCAAAGACACAGGCCGTGTTCAGCCTGCGCGGTAAGCCAAAGAATTCCTTCGGCCTCACCAAGAAGATCGTGTACGAAAACGAAGAAATGAACTTGCTGCAGGCGGCGCTCGACATTGAAAACGGCCTCGAAGACCTGCGCTACGACAAAGTGATCATCGCAACTGATGCCGATGTCGATGGCATGCACATCCGTCTTTTGATGATGACGTTCTTCTTGCAGTTCTTCCCGGAACTTGTGGAACAGAAGCACCTGTACATTCTTGTAACGCCACTGTTCCGCGTGCGCCAAAAGCAGGGCAACAAGTACGAAACGCGTTTCTGCTATGACGAAGCGGAACGCGACCGCGCCCAGGAAGAACTCAGCCACAAGGGCAAGGGCGAAATCGAAATCACACGATTCAAAGGTCTTGGCGAAGTGAACGCCGACGAATTCAAGACATTCATTGGCGAAGACATGCGCCTTGAAAGCGTGACCATGCCGCCGGACGCCTCCCTTGGCAAGATGCTCGAATACTACATGGGCAAGAACACGCAGACTCGACAAGACTACATCGTAACGAACCTCCGCACCGAAGCTGTCGAAGAACTTTAATCAAAATTCTCTAGCCCCTAGACACTAGATACTAAAAATCATTATGGAAGAACAAAATACTCTTGGACTCTCGAATGCCAACCACCTGGAAAAGCTTTATAATGGTTGGTTCCTTGACTATGCTAGCTATGTGATTCTTGACCGCGCCGTGCCATATTTTGAAGATGGCCTGAAGCCGGTGCAGCGTCGTATTTTGCACACGATGTTCAAGACGAACGACGGCAAGTTCCATAAGGTTGCAGGTATCGTCGGCGATACAATGCACTTTCACCCGCATGGCGATGCCTCCATCTACTCCGCCCTTGTAAACCTCGGCCAAAAGAACTTGCTCGTAGATACACAGGGTAACTGGGGCAACCCGCTCACCGGCGACGAAGCAGCAGCTCCGCGTTACATTGAAGGACGCCTCACTCCGTTCGCTCTCGATGTTCTCTTTAACCCAGAAACAACGGAATGGATTCCGAACTACGACAGCACGGAACAAGAACCGGTAATGCTCCCGGCAAAGTTCCCGCTCCTCCTCGCCCAGGGTGTTGACGGCATTGCAGTCGGTCTTTCCACAACAATTCTCCCGCACAACTTCAGGGAACTCTGCGAAGCAAGCATCTCTTGCCTCAAGGGCAAAAAATTTACGCTCTACCCGGACTTCTTTACCGGCGGCATCATCGACGTTAGCGAATACAACGACGGTGAACGCGGCGGTCGCCTGAAGGTTCGCGCAAAAATCGAAAAGCTCGATGCAAAGACCCTTGTAATCAAGGAAATCCCGTTTGGCACCACGACAGAATCCCTTTGCGAATCCATTGTGGGCGCAAACGAAAAGGGCAAAATCAAAATCAAGCAGGTTGTGGACCACACTGCCGAAAATGTTGAAATTCTCGTCCACCTTTTGCCAAACTCCGACCCGCAAAAGGCAATCGATGCTCTGTATGCATTTACAGACTGCCAAATTTCCCTGGCTGCAAACTCCTGCGTAATCGTAGATAAAAAGCCAAAGTTCCTGAACACCACGGAAATCTTGAAGCTTTCTACGGAACACACCGTAAGCCTTTTGAAATGGGAACTCGAAAACGAACTCAGGCACTTGGAAGATCGCTGGCACCAGACAAGCCTCGAAAAGATCTTCATTGTGAACAAGGTTTACGAAGTGATTCCGCGCGCCTACAGCAAGGACGAAATGGTCGATTTGATCAGCGAAGGCTTGAAGCCGTTCCTTTCGGGCCTGCGCCGCGAAGTCACCCGCGAAGAAATCCTTAAGCTTGGCGAAATTCCGGTGCGCCGCACGGCCCACTACGAAAGCGAAAAGGCAGACCGCCTGCTCATCGAATTGGACGAAAAGATTGCAAAGGTCCACTTCAACTTGGAACATTTGACTGACTACGCCATTGACTATTTCAAGAACATTTTGAAGAAGTATGGCGAAGACCGCGACCGCAAAACAGAAATTGCAGAATTTGGCCAGGTCAGCGCGGTGCATGTAGCCATTGCAAACCAGAAGCTCTACGTGAACCGCAAGGAAGGCTTCCTCGGCACAAGCATGAAGAAGGAAGAATACCTGTTCGATGTTTCTGAATACGACGACCTGATCGTGTTCAAGCACGACGGTTCCTACAAGATTGTAAAGGTGAGCGACAAGGACTTTGTCGGCAAGGACATCATTCTCGTTGAAAAATTCAACAAGGCTGACGAACGCCGCATTTACAACGTGATTTACCAGGAAGGCAAGGAAGGGCCGGCCTACATCAAGCGCTTCAACATTGGCGGCGTGACCCGCGACAGGGACTACACGCTCGGCAAGGGAAGCGCAGGTTCCAAGGTTCTCTACATTTCCAGCAACCCGAACGGCGAAGCCGAAGTCGTGGAAGTCGTGCTGAAGCCGCGCCCGCGAACCAAGCTGAACTTTGAAGTCGATTTCTCGGAAACCGAAGTCAAGGGCCGCGGCACAATCGGCAACATCGTCACCAAGTACGCTGTCAAGAATGTGAAGAAGGTCCGCAAGGGCGTAAGTACGCTCGGCGCACGCCACCTGTTCTTCGATGCCCCGAGTGGCATTGTTTCTACACAGCGCCGAGGCGATTTCATCGGTGAATTCGGCGAAAAAGACAAGGTGCTAGTTCTTCGCAAAGACGGCTCAGCCCGCGTTTACGACATCGCTGACCCGCTCCTCGTTGGCACAGGTATTTTGAAAGTGCTCAAGTACAACGCAAAGCAGGTATTCTCCGTGCTGTACTACGAAGGTGGCAACTTGAACTACATGGTCAAGCGCTTTACGCTCGACGGCTGCCCAATGACATCTGACTTCCGCATCATCAGCGACCACAAGGATTCCGAACTCTGCGAATTGTTCTCAAGCGACAATGCCCGCGTGCTCATGGAATACCAGGTGGGCCGAGAAGTGCAGAAGGAAGAACTCGACCTTACTGAAGTTGCAGACGTCAAAACCTACAAGGCTCTCGGCAGCAAGTTCACAGCAAAGAAGGTCAAGCGCTTTAGCCGCCTGACCGACGATCCGGTTCCCACCGAAGACGAAGATGACGAAGCCCCGAAGGCAACTGACAGCGCGACGATAGACATGTTTGATTAGGGGCTAGGATCTAGTGAAATGTTAAATTCCAGTGTTTAGGGTATAGGGGTCAGGGGCTAGGGGAATAGTGGTTAGGATCTAGGATTTAGGATCTAGTGTTTAGTGAATGTTGATTTCCAGGTTTTTAGAGGCTAGAGATTAGGTTCTAGAGATTAGGGAAATTGTAAAAGTGCGTTTCTAGTTTCAGGTTTCTAGTTTCTGGTTTCTTCCCACTTCCGTCTTACATCTTCTGACTCCTTGTCACTGATTCCTTTCTTCCGTCCTCCGTCTTCCAACTTCCTACTAACTACTTATTTCTGTACTCTGTCCTCCGTTTTCTGTCCTCTGTCTCATCAGCCTCATTCATTATTAATTGCGTTTAAACCGGTAGGCAAGCCTTGCTCCATCTGCGGCGCTTGTCACAATGCCACCAGAATAGCCGGCACCTTCGCCAAGCACAAACAGGCCCTTTGTATTTACGGATTCCATGGTATCTGGATCTCGGGGGATTCGCACCGGTGAGCTCGTTCTAGTTTCTGGAGCAACAATCAGGCCTTCCTTTATAAAGCCAGGAATTTTGCGTTCAAAATTCAAAAAACCGTCAGCAAGGGAATCCGCGATTTGCGGCGTGAGCCATTCATGCAGATTGCTCGGCACAATTCCGCATGGGTATGTAGTCTTTGGCAAGTCGCGCCTGTCCATGCGATGTTCCAAAAACGATTGGATAGTCTGTGCCGGGGCAGTGTAGTTTTTGCCGCCTACTTCGTAGGCGGCACGTTCCAGTCTGCGCTGGAATTCCAAGCCGCCAAAGAGCGTTTCCGAAGCAGGAATCGGCACAACGATTGCTCCATTTGCGTACGGACCACGACGGTGGCTATGGCTCATGCCGTTTGTGGCAAGCATTTCACGTTCCGAAGCGCAAGGCACGAGCACCCCGCCCGGGCACATGCAAAAACTGTACGCAGCAGAAGTTTCGTGCAACGTTTTTGCAGTCAGCGCATATTCGGCGCTGCCGGTAAGCCTAGTATCTACGCCGCGGCCCAGCTGGCGTTCGTTGATCAGGCTCTGCAAATGCTCCACGCGTACACCCATGGCAAAGCCCTTCGATTCAAGGTGCACTCCGCGTTCATGCAATAGCTCATAAATATTTCTGGAAGAATGCCCCGTTGCAAGAACAAGCGCAGGCGTTTCTACCCATTCGCCATTGAATTTTGCCCTAAACACACGCCCTTCGCGAATGTCCAAGTCTTCCATGAACGAGCCAAACCTAAAATCACCGCCAAGGTCGGCAATGCGCTTGCGAAGTTCCCGCAGCATGAGCGCAAGCCTATCAGTGCCAAGGTGCGGCTTTGCAAACACCAATATATCGCTCGGCATGCCGAGCGAAACCATGTCTTCGAGCACCTTCTGCGAAAAGAAGTTTCTTGTGCGCGTATTCAGTTTTCCATCAGAAAACGCACCGGCACCGCCTTCGCCAAAAAGCACATTGGAATGTTCATTGAAAATACGATCGTTAAAAAATTTGCGAATGTCGCGAAAGCGTTCCGCCACAGGTTTGCCCTGCTCATGCAAAGTCACCTTGAAGCCACGGCGCAAAAGCGTATAGGCAGCCCAAAGGCCCGCAGGCCCTGCGCCCACAACATGAACATGTCTTGGAGCGGGCACCGAATTTTCGAGCGGGTCTCGCTCGTTTTCTGGCAGTTCCGTAAACGGCACCACACCACGCTTGCCATCCAAATTTCTGGAACATTCAAAGCTTACCGTATAGGAGTAATGCGGGGAACCGCGACGCCTCGAATCCAAGGAAAATCGTTCCACCTTCAAGTTCCTGATTTCGCCAGGATCCAGGCGAAGTTCCTTCGCAAGCACTGCAGGAACTTCATCTTTCTTGGAGATTGGAACATTCAATTCGCGAAAACGGTAAGCCTTCATCATTTACCCCTGCGCATGTTTTTAATGTTTTTGGGGAGCACTTCCTTGTGCCATTTCATCCATTCGTCAAAGTATATGTAGCGACGTTCATGCTGGCGGAACAAGCGACCGTGAACGACCCTGCGACCGCCTTTTTCTTCCGGCGGAATCATGATGTGCAGGCACTCGTGGTACACAACGCCAGCCACCGCATAGAGCGGGCAGTTTTCCTGGTCATAGCCACGGCTAATGCTTATCAAATGAAAGTCTTCGCCCGTGAACGGGTCCTTGCGCACGGTATGGAAGCTCAAGCCTCCAACGCGGTTGCTCCAGGTAATGCGGCAAGAAAGCTGGTCATTGAAATATGTCGAATTCACAGCGGCAAAGACTTCGTTCAAGTCGTGCACCTTGCCTTTTGGCACTATCGCAGGGAGCCTGCCTCGCATGGCAAGCGATTTTTCGCCCCGGTCTGCAAGCGTCTGTTCCACACTCTGCCAAAAGCGGTCAATCAGTTCCTTGGCCCGCTCCTTGTTCTTTGCCGTGCGACGGTGCATGCTTACTTCAGCCCATTCGGCAACGATTTCGCGCGATGCGGCAAAGGCGTCTGCACGCATGTACTCAGGCAAAATGAGTTCCGGCTTGCCAAAAAGGCCTATCCTTGAGCAACGCACACTCTTGCGCAAGTGCGAACTGTATTTAAAGGAAACAAGCGTATTGTTAGAGAAATCTGCCGAAACCTTCGGTGGTTCCGGAGCCTTCTTTTTTTCGCCAAACAAATCAAGCTGCAAATCAAAGAAACCCATCAAAAGATCTCCCCGTCCAAGGCATTCATCCGAACGACGCCAGCATAAAGCGCTTCCGGGAGATCCAGGTCTTCGTAATATTCCGAAATTTCAGCGATAGCTTCTTCAATGTAGTCTGGCAAATAGACTATGAAGCTCTTGTTCTTTTCTGTCTGCAGCCATTCCGCAGTACAAAATTCGGGAGCCGTCTGACTAAAATACATACGGCAAGTTACGGGGCGCACTTCATAAACCCCACAGCAGCCATCATTACGCAAAAACGGGCACGTATATTGCTTTGCAAAAAATTCGTGCAACGCATCTTCTTCCGGGTCTTCCGAAGGCACTTCCCTAGCCAAGGCTTTTTCTGCAAATTCCGAGAATTTTTCCTGGCGCATCACGCAGGCTTCCAAAATCTGGAACAAGTCTTCACGCTCGCGAATGTTCGCGTAAAAAGAAATCTGTTCAAAGGGTTCAATGGACATCGGGTAATGATGGCAGCAGTTGCCGCAACCCGGTCCACAAGTCACCGGATTCTTGTGCTGAGGGAGTGTCGCCGACAAATATCCCATGAACGCAGCATGGTAATCGCGAACAAACTTCAATATGTCAGGCAAAGTATTGCGGCAAAGTTCCGGCGTCAATCGGCCAACACGAGCCAAACGCTCGCTTTCGGCACGCAAAACGGAAGCCATGCGGGCTTCAGCAAGCTTAACAGCCTTTGTCGGGAAGTATTCCTCTAATGCGTCCATTATTATAAATATAGATATAAGACGGAAGACGGAAGACGAAGTTCACTTCCAGGCATTCAAGTTTTTGACAAAGCATTTTTTTCAAGATAGTTAAATTACTGCACAAAAAGGAGTTGTTATTTTAAAATACTCTCCTCTAAATTGCTTTAACACAATTCGAAAATGACAGCAAGAATAAAAAAGAGTATTTTTTATCTGAAAAAACTTACAATTCATCGCCTATGAAACGAAACTTTTTCTTAAAATCATTGTCTATCGCAGGCGCCATGGCAGCGGCTACGATGTTTGCGTCATGCAATATTTTCAACCCGACCGGAAACGCGGGTTCGGACGATTCCGCAAGTTCCTACCAGGAAGATGCATACAAGGAATACCGAAAAGGCCATTACGATGTGGCCTTGAAGTATTTCAAAAAAGCCATTGCAGAAGATTCCACCAATTCGGAAGCCTATCTGGGTGCAGCAAAGGCAACCCTTGCAGAGCACCACGTAAACGCATTTACAATTCTTTCGGAAGTTAAGGGTTTTAATGACCACATTCCATTCGTCGGTCTTAAAGGCGAAGAACTAGACAGAAATTACGAAGGCGTAACCAAGTCATTGGTCTATATCCGCGAATTGGCCAGACGAGATTCCATAACCCGCTTTACCAACAAAAAACTTAGCAATAGAAAGCTTCGCTACGAAAGTGTCGCTGCAGGCCATTCCATTCTTGAACTTGCCGCGCCACTCCTTCGCTTTGGAGAAAGGATCAAGGATATAGACATTGACTTCGGCATTGTGAAAGATGTTGTTTCTTTGTTCGTTGCCGACGGCGCACTCCAGAATCCGTTGACGACAAACAACCTCAACGAAGTTCTGTCAAACCTCGGCGACGATTTGGAAGAAGTTGCTGATGTGATTTTGCCATTCGTAGAAAGCACTCTGAACCTAGGCCCGTTGGCCGACAAGGAAGGGTCAGACGAAGTTCTTACCCAGTATGTAAAAGACCACATCGACGCCATCAAGAACCAGCTTCCATTCTACCGCTACGGCGACCACATCGACAATGACGGTGACGGCTGCGTAGACGAAGAAATTAACGACGGCATGGACAACGATGGCGACGGCCTCATTGACGAAGATGTACGTGTATTCTCGCCAATCAAGAGAATGTCGGCTGACAATAGCAGTCCGTACTACAATGTAATTCTCAAGATTTACCCAGACGGAATTGACCACGACATGAACGGCGTAGTCGATGATTCCGGAGAACTTGAATACTATGTAGACGCAAGCAATCGTGTTGCCGCAAACGACTATCGTCTAAAATACGCAGCAGCAAGCTCATTCAAAAATTCAGACAACCACGATCTAAAAAAGCTCATTGCCATGGACACCAACTACGATCATGTCATATATCCATTGGAAGTACGCAAGCAGCTTATCGGAGGTTGCTGGGTCAATTACGACGAAGCAATGTTCAAGAAATGGTTTGAAGGGAGAAATTAATAATGAAAAAACTAATACTTCTTTCAATACTTCTTCTTGCAGTGTCTACCTTTGCAGCCAAAGGTCCAGTGCACAAGTCTACCCGCGCCTACGGAATGGGTAATGCACACATTGCAGTCGTAGACGACAAGGAAGCAATACATTACAACTACGCAGGCTTGAACCAGATTGGTCGCCTTGGCAACTACGAAAAACGTCCGGAAATGGGCTATTACCCAGACAATACGGTCGACATGCGACTCAACATCGGTAGCGCTGGCGGCTTTGAAAAGTTCATTGACGCCTACCACACTTCGATGCGTTTCGTGAACCTCTACAACAGAACCAGGGAAGAAGCTGCAGCAGCCGGGGTAAAAGTGGCCGATGCGTTCATGGACTCCCTAGCCAGCAACCCGAAAATGGCAGATGACCTGAACTCTTTTGACCATGACATGTTGAACATGCTCATAAAGCTTGACGGCGAACTTGCATTCCACAATTTCGGCGGTGCAGTCTGGGTAGAAGGTACAGCCCATCCGTATGTTGACGGAGGCCTTATCTTGCCGATGGCTGGTATCGACACGCTCTATGTAGACGCAGTGATTCAGCTCGGCGGCGCTTACGGCATCACAGACGAAATCATGGTTGGTGCAGGTTTTAAACTTGCAAACAGAACCAACATGGACGCACTATCCGTAGGCGTCGAGAACTACCAGGCTGTTCTCGACACATTGAATCACCGCGTAAAGGAAGACTTTGACTTCACAGACATCGCTTTCGGCATGGATTTCGGTCTACTTTGGCAAACAACAAGAACTGTTAGACTTGGTGCCTCAATCCGCAACGTGTTCTTCAACGAACTTGCCGGCGAAGTAATCACGCCTAACCTTGGCTTGGGTATCAACTACAGCCCGCTTTTCTTCAACAGAAATACGGCATACGCCCGCAAGATGAACATTGCATGCGACTATGAAGATATCCTGAACGACGACAGAAACTACAAGCCACTCAGCCACTTGAACTTTGGTTTGGAATTTGAACAGGTTCTGCTCGCATGGCCAGGCTACGAAAATACATACCGCGCTTTGAAACTCCGTTTGGCAGGCGGTTTCAAGGGCGGTTACCCGACTGCTGGTGTTGGCCTCGAAGTGCTCCGCTTTGCAGAAATCGAATTCGTAACATGGGGCGAAGAAATGGGTTATTATACAGGCCAGAGCGAAAACCGCTACTACATGCTCCAAATGAGTTTCGGTATCTAACTTAGTCTACTTAATAAAGCTATTAGAACTCCGTCCATGGGCGGAGTTCTTTTTTTATTTTGCTATCTTGTAGTTCACTATGACGCGTTATGTACTTCAAATCCATTGCCCAGACCAGACCGGGCTTATCGCAGGAACAACTCAAGTTCTCGCCAAGGCTGGCGCAAACATCGTTGACTTGACTCAGCACACTGCAAAAGACATCAACACATTCTTCCTCCGTGCCGTTTTTGACATTGAGGGAGACGGCATCGAAGAAATCAAGAACCATCTTGAAACACTCACGCCGCACTTGCAGCTCAGCTGGAAAATCTTTGACACCTCCAAAAAGGAACGTCTCGCCATTTTCGTAAGCAAGACAGACCACTGTCTTTACGACTTGCTCCTCAAGCATCGCGATGGCGACCTGCCTTGCGAATTCAGCTGCATTGTCGGCAACCATACCGACTTGGCCGCTGTTGGCGGCTCTTTTGGCGTGCCATTCTACTATGTGCCAAGCAACAAGGATAAAGACATTCCAGAAAACCGTTTCCGCGAAATCATTGCAGAAACAAATACCGATACCGTTATTCTAGCCCGCTACATGCAGATTCTTTCTGCCAAGTTCACAGAAGAATTCCGTTACCGCGTAATCAACATCCACCACGGCTTTTTGCCGGCCTTCAAGGGTGCAAAACCTTACCACCAGGCTTGGGCGAAGGGCGTAAAAATTATCGGAGCTACAGCCCACTTTGCCACGGAAGATCTGGACCAGGGGCCAATCATCGCCCAGGATGTGCAGCGTGTGCCAGAAACAGCCTGCATCGAAGAACTCGTGGAACTCGGTAAAGACATTGAAAAGCGCACACTTTCCAGTGCAGTAAAGCTTTGGCTCGAACATCGCGTGTTCGTGCACGAAGGCAGAACATTTATTTTGTAGGAGCATATTATGGCCGAAAACGAAAAGGAAGTCATCGACGTAACTCCGGCAGAAACAGCAACTCCGGAAGCACAGCCTGCAGCACAGGCCCCGACAGAAGAACCTAAGAAAAAGAAGGAAGCTGCAAAGGAACGCGGATTTTCCCACTATGTAGGCTTTGCCCTGCTTACGTTCCTCGCAATAATCTTCTTCTTTATGCCAGGCATTTCTGCCGCATTCCTCATCAACCAGGTCGGCACGCTCTCCCCTGCCGCCGCATGGATTATCGCTGCAGCATTCAGTGCCATCATCTGGTTGATTTTCAAGTTGAAGATCAAGGGATTCAAAAAAGCGAGCGCATGGTACATTGGTTTTTGCGGACTGATCTTTGCTATACTGCTTCTTGTATGGCAGTTTACCGAAATCCAGATTTTTAGCGGCATCTTCAAAATGCTGCTCCCGTAACACGCATTTCTTGCAACTGAGGTTTTAAAATGTCTAAAACAGATACCTTCGTAAAATTTCTTGTAGACTCCGGAGCGCTCAAGTTCGGTGACTTCGTTACCAAGAGCGGCCGCAACACACCATACTTCATCAACACTGGTGAATTCCGCACAGGCGCCACACTTTCCAAGCTCGCCGGTTTCTACGCAGATGCTTTCGTAGAGCACTTTGACGGCAAGGCAGAAAACCTCTACGGCCCGGCATACAAGGGCATTCCGCTTTGCGCAGCAACTGCAATGAAGCTTTCTGACGTTCACGCAAGGAACTTGACATTCACCTACAACCGCAAGGAAGTCAAGGACCACGGTGAAGGCGGTTCCCTCGTCGGCTACAAGTATGCAGAAAAGACCAACGTAGTCATCATCGAAGATGTGATTACCGCAGGCACATCCGTAAACGAAACAATGCAGGCTCTTTCCCAGATTGAAAACGCGAACGTGATCGGCCTTCTCATTTCTGTAGACCGCAAGGAAAAGCTCGAAAACGGCAAGTCCGCACTCCAGACCGTGCAGGACGAATACGGAATCGAAGCACACTCCATCATCAACATCAACGACATCATTTCGTTCCTTGAAAACGAAGAAAACCGCAAGGCTATCAATGCTCCGGAAGGCATTCTTGAAAAAGTCTACGCCTACCGCAAGCAATGGGGCGCTTGATTAGGCGAGAGACGAGAGACGAGAGATGAAAAGATTTGCAAGCATGCTTTTGCATTTTAGCGCAAGCCTAGTTTGCGTCTTTTCAATTTTTGTTTTTTCTTCATTCTTCACTGCCTGCGTGGGTGCCAACTGGAGCGTTTCCTGGCCAACGTTCAAAACGCCTCCTATGGCAAACGCTTCCATCGCGCTCGTAGAAACAAGCGATGTATTTACGCTCATGCGAGCCAAGTGGTTCTCCAATAAATTTGGAATTCCAGAAAACGAAAGCTATGCCCACTATGGGAAAACAGCTGATTCAGTTGTCAAAGTTACGCTAAAAAATTTCTACCCGAACCTTGAATTCTTGCCTGCAAAAATGGCAAAAGCGTTCCCGGAAGAATCAATCCAGCTAGACAAGACGATTTCGTTCAAGGGTCGCTTGCCGGAACAAGGCTCCCAGGTAAAAATGGAAGGAAAGGCTCCGGAATTTCTGCTGCTGATCCACGAAATCACGCTTGGAACGGACCTTGATAAAAATGCATTTTTTGACTATGCGCTAAAACAGAACGAAATGGATTTGCATAAGCCGGTCGAAAAAATTTCTGTAATTCTCACATTCACGCTCTGGGACAACATCCGGCAGCGTCCGCTCTATTCCGCCGTGCTTGAAGAACACATTCCAGTTAAGACTGCACCGAAGACGGACGATGTGGAAACTATTTTGACCTCAATCATTTCAAAGATTCCTTTTGAAATCGCAAAGGGGGCAAAATGAATTCGGAAGTTCGTTCATTCGTGCGCATGATAGCATTCGTCCTTGTTGCATTTTCTTCGAATTTTGCTGCGACCTATTTTGAAGACGATTTTACCGTCTGGCAGGACGGCGAATATTTAATTTGGACGCAAGACGACAATTTGCCGCTCGATCCGGCAGAATTCTGCCTCTCTATGCGCAGGGCAAATTCAGGCATAGGCCAGCCGACATGCCGTGAACTTGGCGAGTGGCAGCGCGATACCGTTTCAGCAATGTATGGCAACTGGCTCAAAGACAATCTGGAAGACGGAATTTCTCCAGAACTTTTGCGAGCCCGTACCCCAATGATGCAAGCTAAGATCAATGCTCTTGAAGATAAAATCGTCCTGTTTGTAACAAAAGCGGGCAACGATTTGAAAGTCGCAGTCTTTGATGAAACAATCGGCATGCCCAAAGCAGCAGGAACGGTACCCTATTCTACAGACAAAGTAATTCTGGGCGATGCGGTGGCAAATAAATTCTTGAAAAAGGATGCCGAACGCAGGCTCACAAAAGCGGAGCGCATTAAAAAAGCTACAGAACCAGATGCAGTTTACCAACCGGCACCTACCGTAGATGTGTGGACCGGCATAAGTGCAGCATACTCACAAGCACGCATTCCGCTAACGCCTTACAACTGGTATAGGAATACTCTTAGGAGCAAAGTTAAACGCTATAGAGTTACCAGAGATTCTCTTAGTCTGTGGAATTTTCTGGACGACCAAGTTCCTGTATTCAGCGTATACGGTGGTGCAACATGGTACGGCATCTTTGGTGCAGAAATTTTCTACAAGTATTCTGATCACGATGTAAAAACGGACGAGAAAGATACCACCTACAGGGAACTTGATCATTGGTCATTCAGCATGCATGAAATCGGCCTGTCCATTCATGTTACACATTCGTTCAACACAACCGAATGGCTGACATCGTCCCCATTTGCCTATGCAGGCTTCCAATACACATTCCTTTCTGAAGATATCGGCAGAAAAAAACATGCCGGAGAAGCTTCGTCCTATTACCAAACCCGCATCGAATTCGAAGATGTCTACAAAGGTGCCGTTTTTGGAATCGGCTCACGCTTTGTAGTAAAGCAGAACTACGGGCTAGTTCTTAGAGCGGGAATTGCAACACAGGGTCGCGCAGAATACACCTCCCCCGACGTGAACGCTGCCGAGGAACCGACAACTATAGGCAAGCTCACCGTCGAAGGCTTTGTAAGCGCCGGTTTTGAATATCACCTGACTTGGAAATAAGAGTGTAGGAGTCAGGAATTGATCCTAGCCCCTAGATCCTAATTTTTCTACCCTAGCATAATGCGTTCGATTTCTTCCGGTTCCTTGGGAATTCCTGTAGAAAGGTTTTCGCAGCCAGTTTCAGTTACGAGCAAATCGTCTTCGATGCGGATGCCGATTTTTTCTTCGTAGAACACGCCATCGATTGTCGCATGAAACTTGCCATACACGCCAGGTTCGTTGGAAATCAGCATTCCCGGCTGGAGTTTGACATCTAGCATGCGACCCATGAGCGAAGCTTCGTGAACCTGCTCCCCAATGAAATGGCTTACACCATGCGGACGCTTATCATAGAGCAGTTCAAAACCGCCATCGACGGCAGACAACCGAGTTTGCAATTCCTTGTAAAGAAAGTCCCAGACTTTTGCGTCGAGGTCTTTGAGACATTCCCCGGGCTTTACCTGATTTTCATGGAACTGCTGTGCGGCAAGCACCACATTGTACAAAAGCTTTTGCAACGGAGTGTATTTTCCAGAAACCGGAATCGTTCTTGAAATATCGCTGCACTGCGTTTCGGAACGAACTCCAAAATCAAGCAACACCATCTTGCCATGTTCAAGCGCTTCATCATTTTTCACATAATGCAGGCAGCAGGCTTTTTCGCCGCAGGCTGCAATGGTCGGGAACGCAAGGTCGCCATCACTGCGACGCTGCATGCCATAGTCAAGAGCAAGAGCCAAGTCACGCTCCGTCCTGAAATTCTTCATGTTCTGCAGGCATTCCACAAAAGCTTCGCCGGTCGCGCGTTCAGCACGCTTTACCGACTCCACGCGAGATTTTTCCAATGGCAAACGCAACTCAAAGTGTGCTCGGGCAACACTCTTCAGAGTCTTGCCCCGCAAGCTAGCCACCTCAAGCATCTGCCTTGCAAAAGTTTCGTTGTGGTCGCCCGCAAAATTCGACTCAAAGAAGACGCCCACATTCGGGCATTCTGACTTTTCGACAGCGGCCTTGGCCTCTGCCCAAAAGTCCGCACTGCAATGTACCGTCTTGAACCCCGTAACCAGCGCGACCTCTTCGGCATTGTCGCCAACGCCAAGCTTCAGGCCCGTCCAAAATTCCTTGTTCAAGTCCTTTTTCGGCACATAGAGCACTTCACGCTCGCCTTCAGCAGCCTCCGGGTTCAAAAGCAGGTAGCACCCCGGCTGGTTCACGCCGGTCAAATAGATGAAGGCAGGATCCTGAATCAATTTGCACCAAGTCTGCACATAATCTTCTTCGGTCCCCGGTTCATGCCCAATTCCAGCAAAAAAGGTCGGTCCGTCCAATTTTTCCAGAAGTTTTTGGCGTCTAAAGGCATATTCGCTCACATTTTCTTCGCCTCGCGGGGCAATAAATACGGCAGAATACGATTTTCGCAACAAATTCAAATCACCCATAAACAAAACTCCAGCCCCCAAAAGGCTTTTTTTGCTAAAAATCTTGCATCTTGCTCTTGCATCTTGCATCAAAGCTACATATTTCGTGTTGTAAAAATAATTTCTTTTGCCTTTGGCGATGAATCTAATTATATTTAGCATATCATATTACCAATGGAGTTTAAAACATGTCTCTTTTGAAGAACTGGAAACTTTTGCTTTCTGCACTCGCAATCGCTATGTTCACTGCTTGCGCCGGCACATCCGGTGGCTCCTCTGCAGGTGACGATTCCTACTCCGGTGGTGGTTCTGCCGGTGGTTCCGCTGCTGCAGCTCCGCAGAAGCCGAAGGAAGAAATCAGCGAAGCCAAGCTCAAGAAGGCTGAATCCGAAGCAATGTCTTCTACAGAAGAAAACCACAAGCTCCGCAAGGAAATTTTCGAAGCCAAGACAAAGCTCGGCATGTCTGCCGACGAAGAAGTTCCAGAAGAATAATGAACGATACTCCAGTCCGCTATTCAGCTCCCGACGAGCTGAAAAGGCTGATTTCTGGGGAAAACGAAACGGTTTTCCAGTTGCTGGAGAACCGTTTTTGCGTTCAGATCCAGAGTCGCGAGCCTGATGTTCTTTACATAGTCAAAAAGGAAAACGCCGATATCGAAGGCGTTCTGGCTGTTCTAGACCAGTTGAAGATGGCAGCCCGCAAAGGCTCCGTCATTACAGCGGACTGGCTATCCAAGATGCTTGGCATTTTGCCAGGCGAAACTTTCGAAGCAGTGCCGCAAAACTTCAAGGCCGAAGTCATTTTGCGCAACCGTTTTGGCATGCCCATCATGGCAAAGACGGCTGCTCAGGCTGCCCTCGTCGAAGCTTCTGCTAAAAACGACATTTTATTTGCAAACGGCCCTGCCGGTACTGGTAAGACCTTCCTGGCCGTAGCCCTCGCTGTTGCCGCCCTGGAACGAAAGGAAGCGGAGCGAATCTGCCTCGTGCGACCGGCAGTCGAAGCAGGCGAATCTCTCGGCTTTTTACCTGGCGATCTGAAAGAAAAAATCGCGCCCTACCTGCGCCCAATCCAAGACAGCCTCTCGGAACTGCTTCCTGCTGAAAAGCTAAACCGCTACCAGGAAACAGGTGCTATCGAAGTCGCTCCGCTAGCCTACATGCGTGGCCGCACGCTAAAGCACGCATTCATCATTTTGGACGAAGCGCAGAATACGACGATTGCCCAGATGAAGATGTTCCTCACCCGTCTTGGCCCACACAGCAAGGCAATCATTACCGGTGACGCCTCGCAGGTGGACCTCGGACCAAACGAGACCTCAGGCTTCATGCATGCCATTCACCTGCTCAAGGGCGTTCGCGGCATTTCGCGAATTGACTTTGAAGCAGTAGACGTATTGCGCCACAGGCTTGTAAAAGACATTATCGCAGCTTACGAACACCCAAACAGAGCTTAAATTATACCACGGAAGTTTACCATGACTCCAAAGAAAGCTTACATTCACATTGGCATCGGTGCCGCACTCATCATCGCATTGATTCTGTTTTTGTTCCCGGACCAGGAACTTGCGCAACGCGCAGAAATCCCGCACTTGGGCCAGGTCAGCACACGAACAATCGTAGCTCCGATCAAGTTCGAAGTGCCCAAATCGGAACAGGAAATCGAACTTGAAAAAGAACGTGCAGCCGACCGTGTGAATGCAGTTTTCGAATTCAATCCAGACGAAACAAAGCGCGTACTTGATGAATTCCGTCAGAACTTGCGCAAACTAGCCCAATACGACTCCCTGCAGCGCGCCATCAGCAACGCCGCTGAAGACGACTCCACCGTAAATCAAAAGATTCAGCGCGCTTCCAAGCTCTACGATGCCTTGAAGCAGCGTTTTTCGCCGACCGCAATCAAGAGCCTGCAATCCAGTTCCCGCGCTCGCGACTCCCTGTACCAGGCATTCAACCGCATGATGCAACGAGGCGTTTCGAACACCCTGCTCGTAACCACGAAGAACGGCTTGCAGCTTTACCAGGACAACTACAACGTACGCGACATTCGCAACATCCGTTACGACAAGCCGACAGTATCCCTTGTTCGAGACGGCGAAGAAATTACAATCGAAGCTGGCGAAATCCGCCCACGCGAACGCAGCATCGAAGAAACATTCGACGAGTTGCAACACACCTTCCCGAACGCTTCTTCGAACCAGGGTGTTTTGAGCGCCTTCTACGAAGTGCTCTATGTATTTACCGTTCCGAACGTATTCTACATGGATAAAGAAACGGAACGCCGTAAAGAAGAAGCCAAGGACGGCGTGCTCTTGAACAAGGGTATCGTTGCCCGCGGCATGGAAATCGTATCTCAAGGCGCAATCATTACGAAGGACGTTCTCGAAAAGATGGAAGCCTTGCAGATTGCACAGCAAAAGGAAGACAGCGGCCGCCTCATCACCTCAAAGTTCGGCCAGGCAGGCATGCTGATTATTTTGGTGGCGCTCCTCTACCTGTTCTTCTTTACCCCGATTGCGCACGACCTCACAAAACGCAAGGCACACATCTGGTCGTTTACCGTTCTTGCGGCATTCCAGCTCGTAACGCTCGCTGGCGTGCACAAGGCCTCCACCTACCTGCAGTTGACGGACTCCGCTCTGCCAGAAGGCATCGAATGGATCTGGGCATACCCGTTCACATTCGCTCCGATCATCATGACAGTGCTTTACAACCGCAAGCTCGGCATTCTGTTCTCCAGTTTTTCTTCCCTGCTCGTAGGTCTTCTTGCAGGCTATGACCTTGCCATTGCCGTGGCAGCTTTCTGCATTTGCTACGCGGCAATCCACTTCCTTTCCATGATGCGCTACCGCGTGCAGTTCATTTGGGGCATCTTGAGCAGTATCGCCATGTTCGCCCTGATGCTTACGATCATCCTGTTGCTCAGAAACCGCCTTGAATGGGTAAACTTCTACCAGACACTCATTGCGGGCAGCATCGCCCTCGCCATTTGCGCAGCCCTTTCCTCGTCGCTTTTCATCCACCTTTCTGAACGAATTTTCGGCATCACAACAGTCCTTACCCTCATGGAAATGTCGGACTTCAATAGACCAGCCCTCAAGCGCATTTCTGAACTTGCTCCGGGTACGTTCCACCACAGCATCCAGGTTTCCAACCTGGCAGAAAAGGTTGCAGATTACATTGGCGCAAATTCACTGCTCATTCGCGTGCAGGCTCTCTACCACGACATCGGCAAAACCATGCGCCCGGAATTCTTTACAGAAAACCAGAAGCAAGGCATCAATCCGCACAAGGATCTCGATGCAATGCAGTCTGCAAAAATCATCACGAGCCATGTTAGCCAAGGCTTGATGCTTGCCAAGGAATACAAGCTTCCAGACATTGTTGCAGCAGGCATTGCGGAACACCACGGCACTAGCGTAATCAAGTTCTTCTACCACAAGGCGAAAGAAGAAAATCCTGAAAAAGAAATCAACATCAAGGATTTCTGCTACAAGGGGCCAAAGCCGCAGAGCAAGGAAACTGCAATTCTCATGCTCACCGACATCATCGAAGCAACCAGCCGCTCCATGGCAGGAGCTTCGGCAGAAGACATTCGCGAAATGATTCACAAAACAATCAATGATCGTCTTCTCGAAGGTGAATTCAACGAAAGTAACTTGTCGGTCAAGGAAATTTCGATGCTCGAAGCAGCATTCGTGCAGGGGCTTGAAGGCCAGTTCCATACCCGCGTAAAATACCCGGGCCAAAAGTAAAAGGCATTTATAGACAGAGGACAGAGGACAGGAGTCGGGAATCAGTAGGAAGACGGAAGACGGAAGATGGAAGATGGAAGAATGAAATTATTAGTTGATAACTAAGTCGAGCGTCGCAAAAATAAACTTGTTTATTTTTATGACCGAGACGCATTATCAAGAATAACGAAGTTATTAATTGAACATTCAGATGTCAGCCTACAGCCGAC